>QFNI01000081.1 GCA_003240775.1 Mesorhizobium amorphae | reverse complement strand
CTACAACATGTATCCGAAGTCGGTGTTCGGTATCCTCGTCAAGGACGACAGCCCCTTCGCCAAGCCCGAGGAGTTGAAGGGCAAGGTGATCGGCGTGGGCACGGCGGACGGCGCGGAAGTCTCGTTCATGCGCGCGATCATGACCGATCTGAAGCTCAGCGAAGGCACGGACTACACCTTCCTGCCCGTGGGCGACGGCGGCACGGCGGCGGTGGCCTTCCTGCGCGACGACGTTTCCGCCTACGCGGGCGCTGTGTCGGATGCCGCGATCCTGCGCGAGCGCGGCCTCGTGCTGCGCGAGATCACGCCCGACACCTATCTCGGCTTCTTCGGCAACGGCGTGGCCATGCTCGAAAGCCAGATGGCGGCCACGCCCGACCTCGCGCCCAAGTTCGGTCGCGCCCTGGTGCGGGGCACGCGCTTCGCGGCAGACCCCGCCAACAAGGAAAAGGCGCTCGCCCACTGCGCGGCGGGCAACCCGCAGGAAGGCGAGAACCAGGCATTCGCCGCTTCGCTGTTTGACGGCGTGCTCGACCGCATCACGCCCACGCCCGAATTCATGGCGCAGGGCTATGGCTACCAGCCGCCCGAGCACTGGCAGAAGATCCACGACGCGGCCGTCGCATCGGGCGCCCTGGAAAAGCCGCTGGACGACCTGTCCGCCGTCTACACCAACGAATTCGTGCAGGGCTGGAACAGCTGATGGCGCTGGCTGCGCCCAGCCTGCGGGAGATCGAGCCGGCCGCGTCCGCGCGGCCGGTCTACGAGATCGCACGGCTTTCCAAGACCTATGCCCGCAACCAGCTCGTGGCGCTCCAGGATGTGAACCTCGTGCTGCGCGAGGGCGAGTTCGTGTCCGTGGTGGGCTCGTCGGGCTGCGGCAAGTCCACGCTTTTGAAGATCATGGCTGGGCTTTCGCCGCCAAGCGCCGGCCGTGTCGTGCTGGAAGGCAAGCCCGTGCTCGGCCCCCGCGCCGACATCGGCATGATGTTCCAGCAGGCGACGCTCCTGCCTTGGAAGACGGTGATCGAGAACGTGGTCATGCCGATCGCCATCCGCGACGGCAGCGCGGCCGCCGCCAAAGCCAAGGGCAAGGCGCTCGACCTGCTCAAGCTCGTGGGCCTGGGCGACTTCGCCCACGTCTATCCCAACGAGCTTTCCGGCGGCATGGCGCAACGCGCATCGATCTGCCGGATGCTGGTGAGCGACCCCGCCGTGCTGCTTCTCGACGAGCCCTTCTCCGCGCTCGACGAGCTGACGCGCGACTTCATGAACATGGAGCTCCAGCGCATCTGCGCTGAGCGGGGTGCGACGGCGTTTCTCGTGACCCACTCGCTCGCCGAGGCGGTGATCCTGTCCGACCGCATCCTGGTGATGCGGCCGCGGCCGGGCCGGGTGGTGGAGGAGGTGATCGTCGACCTGCCGCGCCCACGCACCCTCGAAATGGTCAACACGCCGCGCTTCGGCGAGTTCGTGGCCCATATCCGCGATCTTCTGGGCAAGGAGGCCTACTCATGAACCAGGCTGCCACCCCCGCCTTGGGCGACACGGTCTGGGTCGAACGGGACGCGCTGATCGACCGCATCCCGCGCAGCGTCGCGATGGCGCTGCTCTTCGTGATCGTGGTGGGCATCTGGGACCTCGTGACCCGGATGGGCTGGGTTTCGCCGATCATCCTGCCCAGCCCCGGCGCCACCTTCACCGACCTCGTCTTCGTGGGAACCAATCTCGTATCCGGGGGCTACATGCTCGAGGCGCTGGGCACCACGACGCTGACCGTGATCTACGCCTTCGTGATCGCAACCGCGCTCGGCTTCGCGCTGGGCGTTCTGGTCGGCGAGACGCAGTTCGGAGAGCGTGCGGTGATGCCCTATCTGGTTGCCATCGACACCATGCCCAAGGTCGCGTTCGCCCCGCTCTTCATCGCCTGGCTCGGCTTCGACATCTCGTCCAAGGTGGCGCTCGCGGCCTTCATCGCCACGTTTCCGATCGTGGTGGCGACGGCTGCCGGCCTCTACGCCGCGGGCGAGAACGAGCGGATGCTCTTCAAGTCGATGGGCGCCTCGCGCATGCAGACCTTGCTCCGCCTCAAGCTGCCGACCGGCCTGCCCTACATGTTCACCGGCCTCAAGATCGCGGCGGTCGGCGTGATGGCGGGCGCCATCACCGGCGAGTTCCTGGGTGGCGGCAAGGGCTTCGGCGCGCTGATCCGCCAAGCGGCGAGCCAGCTCAACACCCCGCGCGTGTTTTCGCTGATCCTGTATCTCAGCCTGCTCGGGCTTGCGCTCTACTTCCTGGTGGTCTGGGCCCAGCGCCGCTTCGTGTTCTGGAACAGGACCACGCAGCCGGGGGCGCTCGGCTGAGGATGTCCGACACCGAAGCCGCCTCGACGCCGTCGCCCACGGGCGGCGGCGAAAGTCTTTCCAAGCAGGCCTATGACCGGATTCGCCACGACATCCTGCTCGGCACGCTGTTTCCCGGAGACAAGCTGCAGATCGACGCCGTCTCGCTGCGCTACGGCATCGGCACCGTGCCGGTGCGCGAGGCGCTGAACCAGCTTTCCTCCGAGGGGCTGGTGGTCCGCAGAAACAATCGCGGCTTCTTCGTCCAGACCATCTCCATCACCGACCTCGAAGAACTGGTGCGCACGCGCATCTGGACCGAGACCATGATGCTCCGGCTTTCCATGGCCAACCGCGACGACGCATGGGAAGACGCGCTGGTGGTGAGCTACCACCGCCTGGCGCGCACCCATCGTCGCCTGCCGTCCGAAGTGTCGCGCGAAGCGAGCGAAGAGTGGGAGGTGCGGCACAAGGAGTTCCACTTGGCGCTCCTTTCGCAATGCGGCTCGCGCTGGCTTCTCAATTTCAGCGCGACGCTGATGGACGAGGCCGTGCGCTACCGCAGCCTTTCCATGAACACCAACCCCAGCCGCGCCCGGCGCGAAGGCGCCAAGGCCGAGCACCAAGCCATCATGGAAGCCGTGCTCGACCACGACACCGAAAAGGCCTGCGAACTCCTGGCACAGCACTACCAGACGACCCTGGAAGGGCTGCGCCAGGTGATGACCGAATAGGCGCGGGCATCGCCGGCTCAGATGGGGTCGAGCCCATCGCGGAAGTCGTTCAGATCGGCATCCACGGAAGACGGCGCGTCGATCCATTCCAGCATCAACCCGCCGGTGACGGGGTCCTTCGAGGGGATCGGGCACATCATGATGCGCTTGGCGGCCGCGCGGAAGATGTCTTGCGTGATGTGCTCTTCCTGCATGTTGTCCCAGTCGCGTCCGTCGGGGTAGCCGCCGACCAGCATCACGTCGTCGGAGTGGCCGACCATGCAGTGGGACACGCCGGCCGGCATCACGATGGCATCGCCCGCCTCGACCCGCAGGCGGGTTTCGCCGCGGCCGAACACCTCGACCTCCATCCAGCCCGCGGCGACGCCGAGCGCCTCGTGCGTCGTGGAATGGAAATGATGGTAGGTGTAGACGCCGGGGTAGCGCCAGTTGTTGAGCCAGCCATTGCCGCGGAAACATTCCCGCACCGCGTCCACGCCCCCACCCGGAATGCCAGCGCGATGAACCAGAAGCGGAAAGCGGCTGTTGGGCAAGAGCCCCTTGGGCTTCGAGAAAAGCTGTTCGACCCTGTGTGCGGGCATGGCGTGTTCCTCCCCTTCGTTTAGGCGCTTGGCACCCCTCTCCCCGGGGGCGGCAGCGATAGTAAGCTGTGAACCATACCGTGCCACGGCCAAGTCATCGCGGCAGTCCCGCATGTGGGACAGGTCTCGCCACGCGTTTCAGGGCCCGCAGGTGGCCTCGAATTGCTCGGTCAACGCTTCCGCGACACGATCCGCGCAGGCCTGCGCCTCCTCGATCTCGGCAGTGCCCGCACCCGAGCGGAGAGAAAGCCGGATCACGGCACGCCCCCCTGCCACAGGCGCCTCGACCACCGCGCCGGCGGGGCTGCCGCCCTTGCGGTCCCATTCGGCGCACCGCGAGACGAGCGCGGTCTCGCCCGCCCGAAGCTGCGCCGTGGCGTTCAATTCCTCGCGCAGCGAACCCAGCAGCGCGTCGGCAGCACCCTCGATGCCGCCGATCCTCAATGCGCCGAAGCCCAACCCCGCCGCGCCCGAGCCCGGCCAGAGCAGCCCGGCTGCGTCGCGTTCGACGATCAGCTCGTTTTCCAGGTGACGCACCAGCGCAAAGGCCGAGGAGCGCGGCAGGCCGCAGGCCCGAGCGAAATCTGCGACCGACTGCCCAGGCGAGCGGGCCACCACGCGCAGCGCATGCCCCAGCTCGTCCAGGCCGCGCGTGAGCTTATGCGGCATGTGGAGAAAGCCTTCGCACCGCGGAGCGATTGTAGCGGTTGCCCGGATAGTTCACGCGGAACTGCATGGGGTCGTAGCCCGCGCCCAGGCCGGTGGCCAGGATCAGCTCATCGGGCAAGTCCCAGCGCACATGGTCCTCGACCAGGAGATCGGGCCGAACCGAAGCCGTGGCATGGCCCCTGGTGGCCACGATGTCCGCCGTCACCTCGACGCGCCGCGGCACGCTGCGGCCCTGCAGGCAGGTGAGCAGGATTTCCACCGCCTTGAATCCCATGGCCGGCGGATAGTCGCGCGAGGCGAGGGGAATGCCGTAGCGCAGCGCGAGCTTGTAGGCGTAGTTCAGATCGCCGCCCGTGTGGGGCGGAATGGTGCCGCTGCCATAGCCCGCCGCGAGAAACGCCTCGATCGAGCCCACGCCTTGCAGGCCGGAGCAGGCCCAGACACCGTCGATCCGCCCTCCGACTTCCAGCAGCCGGCGCATCTCGCGGAACCCGGCATCGCGCTGCCATCCCGTCCAGTGGGGCGGCAGCGTCTCGATCTCCGGGAATGCCGCAAAGGCCTTGACCGCGCCTTCGAGCCGCAGGCGCGCGGGCTCCGCATCACGGCGCCCGGCGAGAAGCGCCACGCGGCCCCTGCCGCCCAGATGCTCGGCGAGCCAGAGTGCCGTCACATGGCCGATGCCGAAATTGTCGGTGCCGACGGAACTCGCATAGGCGAAGTCCGCTGGAACGCCGCGATCCACCAGCACCACCGGAATGCCCCGCCGCTCCGCATCCGCGAGCGCTTCGGCGATCGGGTTGCCGTGGGTGGCGCTGACCACGAGACCGTCCCCGGCGAATGCGCGGATCTGCTCCGCCTGGCGCTCGGCCGAATTGTCGGCGCAGCCGATCCACATGTCGGCGATCTCGCTGCGGAAACGCGACACCGCCCATTCGACACTGTGCACGAGCGCCGTTCGCCAGGGATTGTCGAGCGAGGCGTTGGAGAAGCCGAGCCGGACCTTGCCGCGTCGGGCGCGTGGAGGGGCCGTGAAGAGCCTGGTCGCATCGGGCTCGCGGAGTATCAGCGGCGTTTCCGCTCCCCGGCGCACCGATGGCGCGTGACGGGAAAGGCGCGCCCCATCGCGCGCAGCGAGCACCTCGTCGCGCGCGAGCACAAGCGTCACGGCTTCGGGCCCCAGCGCGAAGCGGCCCCGCTCGACGCGGGTCACCAAACCGAACTCGGCAAGCGCACCAAGCACGCGATAGGCGGTGGAACGCGGCGCATCCACGCCTGCGCAGAGGTCGGCCACGCTCATCGCCCCGTTGTGGCGTGCGAGCGCCTTCAGGATGGCGATGCCCGTGACCAGTGCCGGCCGCGCGGCCTGCTTTCGCGCCATGTTCCTCCGATGCTCCGAGACTTTTTCCTAAGGCCAGAGGTTGTGGATGCCCATCGCGGCGTCAAGGCGAGGAAGACGAGGGGCACACCCTGCTCAGCCGATTGTCTCATATGTCGGACTCCGTCGGGGAACTTCCACTGGCCAGCATCGCACCCGCATGGTGCCTTGGCTTCGTCGGCATTCCCGGGAGGAACAGGCATGCCGGCCGCAGGGAGGAAACCTTGAACCGCAAGCAGCGACCCATGCGGGCTGCGCGCAGATGACGGCGGGCGCCGACGCGCCTGTGCTGTCCATGCGCGACATATCCAAGAGCTTCGGCGGCTTCACGGCCTTGAGCGCCGTGGATTTCGACGTCCATGCGGGCGAGGTGCATGCCATCTGCGGCGAGAACGGCGCGGGCAAGTCCACGCTGATGAAGGTGCTGGGCGGCGCCTACCAGCCGGATCGCGGCGACATAAGCCTGGGCGGAAGGCCTGTTCGCTTTGCGCACCCCGCCGAGGCGCGCCGCGCGGGCGTCAGCATCATCCACCAGGAATTGAGCCTGATGCGCGACCGCTCGGTGAGCGAAAACGTGCTGCTCGGGATCGAGCCGACGCGCGGCCTGGCGCTCGATCGCCGTGCGATGCGCGAGCAGACGGCCGCGCTTCTCGCCCGCGTCGGAGCCAGGCTCGATCCCGACATGCCCGTGGGCGCTCTCTCGATCGCCGAGCAGCAGCTTGTGGAGATCGCAAAAGCCCTGGCGCTCGACGCGCGCGTGGTGGTGATGGACGAGCCCACCGCAGCCCTCGACGACCAGGACGCCCAGCGCCTGCTGTTCCTGGTGCGCGACCTCCGCGCGCAAGGGGTCGCCATCGTCTACATCTCCCATCGCATGCCCGAGATCGCCGCGCTCGCGGACCGGGTGACGGTGCTGAAAGACGGCAAGCGTGTCGCCACCGAGCCGATGGCTGCGCTCTCGCCGGGCACCATCGTGCGCATGATGGTGGGGCGCGACCTGGCCGACTTCTATCCGCCCCGCCCGGACAAGCCATCGACAGGTGCGCCCATGCTCGAGATCGCAGGCGGGGGGAACGGCTCGCTGCGCGACATCGCACTCACGGTTCTGGCCGGCGAGATCGTCGGCGTCGCCGGTCTCGAAGGCTCGGGCAAGCGCTCGCTCGGTCGCGCGATCTTCGGAGACGACCCTTTCCGCCGGGGAACGGTGCGCATCGCCGGCACCGATGGCGCGCCTGCCTCGCCGCGCGAGGCCGCCCGGCGCGGGGTCGGCTACCTGTCCGACGACCGCAAGGCCGAAGGCATCACGCCGCTCCAGTCGCTGCGCGACAATGCGCTTCTCGGCCTGCGCGCATTCGCAGGCCTGCTGCGCCCGCCGGGCAAGGGGCGGATGGCGCAAGGGCGGGTGGATGCGGGCCTGCGCGCGCTCGACGTGCGCGCCGCCGATTTCGGCCAGGACATCCGCGACCTTTCGGGCGGCAACCAGCAGAAGGTGGTGATCGCGCGCTGGCTGGCGCGCGAGCCGCGTCTCATCGTGTTCGCGGAGCCTACGCGGGGCATCGACGTCGCCGCCAAGGCCGCGATCTACCGCATCATGCGCGATCTGGCTGGCGAGGGCCGCGCCATCCTGATGATCTCGTCGGATCTGCCGGAGATCGTCGGCGTCGCCGACCGCATCGTGGTGATGCACGAAGGTCGCATCGCGGGCGAACTGCCCGGCGGATCGGGAGAAGAAAGCGTCATGGAACTCGCGCTCGGCCACCGGGCCGTCGCCGCGTGAGCGCGGTGCCGCTCGAAGCGTCCCCGCGGCGCAGGCGAACCGTTCCGGTGCCGCTCGTGCTCTTCGTGGGCGCGAGCCTGCTTTACGTCGTGACCGCGCTCGTCACGGGGCAGGGCGCGGCGCTGACGGGGGAGGGCATATCGGGGCTGCTCGGGCGGATGCCGGGGCTCGGGCTCGTGGCGCTTGGCCAGACCTTCGCCATCCTGGTCGGCTCGATCGACTTGTCGGTCGCCAACCTCATCAGCGTTTCCGCGGTGCTCGCCTCCTTCATCATGCAGGGCGACCCCGCGATGATGCTGCCGGCCGTTCTGGCGGTGCTCGCGGTCGCGGCGCTCGTCGGCTGCGTCAACGGGCTGATCGTGACCCGCCTGGGCGTCAACCCGCTGATCGCCACCTTGGGCGTCGGCCTGATCCTCCAGGGCCTGCTTTCGGCGAGCTTCGACAATTTCGCGGGCGCCGTGCCGCCCGTGTTCCAGCAATTCGCCTATGGCACCGTTCTCGGCCTGCCGATGCCCGTGGTGTTTCTGCTGATGCTGGCGGTGCTCGCGGCATGGGTGCTGCGTTCCACACGCTTCGGCGCCCACATCTACGCGGTGGGAGGCAGCCCGGATGGAGCGCGCCTTGCGGGCATCCGAACCGCTCGCATCATCATGGCCGCCCACGTCATCTCCTCCGTCTCGGCGGGCCTCACGGGGCTTTATCTCGCAAGCCGCCTGCGTTCGGGCGCGCCTTGGGTCGGGCGTGACGGCATCTACGACCTGGAATCCATCGCGGTCGTGGTGATCGGCGGCACGCTGCTCGCCGGTGGGCGCGGCGGGGTGTGGGGCACGCTGGCGGGCGTCTTCCTGTTCGCCGTGCTCGATGCCGTCTTCAACATGGCTGGTGTCGATGCTTTCGCCAAGCAGGTGCTGCGCGGGGCGATCGTGGTCGCCGCGGTTGCCGTCTACACCGTGCGCATGAAGGGCCACGTGGCATGAGCGCGGCGACCGACACCGCTGCCGCGCACAAAAACCGCATCCGCCTGCGGGTCAATGTCGGCCTGGCCGTGTTCCTGGTTCTCTACGTGGCCATCGCCTTTCTGCAGCCCAACTATCTCGAGCCCTCGGGCTTCACCAACTTCCTGCGCAGAGCGGCACCCCTCGTGATCCTGGCCTGCGGCCAGATCTTCGTGATCGTCGCGGGTGGCTTCGACCTGTCCATGGGCTCGCTGGTCACGCTGACGGTGCTGGGTGCTGCCATGGCCACCGGCGGCGATCCCGCGATGACCTGGCCGACGATCGCGCTTCTCTATGCGATCGGGCTTTGCGTCGGCCTGGTCAACGGACTGGTTGTCGCCAAGCTCAAGGTGCCGTCGATCATCGCGACGCTCGGCATGCTGCTTGCGCTGAACGGGGCCGCGCTCATCTGGTCGGGCGGCTCGCCGCGTGGCGCGCTGCCTGAGAACTTCCGCATGTTCGGGCGATACCTCTTCCGTGACGTCCCGCTCGTCGGCACGCTTCCGCTCGCGGTGTTCGTGTTGTTGGCTTTCGCGGGTCTCGCGGGGTGGCTGCTGCATGGCACGGTGCTGGGGCGGCAGGTCTTCGCCGTTGGCGACAACCCGCGCGCGGCCGAGCTTTCGGGAGTGGCGGTGGATCGCATCCGCGTCTTCGCCTTCGTGTTTTCGGCGCTCTCCGCCGTCACCGGCGGCATCATGCTCGGCGGTTTCGCCGGTGTTTCCACCGGAGTGGGCGACGGGCTCGAACTGCAGGCGATCGCCGCCTGCGTGATCGGCGGCGCGCTTCTGCTGGGCGGACGCGGCAGCGTGCTTGGCGCGGTCTTCGGCGCGCTCAGCCTGTTTGCGCTGTTCACGCTTCTCAACCTCTTGGGCCTGCCCCAGCCGATCCGGGACGCGGCGCAAGGAGTGATCCTGATCACGGCCGTGGCGCTCGGCGCAGCGCGGCGGCGCGGCCGCTAGGAATCGGGGCCAGCCGGCCCTGCAACGCCGCGGAGGAGCGGCAAAAAGGGAGGAACTGATGAAACGCTTGCAACTGCTGGGCGCGCTTCTGGCGGCGTCCGTCGCCACCGGTGCCCATGCCCAGAGCTTCGACGACCCGGCGGAGTTCGAGCGCCAGAAGGAACTGCTCACGGTCGAGCCGGCGGGTCCAGCCGACAAGATCTGGGAGCAGCACCTGGGCGGCAAGGAGGTCGACACCACGCAATACAAGAAGCCCGGCCCCTACCGGGTCTGCTTCTCGAATGCCGGCGTCAACAATCCCTGGCGCGTGGTGGGCTTCACCAACATGCAGGCGGAGGTCGAGCTGCAAGGCGCCGACATCGCGTCCTTCACCCATGTGGATGCCGAAGGAAAGGACGACAAGCAGATCTCCGACATCAACACGCTGGTGAACAGCGGCAACTGCGATGTGCTGATCGTCTCGCCCAACACGACGGCCGCGCTGACGCCGGCAGTCGAGCAGGCCTGTGCGAAGATGCCGGTCGTGGTGTTCGACCGGGGCGTGAACACCACCTGTCCCGTTACCTTCATCAATCCCGTCGGCGGTTATGGCTGGGGCATCCAGACCGCGAACTTCATCGCCGACAAGATGCCCGCGGGCGGCAAGGTTCTCGCGCTGCGCATCCTGCCGGGCGTCGACGTGCTGGAAAACCGCTGGGCCGCCGCCAAGCGCATCTTCGACGAGAAGGGCATCGCGGTCGCGGGCGCGGAATTCACCGATGGCGACAACGCGAAGACCAAGTCGATCGTGGAGGATTACATCAACCGTGAGGGCAAGATCGACGCGATCTGGATGGATGCGGGCGCAACGGCCGTGGCAGCGCTCGAAGCCTTCGAGGATGCCGGCCAGCCCTTTCCCGTGATCACCGGCGAAGACCAGGAGGACTTTCTCCAGAAATGGAAGGCGGATGGCCTGACGGCCTTCGGCCCCTCCTATCCGACCTATCAGTGGCGCACTCCGGTGATCGCCGCGGTCCGCATCCTCAAGGGCGAGCCGGTGATCGGCCCGACCTGGAAGCTGCCGCAACCCGCGGTGACGCAAGAAACGCTCGACCAGTATGTCGACCCCAAGATGCCGCCGCTGCACTATGCACTCTGCGGCTGCGAGGGGATGCCGGGCTATCCCGAGCGCTGGGGCGGCTCGAAGTAAAAGCGGGCGATCAAAAAGCCGGAGCCCGCCTCGGGCTCCGGCAGGGATTGGAGGATACCCCATGCGGTTCGGCGCCAGCACGTTCATCTTCGTGTCGCCCTTCGGAAACGACACGCTGGACCTGATCGACCACGTCGCCCGCATGGGCTTCGACCTCATCGAGATCTGCGTCGAGGACCCGCGCACGATCGACCCGCCGCGCATCCGGGAGCGCCTCGATCGTGCAGGCATCGGCGCCACCGTCTGCGGCGCGTTCGGCCCCGACCGGGACATGAGCGCGGATGATCCCGCGGTGCGCGCCCAGGCGCTCGGCTATCTCAAGCAATGCGTCGACATCGCCGCCGCCCTGGGCGCGACACGTGTGGTCGGGCCGATGTACTCGGCCGTCGGGCGAACGCGGCTGGCGGAAGATGCCGAGCGCCAGGCCCAACGCGATCTAGCGGCCCGCGGCATCCGCGAGGCGGCGGACCATGCCGGCTCGTTCGGTGTCGAACTCGGCATCGAGCCGCTCAACCGCTTCGAGACCGATCTCGTCAACACGGTCGACCAGGGGCTCGACCTTCTGGAGCGCATCGAGCGCCCCAATGTCGGACTGCTTCTCGACACGTTCCACATGAACATCGAGGAAAAGAGCATCCCCGCCGCCATACGCCGCGCCGAAGGGCGCATCACGCAGTTCCACGCATGCGGCAGCGATCGCGGCACGCCCGGCGAGGATCACCTGCCTTGGGCGGAAATCGCGGAAGCGCTTGGTGATGCCGGGTTCAGCGGGCCGGTTGTGATCGAGGCGTTCAACCCGAACATCCGCGAGATCGCGCGCGCCGTCTGCCTGTGGCGCCCCTTGGCAGAAGGCCCGGATCGCCTGGCAGAAAATGGGCTCGCGCACCTGAGGCGGATTTTCCGCAAATAGAGCATGACGCTCAGCGAGATTGACTTTTGTCAGCCTGACTGACTAACGTCAGTCCATGCCTATTCGCGCCAACGACCAGATCCTGCACAAGGCCGCGTGGCTCTATTACACACATGGCCTGCGCCAGGACGAGGTGGCGCAGAAGCTTGAGATTTCGCGCGCCTCCATCGCCACCTATCTGCGGCGTGCCCGCGAGATGGGGATCGTCACCATCTCCACATCCACGGAGCTTTTCTCCGACCATGTGCTCGCGCGAGAGGTGGAGGATGCGACGGGCGTCTCGGCTGCCTGGATCGTGGCCGAGGATCGCCAGGCGATCGGCCCCGATGCGGATGTGCCGACAGTCGCGGCCTCCGTCTTTCTCGAACTCATCAACAAGAACGACCGCGTCGGCATCGCCTGGGGGCGCACGGTCTACAACATCGCCGACGTGATGCCGATCGCCGATCTCCAGGGCGTCACTGTGGTGCAGCTCTGCGGCAATCTCGGCGCGCCCTATTTCTACCGGCCTGACCAGTGCACCACCGAGATCGCGCGCCGCCTCAACGCGTCGGGCCTCAACTTCTATGCGCCGCTGGTGCTCTCGTCCGAGCGACTGGCCGAGGAACTGCGCAACGAGCCGGTGATCCGCGAGCAGCTGGCCGCCATCCGCGACTGCCAGCTCGCGCTTTATTCCGTGGGCGGCATCGAGGCGGACAGCCATCTGGTCGCCTGCGGCGCGCTTTCGGCTGAAGACATGGCAGCCCTCGGCCGCAAGGGGGCGGGCGGGGTGATCGCAGGCCAAGTGATCGACCGCGACGGGCAGTGGCTGGACTGCGCGCACAACCGGCGCTCCATCTCGGCCGATCTCGGCTCGATCCGCGCGATCGGCAAGCGGATGATGGTGGTGCGCGAGGACGAGAAGTTCGAGCCGCTCCTGGCTGCGCTCAAGGGCGGGTTCGCATCGCATCTCGTGGTCACCGCCTCGATGGCGCGGCGCATCGTGGCGCGCTGGGAGGAGGAGGGCCTCGGCCCCGCCGCCGGTTCGACGCCGGCCGCAGAATAGACCTCTCGCGCTGCCCGCGAGAGCTGGTCGGAAAGATTCATCGGAGGAACGAGAAATGCAGAATCTCTGGCGCGACGAGGATGCCGAGGCAATCGTCGCGGCTTATGCGAGCAAGGGCGTGAACCGCGATCTCGCGCTTCGCACCTACACCACACGCCTTCTGGGCGGCGACCCGCATCTCGTGCTGCACGGCGGCGGAAACACGTCGGTGAAGACCACCGCGCAAGACCTGTTTGGCGACACCCACGACGTTCTCTGCGTCAAGGGCAGCGGCTGGGACATGGGCACGATCGAGCCGCCGGGCCTGCCCGCCGTGAAGCTCGCGCCGCTCCTGCGAAGCCGGGAGTTCACTAAGCTGTCCGACGAGGACATGGTGGCGCTCTTGCGCGCCAACCTCATCGACATCACCAGCCCCAACCCGTCCGTGGAAGCGCTGCTGCATGCCTTTCTGCCGCACAAATTCGTGGACCACACCCATTCCACCGCGATCCTGGCGCTGGTCGACCAGGAAAACAGCGAAGAGATCTGCCGGGCCGTGTTCGGCAAGCGCATGGGCTTCGTGCCCTACATCATGCCGGGCTTCGCGCTCGCCAAGGCATCGGCGGAAGTGTTCGAGCGCGACCCATCCGTGGAGGGCCTGATCCTCGACAAGCACGGCATCTTCACCTTCGGCGAGACCGCAGAAGAAGCCTACGGACGGATGATCGAGTTCGTCACGATCGCCGAAGACCATGTGAAGACAAACGGCCGCAAGGCTTTCACCCCGGCCACACTGCCCGAGACGCTGGCGAAGCCCGCAGACATCGCCCCGATGCTGCGAGGGGCCGTGGCTTTCCCGCGTGGGGAAGGGCGCTTCGACCGGATGGTTTCGGTGTTCCGCACCTCGGCGGACGTGCTCGCCTTCGTCAACTCCACCGAGGTCGAGGAGATGGCGGCCCGCGGCGTCTCGACGCCCGACCTCTCGATCCGCATCAAGACCGGCCCGATGGTGCTGCCCGCTCCGGTGGCGGGCGAACTTGCCGGATACCGCGCCACCATCGACGCGCGTGTCGCAGAGTTCGTCGAGAAGTACACGCGCTATTTCCAGGACAACGATGCGCGTGACGACGTCAAGCGCACCGATCCGCTGCGCCAGAGCCTGCGCCGTTGCCAGCAATTAGGCGAGGCCGCCGTGAGTGATGCCGGGTGCCTCGCCACCTGGGCCGAGAACCGCGATC
>QFNI01000080.1 GCA_003240775.1 Mesorhizobium amorphae | reverse complement strand
ATCACGGCGACGCCCGCGATCACGGCAGCGATGGCGATCCAGGTCGTGCCCCGCACGCGTTCGCGGAAGAGGATGAAGCCCAGGAGTGCGGCAAGCAGCGGGACGCCCGCCTGCATCAGCACGATGTTGGCGATCGTGGTGTAGCCGATGGCGATCACGAAGGTGCTGCCGGCGATGGCGAAGCAGACCGCGACCGCAAGCCCCGGCAGGCCCATGTTGCGGAACAGCGCAAGCGTTCCCCCCACCCCGTCGCGCCAGACCATGAAGCCGAGCAGGAAGCTCGCGGCCCAGAGCGAGCGCCAGAACACCGCCGTCCAGCCCGAAGCGTCCTGCAGGAAGAGCGCTATCGTGCCGCCGCCGCTCCACACCACGGCCGACAGGAAGACGAGCAGGATCCCGGTGCCCTGCCCCGCCTGCGCGGACGGGGTAAGCGAAAGAGCGGGCGACGGGCTCGTCATGGCGAATAAGGATTCCGGCATCCGGGAACGTGATCCTCCATAACCGATCGGAAGGAGCACGCCATCTCCATCTGCGCCCTCTTTCAGGCTGAGAACCGACCCACTTTGCCTGCGGGCGCGGGACGCTCTATAATCGTGTTCCCGCCAACCTCTCCCGGTGACCGATGCCGCCTGCGAAAAAGGATGCCCTCTCGTCGAAGAACGGAGGGCGTTCCCGCGTGCCGCCTTTCGTGCAGAGCCTGCGCGGCGTGCGCGACTGGAAGGAAGCGGGCGCCTGGCTCGAATATCGCGGCATCGAGGATATCGAGTGCATCACGCCCGATCAGGCGGGCGTGGCGCGCGGCAAGATGATGCCGTCCAAGAAGTTCACGTCCAACACGTCGCTGGCGCTGCCCTCGGCCGTGTTCATGACCACGATCTCGGGCGGATACCCCGAGGACGGCAACGGCTTCTCCTATCCGGAAGACGACGGCGACCTGAAGCTCGTGCCCGACCTCTCCACGCTCTGCCGCGTGCCCTGGGAGGACGACCCGACCGCGCAAGTGATCTGCGATCTCGTGCACCAGGACGGGCGGCGCGTGGAGTTCACGCCGCGCAACGTGCTGCGCCGCGTGGTGGCGGCCTACGAGGCGCAAGGCTTGAAGCCCGTGGTGGCGCCCGAGATCGAGTTCTATCTCGTGCGCAAGAACCCCGACCCCGACTATCCGCTGGTGCCGCCCGTGGGGCGCTCGGGCCGGCCGATCGGCGGGGGTGCCGGCTATTCCATCGCGGGCGTCAACGAGTTCGACGAGCTGATCGACGACATCTACCATTTCTCGGAGGGCCAGGGGCTCGAGATCGACACGCTGATCCACGAGGAAGGTGCGGGCCAGCTCGAGATCAACCTGCGCCACGGCGACCCCGTGGAGCTCGCCGACCAGGTGTTCTTGTTCAAGCGCACGATCCGGGAAGCCGCCCTCAAGCACGAGACCTATGCGACCTTCATGGCCAAGCCCATCCAGGGCCAGCCGGGCTCGGCCATGCACATCCACCAGTCGGTGATCGATGCGAAGACGGGCAAGAACGTGTTTGCCGCCAAAGACGGCGCGGAAACGGACGCCTTCGCCCATTTCATCGGCGGCATGCAGCGCCACGTGCCCCATGCGCTCGTGATGTTTGCGCCTTACGTGAACTCCTACCGGCGCTTGACGCAGGCCGCGTCCGCCCCCGTCAACACCAAGTGGGGCTACGACAACCGCACCACCGCCTTCCGCGTGCCGCGGTCGGACCCGGCCGCACGGCGCGTCGAGAACCGCATCCCCTCATCCGATGCCAATCCCTATCTCGCGATCGCGGCCTCGCTCGCCTGTGGGCTGATCGGCATCATGCGCCAGGTGAGCCCCGACGCGCCGGTGCTGACAACCGCCAACGAGGCCGAGATCGACCTGCCGCGCGGGCTCCTGGAGGCCGTCGACCTGTTCGAGGAGGATGAGGAGCTGCGCGCGATCCTGGGCAACTCCTTCGTGTCCACCTATGCGGCGATCAAGCGGGCGGAGTTCGAGACCTTCATGGAGGTGATCAGCCCCTGGGAGCGGGAGTTCCTCCTGCTGAACGTTTGAGCGGCTACCAGTCGCCGATCTCGCCGGGGGTCTCCTGGTACGAGGCGACGGTGGGGGAGCGGCCGGACTATCCGGCGCTCGATGGCGACACGCGCGCAGACGTGGCGATCGTGGGCGGCGGGTTCACCGGGTTGTCGGCAGCCGTTCACCTCGCGCGGCGCGGGGTGGACGTGGTGCTGCTCGACGGCGCGCGGTTCGGCGACGGCGCCTCGGGCCGCAATGGCGGCCAGCTCGGCACGGGGCAGCGCGGCTGGCCCGAGGAGCAGGAGGACGAGCTGGGCTTCGCCCGCGCCAAGGCGCTGTTCGACCTCGCGGAAGAGGCCAAGGCGCATCTTCTGGAATTCGCCGCAGCCAACGGGATCGCGATCGACTACCAGCCGGGCCAGCTCTCGGTGGCGCACAAGAAGCGCTATGTGGACGAGTATCGCCGCCACGCCGACATCCTGCGCGAGCGCTTCGGCTACCCGCACCTGCGCTTCATGGACAAAGCGGAGACCGCCGCGCGGTTGGGCTCCGACCGCTATTTCGGCGGGGTGGAGGACACGGGCACGGGCCATATCCACCCGATGAAGCTCGTGGTGGGCACGGCGCGGGCGGCGCGCGCATCGGGGGCGCGGCTCCACGAAAACACCGCGGCCCAATCGGTGCGTTCGGAAGGCGGCAAGGTCCGCATCGCGACCGCGCGCGGCACGGTGACGGCCGACAAGGCGCTGGTGGCCGTGAACGCCTATGGCGGCGAGGTGGAGCCGGTGATGGCCGCCCATGTGATGCCGATCGGCTCGTTCATCGGGGCGACCGCCCCCCTGCCCGACGACAGCGCGGTGCTGCGGGGGCGGGAATCGGTGGACGATTCGCGCTTCGTGGTGCGCTATTTCCGGCGCACGGGCTCGGGCGAGCTTTTGTTCGGCGGGCGCGAGGTCTACACGCCGGGCAATCCGGGCGACCTGCACGAGGCCATGCGGCGGCAGATCGCCGAAGTCTACCCCGCGCTCAAGAATGTGGAGATCACCCATGCCTGGGGCGGGTCGGTGGGGATCACCGTGCCGCGCAAGCCTTTCGTGCGCGAGGTGATGCCGGGCGTGATCGCGGCCGGCGGCTATTCCGGCCATGGCGTGATGCTGTCGAATTTCGTGGGGCGTCTCTACGCCGAAACGGTCGCGGGCAACCGCGACCGTTTGAGGCTGTTCGAGGAACTCACCGTTCCCGCATTTCCCGGCGGGCGGCGCTTTCGGGCGCCGCTGCTGTTTCTGGCTCTCAGCTGGTTTGCGCTGAGGGACCGGATCTAGCGCCCGAGGCTCAGCGCTTGTCGATGGCGAGCGCGCCGGGGCCGGCGAAGACGAGATAGAAGAACACGAAGCAGAACAGCACGGCCGCGTCGCCGCCGTTGAGCAGCGGATAGAAGTTCGACGGAGCGTGCGCCATGAAATAGGCGACCGCCATCAGGCCGCTCAGCACGAACGCCACGGGGCGCGTCATGAAGCCGACGAGCACGAGCAGGCCGCCGAACACTTCGAGGATGCCCGCGATCAGCGGAAGCGTGGGCAGGCTGCCGTCTTCGCCGAGATAGGGGAAGGGCGCGGGGAAGCTGAACAGCTTCTGCGTGCCGTGCGCGATGAACAGCAGCGCCGTCATGATCCTGAGAGCTGCGAGCGCGTAGGGCGAGTAGACGGAAAGACGGTCGAACACTTTGGGGGAAACTCCGGTTGCGAAATCGGGCGGTAATTGCGGGAAGCCGCCCCGATGAACAAGCCGGGGCGCAGCGAACGGATCGTTCACCCCCCCCTCTTGTCCCCAGGCATGCGCCCTCTCGGCCCGCTCCAGCTGAGAAGGAAGGGGCGTCGCATTGCCGTTGCACCCCCGCCGCTATAGCTAGCGCTCATCCGCATGGGCGACGGCACCCGCCGCACGCCCGCAATCACGCTCCGCCCCGCTGCGTCATCATGGGTGGTGACTGATTTAAATCGATTTGATATGCCCTGCGCGACACTCCGCACGGCCGAACAGCGATCCCAAGGCAGTTTCATGACCAGCCAGACCATTCCCGTGGAGCCCTTCGACTTCGTGGCCTTCGGCGCGACCGGCGACCTCGCCGAGCGCAAGCTCCTGCCCGCGCTCTACTTCCGCCAGCTCGCGGGCCAGTTCTCCGAGCCCACCCGCATCATCGGCGCCTCGCGCACCAAGATGGATTCGGCCGGCTACCGCGAATTCGCCGAAAAGGCGCTGCGCGACCACGTGAAGGAAGACGAGCTCGACGAGGACGCGCTCAAGACCTTTCTCGAGCGCCTCGAATATGTGGCGGTGGACGCGCGCTCGGGCGAAGGCTTCGACGCCATCAAGGCGCTGGTGGACGGTGACGAGCGCATCCGCGTCTTCTATCTCGCGGTCGGCCCCGAGCTGTTCGGCTCGATCGCCAAGAACTTGGGCGAGCAAGGCCTGATCACGCCCCTTTCGCGCATCGTGGTGGAGAAGCCGATCGGGCGTTCCCTCGATTCCGCGCTCCAGCTCAACGACGAGATCGGCCGGCACTTCAAGGAAGCCCAGATCTTCCGCATCGACCACTATCTCGGCAAGGAAACGGTGCAGAACCTGATGGTGCTGCGCTTCGCCAACGCGCTCTACGAGCCCTTGTGGAACTCCGCCCATATCGACCACGTGCAGATCACGGTGGCCGAGACCGTGGGCCTGGAAGACCGCGTGTCCTACTACGACAAGGCGGGCGCGCTGCGCGACATGGTGCAGAACCACATGCTCCAGCTGCTCTGCCTGGTCGCGATGGAGGCACCGGCCTCGCTGGATGCCGATTCCGTGCGCGACGAGAAGCTCAAGGTCTTGCGCTCGCTCAAGCGCATCAACGGGGCGGAATCGCCCCGCACCACCGTGCGCGGCCAGTACAAGGCGGGCGCATCCGCGGGCGGCGCGGTGAAGGGCTATGCCGAGGAGCTGGGCGCGGAAAGCGGCACCGAAACCTTTGTCGCCATCAAGGCCGAACTCGAGAACTGGCGCTGGGCGGGCGTGCCCTTCTACCTGCGCACGGGCAAGCGCCTGGCTTCGCGCGTTTCCGAGATCGTGATCGAGTTCAAGCCGATCCCGCACTCGATCTTCGAGGAGAATGCCGGCACGATCTCGGCCAACCAGCTGATCATTCGCCTGCAGCCCGACGAGGGCGTGAAGCAGTATATCATGATCAAGGACCCCGGCCCCGGCGGCATGCGGCTGCGCAACGTGCCGCTCGACATGAGCTTCGCCGAGGAGTTCGCCGAGCGCAATCCGGACGCCTATGAGCGCTTGATCATGGATGTGGTGCGCGGCAACCAGACGCTGTTCATGCGCCGCGACGAGGTGGAGGCCGCCTGGAAGTGGATCGACCCGATCCTCCAGGGCTGGACCGAGAACCGCCAGGAAGTGCAGAGCTATACGGCCGGCACCTGGGGCCCGTCCGCTTCCATCGCGCTCGTGGAGCGCGACGGCCGCACCTGGCACGAGAGCGACTGAGCATGACCGCCCCGATGCGCTGGAACGGATTCGAGACCAGGGAAGCTTTGGCTGCTGCGCTCGCCGAGGCCGTGGGCGAGGTGCTGCGCGGGAGCGTCGAGGAGCGGGGCACGGCACTGCTCGCCGTTTCCGGCGGCTCGACGCCCAAGCGCTTCTTCGGCGCGCTGTCGGAAGCCCACCTGCCGTGGACGGAGATCGCGGTGACGCTGTGCGACGAGCGCTTCGTGCCGCCCTCCTCCGACCGCTCCAACGAGGGGCTGGTGCGGGCGAACCTGCTGCAGGACGAGGCGAAGGAGGCTTCCTTCGTGCCGCTGTTTTCCGAGGCGGGCGACATCGGGCAAGCCGCACGGCGCGCGGACGAGGCGCTGTCGGGCCGGGCGATCGACGTCGCCGTGCTCGGCATGGGCGAGGACGGCCACACGCTGTCCTTCTTTCCCGATGCGGACGAGCTGGAGCAGGCGCTCGACCCCCAAGAGGCGCGCACGGTGATGGCGATCCACGCCCAGAGTGCCGGCGAGGCGCGGCTGACGCTGACCCTGCCGCCCGTGATGCGCGCGGGCCAGGTGTTCCTGCACATCGAAGGCGAGGCCAAGCGCGGTGCCTTCGACCGCGCGATGGAAGACGGTGCGCCGATCCGGCGCGTGATCGAGAAGCTCGAACGCCCCATCGAGGTGTTCTGGGCGCCCTGAAAAGGATTGACGCCATGACGACCCCTGCCATCGCCGCTGTCACGGAGCGCATCCGCGAGCGTTCGCGGGCAACGCGCGAGGCCTATCTGGCGCGCGTGGAGGCCGCGATCCTGCGGGGCGCGAACCGCTCGGTGCTGTCTTGCGGCAACCTCGCCCACGGCTTTGCGGTCTGCGCGCCGCCCGAAAAAGCGATGCTGGCGGAAACGCGCGTGCCGAACCTCGGCATCATCACCTCCTACAACGACATGCTCTCGGCCCACCAGCCCTTCGAGACCTATCCCGCCTTGATCCGCGAGGCCGCGCGCGAGGCCGGCGGCGTCGCCCAGGTGGCGGGCGGGGTGCCCGCGATGTGCGATGGCGTGACCCAGGGCCAGCCGGGCATGGAGCTGTCGCTCTTCTCGCGCGACGTGATCGCGATGTCGGCGGCCGTCGGGCTCTCGCACAACATGTTCGACGCGGCCGTGTTTCTGGGCGTCTGCGACAAGATCGTGCCGGGGCTGTTGATCGCCGCGCTGACCTTCGGGCACCTGCCGGCGGTGTTCGTGCCGGCGGGGCCGATGACGAGCGGCATTCCCAACGACCAGAAGGCCAAGGTGCGCCAGCTCTATGCCGAGGGCAAGGTGGGCCGCGCGGAGCTGCTAGAGGCCGAGAGCAAGTCCTATCACGGGCCGGGCACCTGCACCTTCTACGGCACGGCGAACAGCAACCAGATGCTGATGGAGATCATGGGGCTGCACACGCCCGGCGCCTCCTTCGTCAATCCCGGCACGCCGCTGCGCGATGCGCTGACGCGCGAGGCCGCGCGCCGCGCGCTGTCGATCACGGCACTCGGCAACGAGTTCATTCCGGTCGGCAAAATGATCGACGAGCGCTCCTTCGTGAACGGGGTGGTGGGGCTGCACGCGACGGGGGGCTCGACCAACCACACGATCCACCTGATCGCGATGGCGGATGCGGCGGGCATCAAGCTGACTTGGGGCGACATCTCCGAGTTGTCCGACGCCGTGCCGCTGCTCGCGCGCGTCTACCCGAACGGGCTGGCCGACGTGAACCACTTCCAGGCGGCGGGCGGCATGGGTTTCCTGATCCGCGAGCTGATCGCGGGCGGGCTGATCCACGAGGACGTGCAGACGATCTGGGGCGAAGGGCTTGCCGCCTACACGGTCGAGGCCAGGCTCGGCGCGGATGGCGGGGTGGTGCGCGAGAACGCGCCCGCGGTCAGCGGCGATCCCAAGGTGCTGACGACGGCTGCCGAGCCCTTCCAGCCGCATGGCGGGCTGAAGGTGCTCGAAGGCAATCTGGGCCGCGCGGTGATCAAGACATCCGCGGTGAAGCCCGACCGCCATGTGATCGAGGCGCCAGCGCTCGTGTTCGACAGCCAGGACGGGCTGAACGCGGCCTTCAAGGAAGGATTGCTGGCGCGGGACTTCGTGGCGGTGATCCGCTTCCAGGGCCCCAAGGCCAACGGGATGCCGGAGCTGCACAAGCTGACGACGATTTTGGGCGTGATGCAGGACAAGGGGTTCCGCGTGGCGCTGGTGACGGACGGGCGCATGTCTGGTGCGTCGGGCAAGGTGCCGGCTGCGATCCATGTGACGCCCGAGGCGCTGGACGGCGGGCCGATCGGCAAGATCCGCGACGGCGACATGGTGCGGCTCGACGCGGAAGCGGGCACGCTGGAAGTGTTGGTGCCGGAGAACGAGCTGCTGGGGCGCGAGGCGGCGAAGGCGGATCTCGCGGCCGGTCAGTTCGGGCTGGGGCGCGAGCTGTTCGCGGGCTTCCGGGCGCTGGTGGGCCGGGCGGACGAAGGGGCCTCGGCGTTCGCGGCTTGAGCGGAGACCTCTCCGGTTCCCCTCCCCCTTGAGGGGAGGGGTTAGGGGTGGGGGTAACGGTGCCACCGCGCTCCGGGTGGATTACTTGGGAACGAGGTGGGGTGGAGGCGTTTACCCCCACCCCTTACCCCTCCCCTCAAGGGGGAGGGGGACGTCAGCGGGAGTGGTAGGTTTGCCGGGGGATGGGGGCAACGTCACTGCCCGCCGCAATCGGGCGGCCGTGTTTGCTTCAACGTTCTGCAAGCCGTCTTTCTCCGCTTCCAGCTTGTGCTCGTCCTTGGCGCTGGTTCTGAACCTCGCGGATGAAGGGGCTTCGGCGTTCGTGGCTTGGGTGGACACCTCTCCGGTTCCCCTCCCCCTTGAGGGGAGGGGTTAGGGGTGGGGGTGACGGTGCCACCGCGATGAGGGTTGATTACTTGGGAACGAGGTGGGGTGGAGGCATTCACCCCTGCCCCCTGCCCCCTGCCCTTCGCCTGGGCTCAGGGCGTTCGAGGCTCGAAAAGCCATCTCCATGGCTTTTCGCCGGCCTTCGGCCGTCGCCTCTCACCCCACTCAAGCGGGAGGGGGCGTCCGCGGCAGTGCTCGGTCTGCGGGAAGACGGGCGCCACGCCCCTCCCCGCTGCCATCAGGCGGCCATGTCTTCCTCGTCGGTCTCCAAGCCATCCTCTTCCGCTTCCAGCCTGTCTTCATCCTTCGGCATGATCCCGAACCGCGCGGCGACGTCCGGCGCGTAGCGCAGCAGATCGGGGCGGAGCTTCATCAGGCTCAGGTCCTTGGATTTGGATTCGAGCATCACGTCGAACACCAAGCCTTCCGCGTCGCGCATGAAGCGGGCGAATTCGAAGGGGTTCACGAAATCGGCGTGGCCCGTCCAGATGGGCGGGGCCAGCACCTTTTCCTTCTTGCCGGTCTTGCGGTTCTTGCGCTCCAGCGTGCGAAGCTCGGTGCGGGGCGAGGAGAAGTGGATCTTGGGGCGCTCGCCCTTTGGCCAGGAGGCGAGCACGCGCCGGAGCGCATCCACCATGTCGAGCCCCTCGGGGTTCAGGCACCAGAAATGCTGGTAGTCGAAGATCAGGCGCACGCCGGTCGCCTCGTGGATCCAGAGCACGTCGGCGACTGAAAAGCGCAGGTCGTCGTTTTCGAGGACCAGGCGGCGGCGGACGGGCTCGGGCAGGGTCTTCCAGGTTTCGGCCCAGCGCGCGCGGGAGGCTTCGCGGTCGTCGTAGACGCCGCCGACATGGGTGACGAGAACGGCCTCGGGGCCGAGGCCCATGCGGTCGAGCATGTCGGCCTGGGAGGCCAGGTCATTGATGCTCTTCTGGGTCAGCACGGGGTCGGGGCTGTTTAAGAGCACGTATTGGGAGGGGTGGAAGGACAAGCGGATGTCGAGCTCGCGCGCCTTCTTGCCGATGGCGGCCAGCTCCCGATCGCTGTCGGCCACCTGGGTGTGGAACTGGGGCATGTCGGGGTGGGTGGCGTAAGGCGCCAAGTCCGACGACATGCGGTACATCGGGATTTCGTGCTTCGCGAGATAGTCCAGGATGCCGTCGAGGTATTCGAGGGAGACCTTGAGGTGGGGGTCGGACTGCCAGCGGCGGGCGTCGTTGCTCTTCAGGTCGTCGCGGCCGAGGATCTTGACGGGAAAGCCCAGGCGCATGGGTCTGCCGGTCGCTGTGGTGGTCATGGGGAAAAGCCTAGGTCGGAGAGAAGGGCGTTCCAGTCGGCGGGCGTGAGCGCGCCGCCCGAGGCTGCCGCGTGGCCGCCGCCATATTGCTCGTCGGCACCCGCCGGGCGGTGGGCGGCGAAGAATTCGATGAGGTCCGTGCCGGTGGCCGTGCGGGCGGCGAAGTGGATGCGCTCGGGCGAATAGCCGGTGTTTGCCGCGATCACGATCTTGCCCGGCAGGCGCCCGCGCCAGCTCTGGGCGACCAGCGGGTGGATCTGGCAGGGCGAGGAAAAGCGCAGGAGCGCGACATCGCCCACCACCTGGGGGGCGACGCGCTTGGCGGCTTGCAGCGCCTGGGCCACTTCGGCCTTGGCGTCGAGCAGCGCCTGGGTCTCGGGGAATTTTCCGCTCGTGACATCCTTGGGGCCGGAGCCCTTGAGGAGGAGGGCCAGGGCCGGCTCGGCATCGGCGCGGGCCGCGCGGCGGGGGGCGTTCAGGAGCGAGACGGCGTTGCGGAGCGCGGTGATGCCATAGGCCGCGCGGGCCTCGTCCAACTCTGGCCAGCCGTCCTTGTCGGCCATGTCGCCGATGATGCCGATGGCTGCCAACCAGAGGAGCGGGCCGACATCGCCGAGCGCCGCACAGGCGCGGAAGGCGAGCAGCGAGGAGGTGGGGATCGGGGTTTGCGCCGCGCCCGAGATGGTGACGGCGCCTTCGGGGAAGCCCATCGGCACGTGGTGGTCGACCACGATCGTGGGGATGTGGGGCGCGATCGTGCCCGCCCGCGTGCCGAGATCGGTGACGACGAGCCCGCCCCAATCCTCCCCCGCCAATTCCCCGCGCATCGCCTCCGACCAGGCATTCTCGCCGCGGCCGACCAGGCGGTGGGTGGCCCTCCACCCGGCAGCCTCGAAGGCGCGCAGGAAGATCGCGGTCGCCGAAAGCCCGTCGGCATCGAAATGGCCGAGGATGCGGACGGGCTTCGCCTTGTCGAAGCCGCGGAGGCCTTCGGCGAAGAGGGTTTTGGGGTCGAAGGGCGCGTTCCGCATGGGGGGCTGAACGCGTGGAAGGGGCAAGGGTTCTGGCCGCTTGGCGTTTATCCTCCGGAAGGTTGTCCGCGGTCAGGCGCCCGTTTTGCCTCTCCTCTTCGCGGGCGCCGTTCGCTCAGCACACCTCGGTCTCCACTATGTGAAAGCGGCTAGCGCTGCGAAAAATCTCGACGTGCTGCGCAAGGCGGTGGCGGATGCGGGGCTTGGCCAACCGCTGGCCGATGCGCGCGACGTGACGGCTCCCGTCCCCATCGACCCCGCCTTCACCGCCGTGCTCGACCTCCCCGCGCTCCGGGCCGACAAGGCCAGGCTCGCCCAGGTACTCAAGTATTACAGATCTCTAACGCTTATTTGGTGGCCGACATCCCGGCGGGCGACACGCAGGTGGAGACGCTGGCAGGCAAGAAGCTGACGCTGGCCAACACGAATGACTCGATCACTGTGACCACAACTTCAGCGATCAAGGCGATGGTGATGAAGCAGGACATCAAGTCGGATCATAGCGTGGTGCAAGCGACTGAACATGTGCTGACACCATGAGCATTTCTAAAGAATCACAAGCTCGGAAACTACATCAATCTCATCTATCCAAGTTCGCCAGAGAAAATCGTTCGTGCTCGGGTCAACCCATAACATGGCGTCGGATGGATGTTTAAATACTGTAGAGTCATAACGCACACGCGCTGCTCTCAACCTAATAATGGCGTCATAATTCAGATGGGCACAAGTATTACGAATCAATTGCAGATCGTTTATTGCAATACCCACTCCAAATCCACTCATGAGAGTTGCTGAGTTGCTAGTGAGAAGGCCATTCGATATTAAGATAGCTTTTTGCAGGTCTCCCCACGTCGGTTCTAGGTGAGAACCGGTTAAAGTCCTAACCCTGCTAACCGCTCTCCTCATCGAAAGTTCTCTGGCGATGAAGGCGATCTCTGCCGCCGTCCTGTGCGAGTAGATTGATGTTGTTACGAGTCCCCTTGAGGTACGCGCGCCTATAGTAGAGGCCATTAGGACACTTCGGCAGAACCAGCACCATCCCTGCCAAAGTGATGACAGGAAACCCTCCTGTAGCGAAAATCTATCCGCTCTAACCTTGTATTGTTCAGCGAGAACATGTCGCTCAAATGCAGAGTCAATTGAGCGAACTCTTATAAGAAGTTTTCTTCGCAGAACTTCAAGTGAGGTGGTCATCGACGGCATCAGGTACGGAAACGCCAAGCGCGCGCAAAATTGAGGCTACACGGGCAGTTCTGCGTGGTAGACGGTTGGTGCCTCCAGCACATCCCCAGACGTACAAACCATATGGACCATCGTCCTCTCCAGCTTCATGGGCCCGAGCGAGCGCAAGCAGTTCTTGTGCTGCCGCACTGGGACGTTTAGCAAAGCTTCCCGAGGGTTCTACGCCCCAGGTTGCATCAATGGCATCTATTCCAAACTTATTGTGCAAAAGAGCAGTAAATAACGAATGTAGAGCATATGGCTTCATCATATGCGATCCTCGTAAGATGCTGAAGTGCTCTACAATGAAGGAGACTGTCTCATCTATATGCGATCCGTATTGATCCATCTTTGGGAAAGATGTGTCGTATCGCCTATAGAGCGATCGTAAGTCTGCGGCGCTTGTGCTCACCACCCCTTTTTCAAGCGCCAGAACGCATTCGGATACAAAATCTGCATCCGCCATTCTCAACACCTGCCTGTCTGTGAAGACTTCGAAAAGGACAAAAAATTCATTCAGAGAATCGGTAGTTCGATTTACAAACCACTTGAAAGCTCCTTGAAACGTCGAGTGCCGTTTCTCTGGCTCGTTTAGTGGTAGCGTATAGGCGTTCATCCGACGAAACATTTGAAGTATTTCGGTCCGAGATGCATTGCGTATAACATCCACTGAGACCGGATAAGATAGAAACATGTCCTGCACTTCTGGATCAAGTTCCTCAAATTTTTTATTAGAATATCTGGATTCTACTTTTAAAGAGAACTCATTGTCATGGTAGCGTGTGATTGCTTTGATGCGTTGTTGTCCATCAACAATTTCCTTTCGGACTGAGCGATTGGGTCGATCAACCGACTCGTACATGTATATTTTTGGAAACGGGTATCCCTCAAGAATTGTGTCAATGAAGTAACTGCTCGGACTATCAGTCCAGAGGCCCGAAGACCTTTGATAATCCCTGTTGACCACAAGCTCCTTCCTCTCAAGCATTCCAATGATTTCTAATATACTATAGTTATTATTTGTTATTATCATCGTTTGACTCTAAATTTATGAAATTGACGCTGTTGAATGACATAAAGTTCCGCCGAATCCGCCAAGAAGTATTCCAATTCCATTATCCGCGGCAACTCAAAAGCCACCAAAACTGAATTTTCTGCGTTTAGTAAGTCGTCCTTCTCTCCTCGCTCGGCGGTCTCCCAAACAACAACCGATAACTCTGCGCGAAATAGCTGTGTGACGTGAAGCCCGTCGCGATCGCGACGTCGAGGATCGGCATGTTGGTTTGGCGGAGGAGTTCGCGGGCGCGTTCGAGGCGGAGGCGCATGTAGTAGCGGCCGGGGGTCATGGAGAGGTGGCGCAGGAAGAGGCGCTCGACCTGGCGGACGGAGAGGCTGGCGGCCTTGGCGAGCTGGACGGCCGACAAGGGCTCGTCGAGATGGTCGGCCATCTTCTCCACGATGCGGCGCAGCTTGTCGGACTTGCCCGACAGGTCGCGCTCGGGGCCGACGCGCTGGCGGTCGCTCGGGCCGCGGATGCGCTCGTGCTGGAACTGGTTGGCGACGAGGTTGGCGAGGCTCGCGCCCCAGTCGGTGCGCACGATCTCGAGCATCAGGTCGATCGAGGTGGTGCCGCCCGCGCAGGTGTAGCGCTTGCGGTCGATCTCGAAGACGTGGCCGGTGACCTCGATGTCGGGGAACTTCTCGGTGAATCCCGCGCGGTTCTCCCAGTGGATGGTGCAGCGGAAGCCGTCGAGCTGGCCGGCCTCGGCCAGGACGTGGGAGCCGACCGACAGCGCACCCAGCGCCCCGCCGCGGCGGCCGATGGTGCGAAGGGCTGCCAGCACCTTGCTCTTGCCGGGGAATTCGAGGGACAGCCCCGCGCACACGAAGAGGATGTCGACGGCGGGCAGGTCGGAGACCGCGTAGTCGACCTTGAGCGGCAGGCCGTTCGACGCCATCACCGCTTCGCCGTCGGGCGAGACCGTGGTCCAGCGATAGGCCTCGCGGCCGAGCAGGCGGTTGGCCGAGCGCACGGTGTCGATGGCGGCCGCGAGCGAGAACATCGAGAACTTGTCGGC
>QFNI01000015.1 GCA_003240775.1 Mesorhizobium amorphae | reverse complement strand
CGTTATAGGCGCCGCAGCGGCAGAGATTGCCGCTCATCCGCTCGCGCAGCTCGTCGTGGCTGAGCGCTATGTGCTCGGCGCCGAGATCGACCGTCACATGGCTGGGCACACCGCGTTGCCACTCTCCGACCATGCCGAGCGCGGAGCAGATCTGGCCCGGCGTGCAATAGCCGCACTGGAAGCCGTCATGGGCGATGAAGGCCTTCTGCAGTGGGTGGAGCCCGCTCGCATCGGCCAAGCCCTCGATCGTGGTGACCTCGCAGCCTTCATGCTGCACGGCGAGCGCCAGGCATGACAAAACGCGTTCGCCATCGACCAGAACGGTGCAGGCCCCGCAGGCGCCCTGATTGCAGCCCTTCTTGGTGCCGTGGAGATGGAGTGTCTCGCGAAGAAGATCGAGAAGGGATACCCGCGGATCGGCAGGCAACGCCCTGTCGGTCCCGTTGATCCGAATTGTCCTGCCTTGCGCCATGAATGGCTCCCTGGGTTGGACGTCCGTGAACGGAAGATCATCACCTAGGACGCTGGGAGACGACGGCCAGGGCCTCGATCAGGAGGGGAAAGACGAGGCCGCCGATTTCAGCGCAGCGGCCACACGAACATCAGGAGCGGCACGGCGACCAGCACCACGATCAGCGACAAGGGAGCGCCGAGCCGTGCGTAGTCGCCGAAGCGGTAGCCGCCCGGACCCATCACCAGCGTGTTGCACTGGTGGCCGATGGGGGTGAGGAAGTCGCAGCCCGCACCGATGGCGATGGCCATCAGGAAGGCTTCCGGGCGGAAGCCGAGGTCGGAAGCGAAGCCGGCCGCGATGGGCGCCATCACGAGAACGGTGGCGGCGTTGTTCAGAAAGGGCGTGACCGCCATCGCGGCCACCAGGATCAGCGCCAGCGCGCCATATGCGGGAAGCGAGGCGCCGATCACGGCGAGCTGGGCTGCGATCAGGTCGGTCGCGCCCGTCGCGCGCAGCGAGTCGCTGACGGGGATGAGGGCAGCAAGCATCACGAGGATCGGGCCGTCGAGCGCGCCATAGACCTCGCGCAGCGGGATCACGCGCAGCATCACCATGAGGGCAGCCGCCGCGAAGAAGGCCACCGGAACGGGAACGATGCCGAAGGCCGTGGCACCGATCGCCAAGCCTAGCACGACCACGGGGATCAGCCCCCGCCGCACCGAGCCCAGCCTGATGCGCCGTTCGGCGAGCGGGAAGAGGCCGAGCTCGGCCAAGGTCGTGGCGAGCCGTGTCGCCTCGCCTTGGATCACCACGATGTCGCCAGAGCGGAAGGGCGTCTCGCCGATCGTCTCGGTGATGCGCGTGCCGCGTCGGCTGAGCGCCAGAAGGTTCACGCCGTAGCGGTCGAAGAGCGTCAGCGCCTGGGCGGAGCGGCCGATCAGCGGGGAGGCGTCGGCGATCACGGCCTCCACGGCTTGGCTGTCCTCGTCGGTCGATGCGCCGCGGCGTTCGCCGGTCACGCTCAGGCCGGCCTGCGAGACGGTGCGGTCGAGCGCGTCCGCATCGCCCTCGATGATCAGCCGGTCGCCCGCCAGCATCACCGCATCGGGAAGGGGGGTGATGCGCCTGGTCTTGTTGCGGATGATGGAGACGATGCGGACCTCGCCTTCGGCATTCGCGCGGAAGGCGCCGACCGTGGTGCTTGCGAGCGGCGAGTCGGCCATGATGATGGCTTCGGTGGAATAGTCCTGGATCTTGATGGCCTCGTGCAGGTCCGCGTTTTCGCGGCGGCGCTCGGGCACCAGGCGGTAGAAGACGATGAGAAACAGGAAGCCCACGAGCGCGAGGCTCGCGCCCACGGGCGTGAAGTCGAACATGGTGAAGGGCTCGCCCGTAATCTCGCCGCGCATGCGCGAGACCACCACGTTGGGCGAGGTGCCCACCTGGGTCATGAGGCCGCCGAGCAGCGAGCCGAAGGCCATCGGCATCAGGAAGCGCGAGGGCGAAACGCCGGAGCGCCGGGCGAACTGGATGGCGATCGGGATCATGATGGCCAGCGCGCCGATGTTCTTCACGAAGGCCGAAAGCACCGTGACCACGCCGACCAGGATGGCGAGCTGGAGGGCCACGGTCTTCACGCCGGGTGCGAAGCGCTGGATGGCGTATTCCATGATGCCCGAGCGCGCGATGCCCGCACTCACCAGAAGCGCGCTGCCGACGATGATCACGATGTCGTCGCTGAAGCCCGTGAAGGCCTCGCCATAGGGCACGACGCCGACGGCGATCGCCGCGAGAAGGGCGCCCACCGCGACAAGATCATAGCGGAAGCGGCCCCACAGGAACGCGGCCATCATCAAGACAATGACGGCCACCGAAAGCATCTGCGGGTATGTCATGGAATGCCGTCTGCCCCTCGAGATCCGGCACGGCCGGACCCACAGCATCTAACGCGGCATCCTTTCCTGCGTTGCCCCCGAATGGCGCAAGATTTTTCTATCTGCGACCGTCTTCCAGAAGGGAGCGCCCGACCGGGCCGGGCGCTCTCTTTTGCTCGCATCAGCTGGCCTGCGCGTCCACAAGACCGCGGGTGAGCTCCAGCGCCTGGCGCTCGAACAGGCGGCGGTAGATGCCGCGGTCGCGCTGCACCAGCGTGACGTGCGTGCCCTGCTCGACGATGCGACCCCGGTCGAAGACGAGGATGCGGTCGAGGCTGCGCACGGTGGACAGGCGGTGCGCGATCACCAGCGTGGTGCGCCCCACCATCAACCGCTCCATGGCCTGCTGGATCAGGAGCTCCGATTCCGAATCGAGGCTCGACGTCGCCTCGTCCAGGATCAGGATCGGCGCATCCGCCAGAAAGGCGCGGGCGATGGCCACGCGCTGGCGCTCGCCGCCCGACAGCTTCACGCCGCGCTCGCCCACCAGCGTGGCGTAGCCCTTGGGCAGCCGCGTGATGAAGCCGTGCGCACTGGCCTGTTCCGCCGCCCGCACGATCTCGGCCATCGAAGCGCCCGGCCGCGCATAGGCGATGTTCTCGGCCAGCGTGCGGTGAAACAGGATCGGCTCCTGCTGCACGATGGCGATCTGCGAGCGCAGCGAGGCCTGAGCGACGACCGCAATGTCCTGTCCGTCGATCAGAATGCGACCGCCGGTCAGGTCGTGCAGGCGCTGCACGAGTTTGACGAAGGTGGTCTTGCCCGAGCCCGAATGCCCGACCAGGCCCACCCGCTCGCCCGCCCGGATCTCGACCGAGAAGTCGTGGTAGAGCGGCTCGATGTGACCGCCATAGCGGAAGGACACGTTCTCGAAGCGGATCGCGCCCTTGCCGATCCGGATCGGCCCGGCCCCCTCGCGGTCCTCGACGCCGATCGGATGGGCGTGGATGGCAACCAGCTCCTCCATGTCGTTCACCGAGCGCTGCACGTTGCGCACATGCATGCCGACATCGCGCAGATAGCCGTTGAGCAGCGCAAACGCCGTCAGCACGAAGGCGATGTCGCCCGCGCCCGCCTCGCCCCACGCCCAGAGCGCCAGGGCATAGCCGAGCACCACCGCGCGCAGCACGAGCATGGTCAGCCCCTGCGCGACACCGTTCAGCGTGCCGCGCCACCACGTCCGCTGGGTGCGGCTCTGCCACTTGGCGAGCACGGCGGAGAGGCGGGTGTCCTCGCGCGCTTCCGCCCCAAAGGCCTTGACCACGGCGTTGCACGAGACGGCATCCGCCAGCGCGCCGCCGAGCCGGGTGTCCCAGCTGTTGGCGAGCGTCGCGGCCGGCGCCACATAGGCGAGCGAAAGCCACACGGTGAGCGCCACATAGATCACCGAGCCCACCGCCACGAGGAGACCCATCACCGGCCAGTGCCAGCCTAAAAGCAGGGTCGTGCCGATCAGCATGGTGACCGATGGCAGAAGCGCCACGAGCAGCGTATCGTTCAAGAGATCGAGCGCCCACATGCCGCGCGTGACCTTGCGCACGGTGGAGCCCGCGAAGCTGTTGGCGTGCCAGTCGGCCGAGAAGCGCTGGAGACGGTGGAAGGCGTCGCCCGCAATGTCCGACATCATGCGAATGGTGAGCGTGATGATGTAGCCGAAGGCGAGCGTGCGAAACAGAAGCGAGCCGGCCGCGAGCGCCACGAGCCAGACCGCCGCCGCAAGGGCCGCGTTCCACGACGCACCCTCCGAGATGCCCGCCGCCACCGCATCCACCAGCCAGCCGGTGAACAGCGGCGCGAGCACGTCGGCCAGCGTGGACAAAAGCACTGCGGCAACGATCAGAACGAGACGTGCGGGCTGCCGCCGCCAATGGACCGCGCAGAAAAGGAGCACGTCGCGGAACACGTGTCCGCGCGTGCCGGTTTTGAGAAACGACATGGGATCATCGACGGCGCGCGAGCGCACCGTCCCTTGCAATCGAATGGAAAATGGATGCCGCCTGGGCGGCGAGGCGCGCGAAAACCGCGCGCGATTCGAGCGGCAGACGCCCGGTTCTGCCTTTTTAGCGTGCCTTCGGCGCTTGAAGCGTCAGGCGGAGCGTCGTGGCAGAAGGGCGCTGCGAAGGGATGCCGGAGTGAATGTTTGCATTCGAAACCTCCCGATCGCGCGAAACAGGAGGACTGCCCTTAAAGCAGGCGAAACGTCCCCGCAACCCCTCAGCGCAGCTTGCGTGCCTCGGAGCGCGCGATGCGCTTGTGCAGGTGCACCATCAGGCTCGCGGCGAAGAGGGGAGCGGCCAAGTTGAGCACGGGGATCGCGAGAAGTCCTGCGATGAGCAGCCCTGCCAGAAACACCGTGCCCGCATGGCGCCGGCGCAGCGCCTGTGCCTCGGGAATCGAGTGGAAGCGCATGGCGGCGAACTCGAAGAATTCGCGGCCGAGCAGGTATGCGTTCACGAGCAGAAAGGCGAAGAGGTTGATGCCGGGCACGAGCAGCAGAAACAGCGCGAGCAGGTTGCCGAGCACGACGACGCCCAGGAACTTCACGCTCTGGGCGAGGGCGGTTCCCGCCGGCAGCGCCTCGCCTGGGCGGTCCTGCGGATAGTCCTGGCGCTCGATGGCTTCGGCGATGCCGTCGAGAAAGAGGCCGGCGACGAGTGCGGTCGTCGGCGCGAGCAGGAGGCCAAGGCCGATCGCGAGCGCAATGCCTGCGAGGATCGCGGCCAGCGGCGCCAGAAAGCTCGCCCAGGCCGGCAGATCGCCCACGCCCGTCGCCACCCACGGCATCACCAGCCAGTCGAACAGTTCCTTGAGCCCGAACCAGGCCGCCAGCAGAACTAGGATCGTGACGCCCAGCGTCTTCAGGAAGGTGCCGCGGAACTCCGGCCGGAACATGGTGGCGAGCGCGTCGGACAGGGCACTGGCGATCATCGGAAGCTCATGGATGCGGACTGCGGAAAATCGGATATAGGCGGGGAAGGGGACAACTGCACCGGCTGGGGAACGATCCGTGGCGAGCCTTTCCACCTATCTCATCTTGTTGGCGGCGATCGTGGCGGAAGTGATCGCGACGTCCGCGCTCGCGCGCTCGGACAGCTTCACGCGCCTCTGGCCGAGCGTCATCACGGTTCTGGGCTATGCGCTGGCCTTCTGGCTCCTGTCGTTTCCCCTGCGCGTGCTGCCGACCGGCGTGGTCTATGCCATCTGGTCGGGCACGGGCATCGTCCTGATCGCGGGCGTCGCCTGGATCGTCTTCGGCCAGCGGCTCGACGCGCCGGCGATCCTCGGCCTCGGGCTGATCGTGGCGGGCGTGCTGATCGTCAACCTATTCTCGAAATCCGTGCCGCACTGAGCGCCGCCCCTCAGCCCGCGCGCAGCACCGCCAGGAAACGCTCGCCGTAGCGGGAGAGCTTGGCCTCCCCCACGCCCGAAACGCGCGCCAGCGCGTCGAGCGAGGCAGCACCGCTCGTGACCATCTCGATCAAGGTGCGATCGTGGAAGATCACGTATGGCGGCACGCCCTGCTCGCGCGCGATGAGCCAGCGCTCGTTCTTCAGCCGCTTGAGGAGATCGGACTCCGCCTCGCTGCCGAGCGAGGGCGCAGGCTGCGCCTCGCGGCCCGTGCGGCGCTCCTTGGGCGGCTTCTCGTCCACGCGCAGGCGGATCGAGCGGCGTTCCTTGAGGAAGGCTGCACCTTCCTCCGAAAGCCGCATCCCGCCATGCTGCTCGGTGTCGACCTCCAGCAGATTGTGCACCACGAGCTGGCGCAGGATCGAGCGCCAGGCGGCCTCGTCCAGGTCCGAGCCGATGCCGAAGGTGCTCTGCTTGTCGTGGCCGAAGCGGCGCATGCGCTCGTCGTCGCGGCCGAGCAGCACCGAGATGATGTATTGCGCGCCGAAGCGCTCGCCCGTGCGGTAGACGCATGACAGCGCTTTCTGGGCGGCCACCGTCGCGTCGAAGGTCTCGGGCGGATGCAGGCAGGTGTCGCAGTTGCCGCAGGGCTGGCAGGAATCGCCGAAATATTCGAGCAGCACCTGGCGGCGGCAGCGCGCGGTCTCGCAGAAAGACAGGAACGCATCGAGCTTCTGGCGCTCCACGCGCTGCTGGCGCTCGGGCGCCTCGCCCGCGTCGATCATCTGGCGCAAAAGCGCGACATCGGCCATGCCGTAGACCATCCAGGCCGTGGAAGGCAGGCCGTCGCGGCCCGCGCGGCCCGTTTCCTGGTAGTAAGCCTCGATGCTTTTCGGCAGGTCGAGATGGGCGACGAAGCGCACATTGGGCTTGTTGATGCCCATGCCGAAGGCGATGGTCGCCACCATCACCACGCCCTCGTCCTGCAGGAACCGCTTCTGGTTCGCCGCGCGCACCGCGCCGTCGAGCCCAGCATGATAGGGCAGCGCGTTCCAGCCCTGCTCCTGGAGCCAGGCCGCCGTTTCCTCCACCCGCTTGCGCGACAGGCAGTAGACGATGCCGTTCTCTTCCGCGCCGCGCCGCTTGAGGAAGCGCAGGAGTTGCGCGCGCGGATTGGCCTTTGGCTGGACGGCATAGGAGATGTTGGGCCGGTCGAAACCCGCGGTGAACATGGTGGGCAGCGAGAGCCGCTCGGTGATCTCGCGCCGCGTCGGCCCGTCTGCGGTGGCTGTGACGGCGAGGCAGGGCACATCGGGGAAACGCTCGCGCAGCACGCTGAGGCCCTGATAGTCGGGGCGGAAGTCGTGGCCCCATTGTGAGATGCAGTGCGCCTCGTCGATGGCGAAGAGCGCTACCGGCAAGCCTGCTATCCAGTCGAGGAAGCCCCCCGCCATCACGCGCTCGGGCGCCACATAGAGAAGGTCGAGCGTGCCTTCGCGCATGTCGCGCTTGGTTCTGCGCAGCGCTTCCGCGTCGATGCCCGAATGAAGGGCGGCTGCGTTGATGCCGAGCTGGCGCAACTGCGCCACCTGGTCGTCCATCAAGGCGATCAATGGCGAGACGACGATGCCCACCCCCTCGCGGCAAAGTGCTGGCACCTGATAGCACAAGGACTTGCCCGCACCCGTCGGCATCAGGACAAGCGCGCTGCCGCCCTCCACCACATGCTCCACGATCTCGGCCTGATCCCCGCGAAACGCGGAATAGCCGAACACGCCGGACAGCACTTCGAGCGGATCGCGCGGATGGATGGGGGGCAAAGCGGACCTTGGAATGCGGGGAGGATCGTCGCGCCGGGAAGGCCGAACGGAGCCTGCTCAGGTAATGGCCAAGAGCGGCCTCGGCAATCGCCAAATGCCCTTTTCAGGATTGGGCAGAACCGCTTTGGGCCAAATCGGCCTGCTCTGCACCTCGCCCATGCGATGCCTGCTTGCCCCATTGGCCTTCGGGCTGTGAAATCACGGATGCGGCATCGATTTCCCATGCCGAAGCGAGGACCGATGCCATGACCGACCTGACCATCTGGACCTATGACTGGGTGCCGAAAGGCCCGCGCGGCTTCGTGCGCGACCTCAGGCTGCGTTGGGCATGCGAGGAGGCCGGCTTTTCCTACGAGGTCCGGACCATCCCCTTCGACGACCGCGAGACCAATCATCTCGCGCGCCAGCCTTTCGGCCAAATCCCCTTTCTGGACGATGGCGGCCTGAAACTGTTCGAGAGTGGAGCCGGGCTTCTTCATCTGGCGCGGAAAAGCGCAAAGCTGATGCCGCGCGAACCGGCCGAAGAGGCGGAAACCCTGCAGTGGACGATGGCAGCCCTCAACTCGATCGAGATCGTTTCCTTGCCCTGGTGGTTTCTCGGCGTTGCCGGCAGGAAAGACAACGAACTGACCGGATGGCTCGGCAAGCGGCTCCACCAGATGGAGCGCGTGTTGGGCGAGCGGCAATGGCTCGCGGCCGGAAGGTTCACTGCCGCGGACTTGCTGATGGCCGATGTGCTCCGGGTTTCAGCTGTCAGATCCTTCGGCGAACGTCCTGCGACCGAGGCCTATCTGCTGCGGATCACGGAGCGTCCCGCTTTCAAGAAGGCATATGCCGATCAGCTCGATTTCTTCGCAGCCGCCGATGCGAAGCGGCAGGAGGTTTCATCGGCCTGATGAGCGTGTGTCCGCCGGGGTGACGCCGGAATGCGCCTTCGCCCCGCTTGACAAGGCGTCGCAGGGTGGCGGATGATCCTTTGCATACAAAGGAATTTCCGAGCCACCCGAAGAGCGGGAAGCCAGTGGAAGCCCAAGCGTCCGACAAGATCCGCTGCGACGCGTGCCCCGTGCTCTGCTTCATCCGGCCGGGCATGGCGGGCGCCTGTGACCGCTATGCCAACCAGGACGGCGTGTTGGTGCGGGTCGATCCGCATGTGGTGCTCGAGCGCACGCTGGAGAGCGGCGCGGGCGTCGTGCCGTTCGTGGACGGCGAAGGGTGGGACGGAGGGATCGCGCGGGGGCCGGAAACCTTCGTGACGGCCATCGGGGCCGGAACCACCTATCCCGACTACAAGCCAGCACCCTTCATCGTGCAGTCGGAGGTGGACGGCGTGGACATGGTGACCGTGGTCACCGAGGGGATCTTCTCCTATTGCGGTGTCAAGGTGAAGGTGGACACCGACCGCTTCCTGGGCCCCGAGCAGGCCACGGTGCGGGTCGCGGGTGAGGCCATCGGCCATGTCACCACCGGCGAATACGGCTCGCAGATGCTTTCGCTCGGCGGCGTGCACCACCTGACGGGCGGCTCCAAGAAGGAGGGCCGCGTCACCTGCGACGCGCTGCTCGCGCTGTCCAACGGCGAGGCCGTGGAGCTTGCGGTCGACGGCGGCGCATCCGTGCTCGTGCAGGCGGGCCGCGCGCCCGTGGTCAACGGGATAGCCGAGACGCGGATGCGGGTGGGCTGCGGGTCAGCCACGATCGGCATCTTCGCGCGCCAATGGCTCGGCAAGGTGGACGAGGTGGTGGTGGTGGACGACCACATCACCGGCGTCCTGTCCGAGCACCAGGCGGGCAAGCTGCTCGGCATTCCCGAGACCGGCATCAAGCTCAAGGGCCGCCGCTCGACGCCGGGGCGCTATTTCCAGGTGGCGCAGCCCGGCACGGGCTGGGGCGGCACCGACATCGCCGATCCGTTGGCCATCCTCGGACCGTTCGACCCGAAGGTGGCTTATCCCGGCCTGCGCCTGCTGATGGTGTCCACCACAGGCGAGCACGCGGCCTATTTCGAGCTGGACGAAGCCCTCCAGCCGGTGGAGCGGGCGATGCCCGGCCCCTTGGTCGAGCCCGTCGAGCGCATTGCGGAGAACTGCGAGCCCGCCCTCTGCACCGTGCTCTTCATGGGCGGGGCGGGGGGCTCGCTGCGCGCGGGTGTGACAGAAAACCCCGTGCGCCTCACGCGCTCGGTGGCCCAGGCGCTGACCACCGTCACCTGCGGGGGGGCGCCGGCCTACATCTGGCCGGGCGGTGGCATCACCTTCATGGTGGACGTGACGCGCCTGCCGGCCAACGCCTTCGGCTATGTGCCCACGCCGGCGCTGGTGGCGCCCATCGAGTTCACGCTCACACTTGCGGACTACGAGCGGCTCGGCGGCTACATGGACTGCGTGCGCCCGCTCGTCTCGCTCAGGCCGGAAGCGCAGCGGATCGAGCGCCCGCATGGCGAGAACCCCTGGCCGCTGCGCGTGCCACCGCTGCTGAAGGCCGGCTGATGCGCGATGCGGCGCTTCTGGCCTTCTTGCCGGACGGCCGCCGCCTGCATCTGCGCGAAGGGCCGATCGATCTCGTGGTGGGCGCTTGGGGCGAGAGAGACGCTGTCGAGCTTGCCTATGCAGCTGCCGCACGCCGCTTCAGCGGCCTGCTCACCGAATTGTGCGGTGAGCTTCCCCTTCTGCGCAGCCAAGCGGTGCCAGGCGGCACGGAAGCGCAGGGCGTGGTCGCGCGCCGGATGCAGGCTGCCGTGATGCCGTTCGCCGCGGAGACCTTCATCACGCCGATGGCGGCCGTGGCGGGCGCGGTGGCGGAGGAGATCCTGCTTGCGATGGTGCAGGCGGCACCCCTGGCCCGCGCCTTCGTCAACAATGGCGGCGACATCGCGCTTCACTGCGCGCCGGGCGAGCGCTTCCGCGTCGGGCTGGTCGACCGTCCCGACCGGCCGGGATTGTTCGGCACAGTTGAGATCACGGGCGACAGCCCCGTGCGGGGCTTGGCCACCAGCGGCTGGCGGGGGCGCTCGTTCTCGCTCGGCATCGCGGATGCCGTCTCGGTGCTCGCGCCCAGCGCCGCGATGGCCGATGCGGCGGCCACCGTGATCGCCAATGCGGTGGACCTGCCCGGCCACCCGGCTGTGGAGCGGATCGCAGCAAACCGGCTCCAGCCCGATTCCGATCTCGGGGTCCGCCTCGTCACGCGCGGGGTCGGCGTGCTTTCAGCGGCGGAAAAAGCGCGCGCGCTGGACAGCGGATGGCGGTTGGCTCAGGTTTTGGGCGCGCGCGGCCTGATCCTAGCCGCAGCCCTCCACTGCGCGGGGGAAACACGCGTCTGGGGCGCGATGCCATCAATCCGGGGAGAAGCGGCATGAAGGCCGAGATCCGCAAGATCGTGACCATGGTGGAAGAGGTCCGAAGCGAGATGGGCCGGCCCGTCGACCCGCCCACGCGGCGGGCAGCGGCCGTTGCCGTGATCCGCAACCCGTTCGCGGGGCGCTATGTGGAGGATCTGTCCGACCTCATGGCGGTGGGCGAGGAACTGGGCGGCTTGCTCGGCGCCCGCGCGGTCGAGGCGCTCGGCATCGAGGGCCGTGCGGCACATTCCTTCGGCAAGGCGGCAGTCGTTGGCGAGGACGGCGAGTTGGAGCATGCCGCGGCCATCCTCCATCCCAAGCTCGGCGCGCCCCTGCGCAAGGTGCTCGAAAAGGGTGCGGCGCTGGTGCCGTCCGCCAAGAAGCGCGGCGGGCCGGGTGTGGTGCTCGACGTGCCGCTCGGCCACAAGGATGCGGCCTTCGTACGCTCGCATTTCGACGCGATGGAGGTTCGCGTATCCGACGCGCCCCGCGCCGACGAGATCGTGGTGGCGGTGGTGGTCACCGACAGCGGCCGGCCGCTGCCGCGCGTGGGCGGGCTCACGGTGACCGAGATCAAGGGCGAGGACGGCTTGCGGTGAAGCGGGCGCCATGAGCGTGCAGAGCCTCGGCGTGGTGCCGCGCCTGTTTCCGCTGATCCTGAGTGGCGAGAAACGCTCCACCATCCGCTGGAAGGAGGCTCCGATCGTGCCAGGGCCGATGCTTTACGTGTGCGACGGCGCGCCCGAGCAAACGGCCCTCGTCGAGGTCTGGCGGGTCTCCTCGATGCCGTTGCAGGAGGCCGCGCGCTTTCTCGGCCGCGAGAAGGATTGGCCAGATCCCGTGATGCTTGAGGGTATGCGGGAGCATTATCCCTTGATCGGCTTGGACGAGATCGTGGACGTAATCGAGCATCACCCCTTCTCGAGCAGACCGGCCTGACGGAACCTCCCACTGGGGCCGGGATTCCCGCTTCCATGCCGAGCGCTCCGCAACCACAGGCCGCAGACCTCTTTCCCCGCTCCGCGCGGCGTAAATCGTCTTTGCCCGCGCCCGACCTACGCGCACGCGCGCTTCTGATCCACGACCGGCTCTGTGCCGAATACGGCTGCCCGATCCCCTATTTTCAGGATCTCGACCCACTCAGCGAACTCGTTTCCTCGCTCTTGTCGCATCGCACCAAGAACGCGGATTCGGGTCGCGCCTTTGCGGAACTGCGGCGGCTCTATCCCGACTGGCAAGCATTGATCGACGCGCCGGTGGCGGATGTGGAAAAAGCCATCCGCGGCGTGCGGTGGCCGGAACTGAAGGCGCCCCGCATCCAGGAAGTGCTCGCCGCCGTGAAGGCGCGGCATGGCAGCCTCGATCTCGATTTCCTCCATGCGATGAGCGTGGAGGAAGCGCGCGACTGGCTCGAGGAAATTCCCGGCGTCGGGCCGAAGACGAGTGCTGCGGTGCTTTCGTTTTCCGTGCTGCGGATGGCCGCCCTTCCCGTGGACAGCCATCACCACCGTGTCGCCCAGCGGCTCGGGCTGATCGGCCCGCGCGTCGATGTCGGACCATCGCACGAAGTGTTGCGCGCGCAATTGCCAAATGACTGGGATGCTCAGGCCATCTACGACAATCACGAGGTGCTGATGCTGCACGGACAGAAAGTCTGCTTCTTCCGCAAACCCGCGTGCGGGCGCTGTGTGCTGAGCGATATCTGCTCGAGCGCATTCAAGATCGCATAAGCAACAAGGCCGGCGAGCATTGCCCGCCGGCCTTGTTGATGAATGTTTCGTTTTTACTCTGCGGTTTCTGCTGCCGCCTTGGGCTTGCGTCCGGCGCGGCGCTTGGGTGTGGCCTCAGCGGGCGCGTCCTGCTCGTCGGCCGCGGCCTCGGGCGCTTCGCTGACCACATCGCCCTCGTCGCCCATCTCGGCGCCGGCAGCCTTGCGGCCCAGGCCGAGCTTCTTGGCGAGCTCGGAACGCGCATTGGCGTAGTTCGGGGCGACCATCGGATAATCGCGCGGCAGGTTCCACTTCTCGCGATACTGCTCGGGCGTCATGCCGTACTGGGTCATCAGGTGCCGCTTGAGCGACTTGAACTTCTGGCCGTTCTCTAGGCTCACGATATAGTCGGGGAAGACGGAGCGCTTGGGGTTCACGGCAGGCACCAGCTCTTCCTTGGGCTCGGGCTGGGGCTGCGAAAGGGCGGAGAGGGCTGCGCTCACATTGGCGATCAGATTGGGCAGCTCCGCCATGGGAACCGGATTGTTGCCGACATAAGCGCTCACGATGTCCGTCGTCAGCTCAAGATGATTGTCGGATATTTCTGCCATGGAGTTGTCCTCGTTGATGGCCGCCCGGTCTTGCGGGAGAGAGGATCACCCTCGCCGCGTTCTGACACCGGACTGCTGGAAACTGGTCGTTTTTTGCCTTGCCGCAAGACGATCTCATTTCATGACTAAGCCGAAACGACAAGATGCAAGGACTGCAAATCTTAGATTTAATGTAGATAGCCACATGCGCAAATCGGCGCAGTGGGGCTTAATCGGAATCTGTATTGACCGGTAGAGTGCTGGAATTGAAGCGAAAACCGGTATGAATGGAAGGAAAATGTTCCGCTGAACGAAGGTGAAAGCGGTTCCACCTTCCGTGTCTCACGACGCGTTCCGGTTTAATTGGATATTCTTCGCAGATAGGGAAGGGGCGGCGCATCCTACCTCATTCGGATGGGGTGAAGCGTCAATTAAAAACAGCGCCAAATTTACGCTGTTGGCTCGCAGTCCGCATGCAGGTTCTGCGCTAACGGCTTATCCGTGCAGTGAAAATACCTTCCTCCTGCGCAACTCCGTCTTGGATGCCACCGATGGAAGGGCGGCTATTGCAGAGGATTCCCGCCCGCCAAGCCGTCGATGATCGGGCAGTCGGGGCGCGCGTCGCCATGGCAGCGGGACACAGCCTGGGCAAGCGAAGCGCGCAGGGCGGCAAGCTCTTCCATCCGCCGGTCGATTTCGGCCAGCTTGGCCTGGGCGAGAAGCTTCACATCCGCGCTCTCGCGGCTTCCATCGTCGCGCAGGGAAAGGAGCCGTCGGCATTCCTCGACCGAGAAGCCCAGCGCGCGCGAGCGGCGCAGGAACTGCAGGCGCTCGATGTCGGCCACCGAATAGTCGCGATAGCCGTTGTCGCCACGTGCTGGCGCAACCAAGCCCATATCCTCGTAGTAGCGGATGGTCTTCGCCGCGAGGCCGGTGCGGCGGGATGCGTGGCCGATATTCATGAACGTGTCCTCGAAGCCACGAGAGATAATGCGCCATGCGCACTCTGGCCAGGATGGATGCGGCTTGACCTTGCCCCTGGTGGAAGCCTCATCCCTCCGTGACGCTTCTAAAGGGAGACGCACATGAAGACCGCGACGCTGGCTCTGGCACTTCTGCTCGGCACGGCCGGGACGACATTCGCGCAAGATCACTCGGGCCATCACGGCAGCCACGGGGCGACTGGCGCTTCCGCCGAATATATGGACGCCATGCAGCGCATGGACGAAGCCATGAAGAGCATGGCCATGACCGGCAAGGCAGGGATCGATTTCGCCGAGATGATGATTCCCCACCATCAGGCAGCCATCGACATGGCGAAGAGCTATCTGGCGAGCGACGAGAACGATCCCGAGCTGACGAAGCTTTCCAACGACATCGTGGCCGCACAAGAGCGCGAGATCGCGCAGCTCAAGGAATGGATCGCACGCAACAAGTGAGTGCGCTCGACCCTCAGCGCGTCGGCATCGGGTCCGCCGGGCCGGGGTCGGGCGGAAGCGGCGAGGGCAGCGGCGGCTCGGGGTCGGGAATGGGTCTGGGCGGGGAAGCGGGCATCGCGAAACTCCCTGTCTCGACGCTCTAACCCGCCGCAGCCGGCGCGGTTCCGCCTGGCGTTAGTGCGGCCCGCACGCGATCGCGCGTGAAAGGCAGGTCGGCCAGGCGCACGCCCGAGGCATGGCGCACGGCATTGGCCACCGCCGCGCCCATCGGCCCCTGCGCCGCCTCGCCGGTTCCCAGGAAGGGCTCGCCGGGCCGGTCGATGATGTGCACCTCGATCGACGCCGGCACTTGGCCGAAGCGCAGGATCGGATAGGTCGCCCAGTCGATCCCGGTGATGCGCGTGCGATCGAAGGGCACGGCTTCGAAGAGCGTCCAGGACAGCGACTGGTTGATGCCGCCTTCGGTCTGGTTGCGGATGCCGTCGGGGTTCACTGCGTGCCCGCTGTCGATGGCGGACACCACGCGCCCCACCTGGATGCGGCCGGTGGTGGGCTCCACCGTGAGATCGAGCGCTATCGCGCAATAGGCCGCGAAGTTCTTGTATTGCGCGAATGCGAAGCCGCGCCCCTGGTTGGCGGGCAGGGGATCGCTGCTCCAGCCGAAACGGCTGGCTGCCTCCTCCACGACTGCGCGGGCGCGGGGGTCATCGAGATGGGCCAGCCGGAAGGTGACGGGGTCCTGGCCCGCAAGGAGCGCCAGCTCGTCCATCGTGGATTCGATAGCGAACACGTTGGCATAGGCGCCCAGGCCCCGCAGGGCGGAGACCCGCACGGGCATATCGCGCAGGAAGTGCCAGACGACGTTCTTGGCGGGAATGGAGTAAAGCGGCACCGAATTGCGATCGCCATTGCCCGAGCGCGAGATTTCGAGCTTGGGTTCCTCGGGCGCGAAGGAGTTTGCCTTGTGGCGCGCGGCAAGCAGCGCGCCCGCGGGGCCCGGCCGTGTCGAGTGGATGTTGCTCCAGAGTTCGTAATCCCAGTTGACGATGCGCCCCTGGGCATCGAGCCCTGCGCGCACGTCCATGGTCATGGCGGGCCCAAGCGGCTCCCAGCCATGCTCCTGCTCGCGCGTCCACTGCACGCGCACGGGACGGCCGGGCAGCTTGGAGGCGATCAGCGCGGCATCGGCGGCTGCGTCGTCCGCGCCGTTATGCCCGTAGCAGCCGGCACCCTCGACATGGATCACGCGCAACCGGTCCGGCCCCAGGCCCAGCATCTCGCCGATGGCCTTCTGGTCGGGATAGACCCCTTGCGTGTGCGACCACACGGTCATCGCATCCCCTTCGAGTTGCGCCACCGCGCATGAAGGGCCGATCGAGCCGTGTGCCTGGTAGGGCCGGTTGTAGGTGGCCTCATAGGTCTGCGCGGCAGGAACAGGCGTGCCTTGGGCGATCACCGTGCCGTCTTCGACGGGAAGCCCACGCAGGAAGCGGGAAAGATCGGTGTCGGCGGGCAGGCTTTCCTCCTCGCTCCAGCGCGCGGCGCGCGAAAGCGCTCGCATGGCCTTCACCGCCTGGAATTCACGCTCCGCCACCACAGCCAGGAAATCGCCGTCACGGATCACCGCGACCACGCCGGGCATCGCTTCCACCGTGGCCATGTCGAGGCCTTCCAGCCGGGCGCGATAGCTCGGTGGACGCACTACGCGGGCATGAACCATGCCGGGCAGGCGCATGTCCTGCACATAGGCCGGTGCCCCCGTGACCTTGCCGGGAATGTCGACCCTCGGCAGGGACTGGCCGATCAGGCGCAAGCTCCCGTCCGGTGTCAGCGGGCTTTCCGGCTGAGCGTCCACCCGCAGAAGCTGGTCGGAAACCAGCTCGCCATAGCCGAGACGCTGATCGCCCGCGCCCAGCACCGCGCCTCCTTCGGCGCGCAGGGTCGCGGGATCGCTGTTCCAACGCCGCGCGGCCTCCGCGATCAGGAGCGCGCGCGCCTGGGCTGCCGCGTTGCGCACGGCGGTCGCGCTGTTGGGCATGGACTGGCTGCCGGCCGTGTAGCCTTCGTTGGGCGTCTGGCCGGTGTCTGCGGTGACGAGCGTGATGTCGGCGGCCTCCACCATCAGTTCCTCGGCCGCGACCTGGGTGATCGCTGTGCGGATGCCTTGGCCGAGTTCGGCCTTGCCGGTGAAGACGCGGATCGTGCCGTCCGCCTCGATCCGGATCCAGCTGTCGAGGCTGGGGCTCTGGGCGAGCGCGCCGGGAAGCTCAGGCGCCGCCTCCTGCTGCGCACCGCCTGCGACCTCGCCTTCCTGCGCCCAGGCGCGGGACACGGAAAAGGCCACCACCAGAGCGCCCGTGCCCTTGAGCAGCGAGCGGCGGGAAAGGGGAGCGTTCATGCGGCACCTCCGCGCTTGAGGTCGCGGGCGCGGACCACCGCGCGCAGGATGCGCGAATGCGTGCCGCAGCGGCACAGATTGGCTTCGAGCGCGGTGCGGATCGCAGCCTCGCTCGCATCGGGCTCGCGCCGCAGAAGCGCCTCGGCGCGCATCATCATGCCGGGAATGCAATAGCCGCACTGCGCTGCCTGCTCGGCGATAAAGGCCTCCTGCATGGGCCCGGGCGCTTCCTGGGTCCCCAAGCCTTCCACGGTGGTGACGGCGCGGCCGACGAGCAGCATCACGGGCGTGATGCAGGACAGCACCGGCTTGTCGTCCACCATGACGGTACAGGCGCCGCACTGACCCAAGCCGCAGCCGAACTTCGCGCCGTTCAGCTCCAGTTCGTCGCGCAGCACGTAGAGGAGGGGCGTGTCGGGCTCGGATTCGATCTGGTGCTCGGCGCCGTTCACCCGGAGCGTCACTGCCATGGGCCTGTCCTCGCGGCGGGGTCGGAGGGGGCAGCACTCGCACCGTCCGAACGGTAGAGGGAAACGGGCGTGCGCCCGCTCATCGTGTCTTCCACGCGCTGCGCGAGATCGGGCCACGGCTCCTTGTTCTGGCTGAACTCTGCGCGCAGGAAGGAAAGGAGCGCGGTCATCTGGGCGGCACCGAGCGCACCCTCGAAGCCGGGCATCACGGCGCCGCCGGCACCCTCGGGCGCGGGCAGACCCCAGAGCGTGACGTTGATGAGGTTCTGCGGGCTTGGCGCATTGGCGGCCGTGCTGAGATGGAGATTGAGCCCGCCATAGGGCACGGGCCTGCCTGCCTCGTGGCAGGACGCGCAGGCTGCCTGATAGATGGCGCGGCCCTCCTCGCTGCTTGTCGCGGGCGCTGTCTGGCTGTCACCCGTGGGCGCAAGCGCTGCCGTGGTCTCGGCGGAGATGCCTGCCGCCTCGCGCGAGGCCTGGGCGGCCGCCTGCCGTTCCGCGCTCGGCTCGCCCATGCGGTGGATCACATAGGCCGCGAGCGCTTCCACGTCCTCGCTGGCGGCTGCACCCAGATTGGTGGTGACGGGCGCCATCGAGCCGCGCGAGACGCCGTGCTCTGCCTCGAATCCGTGGGCGAGGTAGAAGGCCATTTTCTCCCGCGTCCAGGGAAGAGGCGCTGGCGATTTCTCGTTGATGGCATAGGCGTGCCAGCCGTCGAGTTCCGCGCCGTCCCAATGGGCGTCGGCGATCTCCGCACCCAGGCTGTTGCGGGGTGTGTGGCAGGAGCCGCAATGGCCCAGCCCTTCCGCGAGATAAAGGCCACGATCCACCTCTGGTGGAAGCGCGGGGTCGGGTTGGTGTGCGCCGGGGCGGAAGAAGAGGAGCTTCCAGCCGGCGACCAGGATGCGCTGGTCGAGCGGAAAGGGAAGGTCGTTCGCGGGCGCTTCGGCCTGCACCGCGGGCACCGTCATCAGATAGGCGTGGAGCGCGCGGTTGTCTTCATCGGTCACGCGCGTGAAGTGGTCGTAGGGAAAAGCAGGGTAGAGGTGGTTGCCTTCGCGGTCCACGCCTTCGCGCATGGAACGGTTGAACGCCTCCTCCGACCAAGCGCCGATGCCCGTTTCGCGATCGGGCGTGATGTTGGTGGCGTGGATCGTGCCGAACGGTGTTTCGAGTGCGCGGCCGCCGGCGAAGGGACGCCCGCCTGGCGCGGTGTGGCACGTGATGCAGTTGCCGATGGCGGCCAGTTCCGCGCCGCGCGCCACGAGGACGGGGTCTGCCGTGGCGGCGGCCTGTGCCTCCAGGGGAGCGATGGGGCTTTCCCAGGCATAAGCGAGGAACCCCGCTCCGGCCAGAAGCACGACAACGAGCAGTCCGAGAAGAATGCGGCCGAGAAACAGGAGACGTCTCCCTTGGCTGTGTGGCTGAGGGGTCGTCCTTCGTTACATGGCCCCGTTATTCCCTGGGGCAATAGCGGCTTGACCCTTCGTCACACACCGACGCGGCGCTTCAGCCCGTCATAGAAGGCGTCGAGCGCGGGCAGTCTGGCGGCGAGCAGCAGGAGGCGGGTGTCGTCTGAGGCGAGCCGTCCGGCCCAGAAATCCTCGAGCATCAGCCCGTGCCCGATCAGCGCCTCGGTGTCCGAGCCTTCGGGCAGCACTGCCGAAACCAGCACGGGCTCGGTCTTGCCCTTGACGCGGATGCGGTCGAGCGGCGCCAGCGGCAGCCGCCGGCCGATGTCGCGCGCGGTTTCTGGCCCCACCAGCAGCGACACACCGAAATTCTTGGTCTCGCCTTCGAGGCGCGAGGCGAGGTTCACCGCATCGCCCAGCGCCGAATAGTCGAAGCGCATCTGCGATCCCATGTTGCCCACCACGCAGGAGCCGGTGTTCACGCCCACGCCGATGCGCAACGCCAGCGGTTCCTCGCCCTTGGCCTCTGCTTCCAGGCGCAATTCCTCGTTCAGCCTGTCGAGCGCGTCGAACATCGCAAGCCCCGCGCGGGTGGCGTGGAGCGCGTGGTCGGGGTCTTCCAGAGGCGCGTTCCAGAACGCCATGAGCGCGTCGCCGATATATTTGTCGATCGTGCCGCCGTGGTCGATCACCACTCGGCTCAATGGGTCGAGCAGGCGGTTGATCAGGCGCGTGAGGCCTTCGGGATCGTCCTTCAGCCGTTCGGAGATGGTGGTGAAGCCGCGCACGTCGCAAAACAGGATCGATAGGTCACGCCGCTCCCCGCCGAGCTTGAGAAGCGACGGGTCGCCCGCCAGCCGCTCCACGATCACGGGCGACACATATTGCGAGAAGGCGCGCGTGATGCTGCGGCGCAGGCGGCGCTCGGCGGCGAAGTCGCGCGTGCCTTGGGCGGCCGCCACCAGCACAAAGGCAAGCGCAGGTGCGAGCGGTGGCGCATAGACCCGGCCGAATCTGAGCAAGAGGAAGGAGCCGCCAGCGGCTGCAGCCACCGCCAGCGCGCTCCACAAAATGGTCCGCCAGCCCGTGGCGCGCCACACGGCGAGCGCGCCGAGCGCCGCGAAGAGAACGGCGACGACGGCGGCACCCCATGTCCCAATCGGGCGGATGAAAAGGCCGTTGCCCAGATTGTCGAACACGGCCGCCTGCACCTCCGCGCCCGGCACCAGCCGCCCCGTGCGCACCGTATGCGCGGTCGCGAAGGCGTCCGAGCCGCCGGCTTGCGCGTCGGCCGCCGATTGAAGCGACAGGCCCACCACCACCACGCGGCCCTGGAAGTAATCCGGCGGCAGGAAGTTCTCGGGGTCGAGCGCTTGGTAGTAGGAAACGGTCGTGTAGGTGCGGCCCGGCCCGAAGCTCTGCATCAGCGCGCCTTCAGGCGGCGGTGTGGGAATCGCGCGGTTGGCGGCTTCGAGCAGTTCCGCCCCGAGCCCGTCCGAAGCGGGCGGCAGGCGGCGCAGCACGTTGTCTGTGTCGAGCACGACCGAGGCCAAGCCGATCTTGGGCCGGTTCACCAGAAGCTCCAGCATCGGCTCGGTGCGCACGACCTGCTGGGCCTGGGGCGTCGTGATCCAGGTCTCGTCGGCCGCGAGCACCACGTCCGGGCCCATGGCGGCGGCGAGTGCCGCATCGCCTTCGGGCGAGGCGGAGGGTTCAGCGAAGATGATGTCGAGGCCGATGGCGCGCGCGCCGGCTTGCCGTAGGTGCCCGACCAGTTCGGCATGGAGCGCGCGGGGCCAGGGCCATTGCAGATTCAGTTCGGCGAATGAGGGCTCGTCGATCGCCACGACGATCGGGCCATCCGCGGGGAGCGGCGGGGGGCTCAGCGTGGACAGCGTGTCGAACACGCGCGCATCCGCCATCCGCCAGAGCTGCCAGGACGGCAGGAGCACGCAGGCGACCGCCGCGGCTATGCCGAGCGCTGCGATGCCTGCGTGCCGCTTGGTCCGGACAGATGCTCCCCCGCCATCGGCCAAGCCCAGCCACCATTGCCTGGGCCGCCAGCGGATGAAGCGCGGAAGGGGAGGAAGCCGTCTCACCATCGAATGCCCGCCCGCGGCGGCATGGGTGCCTTTGCGGTTCTCAGAACCGGACCTTGAGCGAGCCGGTGAAGGTTCTGCTGTAGCCGGGCAGGTTGTCGGCCGCATCAAAATCTTCGTCGAGCAGGTTGCAGCCCGCGAGTTCCAGCGCGAACCGCTTCTCGAACGGCTCCCAGGTGAGGAAGGCGTCCGCCGTCCAGTAGGAATCGAGGGTGCCGCCGCCAAGCGCGCCCTGGCGCTCGCCCACGCGGGTGGCCGCGACCGTGACCTTGAGATTGGCGGGGCTCACATAAGTGATGCCGGTGCGGATCACGTCCTCGGGCACGAAGGGCAGGGGATCACCCTGGAAGGGGCCGGAACCCTCGTTTTCGGAGTCGAGCCACACATAGGTGCCGAACAGGCCGAACCCGCCGCCCAGATGGAAGTTCGCCGTGGCGCTCACCCGGTCGAGGCTGCCTTCGGCGATGTCGGCCGTCGTGATGCCGGCGGGCTCGGGGATGTTGAGGCCCTCGAATTCCTGGTGCTGGGCATCCACCACCGTGAAGAACCGGCTCGTCCACTCCGCTTCCCAGCGGGCGGCGAAGGTGTCGGAGTAGCCTGTCACGGAAAGCGGCAGCTGGTTGCTTTGGAGCCCGACCACCCCGACCGGCGCGAGCGAGCCGGCCGAGAAGGCGCCTGCCTCGCGCATGTATCCGAAACGCAGCCACTGGCCGTCCGCGGGCGCCCAGGCGAAACCGGCGCGGGGTTCCGCGCGGGAGATGCTGATGCCGTCCACGTCGATTTCGGTCTCCAAGCCTTCCGATGTGATGCTCGCGCCGATGTCTTGGGATCGCAGGAATGTTCCGAAGAGGCCGGCCTCGAAGGTGAGCGTGGGCGAGGCTTCAAAGAAAAGATCGAGATATGGCCGCGCGGCGAGGAATGTGAGTTCCTGCGCGCTGCCTTCCGCCTCGTCCAGGCTTCCTCCGGGGAAGAACAGGGAGCGGGACGTGGTCTGCCGCTCTTCCTGCGCAACGCGGCCACCTTCCACGCCGTAGCGAGCGGTCAGATCGCCGAAGCTGATCATGTGCGAAAGCGCGCCGGTGAGGGCGGTCTGGTTGTATTCGCCCTCCACCGTTTCCACGGCGCCGACCGCAAGCGTGAACGGCAGCCCCGTGTCCGGGTCGATCAGCGGGCCCCCGGTCGTCGGATCGACGAACTCGACATCGTAGGCGAGCGCCGTGCCCGTGTCGCTCGACCTCTCGAAGCCTGATGCGAACACGGCTGCCGATGCCACGTTGCGGTAGCCGAAGGTATGGCTCCAGGCGAGGCCGGAAGTCAGCGAGCGGTCCTCGACCCTGCGCTCCGCAGCCGAGCCGAGCCGGAAGAAGTCGGCGGGCAGCACCCCATCCGGATCCGGGTCGAGATCGATCCGCTCGTCGAAGATGCGCAGAGCGGGCGTCACCAAGTAGTCGCCGAGAACGTCGATATCCTGGCGGACATCGACATAGGCCACGACGCGATCGTTGGGGGTGGGTTTGGCTGCGATGTAGCCGATGCCCGAGAAATCCTCGTTCTCGAGCGTGAACGAAACATCCGCAGGCGTTCCGGCCAGGGAGTAACCGCCCTCGCGCTCGTCCTCGTTCTTCTGCCCCGTGAACGCGCCGTAAACGCTGATCGGGAAGGGCGAAGCCGCAAAGCCCTGCGCTTCCACGCTCGTGGTCCAGCCGACCGGCTCGTCCCGCGGGGCGACGAAGCCTCCGCCGAGGGTCGCTTCCACGAAGGGACGGCGCAGGAGGTTCGCGCCGCGCGAGCGGCTCGCTAGGATGGCGGGGTCGAGAAGCAGGCCCTGGAAAAAGGCTGAGAACGTGCCGTTGTTGAAGGTCGGATCGGCTGTCGCGCCGCCGAAATCGAGTTCGTTCACGAACGGGTCCGGGCTGCCCGCCACCGACTGGTCGGTGAGCGCTGTCGCGCTGAAGGGGTCGAAGGTGGCCGCGCCGTAGTAGCGGCCCCAGGCGTCCAGGCCCTGGAGGCGGTATGCGTCGTTCAGCGTCGAGCCTTCCGTGCGGTTGGCGCTGACGGCGGCATAGTCGCCGCCGCGAAGCCGCGCGCGGCGCAGGCCCTCCTGGGCGCTCGCGATGGCGCGGTCGGAATCGTAGCCGTCGATGGCGATCGCCGTCTCGAAGTTCGGCGTCACGGGATCGTTGGGATCGAGGCGCTCGGCGTTGTCGAGCGCTTGTTCGGCGCCCACCCTGTCGCCGCTCTCGTAGAGACCGGCCGCGAGCAGAAGCAACCCCTGGCTGTAGGCGGGGTTGGCGGTGGAGGCGGCAAGGAGGTCGGAAACGGCCGCGTCGAGCTCGCCCGTTTGAAGGCGCAAGCGCCCGCGCGCGGCGAGCGCCACATCGAAAGCGGGGTCGAGCGCCATCGCCCGGTCGATCAGCGGGCGCGCCTCGGCCACCCGATCCTGTTCGAGCAGGAAAACCGCGAGATTGGCGTAGCCCACGGGGTCGTTGGGATCGAGCGCGATGGAGCGCCGGAACGCGGCTTCGGCTTCGCGGTTCGCCTCGCGGCCCGCCTGGACGAGGCCGAGCGTGTTCCAGGCGCTCGACGAGCCTGGGGCGATCTCGACGGCGCGCCGGAGGTCTTCCTCCGCCCCATCGAGATCGCCCTCGTAGGATGCGCGCAGGGAAGCGCGGGCCTCGAGTGCCGCGGCATCGTCGGGGTCGATCGCAAGCGCGCGCGCCACGGCCTCACGCGCTTGGTCGCGGTCGTCCAGCGTCAACGCTATCTGGGCGCGGATGGCGGGCAGGCCGGCTTCGCGGGGAAAGCGCGCCTCGGCGTCGTGGATGATTTCGAGTGCCGCGGGCAGGCCGTCCAAAAACGCCACGGTGACGGCCTGGGCGAAGGCAGCCGCCGGCCCGCCGCCTTCGGCCGAGGGCGGCGCTTCGTTTCGGTCGGGGTCGGCCAGCGAGCGGGCGACGAACCCGCCGAAGCGGGCGACGGCCTTCCGCTCGGGGTCGAGGCGGGGCATGGCGCTGGCGTAAAGCTCGGCTGCCTCGCCATAGCGGCCTTCCGCGCCCGCACGCTGGGCGTCCAGAAGGTCGAGCCTTGCCCGTTGCGCCGGGGAAAGCGGCAGCATCCGGGCTCGCGCGACCGCCGCGCGTTCCGCCTCGATGCCTTCGAGCGTGGCGATCACCTCGGCCAGCGTGACCTCTTCCTCGGTCGAGCGCCGCCCTTCCGGCAGGCTGCGGATGCGGTTGACCTCGGCCAGGCCCGCCGCGCCCGAAAGCCTGGTGGTGGGAACCCCCACGAACACGGATCGGGCCGACAGATAGTTGAGCTGCTGCTCGCGGTCCTTGGGCGTGGTGATGATCACGCGCGTGGGCGCCTGGCCCACCGTTGCGGAGGCTGCCTGGCCCTGCGTCACGAGAACCGAGCCCTGCGGGTTGGCGAGTTCCACCTGCCCTTCGAGCACGGTGAGCGAGGTGGTGGCGCCCTGGACCTGCATGGCCCAATCGGTGCCGCGGATGGCCGCCGCCGCCGCAGGCGTGTCGACCACCACCCCGTCGCCGCCGCGCTCCGCGCGCGCCCAGAGCGCGCCGGCTTGAAGCTCGAGCCGAGAATCTTCGCCCGCGCCGCCGATCGAGCGCACGACCAGCGTCGAGTTGCGCCCGAGCCGCACCTGGGTGCGATCGGAAAACAGGATGGCGAGCGCGCCGGTCGCATTGGTGCGCAAGGTGTCGCCGGGAAGCAGATCCTGGCGCAGATCGACGTTGCGCCAGTCACCCACCTCGATCAGGCGCGCTTCCTCGCCCGCCTTGCGCGCGATCACCGAGCCCGCCGTCGCGCCCGCACGCGGCACCGGATCGGCGCGGCTTTCGCCTGTCGCCGCCACAAGCGCACAGATTGCGGCCCCCGCCGCCAGAAGTCCCCGTCCCACGCCCGCAACCTTTTTTCGTTGTCTGCCGTGTCCCCGTCCTTTTATGCAGACCGGCAAAGAAACCGGTCAAGCAGAGCGGGGCCTGGCACGGAGCTAAGCGCGGTCGGTTTCAACCGTGTGTTGCATCGTTGCATGGGCGGAAAGTGGAGGGAAACACGATGAGCGAACGCGAGAAGCCCGAACTCCTGGCGCAGGTGCCCCTGGTGGCGGAGGTGCCCAAGCTGTCCAGCGACGACAGGGCTTTTCTGGATCATCTCAAGAAGATCAACGACACCTTCTACGATCAGATCCGCATCGCCGACCAAAAGGCGGCCTACATCTTCACTTTCATGGTGGCGTTTCTGGTTTCTTCTGCGGAAGGCCGCGCGGTGTTCGACCCCGCGCGCTATCACGGCGCTGACCGGGTCGTGCTGGTGCTGTCCGCACTTCTGGCGGGAGCGGTGCTCGTCTCGCTGATCGCGGCCATCCTGGTCGTGCTGCCGCGCAACCACAAGGCGACGGGCACCTCGCTCTATTGGGGCGGTTGGCCGGTGAACCGGGAGAAGTTCCTCCACGCACGCCGAAGCGACGACCCGGACTGGCTGTTCTCCGAATATCTCGGAAACGTGGATGCGCTTTCGGCCATCAACCGCAAGAAATACCGCTTCGTGGCGACCGCCTTCCGCGCGCTGATGGTGACGGTGGTGTGCTACTGCCTGCTGCTCGGCTGGGGCACCCGGCCGATCTGAGCGGCCGCAAAGGGTGGCAGGACGGGCGGCGATACCCATATCGCCTCGCGTCCCTTCAAGTCGGAGCCTGCGCCTTGTCCCTCACCCTCGACATCATCGTCGCTTCCACGCGGCCCGGCCGCATCGGCCCGGCCCTCGGGGCCTGGGCCCAGCGCCGCGCCGAGGCGCATGGCCGTTTCACGAGCCGCCTGGTGGATCTCGCGTCCTTCGAGCTGCCACTGTTCGACGAGGCGAACCACCCCCGGATGGGCAAATACGAGCGCGAGCATACCAAACGCTGGGCGGAAAGTGTCAGGGCTGCGGACGCCTTCGTGTTCGTGCTGCCCGAATACAACTATTTCGCGCCGCCGACCCTGATCAACGCCATCGACTACCTCGCCTCCGAGTGGACCTACAAGGCTGCCGGCATCCTGTCCTATGGCGGGATCGGCGGCGGCTTGCGCGCGGCCGAAAGCCTGAAGCCGCTCTTGTCCAACATGGGGGTGATGCCGATCCCCGAAGGGGTCAGCATCATGGGCGCGCGCAGCTTCATCGGTGAGGACGGCGCGTTCACCGGTGAGGAGCGCAGCGAGAAGTCGCTGGCCAAGATGCTGGACGAGCTTCACCGCTGGGCGGAAGCGCTGAAGCCGCTGCGGGGTTAGCGCGTCATTCGAAGATGATGGCCGGCCCTGCGCGATCGCTGTCGGTCGTGCCCAGGCGCTCGATCACCTTTGCCGCGATCGCGCGATAGGGCGCGGCCTCGCGGCCGTCCGGGTCGGTCGCCACAACGGGCGCGCCGGCATCCGAAGTCTCACGGATGCGCATCTCGATCGGCACTTCGCCCAGGAAGGGCAGGTCGAGGCGCGCCGCCTCCTCGCGCGCGCCGCCATGGCCGAAGATATCGTAGCGCTTGCCCGTGTCGGGGGCCACGAAGTAGCTCATGTTCTCGACGAGGCCGAGCACCGGCACATCCACGCGGCGGAACATGTTGAGGCCCTTGCGCGCGTCGATGAGGGCGAGGTCCTGCGGGGTGGAAACGATCACCGCACCCGCCAGCGGCACCTGCTGAGCCATGGTCAATTGCGCGTCGCCCGTGCCCGGCGGCATGTCGACCACGAGGATGTCGAGGCTTCCCCAGTTCACCTCGCGCAGCATCTGGGAAAGGGCGGACATCACCATCGGCCCGCGCCAGATCATGGGTGTGTCCTCTTCCACCAGGAAGCCCATGCTCATGACCTTGAGCTCATAACGCTCCATAGGCTGCATGACGCGGCCGTCCACCGTTTCGGGCTTGCCGGACAGGCCGAGCAGGCGGGGCAGCGAGGGCCCGTAGATGTCGGCGTCGAGGATGCCGACCTTGAGGCCGGTGGCGGCAAGCGCGAGCGCGAGGTTGACCGCGGTGGTGGACTTGCCGACGCCGCCTTTACCGCTCGCCACCGCCACGATGCGCTCGACGCCAGGCACGCCGCGCTTGGGCGCCTGGGGGCCTGAAGGCGCGCTGGCGGGCCTCGGCGCGTGGCTGTGCCCGTGGTCATGGGCGTGGGCATGCGGGCGCGGCCTGGGCGGCGGGGGAGGCGCATTCTCCATGCCGCCGCCGCGGCGCTCGGCGGTCAGCGCGACGACTGCGCCGGCAACGCCCGGGATGGCTTTCACCACGCGCTCGGCCGCCTCGCGCAGCGGCTCCATCTCGCGCGCCTTGTCGGCGGGCACCGTGACGGAAAAGAACACCTTGTTGTCGGCGATGAAGATGTCGGACACGAGCCCCAGGCTCACGATGTCGCCTTCGAGATCGGGTCCGCGCACCGTGCGAAGGCGCTCGATCACACTGTCCTTGGAAACCGCCACGTGCCACTCCTCAGTTTGGAACGGTTCTAATCTCAATCGCCGCCCGCTGCCAGCCCGCCTTGCCGCCGCCGGACTTTCTTGCCGTCGCTCCGGCGCTCGGCCATGCTCTTGGCCGGAGGCCCTCGTGATCGACAAGCTCGAATTCTTTCTGGCACTCGCACGCGAGCGGCATTTCGGGCGCGCGGCCGAGCGGCTGGGCATCACGCAGCCCACGCTTTCCGCCGCCATCAAGGGGTTGGAAGGCGAACTCGGCGTGATGCTGGTGAACCGTGGCTCGCGCTTCCAGGGCCTGACGCCCGAAGGCGAGCAGGTGCTCGGCTGGGCGTCGCGCATCGCGGGCGACGCGCGCGCCATGAAGGAGGAGATGCGCGCCGCGCGCTCAGGCCTTTCGGGGCTGATCCGCATCGCAGCGATTCCCACCGCCTTGGCTACCGTTTCGGAGTTGACCACGCCGCTTTCGCTGCGCCATCCCGGCATCACCTATTCCGTGCTTTCGCGCACCTCTGTCGAGATTCTGTCGCTGCTCGGCAATTTCGAGGTGGATGCAGGCATCACCTATCTCGACAACGAGCCCTTGGGCCGGGTGCTCTCGGTGCCGCTTTATTCCGAGCGCTACCAGCTGATCACGGCGGCCGGAAACGTCCATGCCGATGCGGCCAGCGTTTCCTGGCGCGAGGTGGCCGACCTTTCGCTCTGCCTGCTCACGCCCGACATGCAGAACCGCCGCATCATCGACCAGCATCTGGCGGAAGCCGGCGCGCCCGTGCGGCCGACGCTCGAATCCAATTCCCTTACCGTTCTGTTTTCGCATGTGCGTACGGGGCACTGGTCTTCGGTGATGCCGCTCAACCTCGCCCAGACCTTCGGCGTGGTGGAGCCGATCCGTGCCATTCCGATCGTCGAGCCCGATGCCAGTCACCTCGTCGGGCTGGTTGCCGCACAGCGCGATCCGCACACGCCGCTGGTCGCCGCCTTGATAGACAGCGCCCGCCAGCTTGCGGCGGCATGGGGCACAAACACACGCTAATTTGCGCGTCTCGATAGGGGTTTTCTATCGGGCGACGAAACGGCGTTATTGATCTTGACGCGCAACGCTGCTTTCCTAGGCTCGCTATTCTAGGGAGGGCGCTGCATGACCGTGCAGCCTGCAGGTACCGAGATGGCGGCCCGGACGGCCGCCGTGATCGACGCGCATATCGGGCTCGAAGGCCCGCTGCTGCCGATCCTGCACGGGTTGCAGGACGAATTCGGCTACGTGCCGCCCGAAACCCTGCCGATCGTGGCGGATGCGCTCAACATCTCGCGCGCCGAAGCGCATGGCGTGGCGACCTTCTATCACGACTACCGCACCCATCCCGCGGGCCGGCACGTGCTCAAGCTCTGCCGCGCGGAAGCCTGCCAGTCGATGGGCGGGGATGCGATGGCGGCCGAGATCAAGGCGAAGCTCGGCTTGGGCTTCCACGAGACGGCCAAGGACGACTCGGTCACGCTGGAGCCCGTTTACTGCCTTGGGCTCTGCGCCTGCGCGCCGGCGGCGATGCTGGATGGCGAGGTGATCGGCCGGCTGGACGCAGACAAGATCGATGAGATCCTGGCGGAGGTGCGCCGATGAAGACCCGCATCTTCGTTCCCGGAGACTCGGCCGCGCTGTCGCTCGGCGCGGACAAGGTGGCGCAGGCGGTCGAGCGCGAGATCGCGGCGCGCGGGCTCGATGCCGAGGTCGTGCGCAACGGCTCGCGCGGGATGTTCTGGCTGGAGCCGATGGTCGAGGTCGACACGCCCGCCGGCCGCGTGGCCTATGGGCCAGTCTCGCACAAGGACGTGGAGGGCCTCTTCGACGCCGGCATGGCCGAGGGCGGCGCGCACAGGCTTGCGCTCGGGCTCACCAACGACATTCCCTTTCTTGCCAACCAGACGCGGCTGACATTTGCCCGCTGCGGCCTCACCGACCCGCTCTCGCTCGAAGACTACGAGGCGCATGGCGGTCTCGCGGGCCTCAAGCGCGCGGTCGGCATGACACCGGCCGACATCGTCAAGGAAGTCACCGATTCCGGCCTGCGCGGCCGTGGCGGCGCGGGCTTTCCGACAGGCATCAAGTGGAAGACGGTGATGGAAGCCGTCGATGACCGCAAATACATCGTCTGCAACGCCGACGAGGGTGACAGCGGCACCTTCGCCGATCGCATGATCATGGAGGGCGACCCCTTCGTGCTGATCGAAGGCATGACCATCGCTGGCATCGCGACGGGCGCCACCAAGGGCTTCGTCTATATCCGCTCGGAATATCCGCATGCCATCCGCGTGATGGAGCGCGCGGTGCGGATCGCGCGGGCGGCGAAAGTCCTTGGCGTCAGCGTGCTCGAGACGGCGAACAGCTTCGACATCGAAATCCGCACGGGCGCAGGCGCATATGTGTGCGGCGAGGAAACCGCGCTTCTGAACAGCCTTGAAGGCAAGCGCGGCGTGGTGCGCGCGAAGCCCCCGCTGCCCGCCCACAAGGGCCTGTTCGGCAAGCCGACGGTCATCAACAACGTGATCTCGCTCGCTTCCGTGCCGATCGTGATGGATCGGGGGGCGCAGTTCTACAAGGATTTCGGCATGGGCCGCTCGCGCGGCACGATCCCGATCCAGATCGCGGGCAACGTCCGCCACGGCGGGCTCTACGAGACCGCGTTCGGGCTGACGCTCGGCGAGATCGTGGAAGGGATCGGCGGCGGCACAATCACGGGGCGGCCGGTCAAGGCCGTGCAGGTGGGCGGGCCGCTCGGCGCCTATTTCCCGCCAGCGCTCTTCGACACGCCGTTCGACTACGAGGCATTCGCCGCCCGCGACGGGCTGATCGGGCACGCGGGCATCACCGTCTTCGATGACACGGCCGACATGCTCGGCATGGCGCGTTTTGCCATGGAGTTCTGCGCGGCGGAATCCTGCGGCAAGTGCACGCCTTGCCGCATCGGCTCGACGCGCGGCGTGGAGACGCTCGACAAGGTTGCGGCCGGCATCGAGCCCGAAAAGAACAAGGCGCTGGTCGCCGATCTCTGCAACACCATGAAGTTTGGCTCGTTGTGCGCGCTCGGGGGCTTCACGCCCTATCCGGTGATGAGCGCGATGACGCATTTCCCGGAAGACTTCGCGCCGGCGCCCCTGCGGGAGGCAGCCGAATGACCGTCGCCGTGCACCCCCACCCCATAACCCTCCCCTCAGGGGGGAGGGGGGACATTCGGACCAGCGCCCTGCCTTCCAGAATCCCCCTCCCCCTTGGGGAGAGGGGTGCGGGGTGGGGGTATCATCGCGGCAGCGCGGCGGCCTTTCCCGCGCGCAACTCGGAGGCTTGAGCCATGGGTCTCGTTCCCGAAATCGACTTCGGCACCCCTGCCGCCAAATCCGACAAGCTGATCACGCTGACGGTGGACGGCCGCACGGTCACCGTGCCCGAGGGCACGTCGATCATGCGCGCGTCCAAGGAAGCGGGCATTTCCGTTCCCAAACTCTGCGCCACCGACATGGTGGACGCCTTCGGCTCCTGCCGCCTGTGTCTGGTCGAGATCGAGGGCCGCGCGGGCACGCCCGCCTCCTGCACCACGCCGGTTGGCCCCGGCATGGTGGTGCACACTCAGACAGGACGCCTCAAGGACATCCGCCGCGGCGTGATGGAACTCTACATCTCTGACCACCCGCTCGACTGCCTGACCTGTGCTGCCAACGGCGACTGCGAATTGCAGGACATGGCGGGGGCCGTTGGCCTGCGCGACGTGCGCTACGGCTACGAGGGCGAGAACCATGTGAAGGCGCGGCAGGACGGTGCGCTGAATTTCAACTGGCTGCCCAAGGACGAGTCCAACCCCTACTTCACCTATGACCCGTCCAAATGCATCGTCTGCTCGCGCTGCGTGCGCGCCTGCGAGGAGGTGCAGGGCACGTTCGCGCTGACGATCGAGGGCCGCGGCTTCGGCTCCCGCGTATCGCCCGGCCAGCACGAGGCGTTTCTGGCTTCCGAATGCGTGTCCTGCGGCGCCTGCGTGCAGGCCTGCCCGACGGCGACGCTGACGGAAAAGAGCGTGATCGCGGTCGGCCAGCCCGAGCATTCGGTGGTGACCACTTGCGCCTATTGCGGCGTGGGCTGCTCGTTCAAGGCCGAGATGCGCGGCGAGGAGCTCGTCCGCATGGTGCCTTGGAAGGACGGCCAAGCCAATCGCGGCCATTCCTGCGTCAAGGGCCGCTTCGCCTATGGCTACTCGACCCACCGCGACCGCATCCTCAACCCGATGGTGCGCGAGAAGATTTCTGACCCGTGGCGCGAGGTGTCGTGGGAGGAGGCGCTCAATCATGTGGCGAAGGAATTCCGCCGCATCCAGTTCCAGTACGGCCGTGAGTCCATCGGCGGCATCACGTCCTCGCGCTGCACCAACGAGGAGACCTACCTCGTCCAGAAGCTGATCCGCGCGGGCTTCCGCAACAACAACGTCGACACCTGCGCCCGCGTCTGCCACTCGCCGACCGGCTACGGGCTCGGCCAGACCTACGGCACGTCCGCCGGCACGCAGAACTTCGATTCCGTGGAAGAGGTGGACGTCGCGATCATCATCGGCGCCAACCCCACCGACGGCCACCCGGTCTTCGCCTCGCGGCTGAAGAAGCGCCTGCGCCAGGGCGCGCGCCTGATCGTGGTCGACCCGCGCCGCACCGACATGGTGAAGTCCGCCCACATCAAGGCCGATCATCACCTCGCACTCAAGCCCGGCACCAACGTCGCGGTGGTGACCGCGCTCGCCCATGTGATCGTCACCGAAGGCCTCTGCGACGAGGCCTTCATCCGCGAGCGCTGCGAGTGGGACGAGTTCCAGGACTGGGCCGAGTTCGTGTCCGAAGAGCGCCACAGCCCCGAGGCCACCGAGAAGCTGACGGGCGTTCCCGCCCAGACGCTGCGGGAAGCCGCGCGCCTTTATGCGACGGGCGGAAACGGCGCGATCTATTACGGCCTGGGCGTCACCGAGCATTCCCAGGGCTCGACCACCGTGATGGCCATCGCCAACCTCGCCATGGCCACCGGCAATCTCGGTCGCCCCGGCGTCGGCGTGAATCCGCTGCGCGGCCAGAACAACGTGCAGGGCGCCTGCGACATGGGCTCCTTCCCGCACGAGCTGCCGGGCTACCGCCACGTCTCCGACGAGCCGACGCGGGAAATCTTCGAGAAGCTCTGGGGCGTCACGATCTCCGACGAGCCGGGCCTGCGCATCCCCAACATGCTGGATGCCGCCGTCGACGGCACCTTCAAGGGCATCTACGTGCAGGGCGAGGACATCCTCCAGTCCGATCCCGACACCAAGCACGTGGCGGCGGGCCTGGCGGCCATGGAATGCGTCGTCGTGCAGGACCTGTTCCTGAACGAGACGGCCAACTATGCCCACGTCTTCCTGCCGGGCTCGACCTTCCTCGAAAAGGACGGCACCTTCACCAACGCGGAGCGCCGCATCAACCGCGTCCGCCGCGTGATGACGCCGAAGAACGGCTATGCCGACTGGGAAGTGACGCAGCTTCTCGCGCAGGCGATGGGGCTCAACTGGAACTACGCCCATCCCTCGCAGATCATGGACGAGATCGCGGCCACCACGCCGTCCTTTGCCAAGGTCTCCTACGCCTATCTCGAGGAGATGGGTTCGGTGCAGTGGCCCTGCACGGACAAGGCCCCGCTCGGCTCGCCCATCATGCATGTGGGCGGCTTCGTGCGCGGCAAGGGCAAGTTCATCCGCACGGAATATGTGGCGACCGACGAGAAGACCGGCCCCCGCTTCCCGCTGCTGCTGACCACCGGCCGCATCTTGTCGCAATACAATGTGGGCGCCCAGACCCGGCGCACCGACAACGTGTTGTGGCACGAGGAGGATCGCCTGGAAATCCATCCGCATGATGCCGAGAACCGCGGTTTGCGCGACGGCGACTGGGTGCGTCTGGCAAGCCGCGCGGGCGAGACCACGCTGCGCGCCAAGATCACCGACCGCGTGTCGCCGGGCGTGGTCTACACCACCTTCCACCACCCGCTGACCCAGGCCAACGTGATCACCACCGATTTCTCGGACTGGGCCACCAACTGCCCGGAATACAAGGTGACGGCGGTTCAGGTACAGCCCTCCAACGGCCCGAGCGACTGGCAGGAGGAATACGACGCGCAAGCCAAGCAGTCCCGCCGCATCGCCGGCCGTCTGGAAGCCGCGGAGTGATCCTTTGAAGACTGCGCAAACCCCACCCTCCCCGCAAGGGGGAGGGGGAGGCAGCGCTATGACGCGTCCGGCTGTCACTCCAGCGGAGCGCTTTGCCGAGCGCCGGGCGGGGTCGTTCTCCGCCGAGCGTGCGGTGCCCGAGGAGACGCCTGTGGCGCTTTCCTATCGCGGCACCACGCATGCCGTGATGATGGCCACTCCCGCCGATCTCCACGACTTCGCGCTCGGCTTCTCGCTGACCGAAGGCGTCGTTTCCTCACTGGGCGAGATCGAGGAGATCGCGATCGAGGAAGCGGGTGCGGGCATCGATATCCAGATTTCGCTCCACGAAAGTGCCGGCGACCGCTTTCAGGCGCGCCGCCGCCGCCTTGCCGGGCCGGTGGGCTGCGGGCTCTGTGGGATCGAGTCGATCGACGAAGCCATGCGCAGCGTGGCCTCCGTCGATGGTGGGCTGAAGCTTTCGCGGTCCGAGGTGACCGAGGCCGTGCGCCTCCTGTCCGAGCATCAGCCCATGCATCGCGCCACTGGCGCGGTGCATGCCGCGGGCTTCTTCATGCCCGACCGAGGCATCGTGGCCGCGCGAGAGGATGTCGGGCGGCACAACGCGCTCGACAAGCTCTGCGGTGCGCTCGCACGGGAAGCCGTCTCGGGCGCCTCCGGCGCCGTGGTCGTCACGAGCCGGGTGTCGGTCGAGATGGTGCAGAAGACGGCTGCCATCGGCGCCTCCGTGCTTCTCGCCGTTTCCGCGCCCACCGCGCTCGCCATCCGCACGGCGGATGCCGCAAACATCGCGCTCGTCGCCCTCGTGCGAGGCGAGGAGTTCGACGTCTTCACCCACCCTCACCGCATCACCGATCTGGAGAAAGCCAGCCATGCAGCCTGAAGACGTGCAGTGGGGGCAGAACGAGGCGGAAGAGCGCGACGAGGGCGCGCAGGCCCACCCCGCCCATTCGGTTCACGCCAAGCTGATCCGCATGGCCAACCAGATCGCCACCTTCTTCGATTCCCAGCGTGCCGAGAACCGCGCCGAAGGCGTTGCCATCCACATCAACAAATTCTGGGAGCCCCGCATGCGCAAGGGGCTGTTCGCCCATCTCGACGCAGGCGGGGAGGGGCTGCACCCGCTCGTGCTGGAAGCGGCAGGCCTGATCCGCCGTCCGGGCGAAGACCCCGATGCCGTGCCCGGCACGGGGCTCGACGCCACCGCAGGGGCGCCTGAGGGCAAGGGGTCTGCCGCAGGTGAGTCGAAGAGCGAGCCGAACTTCCCCGAGCATTAGCCGGGGCGGGGAAGGCTGCTTCGCACCAGCGAGGACTGGTGCCTTCTGCTCGGAGGAGGGATGGGAGCGGTCGTGCCGCGTGTCCATCGGGGAGCGTTGAGGCAATTTGCGCCTTGCCGCCCGTGCAGGATCGGCTTATCGCATAAATCATACTTTTGGTGGGGGAGACAGACTATGGCCGGCCAATCCAAGCCCAAGACGCGGCGCTCGCAGGAGTGGTTCGACAACCCCGACAATCCCGGAATGACCGCGCTCTATCTCGAGCGTTATCTCAATTACGGCCTCACGCGCGCCGAGCTGCAGTCGGGCAAGCCCTTGATCGGCATCGCCCAGACGGGCTCGGATCTCAGCCCCTGCAACCGCCACCACCTCGAACTCGCCAAGCGCGTGCGCGAGGGCATCGCGGCGGCCGGCGGCATAGCTTTCGAGTTTCCCTGCCACCCGATCCAGGAAACGGGCAAGCGCCCCACCGCCGGCCTTGACCGCAACCTCGCTTATCTGAGCCTCGTCGAGGTGCTCTACGGCTATCCGCTCGACGGCGTCGTGCTGACGATCGGTTGCGACAAGACCACGCCTGCCTTGCTGATGGCGGCCGCCACCGTCAATATCCCGGCCATCGCGCTGTCCGTCGGCCCCATGCTCAACGGCTGGCACAAGGGCAAGCGCACGGGCTCGGGCACCATCGTGTGGGAAAGCCGCGAGCGGCTGGCTGCCGGCGAGATCGACTATGAGGAGTTCATGCAGATCGTGGCCTCCTCCGCGCCCTCGACCGGCTACTGCAACACGATGGGCACGGCGACCACCATGAATTCCCTCGCCGAAGCGCTCGGCATGCAGCTGCCTGGCTCGGCGGCCATCCCCGCGCCCTATCGCGAGCGCGGCCAGGTGGCCTACGAGACCGGCCGGCGCATCGTGGACATGGTGGACGAGGACCTGAAGCCCTCCGACATCATGACGCGGCAGGCCTTCGAGAACGCCATCGTGGTCAACTCGGCCATCGGCGGGTCCACCAACGCGCCGATCCACCTCAACGCCATCGCGCGCCATCTCGGCATCCCGCTCGACAACGATGACTGGCAGCGCATCGGCCACAAGATCCCGCTTCTCGTGAACCTCCAGCCCGCAGGCGAATATCTCGGCGAGGACTATCACCATGCCGGTGGCGTGCAGGCGGTGGTGAAGGAACTGATGAATGCGGGCCTTTTCCCGCATCCCGACGCCAAGACCGCCAACGGCGCCTCGATCGGCGAGAACTCGGCCTACGTTGATATCAACAATTACGCCGTGATCCGGCCGGCGTCCGACCCGCTCAAGCGCGAGGCAGGCTTCATCAACCTGCGCGGCAACCTGTTCGACTCCGCGATCATGAAGACCTCGGTGATCTCCGAGGAATTCCACACCCGCTATCTCTCGAACCCCGACGATCCGATGGCCTTCGAGGGCCCAGCCATGGTGTTCGACGGGCCGGAGGATTACCACGCACGCATCGACGACCCCGCGCTTGGGATCGACGAGCACACGGTGCTCTTCATGCGCGGTGCCGGGCCGATCGGCTATCCGGGTGCGGCGGAAGTGGTGAACATGCAGCCGCCCGCCTACCTCATCAAGCGCGGCATCCACGCGCTGCCCTGCATCGGCGATGGGCGCCAGTCGGGCACGTCCGGCAGCCCGTCCATCCTGAACGCTTCGCCCGAGGCCGCTTCGGGCGGCGGACTGGCGCTCTTGCGCACGGGGGACCGGGTACGGATCGACCTTCTCAAGGGCACGGCCGACATCCTGATCTCCGACGAGGAGCTTTCCGCGCGCCGCCAAGCGCTGAAGGATGCGGGCGGCTACCAGTATCCGCGCCACCAGACGCCCTGGCAGGAAATCCAGCGCAGCCTCGTCAACCAGCTTTCGGAAGGCGCGATCCTGGTTCCGGCCGCGAAGTATCAGGACATCGCCCACACCGCGGGCCTGCCGCGCGACAACCACTGAGGCGCGGCTCAGCCATCGCGCCGAGTTGACCCCCGCGCCGTCGCTCGCGGTTGACAGCCGGCGCCATAGCGCGCAACGGAAACCCCCCCGCGCGGGTTTCCGCGCCGACGATCCGCGCACGGAGTTCAGCCCATGCCCGCCTACCGTTCCCGCACAACCACCCACGGCCGCAACATGGCGGGCGCGCGCGGCCTGTGGCGCGCGACCGGCATGAAGGACGGCGATTTCGGCAAGCCGATCATCGCGGTGGTGAACTCGTTCACCCAGTTCGTGCCGGGCCACGTGCACCTCAAGGACCTCGGCCAGCTCGTCGCACGCGAGATCGAGGCGGCCGGCGGCGTCGCCAAGGAGTTCAACACGATCGCCGTCGATGACGGCATCGCGATGGGCCATGACGGCATGCTGTATTCGCTGCCATCGCGTGAGCTGATCGCGGACAGCGTGGAATACATGGTCAACGCACACTGCGCGGACGCCATGGTCTGCATCTCCAATTGCGACAAGATCACGCCGGGAATGCTGATGGCCGCGATGCGCCTCAACATTCCCGCCGTCTTCGTCTCGGGCGGACCGATGGAAGCGGGCAAGGTCGTGCTGCATGGCAAGAAGCATGCGCTCGACCTGGTGGACGCGATGGTGGCCGCCGCCGACGACACGATGTCGGATGAAGACGTGAAGGTGATCGAGCGCTCGGCCTGCCCCACCTGCGGCTCCTGCTCGGGCATGTTCACGGCCAATTCCATGAACTGCCTGACCGAGGCGCTGGGCCTGTCCTTGCCCGGCAACGGCTCGACGCTCGCCACCCATGCCGACCGCAAGCGCCTCTTCGTGGAGGCCGGCCACCTGATCGTCGACTTGGCCCAGCGCTGGTACGAGCAGGACGACGCCAATGTGCTGCCGCGTACGATCGCGGCCAAGCCCGCCTTCGAGAACGCCATGGCGCTCGACATCGCGATGGGCGGCTCCACCAACACGGTGCTGCACATCCTGGCGGCCGCGCATGAGGGCGACATCGATTTCGGCATGGACGACATCGACCGGCTGTCGCGCAAGGTTCCCGTGCTCTGCAAGGTCGCGCCCGCAAAGAGCGACGTGCACATGGAAGACGTCCACCGCGCCGGCGGCATCATGGCGATCCTGGGTCAGCTCGACCGTGCGGGGCTGATCAACCGCGACCAGCCCACCGTTCACGCGGAAACGCTCGGCCACGCCATCGAGCACTGGGACATCTCGCGCACCTCGGCCTCGAAGGTGCACGACTTCTTCAAGGCAGCGCCCGGCGGCGTGCCGACGCAGACCGCGTTCAGCCAGGCTTCGCGCTGGGAGGACCTCGATCTCGACCGCGAGGGGGGCGTGATCCGCTCGGCGGAGACGCCGTTCTCCAGGGATGGCGGCCTTGCGGTGCTCAAGGGCAATCTGGCGCTCGACGGCTGCGTGGTGAAGACGGCGGGCGTGGATGAGTCCATCCTCAAATTCACCGGCCCGGCCGTCGTGTTCGAGAGCCAGGACGCGGCCGTGAAGGCCATCCTGTCGAACCATGTGAAGGCGGGCGACGTGGTGGTGATCCGCTTCGAAGGCCCGCGCGGCGGGCCCGGCATGCAGGAGATGCTCTATCCGACGAGCTATCTGAAGTCGAAGGGCCTGGGAAAGGCCTGCGCGCTGATCACCGACGGGCGCTTCTCGGGCGGCACGTCCGGCCTTTCCATCGGCCACGTCTCGCCGGAAGCGGAGGAGGGCGGCCTCATCGGACTAGTCGAGAACGGCGACACCATCGCGATCGACATCCCCAATCGCAAGATCGATCTGGTGGTGGACGAAGCCGAGATCACGCGGCGCAGGGCCGCGATGGACGAGCGCTTCGGCAGCAGCTGGCGCCCGGCCGAGACCCGCCCGCGCAAGGTGACAATGGCCCTTCGTGCCTATGCCGCGATGGCGACGAGCGCGGCCAAGGGCGCGGTGCGCCACGTTCCCGGATGACGGACGGACGGGTCGTGCGTGCCTGGGGCCCGGCTGGAGCCGGGCACCTCGGCATGAGGGCCACAGGGCTCTGACGCTCATCGTATTGGATCGGCGCCGTCAGCCCTCATGCCGAGGCGCTCGGCGAAGCCGAGCCTCGAAGCACGCACGGGCTTGCCGCCCGGCTCTCAGGCCCGATAGGCTTTCATGAACATCGCGGCGGCCGCATCGGCCACGCGCTCGATTTCCTTTTTGCTCTGCGTCTCGCCCACGAAGAAAAGCTTCTTGTAGAAGAGCTTCGACCGGCAGAGCTCGATGAACTGGTGGGCGGCCAGCTCCACGTCGTCGATGGCGAGCAGCTTGCGCTCGATGCTGAGCTCGAGCAGGGCCGACACTTTCTTCACGCCGATGCCCAGCCCTGAATCGTAATAGGCCGAACCGAGCTTCGGAAAGCGCGTCGATTCTGCCACCGCGTTGCGGAAGGCTGCCTGCGCGGAATCGGTCAGGAGATAGGCGGTGATGTCGCGGGCGAGCTGTTTGAGCCGCGCCTCCATGCATTCCACGCTCAGTTCGTGGTCGCCCATGAAGGTCTTGGACTGCTCCTGGCATTCCATCGTGAAGATGGCGGCGTAGAGCGCCTGCTTGTCCGCGAAGTGGTTGTAGAGCGTGGGCTTGGAAACGCCCGCGCGGCGCGCGATCTCGTCCACGCTCGTGCCCTCGTAGCCGAGCTCGTGAAAGGCCGCGCGCGCGCCCGCCACGATCTGCTGCGCCTTGGGGCTCAACCCCTGCGACGCATTCTCACGCCCTGGAACGGTTGGGCGCTTCCTCTCCTTCTGCATGGTCTCTGACATGGTGCCGCCAAAATTTTTTTACTGAACGGTTTAGTTAGGCTTGACTCTAGCACACCGGGGGCCTAAATCAAACTCACTGAACCAAACGGTTTAGTTTAGTACAACGGAGAGATGGTGACGCACCGGCCTTTTCGCAAGCGGACTTCCGAGGAGGTCCCTCTGCCCAAGCGATGCGCCGTCACTCCCAAGAAGCATTCGAAACGGAAAGAGAAGACCATGTTCAAGACCTCGCTCATCGCCCTCGGCCTCGCTGCTGCCATCGCTTCGCCCGCTGCTGCCGACACCTGGTACAAGGCTTCCGAGACCGGCGTGACCAGCCCGCGCATCACGAGCCAGTCGATCAACCAGAGCACCACGCCCGACGGCGTCGACAACTTCACCACCCGCTCGATCTCGGGCGACGCGTTCGCCGCTCCCGCTCCCGTCGTGACGAGCCCCAACGTGTCCGACCAGATCGTCAACCGCTCGAACGCCTCGGGCAGTGTCGACACCTTCGCGCCCCGCGGCATCTCGGGCGACTCGTTCGGCGCCCGCGCCTCGGTGGTGACGAGCCCCAACGTGTCCGACCAGATCGTCAACCCGATCCGCTAAGCGGAAAGGCCGAGCCGACAAGGCAAAGGCGGCAGCCCCACCGGGCTGTCGCCTTTCTTTGCATCAGACCCAACCCAACAGTTCAGGAGACGCCTTCGATGTCCAAACTCAAGATCGCCGTGATCCTCGGCTCGACCCGAGACAGCCGCTGGGGCGAGGTGCCCGCGCGCTGGATCCTGGAGCAGGCGAGCAAGCGCGACGAGTTCGACGTCGAGCTGGTCGACCTCAAGGATTTCGACCTGCCCCTTTTCAACGAGGCGGCCTCCAACCTCTGGGCCCCCTCGCAGGACCCGCGCGCGGTCGCTTGGCAGAAAAAGATCGGCGAGTTCGACGGCTACATCTTCGTGGTCGCCGAATACAACCACTCGATCACCGGCGCGCTCAAGAACGCGCTCGACCAGGCCTATGTGGAATGGATGCGCAAGCCGGCCGGATACATGGCCTATGGCTCGATGGGCGGCGCACGCGCAGTGGAACATCTGCGCATGATCAACGTGGAGTTGCACATGGTGCCGCTGCATGGCGCGGTTCACATCGGCGGCGCCGACTTCTTCAAGGTCTTCCCGATGGCCGGCAACCAGCCGATCGCCTCGATCGAGGAAAACATCCTGCCCGCCGCCAAGAACCTGTTCGACGAACTCGTCTGGTGGGGCGAGGCGACCAAGGCCGCTCGCGACAAGACCACCGCCTGACGCTTCCTCCTGTCAGGCAGCGGCTGCCCGCGGCGCGATCCCTGCCGCCGCGGACAGCTCGCGAATGCCCGGCGCGATCTGGTTCGCGCCGATCGAGGAGATGCTGAGACGGATCGCGCGCTCGCCGTCTTCGGCCCGCTCGAAGAAGCGGTTGCCGGCTTCCACCAAGACCGACCTTTGGGCCGCAGCCATGGCGAGCCGCCGCGCATCGGTGCCCGGCGGTCCCTGCAGCCATACGGATGTGCCGCCTCCGCCTTCCGCCGCCCGCCAATCCGGCATGAAGCGCGTCAAGGCTTCCGAAAGCCGCTCGCGCCGCTCGGCGAATGCCGATGACAAGCGCCGCACCAGCGCGTCGTGGTGGCCGAGCGACAAAAACAGCGCCACCGCGCGCTGGTTGTTGGCGGGCGGATGGCGCAGCATGAAGCGGCGCAGCGCGCGCAACTCGCTCACCAGTTCGGCCGAGGCCACGATGAAGCCCATGCGCAAGCCCGGCGCCAGTGTCTTCGACAGCGATCCCACATAGATCACCCGGCCCGAGCGGTCCGCGCTCTTCAGCGCCTGCTGGGGCGCCTCGTCGAGAAGCTGCGCGTCGTAGCCGTCCTCGATGATCACTCGGTCGTGCCGCTCGGCATCCGCGAGGAGGGCGGCGCGGCGCTCCTCGCTCATCGGCACGGTGGTGGGACACTGGTGGGAGGGTGTCGCGAACACGAAGCGCGCGCCGTGCGGGATGCGGTCCACCACGAGCCCTTCGCGGTCTACCGGCACAGGCGCCAGGTTCGCGCCCGCGAGCTGGAAGATGGCGCGGGCGTCTGGGTATCCGGGGTCCTCCATCGCGACGGTCGCACCCCGCGCGACCAGGAGCTGCGCGAGCATGTAGAGCGCGTTCTGCGCGCCAAGCGTCACGATGATCTCGTCGGGGCTCGCGAAGATGCCGCGCCGGGGCAGGAGGCGCGCCTGGATCTGTTCGAGAAGCAACGGGTCGTCGCGATCCACCACGTCGGCCGCCCAGTTGCGGATTTCGAGCACGGCGAGCGCCATCCGGTTGCACTCGCGCCATTCGGCAGTGGGAAAGAGCTGGGGGTCGAACTGGCCGTGCACGAAGGGGTAGGCGGCGCGCGCCCAGTCGTCCTGCTCGAGCGGTGGGGGCAGGTCGGAGGGGCGGATGGCACGCCGCGCGCGCCAGTCGATGCCGCCTTCCTGGCGCGAGGCCGCGCGTGTCTTGGGCGCCTCGGGCGGGGCAGCGAGCACGTCGGGGTTCACGAAATGGCCGCGCCGCTCGCGTGCCACCAGGAAGCCCTGGTCCACGAGCTGCTGGAAGGCCAGCACCACCGTGCCGCGCGCCACGCCGAGCTTTTCGGCCAGGATGCGGCAGGAGGGCAGCGGCATGGACAGCGCGATCTGCCGGTCGAGGATGGCTGCCACGATGGCTTGCCGGATCTGCGCCTGCAGCGTCTGGCCCGAATCCGGCGAAAGGTGGAACAACCCTTCCCAGATGGCGCCGTCCTGGCGACCCGACATCCCGTCCTCCCCGATGGTCTCGAAGGGAGAAGACTAGCCGCCGCTTCCTGGCATAACCAGATGGGCCAGCGATGATAATCCTTGATCGGATGATTGCAAAAACTGAATAGATTCTTCGCATTCCTCGCCACGGACGGGAAAGCGCGCTCCTGAAACGCAAGCGTGGGAGGCTTGCGCTTGAAGGCTACATCCATTGCATGGCAGGCATGCCGCTATCGCACAGGGTGCGGCCAGTCTTTTCGCCACCCCGTGCGTTCTGTTAGTCGAAGGCACCCGCTGATCCCCGTGAACATGGCAGAGCGCATGACACCCCTATCCATCGCCCGAGAGATCGCTGCGCTAAAGACGCACCGCGGCGAGACGCCGTCGGACATGCGCGCGGCCTTCGCCGCCGATCCCGAGCGCTTCGCCCACTTCTCCGTCGAACAAGATGGCCTGCTGCTCGACTGGTCGAAATGCGCGCTGGACACGACCGGGATGACGCTGCTGGGCGATCTCGCGCGCGCGGCCGGCGTCGAAGCGCGGCGCGACGCGATGCTGGGTGGCCAAGCCATCAACACTACGGAAGGCCGGGCGGTGCTGCACACCGCCCTTCGCGATCTGGAGGGCCGTGGCCTTGTGGTCGGTGGGGAGGATGTGGCGCGCGAGGTGAACGGTGTGCTCGACCGCATGGCGGCGTTTGCGGATGCCGTGCGCTCGGGCGAGGCCAAGGGGGCCACCGGCGAGAAAATCACGGATGTCGTCAATATCGGCATCGGCGGTTCGGATCTCGGCCCGGCCATGGCTGTTCTGGCGCTTGCGCCCTTCCATGACGGCCCGCGCGCGCATTTCGTGTCCAACGTGGACGGCGCGCATATCCATGACGCGCTGAAGGGCCTCGACCCCGCTTCCACCCTCTTCATCGTGGCGTCCAAGACCTTCACCACGGTGGAGACCATGACGAATGCCGAGACCGCGCGCCGTTGGATCGCGGAAGCGCTCGGCCCCGATGCGGTGGGTTCCCATTTCGCAGCCGTCTCCACCGCGCTCGACAAGGTGGCGAAGTTCGGCATCGACGAGGCTCGCGTGTTCGGCTTCTGGGATTGGGTGGGCGGGCGCTACTCGCTGTGGTCGGCCATCGGCTTGCCGATCATGATCGCGGTGGGCTCTGAGAACTTCCGCGCTTTCCTCGCCGGCGCCCATGCGATGGACCGGCACTTCGCGTCTGCTCCGCTCGAAGAGAACCAGCCGATGCTGCTCGGCCTCGTCGGCTTCTGGCATCGCGTGGTCTGCGAATATCCCGCGCGCGCCGTGATCCCCTACGATCAGCGCCTCGCGCGCTTTCCTGCCTATCTCCAGCAGCTCGACATGGAATCGAACGGCAAGAGCGTCACGCTCGAAGGCGAGCCGGTCGCGACTCCCACCGGCCCGCTCGTCTGGGGCGAGCCCGGCACCAACGGCCAGCACGCCTTCTTCCAGCTTCTGCACCAGGGCACCGACGTGATCCCCGTGGAGTTCATCGCGGCAGCCCAGGGCTTCGAGCCCGATCTCAAGCATCATCACGATCTGCTGCTCGCCAACTGCCTGGCACAGTCGGAAGCGCTGATGCGAGGGCGCACGCTCGCCGAGGCGAAGCAGCAGATGGCCGCCAAGGGCATGGATGCGGCCGAGGTCGAGCGCGTGGCGCCCCACCGCGTGTTTCCCGGCAACCGGCCTTCGGTCACGATCCTCTACGAGAAGCTCGACCCCTTCACCTTCGGACGCCTGATCGCGCTCTACGAGCACCGCGTCTTCGTGGAAGCCCAGCTCTTCGGCATCAACGCCTTCGACCAGTGGGGCGTGGAACTCGGCAAGGAACTCGCCACCAACCTTCTGCCGGTGGTGGAAGGCAAGGAGGACGCTTCGGGCCATGACAGCTCGACAGCGGGCCTCGTCGCCTTTCTCCGCTCGCATGGGGGACGGTGAGTCCATGAGCAAGCCGCGCATTCGCGCCATCCTGTTCGACAAGGACGGCACGCTGGTGGACTTCGAGAAGACCTGGGTGGGGGTAGGCGACGCGCTCGCCCTTTCCGCTGCGAACGGAGACCGCGCGGAAGCCGACCGGCTTCTGGCCATCGCGGGTTTCGATTTCGCCACGGGCACCTACAAGCCCGATTCCGTGTTCGCCGCCGGCACCAATGCCGAGGTGGTGGCGCTTTGGTATCCCGACTTCACCGAAGAAGAGCGCGAGGAGCGCACGCTCGTCTTCAACGCGTTCACCGCCGCGCAGGGAGCGGCCCATGCGGTGGGGCTGCCGGGCCTGAACGAGACGGTCAGCACGCTGTTCGACCAGGGGCTCCTGCTCGGTGTCGTCACCAACGACTCAGGGGAGGGCGCGCGCCTGACCCTTCAGGCGCTCGGCATCGCCGACCGCTTCCTCGCGGCCTATGGCTACGATACGGTGCCGCGCCCCAAGCCCGCACCCGACCCGGTGCTCGCCTTTTCCGCGCTTTCGGGCGTCGCGCCAGAGGAAATCCTGGTGATCGGCGACAACTGCCACGATTTGGAGATGGCGCGTGCAGCCCGTGTCGGGCTCGCGGTGGGCGTGCTTTCGGGCACGGGCACGCAGGCTTCGCTTTCGCCGATGGCCGATGTCGTGCTCGGCTCCATCGCCGAACTGCCCGCCTTCCTCGCCAGAGGGCGCTGACGGGTCGACAGGGCGGTGCGGGGGCCTATCTGAGAGGGAGATCCCCGCAAGGAGGCCTCGTCCCCGTGTCCACATCCTCTCTGTTTCCCGCCGGCATGATCCTGGCCATGGCAGCAGCACCCGCCGCATCCGCCCCGCTCGAAGCCGTGCGCTGGGAAAAGCGCGTGGCGCTCGTCTTTGGAGAGGGCGAGGCCGTTGAAAGCCAGTTGAGCGACCTCAAGGGCGACCAAGGCGCGCTCGCCGACCGCGACATGCTGGTGCTGCGCATCGCGGGCGAGACGGCTTCGGCCGAATGGGGCGAGGGCGTGGACGCACTCGACGCCGCGGAATTGCGCGACGCCTATGGGGTGGAGGAAGACGCCCCCTTCACCGTGATCCTCCTCGGCAAGGACGGCAGCGAGAAGCTGCGCAGGACCGAGCCGGTTCCCGCCGCAGACATCTTCGGCCTGATCGACTCCATGCCGATGCGGCAGAGCGAAGCGAACGGCTGACGCGGAGGGTCAGCCCCGAAGCTCGCGCCGGAGGATCTTGCCCACATTGCTCTTGGGGAGTTCCTTGCGGAACTCGATCTGGCGGGGCCGCTTGTAGGCCGTGAGGTTGTCGCGGCAGAAGTCGCGCAAGGCGGCTTCCGTCAGGCTCTCGTCCTTCTTCACCACGAAGAGTTTGGGCACCTCGCCGGATTTCTCGTCGGGCACGCCGACCGCCGCCACCTCCAGCACGCCGGGATGGCGCGACACCACCTCTTCCAGCTCGTTGGGATAGACGTTGAAGCCCGAGACCAGGATCATGTCCTTCTTGCGGTCGACGATCTTCACGTAACCGCGCTCGTCCATGAAGCCCATGTCGCCCGTGCGGAAGAAGCCGTCGGCGGTGAACGCCTTCTTGGTTTCCTCGGGCTGGTTCCAGTAGCCCTTCATCACCTGGGGGCCGCGGATCGTGATCTCTCCAACTTCGCCAAGCGCCACGTCGTCACCATCCTCGCCCAGGATGGCGACTTCCGTGGAAGGCACGGGCAGGCCGATCGTGCCCGAGAACTCCTTGGCGTCGAAGGGGTTCGCGGTGGCGACCGGGGAGGTCTCCGACAGTCCGTAGCCTTCCGCGATGCCGATGCCCGTCAGCGTCCTCCAGCGATCCGCCACCGGGCGCTGCACGGCCATGCCGCCGCCGAAGGTCAGAAGCAGTGCCGAGAAGTCGAGCGCGCGAAAGCTCTCATTGTTGAGGAGCGCGTTGAACAGCGTGTTGAGACCGGGAAACACGTTGATCTTGTGCTTGCCGAACTCCTTGGCGAGGGCCGGAATGTCGCGCGGGTTGGGGATCAGGATGTTGTGTGCGCCCTGCTGCATGCCCATCACCGCATTCACCGTGAGCGCGTAGATGTGGTAGAGCGGCAGCGCACACAAGAACACCAGCCGCTCGGGCTTGGGCTTTGTCGCATAGGCGCTTTCCAGCCAGAGCGCGTTCTGCGCGGCGTTGGCCAAGATGTTGGAGTGCGTGAGGACCGCGCCTTTGGAAACGCCGGTCGTGCCACCCGTATATTGCAGGAAGGCGATGTCGTCGGGCCCGACCGTTACGGGCTTGAGGCTCGTCTTGCCGCCGGCTGCCAGCGCCTTGGGAAAGGGCACGTGGCCGGGCAGCGACCAGGCGGGCACGAGCTTCTTCATACGCCGCACCACGAAATTGACGAGCGCGCCCTTGAGCGTTCCCAGCATGTCGCCCATGGTCGCCACCACCACGTGGCGGACGCCCGTGTTGGGCAGCACGCGCTGCAGGGTGGCTGCGAAATTCTCCAGGATCACGATGGCTTCCGCACCCGAATCCTTGAGCTGGTGCTCGAGCTCGCGCGCCGTGTAGAGCGGGTTGACGTTGACCGCCACATAGCCCGCGCGCAACACGCCCATCATGGCGATGGGATATTGCAGCACGTTGGGCATCATCAGCGCCACGCGCGCGCCGGGCTTGAGGCCCAGGTTCTGGAGATAGGCGCCGAAGGCCGCGGAGTGGCGGTCCACCGCGGCGAACGAGAGCGTCGCTCCCATGCAGGTGAAGGCCGGACGGCCCGCGAAGCGCTGGCAGGCGCGGGCGAGCAGGTCGCCCACGGAACCGTCCGAAAGAGGGCCGATCTCGGGAGGCACCACCGAGGGGTAGCTCTTCAACCAGGGCTTGGCCGCAGCCACACTCTCGCGCGCGGCCACAGCGCCTCCGACATCAGTCGCGCTCATTTAATCCTCCCATATGCGAACCGGCGCGAGACGCCGGTTCCTCCTCATTGCCGGAGTTTGTCGGCAAGCTCCGCCTCGCGCAACCCTTGAGGGCGCGCCGGAGCGGCCGAGGCCTATTGCCCGTAGCCCGCGTGGCCCTTGAGGAAGTCGCGCTCCTCGGGCGTGCTTTCGCGATCGAGCGGCTTGTTGCGGTGGGGAAAACGGCCGAAGCGGGCGACGATGTCGCGATGCTCCTCGGCGTAGCGCAGGCCCTCGGAGTTCTCGAGATCGGCGAACAGCGACACGCAGTGCTCCTGGTCGGCCACCACCTCGGAATGCATCAGCGGCATGTAGAGGAACTGCCGCTCTTCGGGCGCGAGGTCCGCGTCGAGGCCGCGTGCCACCGCATTGCGGGCGAGCGCCACGGCCTGGTTGTCGCTTGCGAATGCCTGGGCCGTGCCGCGGAACATGTTGCGGGGGAACTGGTCGAGGGCGATGATGGCAGCGAGTGCTGCGCGCGCATCCTCCTGCGCCTCGACGGGCAGGGCGCTCGCGATGCGTTCGTGGAGCGCGCCGAAGCGTTCGCGCATCGTCTGGTCGAGCTCGGACGTGGAATCGAACCACTGTTCGGGCGAGAGCTCGCCGAACCAGAAATCGAGAACCTCAGCCTTCCAGTCTTCCGCCATGCCGTCACGCTCCGTTGCATGGGCAAGATGGGCAACGGGGCGGTGTGAGGCAAGCGCGAGCGGACAGGGGCGGGAGGCGCAGCGTCACCCAGCATTCCCGTTAAGGCTTCGGGCAAAAGCGTGTTCTCATTGCGGTGAGCCTCGTCCGGCGCGGTTCCCATGCAGAAAAAATGTGATTATATGGCGCCTTCGCGGAGCCTTTCCGGCTTCTGCCAATCCTATACAGGGAGCACTCATGAAGAAGACGATCTTTGCGGCGGCATTGCTTGCCGCAACCGTCCTCAGCGGCGCGGCCAGCGCCAAGACATTCGTTTATTGCTCGGAAGGATCGCCCGAAGGCTTCGACCCCGGCCTCTACACCGCCGGCACCACATTCGACGCTTCCGCCCACACCGTCTACAACCGCCTGCTCGAGTTCAAGAAGGGCACCACCGAAACGGAAGCGGGCCTCGCCGAGAGCTGGGAAATCTCGGAAGACGGCCTGCAATACACCTTCAAGATCCGCCCCGGCGTGAAATTCCAGACCACCGAGTTCTTCACGCCCACGCGTGAGCTCAACGCCGACGACGTGATCTTCTCATTCGAGCGCCAGCGCGACGCGAACAATCCCTGGCACCAGTATGTGACGGGCGCCGCCTGGGAATACTTTGCCGGCATGGGCTTTCCCGAGCTGATCTCGTCGATCGAGAAGGTGGACGACATGACCGTCCGCTTCAACCTCAAGGCCAAGGAAGCACCCTTCCTCGCCAACCTCGCGATGCCGTTCGCCTCGATCATGTCCAAGGAATACGCGGACAAGCTCGAAGGCGAGAACCGCAAGGAGGCGCTCAACCAGCAGCCGCTGGGCACCGGGCCGTTCCAGTTCGTGGCCTACCAGCAGGATGCTGCCATCCGCTACAAGGCGAACCCCGACTATTACGCGGGCAAGCAGAAGATCGACGATCTCGTCTTCGCCATCACCACGGATGCCGCCGTTCGCTACCAGAAGCTTCAGGCCGGCGAATGCCACCTGATGCCCTTCCCGAATGCGGCCGACGTCGCCTCCATGAAGGAGAACCCCGCGCTCAAGGTGGAAGAGCAGGAAGGCCTCAACATCGCCTACCTCGCCTACAACACCAGCCAGGCGCCGTTCGACCGCCCCGAAGTGCGCCGCGCGCTCAACATGGCGATCAACAAGCAGGCCATCGTGGACGCGGTGTTCCAGGGCGCGGCGACCCCCGCCGTGGCGCCGATCCCGCCGACCATGTGGTCCTACAACGCCAACCTCAAGGACGACGCCTACGATCCGGACGCCGCCAAGAAGGCGCTGGAAGACGCCGGCGTTTCCGGGCTGTCGATGAAGGTCTGGGCGATGCCGGTGGCGCGTCCCTACATGCTCAACGCCCGCCGTGCGGCCGAGCTGATCCAGGCCGACATGGCCAAGATCGGCGTCACCGTCGAGATCGTGTCCTACGAGTGGGCTGAGTATCTCGACCGCTCCAAGGCCAAGGATCGCGACGGCGCGGTGATCCTGGGCTGGACGGGCGACAACGGCGATCCCGACAACTTCCTCCACACGCTTCTCGGCTGCGATGCGGTCGGCGGCAACAATCGCGCGCAGTGGTGCAACGAGGAGTTCAACAACCTCGTGATCCAGGCCAAGACCACCACCGACCAAGCCGAGCGCACCAAGCTCTATGAGCAGGCGCAGGAAGTGTTCAAGCGCGAGGCTCCCTGGGCGACGCTCGACCACTCGCTGTCGGTCGTGCCGATGCGCAAGGAAGTGACCGGCTTCGTGCAGAGCCCGCTCGGCGACTTCGCCTTCGACGGCGTCGACCTGGCCGAGTAACGAGCGCACAGCCACTGAACCGGGGGCGGGGCTCAAGGCCACCGCCCCCGTTTTGCTTTCAGGGAACCGCGATTCCCCTACGGAACACCCGCCATGCTCCGCTTTCTTCTGGGCCGGCTCGCCGTGCTCGTGCCGACCTTCATCGGCGTTTCGATCATCGCCTTCTCGTTCATCCGCCTCTTGCCCGGCGACCCCGTGGCGCTGCTGTCGGGCGAGCGCGTGATGTCGCCCGAGCGGCACGCGATCATCTCCGAGCAGCTCGGCCTCAACCGGCCGATCGTGATCCAGTATCTCGACTATCTCTGGGGCGTGGTGCGCGGCGATTTCGGCACCTCGATCGTGTCCAAGAGCAGCGTCGCCGACCAGTTCCTGAGCCTGTTTCCGGCAACGCTCGAGCTTTCGCTCTGCGCCATCATCTTTGCGGTGGTGATCGGCATCCCCGTGGGCGTGTTCGCGGCCCTCAAGCGGGGCTCCTTCGCCGATCAGTCGCTGATGGGGGTCGCGCTCGTCGGCTATTCCATGCCGATCTTTTGGTGGGGCCTGCTGCTGATCATCCTGTTCTCGGGCATCCTGCAGTGGACACCGGTCTCGGGGCGTATTTCGCTTCTCTACTTCTTTCCGCCCGTCACGGGCTTCATGCTGATCGACAGCCTGCTTTCGGGTCAGGCGGGTGCGTTCAAGTCGGCGGCGAGTCACCTGATCCTGCCCACGATCGTGCTCGGCACGATCCCGCTCGCCGTGATCGCGCGCCAGACGCGCTCGGCCATGCTCGAAGTGCTGGGCGAGGACTACGTGCGCACCGCGCGCGCCAAGGGCCTCTCGCCCTTCCGCGTGGTAGGCGTGCATGCGCTGCGCAATGCGCTGATCCCCGTGATCACCACGATCGGGCTTCAGGTGGGGCTTCTGCTTGCAGGCGCCATCCTGACGGAAACCATCTTCTCCTGGCCAGGCATCGGCAAGTGGATGGTGGATTCGGTGTCGCGCCGCGACTACCCCGTGATCCAGGGCGGGCTGCTCATGATTGCCGGCATCATCATGCTGGTGAACCTTGCCGTCGACCTGCTCTACGGCCTTATCAACCCGCGCATCCGGCACTGAGAAGGCACGACCATGGCAGATACCTCCGCCGTCGAGGACATCCCTCTCGACCCCTCGCGCGCCCGGCGCCTGGGCGAATTCTGGTACTACTTCTCCGAGAACAAGGGCGCCGTGGTGGGGCTCGTCGTGTTTCTCCTGCTGATGGCCGCCGCCATTCTCGCGCCAGTGATCGCGCCGCATGCGCCGTCTGCCCAGTTCCGCGACGCGGTTCTCCTGCCGCCCGCCTGGGCCGAAGGGGGGCGCGCCGCCTATCTGCTCGGCACGGATGCAGTGGGCCGGGACATCTTCTCGCGCCTGCTCTTCGGCGCGCAGTTCTCGCTCTTCATCGGCTTCGTGGTGACGGCGCTGGCGCTTGTGCTGGGCGTCACCGTGGGAGTCTTCGCGGGCTATTTCGGCGGCTGGCTGGACACGGCCATCATGCGGGTGATGGACATCATCCTGGCCTTTCCCTCGCTGCTGCTGGCGCTCGTTCTGGTGGCGATCCTGGGGCCCGGCCTGTTGAACGCGATGCTGGCCATCACGCTCGTCTACCAGCCGCATTTCGTGCGGCTGACGCGCGCTGCCGTGATGGCCGAGAAGAACCGCGAATATGTGATCGCAGCCCGCGTGGCGGGAGCGGGGCCGCTCCGGCTGATGTTCCGCACCATTCTGCCCAACTGCCTCGCGCCGCTCATCGTGCAGGCGACGCTGTCCTTCTCGAACGCCATCCTGGATGCGGCGGCCCTCGGCTTCCTGGGCGTCGGCGCACAGCCGCCCACGCCCGAATGGGGCACCATGCTCGCCGAAGCGCGCGAGTTCATCCTGCGAGCTTGGTGGGTGGTCACCTTCCCCGGCCTCGCCATTCTCGTCACTGTTCTCGCCATCAACCTGATGGGCGACGGCCTTCGCGATGCGCTGGACCCCAAGCTCAAGCGGTCTTGATGGTCGGGATCGACCTGATCAGCCCGGCCATCGTCGCGGCGGCCATCGCAGCCCTCGTCACGGTGGCCGGCTGGTTCATCGCCTATGGCCGGGACAGGCGGCTGGATGCGGTCAAGCGCCAGGAAAAGGTGCGCGACACCATGACCGCCCTGCGCGCGGAAATCCGCTGCCACCGTCGGCAGTGGACGGAAGGCGAGGCGGGAAACCACAAGGCTGCGATGGTCGAAGCCATCAGAACCGTTCCCGGCTACACGCCGTTCGTGCCGCGCGGGCCGGAGAACGTGGTGTTCTCGGCCATGCTGAGCGAAATCCACGTGCTGCCTGCCGAAGCCATCGAGCCCGTGGTTCGTTTCTATTGGCAGGCGCAGTCGATAGCCCAGCTCGTGGAAGATCTGCGAAGCGAAGGGTTCAGGGCGCTCGATGCCGAGCGCAAAGCCGCGCTCTACTCCGACTATATCGATCTGCAGGTCGAGGCGGAGAAGCTGGCTGTCGGGGCGGTCGAAGCCCTCAATGCGTGGCGGGGAGAGCCGTGATGGGGCTCATGCCGGACGTGCAGGCCTCAGTAGCCCGGACGCGGCCGCGTGGGGCCGGAGATCGGCTGCATGGGGGGAAGCTGATTGGTGTTGGACATGGTTGCGGTCTCAGCCGTTGCCTCCCGAATATAATCAAGGCTGGAGCATTATTGAAGTGAGCGCTCTTCTCGAGATCGAAAACCTTACCGTCGAGTTCCAGACCGCATCCGGCCCCTTCCGTGCCGTGGACGGGGTCTCGCTTTCCGTGCGCGAGCGCGAGGTGCTCGCCATTGTGGGCGAGAGCGGGTCGGGCAAGTCCGTGTCGATGCTGGCGGTGATGGGGCTCCTGCCGTGGACGGCGACCGTGAAGGCCGACCGCATGGCCTTCAACGGGCGCGACCTGCTCGGGCTCGACCCGGCCGCGCGGCGCAAGCTCGTGGGCAAGGACATGGCGATGATCTTTCAGGAGCCCATGGCCTCGCTCAACCCGTGCTTCACGGTGGGCTTCCAGATCGAGGAGGTGTTGCGCGTCCATCTGGGCCTCGCCGGGAAGAAGCGCCGCGAGCGGGCGATTGAGCTGTTCCACGCGGTCGGCATCCCCGACCCCGCCGCACGCCTGTCCGCCTATCCCCACCAGATGTCGGGCGGCCAGTGCCAGCGCGTGATGATTGCGATAGCCATCGCCTGCAATCCCAAGCTCCTGATTGCCGATGAGCCGACCACGGCCCTCGACGTGACCATCCAGAAGCAGATCCTCGATCTTCTCCTCAAGCTCCAGGCCGACCACGGCATGGGGCTCATCATGATCACCCACAACATGGGCGTGGTGGCCGAGACCGCTGATCGCGTGGTGGTGCAGTACAAGGGGCGCAAGATGGAGGAGGCCGACGTGCTCTCGCTCTTCGAGAACCCGCAGAACCCCTACACCAAGGCGCTTCTCGCGGCACTGCCCGAGAACGCCACGGGCGACCGCCTGCCGACCGTCTCATCCTTCAATGTGGAGGCCCGCACATGAGCCCCGTTCTCGAGGTCCGCAACATTGCTCGCGACTACCGCATCAAGGGCGGCCTGTTCCGCCCCGACAAGGTGATCCATGCGGTGAAGGGCGTGAGCTTCAGCTTGGAAGCTGGCAGGACGCTCGCCATCGTGGGCGAGTCGGGCTGCGGCAAGTCCACGCTCGCGCGCATCCTCACCATGATCGACGCGCCGACCTCCGGCGAGCTTCTGATCGAGGGCAAGACCGTCGACATCACCAAGAACGGCCTGACGCCCGAGATGCGCCGCAAAGTGCAGATCGTGTTCCAGAACCCCTACGGCTCGCTCAACCCGCGCCAGAAGATCGGCGACGTGCTGGGAGAGCCTCTGCTCATCAACACTAGCGTGTCCGCTTCCGAGCGGCGCGACCGGGCGCAGGCGATGCTGAAGAAGGTCGGCCTCGGCCCCGAGCACTACAACCGCTATCCCCACATGTTCTCGGGCGGCCAGCGCCAGCGCATCGCCATCGCGCGCGCCCTGATGCTCAACCCCTCCCTGCTCGTGCTCGACGAACCTGTCTCGGCCCTCGACCTGTCCGTCCAGGCCCAGGTGCTGAACCTCCTGGCCGACCTGCAGGACGAACTCGGCCTTACCTACGTCTTCATCAGCCACGACCTTTCGGTCGTGCGCTACATCGCGGACGAGGTGATGGTGATGTATTTCGGCGAGGCGGTGGAACATGCGAGCCGCGACACGATCTTCGCGGACCCCCAGCACGAATACACGCGCACCTTGTTCAACGCGACGCCGCGGGCGAGCGTGGACAACATCAAGGCCCGGCTGGCGCGCCGCGCGCAGGCGGCCTGACGGGGCTTATCCGCCCGCCACCGTATCGGCCACGATCGCGCCCCGCGAGCCCATGGGCTTGGGGTGGCCGATCGTGGAATCCACCTCGGTCTGGTGCTCCATCTCCGAATTCAGTTCCGCGCCCACGAACAGGATGGTCACCGATATCCAGGTCCAGACCATGAAGCCGATCACGGCGCCCAGCGTGCCGTAGGTGGCGTTGTAGTCGGCGAAGTTCTGCAGGTAGAACGAAAAGCCGATCGAGGCCGCGATCCAGACGATCGACGCGATTGCCGCACCTGGCGTGATCCAGCGCCATTTGGCGGGGCGGCGGTCGGGCCCGTAGCGGTAGAGCAGGCCGATGCCGATGGCGATCGCGCCCAGCATCACCGGCCAGCGGCCGATGCGGATCAGGAGGTCCGCCCAGGTGTCGAGCCTGAGAAAGGCGAGCACGGCCGGCACCACGCCCACCGACACCAGAAAGAAGATGCCGATCAGGATGGCGCCCATCGTGAAGGCGAAGGAAACGAGGTTGAGCCGCACGAAGGAGCGCGTCTCGTTTTCGTCATAGGCTGCGTTCAGCCCCTCGATCAGCGCCTTCACCCCGTTGTTCGCGCTCCAAAGCGCGACACCCAAACCGAACAGGAAGCCGAAGCTCAGGGCCTGCGTGTTCTGGGTGGCGAGCGCGGTGAGCTGGCTCTCGATCAGCTCCACTCCGCCCGAAGGCATGAAGGTGCCGAGAAACGCGATCTGATCGGCCACAGTCTTGGGGTCGGCCACGAAGCCGTAGAGCGACACGAAAGCCGCAAGAAACGGAAAGAGCGCGAGCAGAAGATAGAAGGTCGCGCCGGCCGCGAGCAGCATCAGGCGGTCTTCCGTGCTCTCGGTGTAGACGCGGTAGAGGATGTCCTTCCAACCGCGCAAGGGGAAGTCGTGGGGGCCATCCGCCCTGCGGCCGCGCGTGTCATGGCCGCTCGCCGACGGAGGTCCTGCATCCGTTGCAGCGGTCATGGCATTCGTCCCCTGCTCGGGCTGGTGCTTGGGTCAAGGACGAGATTGCGCCGCCGGCGCGGCTTTCAAGGCCAGAAGGGGATGTTTTGCTCGGGCAGGCTTTGGGCGGGAACCCTCCATGATCCAAAGCATTCTGTTCATCTCGACGTGATCGGCAGTTGAATGGCCCGCTTCGCTTGCGTGTCAGGCCCGCGCCCCGACTGCTGCGGCTCGCGCGAGACCGGTATTTGTTTCTTGAAGACCCGGGCCAAGCCGCCCCAGCCAGGAGCTTTTCCATGAGCAACCAGGATCCCCCATTCGAAAACAAGGCGAAGCCCGCGGGCGAAGAGCTTGCCAAGGCCACCGAGACCATGCGCAGCGACCTGCATGGCGCGGCTTCCCAAGCAAAAGACGACTTCCGCTCTGCCGCTGACCAGGCAAAGAACGATCTCGCGGCTTTGAAGGATCAGGCGACATCGCAGTTCGCCGACCTCAAGAACGAGGCTTCGAACCAGTTCCAGGGCCTCAAGAGCCAAGCCTCCAACGAGCTCTCCCATCTCCGCTCGCAGGCCGAAGGCCAGCTTGGCGAAGCCGCTGAAAAAGCCAAGGCCTATGCGGGCGAGCAGGTCAACCAGCTGAGCGACCGTGCGCGCTCCTTTGCCTCCGAGCAGAAAGATCTGGCCGCGCGTCAGATCGGCGGCGTGGGCGATGCGGTGTCGCGCGTGGCGGACGAGCTTCGTGCGAAGGACAGCGCGGTGGCGGGCTATGCGCAAAGCATCGCCGGCAACATCCGCCAGCTAGCCGAAAGCTTCGACAACAAGAGCGTGGATGACCTGATCTCGCAAGCGCAGGATTTCGGCCGTCGCCAGCCGCTCGCCTTTGTCGGCATCGCAGCCCTCGCGGGCTTCGCGGCCACTCGTTTCCTGATGGCGTCTGCCGCCCAGAAGGATGCGGCACGCGCCGGCGAGCCTCAGCGTCATGCCGCCAAGGCCACCGACAAGAGCGAAGTGACGCTCGAGCGCGACGGACCGCGCCGCAAGGGCGGCGGCTCGGCTGGCGGAGTGGGCAACAATGGCCGGATTTAGTGACGGGCGTTCCCTGACCGAGCTGCTCGGCAGCTTGGCGGGGGACATCACCAGCCTGTTCCGCAAGGAGGTCCAGCTCGCCAAGGCCGAGGCCTCCGAGAAGCTGACGGAGATGGCGTCGTCGGCAGTGCAGATCGTGATCGGCGCGATCCTCGCGCTGGGCGCGCTCGGCGTGCTGCTGACGGCCGCCGTCGCGGGCCTTTCCATGCTGCTCGAGAATTTCGGCGTGGGCGCACGCGCCGCCAACGCGCTTTCGGCGCTGATCGTGGCCGTGATCGTCGGGCTGATCGCCTGGCTCTTCGTTTCGCGCGGGCTCAACGGGCTCAAGGCGCGCAATCTCAAGCTTGAGCGGACCACGACGTCGCTGCAACGCGACGCGGCCGCTGTGAAGGAGAAGTTCTGATGTCAACCTACGCTGACACCGACACGGATTATTCCGAACCGAAGTCGGCAGCCGAACTCCAGCGCGAGATCGAGCTTCAGCGCTCGCGCGTTGAGAACACGATCGATGAGATCCAGGATCGGCTGTCCCCCGGACAGATGGTGGACGAGTTCTTCTCGTTCACGCGAACCAATGGCGGCGAAGTCGCTGCCGGCCTCGGCCGGGCGATTGCGGCCAACCCGCTGCCCGTGGCGCTCCTGGGCATCAGCGTGGCCTGGCTGATCGCCGGCCCCTCTCGCAAGAGCGCGCCCGAGACGTCCCGCCGGTGGGAAGACGAGCGTCTGGCCCGACCCTACGACTATTCGGACCAGCGCGAATTCTACGACGAGGACGACATCGACATCATCGAATTCGAGGATGACGAGGACTATCCCTACGCCCCCATCCAGGGCTCCTCGCTTCGCCGCTCCTATCAGGGCCCGGACGAGCACGAGGGCGGTCGCTTCAGCGAGTTCGTGGACGAGGCCGGCAAGAAGTTCCGCGCCGCTTCCGACGAACTCGGAAACCGCGCAAGCCACTTCACCGACGAGGCGGGCAACCGCTATCGCGGCTTCAAGGACGAAGCGGGAAACCGCATCCAGTCCTTCAAGGACGAGGCCGGCAACCTCTTGCACGAGGCGACGGGCTGGGCATCGGATACCTGGGCCAAGGCCAAGCGCGCTCTGCACGATGCGAGCGATGCCGCCTCCCGGAGCACGGGTGGCGCCACGTCGAGCGTGTCGCATGCGGCATCCTCGCTGATCGGAGGGGTGTCGCGCGGCGCCAAAGCCGCCTCGCGCGCCGGTGCTTCCACCGCGCGTTCGATCTCCAAGGCTTCAACAAGGGCAGGACGTACCATGTCGGATGTTAGCTCCACCGTTTCCCACCACGGCTCGCGCGCGGCGCGCTCGGCCGCTTCCACCCTCCACGAGCAGCCGATGGTGACGGGTGCTCTCGCCTTTGCCGTGGGTGCTGCCATCGCCGCCATCCTGCCGCGCACGCGCCAGGAAGATGAACTGCTCGGCGAGCAGGCCGATCAGATCAAGGCCGAAGCCGGCCGCAAGGCGGGCGAACTCTACCAGCAGGGCAAGGAACACGTGGCTTCGCTCTATTCCGAGGCGACCGAAAAGGCGGGTGACCTCTATCACCAGGCCGCGGATCGCGCGGGCGAAGCCTACAACCAGGCCCGCTCCGCCCTTGCCGATCAGGCCCATGTGGCAGCCGACAAGGCGCGCGATGTGGCTGACAAGGTGGATGCCAAGGCCGACGAGGCCAAGGCGAACGAAAACAAGCGCCCTCAGAACGGCTGAGAAGCGTAAGTCGAGACAAAGGGCGGCCTGGGGAAACCCGGGCCGCCTTTTCGTTTCTGCAGGGACGAGGGAGGTGGGTCTGCCGGATGCGGCCGACAGGATGGGAACTGCCGCCATCGTGCATCCGTTGATGGCTTCAATCGAGGGCTTTCCCCGTGAACACCGCCAACCTGCAACTCGAAGGCCTGTATCTCGCTCTGGCGTCAGTGCTGTCGTCGCTCAAGCGACAGGATGTGCTGAGCGGCGCCAAGATCGATGCGGCCCTTGCCGAAGCTGAGCGTTGCGCGGCATCGGGCGAGGACGGGCGCGAGCGCAGCCTCTCGAACACGCAGGCCGTGCTGTTTCCCATACGCCTCCTGCGCCTGGCCAACGCCTACGATGCGGGCGAGCTTCCGCCTTTCTCCGAGCTGGCCGCCAAGGTCAGCTTGCACAACCACCAAAACGAGGAGCGCCACCATGACTGACCACAAGGAAGGCCCCGCCGATGACGGTCGCAAGGTGGGTCGCGGCCCAGACAGCGGCACGGGCACCTGTGCCGGCACCCAGCATGGCGGCAGCAATGACGGCGTGACGAGCGCCAAGCCGCAGGTCGTCACGGGTCAGGAAGATGCGAGCTTCAAGACGAACCCGCGCGAGGCGGACACGAAGGAAGCCGGCAAGGATATCTGACAGGGCGGCTCACGCGCCGCGCACGGTCACCATCAGCGAATAGATTGACCGGCTCGCCGCCATGAACAGCCGCGTCTTCTTACGCCCGCCGAAGCAGAGGTTCGCGCAGACTTCCGGCAGGTGAATCGCCCCGATCCGCGTGCCGTCGGGGTCGAACACATGCACGCCGTTGGTGGCGGCCGAGCCGCCGCCCGAGGCGGCCCAGAGCCGGCCGTCCTCGTCGCAGCGGATGCCGTCGCTGCCGGCCACTCCCATGTCGCCGAAGGGGCGGGGATGGGCGAGGCTCTGCCCGTCGGACGCCACCTCGTAGAGGGTGAAGGTCGTGGAGAAATCCGGCTCCGAGCGGCCGGTGTCCACCACGTAGAGCTTGGAGAAATCGGGCGAGAAGCAGAGCCCGTTCGGCCGCGCATGGTCTTCCGCCACCACTTTGGCCGCGCCGCTCGCGGGGTCGAGCCGGTAGACGCGCGTGGGCAACTCGAACTCCGCGCGGTTGCCTTCATAGTCGGACAGGATGCCGTAGCCGGGATCGGTGAACCAGATCGACCCGTCGGGGTGGCAGACGACATCGTTGGGCGCGTTGAGGCTCTTGCTGTCGAAGCGGTCGAGAAGTGTCGTGAGCGTGCCGTCATGCTCGGTGCGCGTGACCGAGCGGGTGCCGTGGTGGCATGAGATCAGGCGCCCTTGCCCGTCGCGCGTGTGTCCGTTGCTGAAGCCTGCGGGCGCACGGAACGTGGAAACGGCGCCCGTTTCTTCCGTCCAGCGCATGATGCGGTCGTTGGGGATGTCGCTCCAGAGGAGGTGGCGCGCATCGCCGAACCAGACCGGGCCTTCCGCCCAGCGCCCGCCCGTCCACAGCCGCTCGACCACCGAGTTCTGCTGCACGCAATCCTCGAAGCGCTCGTCGAGGATCTCGATAGCCGGGTCGGGATAGGGCAGGGGGTCTGTGCCGCTCCAGTCGCGGTCGAGCGCATATTCGTGGAATGCCGCCAAGCGGTCGTCCTGGCTCTCGCGCATCGGCCCGGTTCCTGCCTTCAGCTCATGTCTTCGAGCATGTGCTCGAGCGCTGCGATGTTCAGCTCGATCTGAGCCACGCGTTCCAGCGTGCTCTGGCTGGGCAGCGCCGCCACTTCGGCCGCGGCATAGACAAGGCGCTGCTGCTCCGCCTTCAACCGTTCCAGCAACGCTTCCAGCTTTTCGCGCATTCCATTCCGCTCTTCGCAAGTTTTGATTTCGTATAGGCCGTGGATAAAGCAGGAGCAACGCGCATCGAGCCGCTTTCCTGGGAAGATTCGCCTTGCCTCGCGATCCCTGCCGGGCGAAGCCATTTGTCCGACGGGGCGACGCACAAGGATAAGCCGGCCGATGACCCTGTTCGAGGTGGACTGGCACGAGATGTTCGTGCCCCAGAACTCGCTTCTCGACATCGCGATACGCGGCACGCTCACCTATCTCATGCTGTTTGCGGTGATGCGCTTCATTCTGAAGCGGCAGACCGGCGTGATCGGCATCGCCGACCTGCTTGTCGTCGTGATGATCGCGGACGCCACGCAGAACGCGATGGCCGCCGAATACAAGTCCATCACCGAGGGCACGCTTCTCGTGCTCACCATCGTGTTCTGGAACTTCTTCCTCAACTGGCTCGGCTACCGCTTCCCGAGCGTCCAGCGCCTGATCCGCCCACCGCCGCTTCAGCTCGTGAAGGAAGGCCGGATGATGCTGCGCAACATGCGGCGCGAACTCATCACCACGGACGAACTCGCGAGCCAGCTGCGCCAGCAGGGGGTGGAGCGGGTGTCGGACGTTAAATCCGCCTTCATCGAAGGCGATGGGCGCGTCAGCGTGATCACCTATGACAAGGACGAGGAGCGGCCGCAGAACCCGGGCGACAACCGCATCGCCTAATTCCGCGGAGCCAACTGCGTCGCCTCGGCGTTGCGCCGCGCAACCGTTCCCAAGGAGACACACGCAATGGCCCACCCGCACAGCGACAAGGCGCTCTCGGTTCTCACCTTCGCGGCCTATCACAGCCTGGCCAGCGGCAACCCGGTGCGCGAGATCGTGCTGGACGACGACAACGGCCACAAGGCCGATCCCGACGGGGTGAAGGAACTGGTGGAGGCCGGGCTTCTGGAGGACGAAGGCAAGCGCGGGCGCCTGACCGCGGATGGGGAAGCAGCACTCGCGGCGATCTTGGAGAAGCTGCGCGGGGGCTGAGCTTCAGCCCCTCTCGTTCTGCCACTGTGCCCAGCTCGTGCGGGGCATGTCGAAGAGATCGCTCGTGCGCGCATACCAGCCACGCCCGTGCATGCGGCCGATCAGGCCGAGCGCGGGCGTGTCGATATGGGCGGCTTCCGCGTTAAGCACGAAGCGGTCGTCCACGCGGATCTCCAGCACCCGCCCGATCACGAGCGACTGGTGCGGCCCGGTCACGATCGTGGCGTGGTTCACGCATTCGAGCGAGACGGGGGCTTCCATGATGTTGGGCGGTTTCACCCGCTGCGAGGGGAGCGGGGTCAGGCCTGCGCACTGCATCTCGTCGACCCCGCGCGGTGCGTCCATCGAGGTCACGCTCATCTGAGGCGCGACTGCCTCGGAGACGAGGTTCACCACGAATTCGCCGGTGGCCAGGATGTTCGCCGCGCTGTCCTTGAAGCCGCGCTCGTCGCCCATGATGCCGATGGCGACGATAGGGGGCTTGTCGCCCATCACGTTGAAGAAGCTGTAGGGCGCGGCGTTCACCACGCCTTCAGGCGATCGGCTCGTGATCCAGGCGATGGGGCGCGGCGTGACGGTGGCCGTCAGGAGCTTGTAGCCGATCCTGGGATCGAACTCGTCCAGGCGGAATTGCATCAGAGGCGCTCGGAAAGCTTCGCGACGGGCTGCTTGGGGCGGTCGTCCACCTGAAGCTGGAACACGTCGGGCCGCGCATAGTGGCCGGCGACGTCGAAATCATACTTGCCGCGGATCACCGCATCGGGGTCGATCTCGGCGTAGAGCACGGTCTCGCCGGAGAAGTCGGGACCCGCGATCACCCGTCCGAGCGGGTCGACGATGGCCGAGCCGCCGCGCATCATCACCGTGTCTTCTTCATGGCCAAGCGCGCTTTCGTGATCGGCGGGATAGGCGCCGCGCGTGATGTGCTGGCAGGCCGTCAGCACGAAGCAGCGGCCCTCCAATGCGATGTGCTGCATGGTGGGCACCCAGGTGTCGCGGTCGTCGGCGGTTGGCGCGCAGTAGAGCGTGACGCCTTGCGCATACATGTGCATGCGCAGCATCGGCATGTAGTTCTCCCAGCAGATCACCGCGCCGATGCGGCCGAGCGGCGTGTCGTAAACCGGCATGGTGGAGCCATCGCCGAAACCCCAGATCAGGCGTTCGGCGGCCGTGGGCATCAGCTTGCGGTGCTTGCCGATCAGGCCGCGCCTGCCGTCGAAGAAGAGCGCGGTGCAATAGAGCGTGCCGCCCTCGCGCTCGATCACGCCGATCACCGCGAAGATGCCGGTGGCCGCGCAGGCGTCCGCGATCACGGCCACCTCAGGCCCGTCGAGCGCGATCGCGCGCTCGTGATACTGGCGAAACGCCTCGCGCCCCTCGGGCTTGCGCATGCCGACCGGCGCGCCGAACGAGGCCCCTTTGGGATAGCCGCCCAGGAACGCTTCGGGAAAGACGATGATCCCAGCCTGCTTCTCGCCCGCTTCGCGGATCACGCGCGCGGCCTTTTCTGCCGAGGCGAGCGCGTCGGCCGGGTCCGACGCGATCTGGGCGACAGCAGCAAGGAAGGGGCCTTGGGTGGGCATCGCTGAAGGTCCTCCGGTCAAACGCCGAGATAGCGGTGGGCGAGGTCGGGGTGGGCCGACAGCTCGTCGGGCGTGCCCCGCCAGACGACCTTGCCCTTCTCCACGATGTTGTGCTGGTCGACCAACCCCGCCATCTCCTTGAGGTTCTTGTCCACCACGAGGATCGACTGTCCACCCGCCTTCAGCTTGCGCAGCGTGCCCCAGATCTCCGCGCGGATCAGCGGCGCCAGGCCTTCCGTCGCCTCGTCGAGCACGAGAAGGCGCGGATTGGTCAGAAGTGCGCGGCCCACGGCCAGCATCTGCTGCTCGCCGCCGGACAGTGTCTTGGCGGATTGGGTGCGGCGTTCCTCAAGGCGCGGGAAAAGCGCGAAGATGTCGGAAAGGCGCCAAGTGCCGCCCTTGCCCTCGCGGGCGGTCGCGACGAGGTTCTCTTCGACTGTAAGCGACGGAAATACGCGCCGCCCTTCGGGCACGAGGCCGATGCCCAAGCGCGCCACGCGGTTGGGCTCCAGCCCCGTGATCGGCCGGCCCTCGAAGCTGATCGTGCCCTTGCGCGCCTTCACCAGCCCCAGGATCGTGCCGATCGTGGTGGTCTTGCCCATGCCGTTGCGGCCGATCAGCGAGGTCACGGTGCCTTCGGCCACGGAGAACTCCATGCCGAACAGGACCTGCGCCACGCCGTAGCCGGCCTCCAATTCCTCGACGCGGAGCATCAGTCGTCTCCCAGATAGGCCGCGCGGACCTCTGCGTTGCCGCGCACTTCCGCCACTGTGCCGGTGAAGATGATGCGGCCGTAGACGAGCACGCTGATGCGGTCGGCCAGGCTGAACACGGCGTCCATGTCGTGCTCGACAAGCAGCATCGGGTAACGGCCCTTGAGCGAGCGCAGAAGCGTGACCATCCGCGCGGATTCTTCCGCGCCCATGCCCGCCATCGGCTCGTCCAGAACGAGGATGCGCGGCTCGCGCGCGAGTGCGACGCCGAGCTCGAGCTGCCGCCGCTCGCCGTGGCTCAGGGAGGCGACGGCGCTCTGGGCGCGTGCGCCCAGGCCGACCGCCTCGATCGCCGCGACCGCCTTTTCGCGGTGGGTCCTGTCCTTGCGCGGATTGCGGAAGAGGTTGAAGGAGCCGCCGTCGCCGGTGTCGAGCGCGAAGATCACATGCTCGAGCACCGTGAATTCGAGGCAGAGCTGCGTGGTCTGAAAGGAGCGGCCGAGCCCCTTGCGGGCGCGCGTCCAGGGCGCGAGCGGCGTGATCTCCTCGCCCGCCAGCGCGATCGTGCCCGATTGCGGCTTCTGCTCGCCGGAGATCTGGGAGATCAGCGTGGACTTGCCCGCCCCGTTCGGTCCGATCAGCGCGTGGATCTCGCCCGCGCGCACGTCGAGCGACACGTCGTCGGTCACCTTCAGCGCGCCGAAACTCTTGCGCAGGTTGCGGATGGCCAGGATCGCCTCAGTCATCGCGGCGCTCCTTGAGGAAACGGCCGATGAGGCCCTGCTTGCCGAACAGCGCGAGCAGCACGAGCACCGGGCCCATCACGATCATCCAGTGCTGCGTCCAGACGGTGAGCACGGATTCGAGCCCGATGAAGGCTGCTGCCCCCACCACGGGCCCGAGCAGCGTGCCCATGCCGCCGAGCGTGACGATGGCCAGGAACTCGCCCGACTTCGCCCAGGTCGCCATGTCGGGCGTGACGAAGCGCGCATAGTTGGCCCAGAGGATTCCGGCCATGCCGGTGCCGACGGCCGACAGCACGAAGGCGGCAAGCCGGAAGGGCAGGGGATCGACGCCGAGATTGACCGCGCGGCGCTCGCTCTGGCGCAGGCCCTGCAGCACCATGCCGAAGCGCGAGCGCACGATCGAGCGGCAGAACAGGATCCAGACGACGAGAATGCCGAGGCAAAGGTAGTAGAAGCTCCAGGAGCCGCCGAGATCGAGGCCCGCCAAAGTGTTGCGGTCGTCCATCATCAGCCCGTCGTCGCCGCCGTAATATTGCAAGGAGACGAGCAGGAAATAGACCATCTGCGCGAAGGCCAGCGTGATCATGATGAACTGCACGCCGCGCGTCTTGAGCGCGAGCCAGCCGACGGCCGCTCCCAGAACCGCGCAGCACAGAAGCGCAATCGGCCAGGCGACGAGCGCGGACGTGGTGCCCGTCCAGCCGAACAGCTCCTCGCCCATGTTGAAGTGATAGGCGAGGATCGCCACCACATAGCCGCCGAGCCCGAAGAACATCGCGTGGCCGAAGGAGACGAGAGCGCCGTAGCCCACGATGAGGTCGAGGCTGACCACCGCCAGCGCATAGATCACGATGCGCGTGGCGAGCGCCATGCCGCCGTTCCAGCCGGAGGCACCGATCAGGGGCGGGGCGAAGAGAAGAAGGGCGAGGATGATCGCGCCCGCGAGCGTGAAGCGGCTCATGGTGCTCAGCTCCGCGCCGGAAAGAGGCCGTTCGGCCGCACAAGCAGCACGAGCGCCATCAGCATGTAGGTGCTGGCCGAGACAAGGCCTGCGGCGAGCGTGCTGGCGGTCGAGGCCGGCAGCATCGCAACGAGGATTTGGGGCAGGTAGGCGCGGCCCAGGCTGTCGACCATGCCGACCAGCATCGCGCCCACGAAGGCGCCGCGGATCGAGCCCACCCCGCCGATCACGATCACCACGAAGGTGGTGATCAGAATGCGCTCGCCCATGCCGATCTCGACCGCCAGCAAGGGGGCTGCCATCACGCCCGCGAGCCCGCAGAGCACCGCACCCAGGCCGAACACGCTGAGAAACAGCAGGCGCATGTTGACGCCCAGCGCATCCACCATGTCGCGGTCGTCGGCGCCCGCGCGCATCAGCATGCCGAAGCGGGTGTGGTTGACGAGGAAATAGAGCCCGCCCGCCACCAGAAGCCCGACCCCGATCAGCGCGAGCCGCATCACGGGATAGGCCAGGCCGGGGAACACCGTGACCGAGCCCTGCAGGAAGCCCGGCACCTCCATGAAGATCGGCGAGCGGCCGACCAGAATGGTGACGAGCTCGTTGGTGAAGAGGATGAGGCCAAGCGTCGCCAGCACCTGGTAGAGGTGGTCGCGGTCGTAGAGCCATCGGATCACGACGATCTCGGCCAAGAGCCCGTAGGCGCCAGCGCCCAGCACGGCAGCTGCGACGCCTGCCGCGAACGAGCCGGTCGAGGCGACCGTCATCGCGCCCGCATAGGCACCCACCATGTAGAGGGTGCCGTGGGTGAGGTTGATCACACCCATGATCCCGAACACCACGGTCAGTCCCGAGGCGAGCAGAAACAGGAAGGCGCCGTATTGGACGCCGTTGAGTAACTGTTCGATGAACAGGATCATGGGCTGGACTTGAAAACCTGACCGAGAGTCATGGAAAGTTATCCTCGCCCGCTGATCTCCTCCCTCCCCCTTGAGGGGAGGGATAGAGGGTGGGGGTGACGGTGCCGCTTCTGACACGTCGGCGAAGGCGGCGCGGATACCCCACCCCGTACCCCTCCCCTCAGGGGGGAGGGGAAAACTGCTCCGTTCGTGCGAGACTAAGAGCGACCCCGCACTCAATCCATCTTGCAGTCCTTGGCGTAGACGTCGCCGTAGTTCTCGGCGATGCGCTTGACGATGTTCTGCTTGATCTGCCCGTCCTCGCCCTTTTCGTAGCGGGTCAGGTAGTAGCTGTTGATCGGGTGCTGGTTGGGGCCGAAGGTCCACTTGTCGCGGGTGGACTGGATGTCGACCTTGAGCATGGCCGCGCGGAACTCGTCGATCTTGGAGAGATCGCCGCCCACCGCGTTGAGCGCGGTCGCGATCAAGTTCGCGGCGTCATAGGTCTGCTCGGCATAGAGCGTGGGCGTGCGGCCATAGGCTGCCTCGAAGCGCGTCACGAAATCGCGCGAGGTCTCGTTGTCGAGCTCGGGCGACCAGAGTGCCGAAGCGTAGACGCCGTCTGCCGCGTCACCTGTCGCCTTCAGCGTCTGCGCGTCGAGCGAGAAGGCGGGAACCAGCATCGGCACGCTGTCGCGCAGGCCTGCGCCCGCATACTGCTTGGCGAAGTTGATGCCGGCGCCGCCGGGATGGAACTGGTAGATCGCATCGGGTGCGGCCGAGCGCACGCGCGCGAGTTCCACCGAGAAATCCGTCTGGTTGAGGTTGGTGTAGATTTCTTCCGCCACCTCGCCCTTGAAGGTGCGCTTGAAGCCTTCCAGCGCGTCGCGGCCCGCCTGGTAGTTCGGCGCCAGGATCACCATGCGCTTGTAGCCGAGATCGTTGGCGGAAAGCCCCGCCGTCTCGTGGAAGGCGTCGTTCTGGTAGGAGGTGACGAAGTAGTTCTTGTTGCACTTCGCGCCCGCGAAAGAGGACGGGCCGGGGTTGATCGAGACGTAGATGCCACCCGATTCCACCACCGCGGGCTGGATCGCCGCGAGCACGTTGGAGAAGATCGTGCCGGTCACGAGCTTGACGCCGCTCTGCACCATCCGGTCGGCCGACTGCTTGGCGTTGGCGGGCTTCAGCCCGTCATCCTCGATCTCGAGCGTGACCGGCGTGTTGCCGAGCTTGCCATCGTCGCCGATGGCGAGGTTGAGCGCGTCGCGCACGTCCTCGCCGATATAGCCGGCGGGCGTGGACAGCGTGGTGATCACGCCGATCCGCACAGGCTCCTGGGCAAAGGCCGCAGTGGCCGTGAGCGCCACGGCCGAGGCGAGAAGGGCGGTCTTGAGCTTCAACATGGCGGTGTTCCCTTTTTTGGTTTTTTGATCGTCAGCTTGGCCGTTTGCCGGTCTCAAGCCCATGGCTGAAAGTGGACGGCACGGCAACCACCGGATTGCGCAGGCTGCCGATCCCTTCCACATGAGCCTCCACCACATCGCCCGGCCAGAGCCATTCCTGGGGCGAGCGGCCCGCGCCTACGCCTTCGGGCGTGCCGGTCGCGATCACGTCGCCCGGTTCCAGCGTGATGGCCTGGGAGATGTCGGAGATCAGCGTCGGGATCTTGAAGAGCATGTGTCTCGTGTTGGAGCTCTGTTTCACCTCGCCGTTGACGGTGAGCCAAAGGTCGAGCGCGTGAACGTCTCCGATCGCATCGGCCGTGACAAGGGCCGGGCCGAAGGGGGCGAAGCTGTCCTGCCCCTTGGAATAGATCCACTGGCCCGCGCGGCGGTTGTCGCGGGCGGAGACATCCACCATCACGCTGTAGCCGAACACGTGCGACATCGCCTCTTCGGGCGTCACGCGGCGCGCCGTGCGGCCGATCACGACGGCCAGCTCCACCTCCCAGTCGAGCTGCCGGGTGATGTCCTTGTTGTGCTCGATCGGGTCGAAGGGCCCGATCACCGCCGTGGGCGGCTTCGAGAAGATCACCGGCTGCTTCGGCAGTTCCTTGGCGGTGTCGAGCGTGCGTGCGGATTCCTCCACATGCTCCACATAGTTGAGCCCGATGCCGAAGATGTTCTTGCGCAGCCTGGGGATGGGCGCGAGCAGCCGGACATTGCTGAGCGGCACGGTGGTGCGCACCGGCCAATGGCCCTCGGCGCTGTCCAAAAGGCGCTTGAGCGCCGCAAGCCCGTCCGGCCCGAGCTCGATCAGCTCCAGCATGGTTGCGGGGAAGTCCTCGCCGAAGGAAAGCGCGAGCGCTTCCACGTCGACCACGCTTTCCCCCATCACCACGCCCAGCCGGGCAGGGGCTTCGGAGGAGGCGCGGAAGGTCACGAGTTTCATGCTGTTGTCCCGAGGCTTGGTACAGTGTTCCAGGAACCGGCGATCACGCCGGCGTTCTCCTTCCCCTCGAGGGGGAAGCGTGGACCCTTCACCGCTTTCACGATGTCAGCGGCTGGCGGCCGCCATTGTCGCCGAACGCTTCTTCCCGGTAGAGGCCGAGCGCGCGCATCACCGGCAGGTCGGAGAAGGAGAACAGGCAGGCGTCCTCGCTGTCGGATCTGTTGACGTGCTCGTGCCACATCCAGGACGGCACGCAGAAGATGTCGCGCTCCTGCCAGTCGAAGCGCTTGCCGCCGATGATTGAGGAGCCGCGCCCCTTGGCCACCTGGTAGATGAAGGAGCCGGTGTGGCGGTGGGCCAGCGTCTTCTCGCCCGGCCGCAGCATCTGCATGGAGGCGCCGATGGTCTGCATCACCGGGCCGGAAGTGACGGGGTTCACATATTCCATCAACACCCCGTCGAAGGGCGAGCCTTCGGTCGTCTCAGCAAAGCGCGAAAGCGATTCGTAGGTGCGGTCCCACTCGTATTTGAACATGGGCGAATAGCCCTTCGACCACTTGCCGCCGCCCGGCACGAGGCCAGGATTGCCCCAGGTCTTGGTCATGTCGTCGACCGCATAGCCGACCGCCTGGCTGAGATCGGGATGCACCTCGTAGAAGTTCGCTTCCATCGCGTTCACGAAGGGGATGTCGAGCCCGTCCTGCCAGATGCAGGGGGTGCCCGAGGCTTCCACGCCATGCTCGTGCCAGGTGCCGTTGGGCGTCAGCACGAAATCATTGGCACCGAGCGTCATCTTGTGCCCGTCCACCACCGTGAACGCGCCCGAGCCCTCCATGATGAAGCGCAGGGCGGAGGCCGAATGGCGGTGGGCGGACGCCGTTTCGCCGGGATTCATTACCTGGAGCCCGGAATACAGCCAGCCCACGCAGGCCGCGACGTCGCGACGGCCGGGATTGTTGAGATAGATCACGCGCCGCCCGGCTTTTTCGGGCGTCACCAGTTCCACCGAGCGCAACACCTTCTCGCGCAGGTCTTGATAGCGCCACACCACGGGCACGGAGGACGATTTGGGCTGCCAGGGCTCGATCTTGTTGGCCACCGTCCAGAGCGCGCCGGCCTCGAAGCCTTCCAGCTCCTCGTAGTAGCGCAAGAGCTCGGGCGTATCCTCCACATTGGCGCGGCCGGCGACATCCTCGCGGTAGTTGGCGCGTTCCGTCGACATGACTGCATCTCCTCGGGCGCTTGCTTCAAGGGGAGCCTAGCAGCAGCGCGAGAGGTGTAAACCTGGATTTTCGAAAATCTGCGTGAATTTCGTTTTTCGGGCTGTGCGTGCATGGTATGTCTTCACGGGAGAGGGCACCGCATGCTGATCGAGACCGCCACGCGCGACACCACGCTCGCGGACGACGCCTATGAGGCGCTGCGCTGGGACATCGTGTCCGGCGCGCTGCCGGCCGGCGGGCCGCTACGCATGGAAGCGCTGCGCGCCCGCTACGGCCTGGGCTTCTCGCCGCTTCGCGAGGCGTTGAACCGCCTGGAAGGGGAGCGCCTCGTGACACTCGTGCCGCAGCGGGGCTTCGCGGTGGCGCCCTTGTCGCTCGCCGCCATGTGGGACGCGCTCGAAGCGCGCATCCTGATCGAGTCCCAGGCGCTGCGCCTCGCGGTCGCCCGAGGCGGAGACGATTGGGAGAGTGCGATCGTCGCGAATTTCCACGCGCTTGCGACGAGCGCCGCCCGCATCCGAGACACCGCGCCCGATGCTGACGCCCTGCGCGCTTTGGAAGAACGCCACCAGCGCTTCCACCGCGCGCTCATCGCCGCCTGCGGTTCGCCCTGGCTCCTGCGCTTTGCCGAAACGCTCTACGCTGCGACCGAGCGCTTCCGCTTTCCCGCACTCGGCGGCCTGATGAAGGGCAGCGCGCGCGACGTCACCGCAGAGCACCGCGCCATAATGGAAGCGGCGCTCGCGCGCGATCCGGACTCCCTGGTCAGGCTGGTCGCGCAACACTATCGGCGCACGGGCGAGAGCTTGGCGCGCGTCTATGCAGATGGTGCGGACGCAACACCCCCTTGAACTCCCGCGCGTCTCCCGCCATCTGGCAGCCGAAATCCGACAGATCGAGGCCCCCATGAGCGACGCCGCCACCGAGACACGCCCCTTCGAAGCCGACGTTTCCCGCCTGCTCCACATGATGGTCCACTCCGTTTATTCGGATAAGGACGTCTTCTTGCGCGAGCTGATCTCGAACGCCGCCGACGCCTGCGAGAAGCTGCGCTTCGAGGCCATCGCCGAGCCCGCGCTGCTCGGCGACGATCCCAAGGCCCGCATCACCCTCATTCTCGACGCGGAAGCCAACCGCCTCACCATCGAGGACAATGGCATCGGCATGAGCCGCGAGGAACTGACCGAGGCGCTCGGCACCATCGCGCGCTCGGGCACCCGCGCCTTCATGGAGCGCATCGAGGCAGCCCAGGGCAAATCCCAGGGCAAGGAAGGCACCCAGCTCATCGGCCAGTTCGGCGTGGGCTTCTACTCGGCCTTCATGGTGGCCGGCGAAGTCGAGGTCTTCTCGCGCCGCGCGGGCGGCACGGAAGCCTGGCGCTGGGCGTCCGACGGCACCGGCACCTATTCGGTGGCGCCCGCCGAGGGCGATGCCGCGCCCGCACGCGGCACCCGGGTCGTGCTGCACCTCAACGAGGACGCCAAGTCCTATGCGGAGCGCTGGACGGTGGAGCGCATCGTCAAGGCGCAGTCTGGCCATGTGCCCGTGCCGATCTTCATCCAGGAAAAGCCCGATGCCGAGGCGGCTGAGCTGGCCGACGGTGCGGCGCTTTGGACCAAGCCGCGCTCGGAGATCACCAAGGAAGCCTACACCGACTTCTACCGCTCGGCCGCCAACCTCTACGACGAGCCGGCCATGACCGTGCATTTCCGCGCCGAGGGCCGGCACGAATACACGGCGCTGCTCTTCGTGCCGGGCTCCAAGCCCTTCGACCTCTTCGACCCCGATCGCAACGGCCAGGTGAAGCTCTACGTCAAGCGCGTCTTCATCACCGACGATGCCGATCTGCTTCCGCGCTACCTGCGCTTCGTGCGCGGCATCGTGGATTCCGCCGACCTGCCGCTCAACATGTCGCGCGAGATGATCCAGCAGAGTCCCGTGCTCGCCGCCGTCAAGAAGGGCGTGTCCAACCGCGTGCTCAAGGACCTGGAGAAGCTCGCCGAAAGCGATGCGGAGGCTTACGCCAAGATCTGGGAAACCTTCGGCACCGTGATCAAGGAAGGCCTCTACGAGGATTGGGAGCGCCGCGACCAGCTGCTGGGCCTCGCCCGCTTCAAGTCCACGGCCTCCAAGGGCGAATGGCGCTCGCTCAAGGATTATGTGGCCGCCATGAAGGAGGGCCAGGAATCGATCTTCTTCATCACCGGAGACGATCTCGCCCGCCTTGAGGCATCCCCGCAGATCGAGGGTTTCCGCGCGCGGGGCATCGAGGTGCTGCTGCTCTCCGACCCCGTGGACAGCTTCTGGGTGCAGGGCTCGCCCGCTTTCGAAGGCAAGACGCTCAAATCCGTTACCCAGGGCGCTGCCGATCTCGCCTCCGTGCCGATGGCTGAAGGGGCAGCGGAGCCCGCCGAAACGAGCGAGGCGGTCGCCGGCTTTGTCGCTTTCGTCAAGCAGGAGCTGGGCGACGCGGTGGCGGATGTGCGCGCCTCCAACCGCCTGACCGAGAGTGCCGTCTGCCTTGTCGCGCCCGAGACCGGCCCCGACCGCCAGATCGAGCGCCTGTTGGCCTCCGCCGGCCGCCTCGACCAAGCCGCCAAGCCGATCCTCGAGATCAATCCCGGCCATGGCCTGGTGACCGCGCTTGCTGCGGCTTCCGATGAGGACTTCCGCCGCGATGCGGCCCACCTCCTTTTCGACGAGGCGCGCATCCTCGACGGCGAACGTCCCTCCGACCCCCGCGCCTTCTCCGATCGCCTGGCGCGCGTCCTGTCGCGCGGCATGTCTGCCGCTTGAAACGCATCCGGCCCGGCAGCCATCAGGCGCCGGGCCGGAAACCTGGTTTCATCTCTTGCGGCTGCTCGAGAACCGAAAGCCTCGCGCTCGTCAGGTGATCAGCGCGATGAAGCCCAAGACGCCCGACGCGCCGAACGCCACCGCCGCCGTCACCAACTGGCCCGCCGCATCCATCCAGCCCCCGTCGCGCCAGCCGCCCTTCAGGCAGAACAGCGACACAAGCCCGAACAGCCCGAACACCGCGCTGCCGTAATACTCCGCGAAATGAAGCGCCATCGTCCCATCCCCTGCTCCAACGATTGCGGAGCGGCTGGTGTCTCTACGCGCAATCGCGGCAAACACAAGGCAGCCGTATCCGCATCGCTCCGAGCGATCATAAGACGCGGCTGGTTAAGGGTCGATTTTCAGGGAAAGGGTGGTGCCGCTTAGGTGACTCGAACACCTGACCCCATCATTACGAATGATGTGCTCTACCAACTGAGCTAAAGCGGCGCCGGGCGCGTGGTGGCGCCGGATGTGTGCCTGATAGCGCCGATTGCGACCGAGTTCAAGCGGGAGGGGAGGGGTTTTCAGCGACGCGGGGAAAGCGTATCACTGCCATCCCAAAGCGCTTTGAGGAGGGTGCCATGCCGATCAGGACTGTGGTCTGGGGCGAAAACGTGCACGAGCAGGAGAATGCTGCCGTGCGTGGGCTTTATCCGGATGGCATGCACCAGACGATCGCCGAAGCGCTCAACGCGGGCGAGGGTATCGAGGCCACCACCGCCACCCTGCAGGAGCCCGAGCACGGCTTGAGCGCGGAGCGCCTGGCACAGACCGACGTGCTGCTCTGGTGGGGTCATGCCGCCCACGGTGCAGTCGAGGATGCGGTGGTCGAGCGTGTGGCCAAGCGTGTTTGGGAAGGAATGGGGCTGATCGTGCTCCATTCCGGGCACTATTCCAAGATCTTCAAGCGGCTGATGGGCACGCCGTGCTCGCTCAAGTGGCGCGAGGCGGGCGAGCGCGAGCGGGTCTGGGCTGTCAATCCCGGCCACCCCATCGCTCATGGTCTGCCCGAACGGATCGAGCTCGCCGAGACCGAGATGTATGGCGAGCCTTTCTCGGTGCCCGAGCCCGAGGAAACCGTGTTCGTGTCCTGGTACGAAGGCGGCGAGGTGTTCCGTTCGGGACTCTGCTGGCGTCGGGGGCAGGGGCGCATCTTCTATTTCGCGCCGGGCCACGAGACCTATCCGATCTACCACGACGCGCATGTGCAGCAGGTGCTGCGCAACGCGGTGAACTGGGCCTTCAACCCCATGCCCGCCTGGACGGGCATCACGGAAGCGCCCAACGTGCCGGTGGATCAGGCGCCCGAGCCCATTGTGCAGAAGGGCCTGCGCCTCCATGCCGACGGCGAAGAAGGCTATCGGTGAGGATCGGGCGGTGAGGATCGGGTCATGACGCGCATCCTTCTTCTGGGCACGGGCATGATCTCGACCCAGCACCTCGAAGAATTCGGCGCGCTCGACGATGCGCGGATCGTCGCCTGCGCGGACGCATCGCCCGGCCGTGCCGCAGCTTTCGCCAAGGCCCAAGGGCTGGAGCAGGGCTTCGAGAGCCTGGCCCAGGCAATCGCCTGGGGCGGATTCGACGCCGCCATCAACGCCACGCCCGACGGCATCCACAAACCGACCACGCTGGAGCTGATCGCGGCCGGCAAGCCTGTCTTCTGCGAGAAGCCGCTCGCGCCCTCATACGCCGATGCGCTGGAGATGACGGAAGCGGCCGAGCGGGCGGGGCTGGTCGCCATGGTCAACCTGACCTATCGCAACGCGCCCGCTTTGCAGAAGGCGCGCGCGCTGGTGATCGAGGGCGCCATCGGGCGCCTGCGCCACTTGGAAGCTACCTACCGCCAAAGCTGGCTCGTTTCGAACGGCTGGGGCGACTGGCGCACCGAGCCGGTCTGGCTCTGGCGTTTGTCGCGCGCGCATGGCTCGAACGGGGTGCTGGGCGATGTCGGCATCCATCTGCTCGACTTCGCCGCCTATGGCGCGAACGACCGCTTCGCGAGCTTGCGCGCCGATCTCGTCACCTTCCCCAAGGCCGAAGGCGAACGCATCGGCGATTACGTGCTCGACGCCAATGACAGCTTCGCCATGACCGCCCGCCTCGAAGGCGGCGCGCTCGCAACCGTTGCCGCCACCCGCTTCGCCACGGGCCACGCCAACGACCTGACCCTCATGCTGCACGGCACGGAAGGCGCGTTGCGCGTGGAGACCGACGGCAAGGCGTCAGCGCTTCATGCCTCGCTCGGCCAGGACGTGCATACCCACACGTGGCGCGAGGTGGCGCTCGAGCCCACTGTGCGCAACGCGCGCGCCTTCGTGGACGCGCTCAACTCCGGCGTGAACGGCGAGCCCTCGTTCCGCAGGGCTGCCGAGATCCAGGCGGTGATCGACGCGGCCATGGTGAGCGCCGCCGAAGACCGAACGGTGACGCTGGCATAGGTTTCGAGGCTCGGGCCACGAGCCCGAGCCCTTGGAGCTCTCACACGCCGAGCCGCTCGCGCGCTGCGCGGTATTCGCGCTCCAGGCGGTCCACCAGTTCCGCCACCGGCACCACGGCGTCCACCGCGCCCACGCCCTGGCCCGCGCCCCAGATGTCCTTCCAGGCCTTGGCGCCCGCGCCGCTCACGCCCTGGCCGAAATCCATCTTGGAGATGTCGCCTTCCGGCAGGTTCTGCGGGTCCATGCCGGCCGCCACGATCGAGCCGCGCAGATAGTTGCCGTGCACGCCCGTGAAGCTGTTGGAGTAGACGATGTCGGCTGCTTTGGAATCCACGATCATCTGCTTGTAGGCGTCCGATGCGCGGGCCTCGGGCGTCGCGATGAAGGGCGAGCCGATATAGGCCATGTCAGCCCCCATCGCCTGGGCGGCGAGCACACCGCCGCCGGTGGCGATGGCACCCGACAAAAGAAGCGGCCCGTCCCACCAGCGGCGAATCTCGGAAACGAGCGCAAACGGCGAGAGCGGCACGGCATGGCCGCCGG
>QFNI01000014.1 GCA_003240775.1 Mesorhizobium amorphae | reverse complement strand
ACGGGCGAGTTCGTCCAGTTCGGCCCGCGCGGCGAGCAGACGGGCGGCAAGTTCTTCATCCAGCGCCCCGGCAAGATCCGCTTCAACTACGAATCCCCTTCCGCCTACCGCGTGATCTCCGACGGCAAGGCCGTGGTGATCGACAACCGCAAGCTCAACACCTCCGACCTCTACCCGCTGAACAAGACGCCGCTGAAGCTCCTGCTCGACGACCGCATCGACCTGTCCGGCACCCGCGTGCGCTCGGTCAAGGAAGAGGCGGATGCCACCACGATCCAGATCGCCGACAAGTCTGCCTTCGGCAATTCGCGCATCACCATGATGTTCGACCCGAAGAACTACGAACTCAAGCAGTGGACGATCACCGACGCCCAGGGCAAGGACACCACCGTGATGATCTTCAACGTCCAGCAGGACGTGAAGATCGACCAGAGCATCTTCACCATCGACTACGCCCGCAACCGCGAGGTCAACACCAAGAAGGGCCTGCGGTAGGCTCCAGCGCTTGTGGGGAGGGGAATGACCGCAGCGGAAATCGAGCAGACCAAGCTGACGGCTACGTTCTTGAACGGCGTCGCCATCGCCATCATTGCGGTTGGCTGATTCGCCCCGGTCGCGGCGTTTGTCGGCGGAACATACCAGCAGGCACCCCTGATCCTGTCGGCGCAGGGGATCGGTTGTTTGGCCTTCGGTTTCGCCCTACATGCCGTGGGACGATGGGTTTTGCGAAGGCTATCCCCATGAGCACATCGGAATATCTGCTGGCGACTTTGGCGATGCCCGTGGGCACGCTGATCATGGCGGCTGTGTTGGTCTATGTCACTCGTCCAAAACCGCGTGATCCTCGCTCCGAACGCTAGGCTTCCCTTTCTCCCCGCGGCCCCCTAAACCGCGCTCATGCCGTTCACCGTCGCCACCTGGAACATCAACTCCGTCCGCCTGCGCATCGGCCTGGTCGAGCGCTTCCTGGATGCCTACGCGCCTGACGTGCTGTGCCTCCAGGAAACCAAGTGCCCGGACGATCTCTTCCCGCACAAGGCCTTCCACAAGGCCGGCTACGAGGTGGTGGGCGTCAGCGGGCAGAAGGGCTATCACGGGGTGGCCGTCGTCGCGCAGCGGCCCTTCGAGGTGGTCGAGCGCCGCCGCTTCTGCGACAACAGCGACTGCCGCCACATGTCGGTGCGCGTCCAGGCCGGCGCGAAATCCGTCCTGATCCACAATTTCTACGTGCCCGCCGGCGGCGACGAGCCCGATCCCGCGGTGAACCCCAAGTTCCGCCACAAGCTCGACTTCATCGCCGAGATGCACGGAGCGCCCGCCGAACACGGCGAGGATTCCGCCTCGATCCTGGTGGGAGACCTCAACGTCGCCCCCCATGAGAACGATGTCTGGTCGCACAAGCAGATGCTGGGCGTGGTCAGCCACACCCCCGTCGAAACCGAAGGCTTCGAGCGGATGCGCAAGGCCGGCGGCTGGGTCGACCTGATGCGCCACGGCGTGCCCGATGCGCAGAAGCTCTACACCTGGTGGAGCTACCGCGCGGCCGACTGGGCCGCCTCCAACCGCGGCCGGCGGCTCGACCACGTCTGGGGCTCTCCGGGCCTCGAAAACCACCTCGTCGGCATCGACATCCTGCGCGAGGCGCGCGCCTGGGACCGCCCGTCCGACCATGTTCCCGTGATCGCCCGCTTCGACCTCGGCTGAGGGCAGGGCGCGTCACACCAGGCCCGCCGCCCACAGCACGACGCCATATCGCCCGGCCTTGGCGAGGGCGACGATTGCCACGAAGCTCGCGAGCGGCTCGCGCAGCACGCCAGCCACCAGCGTGAGGGGATCGCCCACCACGGGCATCCAGCTCAACAGCAGCGACCACCGCCCCCAGCGCCGATACCACCGGCTCGCCCGTTCGAGCTGGCCCTCCGTCACCGGAAACCAGCGCTTGTGCCGGAATCTGTCGGCCTGCCGCCCGAGCCACCAGTTGACCACCGAGCCGAGCACGTTGCCCGCACTCGCCACGACGAGCAGCGCGACCGGATCGAAGCCTCCGCTTTTGGCCATGCCGAACAGCAGCGCCTCCGACTGCGCGGGCAGAAGGGTCGCGGCCAGAAAGCTCGCGAGAAACAGCCCGGAAAGCGCGCCAGCACCGCTCACAGTGAAACGAGCGACCAGACCACGCCCAGCCCGGCCGTGCCGAGAAGAACCGTCACCACACCCAAACGGAACACGAAGAGCCCGAGTGCCGCCACGGCCGCCAGCGCAAGCGACGCCCAGTCCAGGCTCGTCCATTCCGGCACCGGAAGCGCAAGCGGCCCCCACTGCGTTTCGCCCACGCGCCCAAACAGCACATGCAGCGCGAACCAGACCGCCAGGCTCGCGATCACGCCCACCACCGCCGCCGACACGGTTTCGAGCGCCGCGGCCACCATGCGGTTGCCCCGCAGCCTTTCCACGAAGGGCGCGCCCAGAAAGATCCACAAGAAGCTCGGCGCAAACGTCACCCAGGTGGTGAGCAGCCCGCCCAGCACCGCCGCGAGATGGGGGTCGAGCGGGCCGGGATTGCGGTATGCCGCGAGAAACCCCACGAACTGCGTGACCATGATCAGCGGCCCCGGCGTCGTCTCGGCGAGCCCCAGCCCGTCCAGCATCTCGCCGGGCGCCAGCCAGCCGTGATGCTCCACCGCCTGCTGCGCCACATAGGCCAGCACCGCATAGGCACCGCCGAAGGTCACCACCGCCATCTGCGCGAAGAACAAGCCGATCTGCGTGAACACGCTCGCCTCGCCCGCGAGCAGCCAAAGAAGAAGAACCGGCCCGAGCCAGAGCGCCAGTGTCGCGAGCGCGACCGTCGCCATGCCGCGAGGCCGTCCACTTCCACCCAAGCCTTGCCCATCTGGCTCCGCTCCCACCACCGAGCCCGCACGGCAAATCCCGACGAGCACGGCCGCGAGGATCACGAGCGGAAAGGGCACGCCGAACAAGAAGAGCGCGAAGAAGGCCAGAAGGGCTGTCGCCACGGGCATCGCCCCGCGCAGCGCCCGGCCGCCGATCCGCACGAGCGCCTGGGCGACCACCGCGAGCACGGCGGCCTTCAGCCCGAAGAACAGCCCCTCCACCGGCCCCGCCGAGCCCCACAGCACGTAGAGGAAGGACAGCGCCATGATGGCGAAAAGCCCCGGCAGCACGAACAGCACGCCCGCGAGCAACGCGCCGCGCGTGCCGTGCATCAGCCAGCCCACATAGGTCGCGAGTTGCTGCGCTTCGGGGCCGGGCAGGAGCATGCAGAAGTTCAGCGCGTGGAGAAAGCGCGCCTCGCCGATCCAGCGCCGCTCTTCCACGAGCACGCGGTGCATCAGCGCGATCTGCCCCGCCGGGCCCCCGAAGGACAGGCAGGCGATGCGCGCCCAGACCCGCGCGGCCTCCGCCAGCGGCACCGCTTCGCCGTTTTCCTTCACCCCGCCCTCCCGCCGAAGCGCGGTCTTGCCCGTCTTCTGCGACACGAAGGCGACGGTCAGGAGAAGCGCGGCGCGAGCCGCTCGATGCGGGCGATCATCGCTTGGAGGTCGTCGGCCACCCGCTTCTGCAAGCGTTCGGCGAGTTCGGGATATTCGTCGAGAATGCGCCGGAAGTCGCGCTGTTCGAGGCGCAACAGCGCGCAAGGGGTGGCCGTCACCGCCGAAACAGGGCGCGTGGTGTCGGCGATCAGCGCGAATTCGCCGAGCATCGCGCCCTCGCGCGCTTCGCCCGAAGCCTTGCGCTGCCCTTCGGAAAACAGCGCCACCCGCCCGGACGCCACCGCATAGGCGCAGTCGGCTGAATCGCCCGCGCGAAACAGCACATGCCCCGCGTCGAGCCGCAACCGCTCGGCGCCGAAGGCCAGAAGGCGCAGCTGGTCGGGCGTGAAGCCCTCGAAAAGGGTCACACCGGACAGGATGCGGATGTCGTCATCCAGCGCCATCGGGTCCCCAAGGCGTCGCGGGATATCCCGATTAACGCAGCAACCGCCAAAGTTGAATTAATTTGCCGGCCCCATCGCGCGACGAAGCGGAAAGCCTCGGCGCTTACGGGATGAGCTTGTAGCCCCCGCTTTCGGTCACCAGGATCTCCGCGTTGGACGGATCGCGCTCGATCTTCTGGCGCAGACGATAGACATGGGTTTCGAGCGTGTGGGTGGTCACGCCCGAATTGTAGCCCCACACCTCTTCCAGCAGCACGTCGCGCGTCACCACCTTCTGGTCGGCGCGATAGAGATACTTGATGATCGAGGCTTCCTTTTCGGTCAGGCGCACCTTGCCGCCCTTGGCGTCGATCAGGAGCTTCTGGGAGGGCTTGAACGTGTAGGGCCCCACCGAAAACGTCGCGTCCTCGCTCTGCTCGTGCTGGCGAAGCTGAGCGCGGATGCGCGCGAGCAGCACCGCGAAGCGAAAGGGCTTCGTCACATAATCGTTGGCGCCGGCTTCGAGCCCCAGGATCGTGTCGGAATCGGTGTCGTGCCCCGTCAGCATGATCACGGGCGCCTTGTAGCCGCCCTTGCGCAACAGCTTCACCGCTTCGCGCCCGTCCATGTCGGGCAGGCCCACATCCATGATCAAAAGGTCCACCGTGCCCGCGCGCGCGGTCGCGATGCCCTTCGTGGCGTTGGGCTCCTGCAGGACGCTGAACTCCTCGTACATGCCGAGCTGTTCAGCGAGCAGCGCGCGAAGGTCCTCGTCGTCGTCGACGATCAGGATGGTGCGTGACGTCATCGGGCGCCTGTGCTCCAAGAGGTCGAAACCAGGCTGGGGGCGGGGAAAATTGGCTGCATTCCAACAATATAGGCTGCCTTGCGCCCTCGCAAAGAGGCGCGCTCCCGCGATCACGGTGCGCGCCCGCCCCTCCGATGCCCGCCAGGGCCTGCTGCGGATCGGCCCGGTTGTTCTGCCCTGCGCGCTGGGCAAGGGTGCCATCACCGCGCGCAAGCGCGAAGGCGACGGCGCGACCCCGCTCGGCCCCATGCGCGTGACGGGCGGCTATTTCCGCCCCCGCCAGTCCCACGACATCGCGCCCCGCCGCCTGACGCGCCTGCCGTTCGAGCCCGCCACCCCGAAGCTCGGCTGGTGCGACGCTTCCGGCGACCGCAACTACAACCGCCCGGTTCCCTTGCCCTATCCCTCGTCCCACGAGCGGATGGCGCGCTCGGACACGCTCTACGACGTCGTGCTCGTGCTCGACTGGAACCTCCGCCCCGCCAGGCGCAACCGCGGCAGCGCCATCTTCCTCCACCTCGCCCGCCCCGCCTTCCGCCCCACCGAAGGCTGCATCGCCGTTTCCCGCCGCACAATGGCACGCCTGCTGCCCTTCATCGAAGCGGGCAGCATGGTCCACGTGGTGGGATAACACTTTGGGTGAAGGGCATCGTGCGCGCGAACATGCTATGCCTTCCGGCCTGGGGTCGGCTGGCCCCCTGGGTGGAAGCGGAGCAGAGATGAGCGCCAAGCATGCCGTCGTGCCGGTGATCATGGCGGGAGGGGCCGGAACGCGGCTCTGGCCCATGTCGCGCGAAAGCGCGCCCAAGCAGTTCATCCCCCTGCTGAAGGACGGCATCTCCACCTTCCAGGCCACCTTGCAGAGGGTCGCCAGCCCGGAATTCACAGCCCCCATCGTGATCACCGGCAGCGATTTCCGCTTCACCGTAGGCGAGCAGATGCAGGCCATCGGCGTGAGCGGCGAGATCGTGCTCGAACCCGAGCGGCGCGATTCGGCTGCGGCCGTGGCCGTCGGCGCCCTGATGGCGCAGGAAGCGGGCGATGGCGCCATCTGCCTGATCCTCGCATCCGACCACGTGATCCCCGATGCGGAAGCCTTTGTCGCGGATTGCATGCAGGCAGCCCAAGCCGCGCGCGACGGCACGATCATGACGCTGGGAACCGTGCCCACCGGGCCGTCATCGGCTTACGGCTACATCGCGCTCGGCGCGGCCCTTCCCGGCGCATCGGAAGCCTTTTGCGTGCAGCGCTTCGTGGAAAAGCCGGATGCGGCGACGGCTGCCAGCTATGTCGCGGAGGGGATGTTGTGGAACAGCGGCAATTTCCTGTTCGAGCCCGCGAGCATGATCGGGGAACTGGAAGCCAACGCGCCCGCCGTGCTCGAGGCGGCCAGGGCGTCGCTCGCCGGCGCCCGGCGCGATCTCGATTTCATCCGGCTCGACGAAGCGGCCTTCCGCACGGCGCCCAAGGTGTCGATCGACTATGCGGTGATGGAGAAGACCCGGCGCGCGGGCGTGGTCCGCGCGCGTTTCGGCTGGTCGGATGTCGGCACCTGGGAAGCCTTCCACGCGATCAGCGAAGCGGATGCGCAAGGCAACGTGTCTGAAGGGGCGACCGCCCTGATCGACACCCGCGACAGCCTCGTGCGCTCCGATGGACCATTGACGGCGGTGATCGGCGTGGAAGGGCTGGTGGTGGTCGCGACGCCCGATGCGGTGCTCGTGGTCGCGAAGGACCAGACGCACAAGGTCAAGGACTTGGTGTCCCACCTGATCGCGTCGGGCCACAAGGAAGCCTCCGAGCATCTGCGCATGAGCCGCCCGTGGGGCTGGTATCAGCGGATCGACGCGGGCGAGCGCTTCCAGGTCAAGCAGATCTACGTGAAGCCCGGCGGCACGCTGTCGCTCCAGCGCCACTACCACCGCGCCGAACACTGGATCGTGGTGCACGGCACAGCCGAGGTGACGATCGATGGCGAAACCAGGATCGTCCACGAGAACGAGGCCGCCTATCTGCCGATCGGCTGCGTGCACCGGATGCGCAACCCCGGCCGCATCCCGCTCAAGCTGATCGAGGTTCAGGTGGGCAGCTACACCGGCGAGGACGACATCGTCCGGCTCGAAGACATCTACGCCAGGGCCGACTGAGGCCCGGCATCCCTCACACGCCCACCCCGCCGATGGTCAGCCCCATCAGGATGAGCGCGCCCAGCCAGTGGCCGGCGTCGATGGCGGTCAGGCGCCAGCTCAGGTTCTGGCGGCGGTGCGAGAAGGCGAGGGTGGAGACGACGAAGCCCGCCCACAGGAAGAGGCCGGTGACGATGCCGTTGCGCACGGTCACCTGGCCGACGCCGAGATGGCCCACGGCGCCCGCGAGCACCCAGGCCATGACGAAGAGCGCGACAAAGCTCGTGACCGTCAGGCCGGGGCCGGGCTTGGGGGTGGCGAGGGGGCCGAAGCCCGCTTCGCGCTGCCAGGCCTTGGCGAGCAGCGCGTAGTAGACGGCGCTCCACAGAAAGGCTGCGATCGCAGCCATCACCACGCCCACCGCGTTCAAGCCGCCGAAGCTCATGAGCTCTCCTTCCAGCGCCACACCCTGACCCGTTTCACTTCCGCATCCTCGAGCGCGCGCGACACGGGCACCTGGCGGTCGGACAGGAGCGTGAACCGCTCGGCCGGGAAATAGGACCGGCCGGGGTCCCCGACGAGGATTAGGGTGCCGCGCCCGGCCAAGGCCGAGAACCAGGGCAGGAGCCGCTCGGCCAGCGCGCGGTCGTAGAACACGTCGCCCGCGAGCAGGATGTCCGCCTGGGGCTCCGTGCCCGCGAGGTCTTCGCCGGTGAAGGCGATGGCAACCCCGTTCAGGCCCGCGTTGAGCCGCAATGCGGGCTCGGCGAAGGGGTCGATGTCGGCTGCGAGCACCTGTTCCGCGCCCGCCATCGCGGCAGCGATGGCGACGAGGCCCGAGCCGGACGCGAAGTCGAGCACGCGGCGGCCTTTGACCTCTTCGGGATGGTCGAGCACGAAGCGCGCCAGTCCTTGCCCGCCCGCCCAGGCGAAGGCCCAAAACGGCGGCGGCAAGCCGATTTCCGCCAGTTCGTCCTCGGTCTTCAACCAGAGATCGTGCGCCTCGTCGGCCAGATGGAGGCGGATTTCGGGCACATGGGGTGGGGCCAGCACGCTCGTGTTGGCCAGAATGAAGCGTTCCGCCTCGGCCGGTGTCAAAGCCCGCCCATGCGGCAGATTTCGGCCCATTCGCCCGCCGTCACCGGCTGCACCGAAAGGCGCGACTGGGTGACGAGCGCCATGGTGGCGAGTGCGGGGTTCGCCCGCACCGCGGACAGCGTCACCGGCTGCGGCATGTCGAACAAGGCGCGCACGTCCACGCACTCCCACCGCCCATCCTCGCCGCTCGTGGAATCGGGATGGGCGAGTGCCGAGACCTCCAACACCCCCACCACGGCCAGGCCCTCGTTGGAGTGGTAGAAGAAGCCGCGGTCGCCCAGCGCCATGGCACGCATGTTGTTGCGCGCGCCGTAGTTGCGCACCCCGTCCCACTCCTGTCCGGCCTCGCCCTTCTCCTTGAGCATGGTCCAGGAGAATTTGAAGGGCTCGGACTTGAAAAGCCAATAATTCATTCGGCGTTAGGCTTGTTGAACACCCAATTCCAGGCGGAAAGGCTGGTGGTTTCGAAGAGACCGGCCTTGGCATAGGGGTCTTCGGCCAGGATTTTCCCGGCGGCATCCACGGATTCGGCCTCCACGACCACCAGGCTGCCGTTCGGTTTGCCGTCTTCGCCGAGGAAGGGTCCGGCAAAGGCGAGCGTGCCTTCGGCGTTCAGTTTGTTGAGGAATTCCACATGCTCGGGCCGCACGCTCATGCGGGTTTCGAGCTGACCGGGGCGGTCCTTGGCGATGAAGGCGACGAGCATGAAGGGCTCCTGTGAATGGCGCCCCCGGTCTATCGCTACACGTCCTCGCTCTTCAAGGGGCGGCTCATCAGCGCCTCCACCGCATCCCCGATCGTGAGGTGCCCGGCCAGAATGGCCGCGACCGCCGAGACGATCGGCGCCTCCACCCCGCGCTCGGAAGCCAGGCGCGCGGCGATGCCCGCCGTGGGCACGCCTTCGGCAAGCGGCAGTCCGGCCAGACTTTCGCCCCGGCCAAGGGCCGTGCCGTACAAGAAGTTGCGCGACTGCACGGAAGAACAGGTGAGCAGCAGATCGCCCAGGCCGGACAGGCCCATGGCGGTCTCCGGCCGACCGCCGAGCGCTGCCGAAAGCCTGCGCAGTTCCACGAAGCCGCGCGTGACCATGGCGGCAGACGCCGAGGCGCCGAGGCCAGCCCCCGCCACGGCACCGGCTGCGATCGCGAACACGTTCTTGAGCGCCCCGCCTGCTTCCACGCCCAGGAGATCGTCCGTGGAATAAGGCCGGAAGGTGGATGACGACATCAGCCGCGCGGCATCTGTAGCCAGCTGCTCGTCACGCGCGGCGATCACCACGGCCGTCGGCAGGCCGCGTCCCACGTCCGAGGCGAAGCTCGGGCCCGAAAGCGCCAGCACCGGCTGGCTCAGGATGCCTTCCGCCACCTGGCTCGGCAAGAGCCCCGTGTCGCGCTCGATTCCTTTGGCGCAGAGCACGACAGGGGTGTGCGCCCCAAGCCAGGGGGCGAGACGCGGCAGCACGGTGCGCAGCGTCTGCGCGGGCGTCACCACCAGCACGGCTTCCGCACCATCGAGCGCCCAGCCGAGTTCGTCGGTCGGCTGGATGGCATCGGGAAGAGGCACGCCGGGCAGGGCGCGGCTGTTCTCGCCGGTGGCTCGCATGGCGGCGACCTGATCGGCATCGCGCGCCCAAAGCCGCACGGAATTGCCTGCGCGTGCTGCGGCAAGCGCCAGCGCCGTGCCCCAGGCGCCTGCTCCGACGACGCCGATGCTCATGCCTTGGGTCCCCGGCGGCCCGAGCCGATAAGCGGCGCCGCGCGGGCATCAAGCGGCCAGCGGGTGCGGGGGGCGAACTGCATGGCGTCGGGCTCCAGCATCCCGGCTGCGACCCGCTCGGCCCCCGCCCAGGCGATCATCGCTCCGTTGTCGCCGCAAAGCCGCAGCGGCGGCGCGAGAAAGCGAAAGCCGTGCGCAGCACAGGCTTCCTCCAGGCACGCGCGCAAGGTGTTGTTCGCGGCCACGCCGCCGGCGGCCACGAGGGTCAGGGCCGCGTGGTCGGGAAACTCCCGGCGAAAGCGGCGCAGGGCGAGCATTGTGCGGTCGCTCAGCGCGTCGGCAACCGCTGCCTGAAAGCCAGCGCAAAGGTCGGCCACGTCCTGATCCGACAAGGGCTGCGCAGCTTCGGCCGCCTGGCGCACGGCGGTCTTGAGGCCGGAAAACGAGAAATCTGGGCGGTCCGTGCCCTTGAGCGGGCGGGGGAAATCCCAGCGCCGGGCATCGCCTGATCGCGCCATGCGCTCCACGGCGGGTCCACCGGGGTAGGGCAGGCCGAGCAGCTTGCCCACCTTGTCGAAGGCTTCGCCGGCCGCGTCGTCGATCGTGGTCGCATAGCGCTCGTAGTCGCCAAGCCCCCGCACGGCGAGGATTTGCGTGTGCCCGCCGGAAGCGAGCAGCAGCAGGAACGGGAACTCCACCCCGTCCGTCAGCCGCGCGGTCAGCGCGTGGCCTTCGAGATGGTTGAGCGGCAGAAGCGGCAGCTTGGCGACCGCGGCAAGCGCCTTGGCCGTCATCAGCCCGACCAGGAGCCCGCCCGCCAAGCCGGGCCCTGCCGAAACCGCAACGGCATCGAGATCATTCAACAAAACCCCTGCATCTCGAAGCGCCGCTTCCACCACGCCGTCCAGCGCTTCGGCATGGGCGCGCGCGGCGATCTCGGGCACAACGCCGCCGAAGGCCTCGTGCTCGGCAGTCTGCGAAAGCACGATGTCCGAAAGGATCGTGCCGTGCCCGTCCGCGTCGCGGCGGACCACGGCGGCCGCGGTTTCGTCGCAGCTCGTCTCGATGCCGAGCACGGTGACCGGCCGGGGCAGCGTGATCGCGGCACTTCGCATGGTTGCCCGTCCGACTCCGTCGCTTTAAGGGTGCGGGCGTCCTATTTCCGACGCCCGGTCGAGCCCGCGCGTTAGCACGAAACCGTTTGATGCGAACACCCACCCTCACCATCGGCACGCGCGGCTCTCCGCTCGCGCTCGCCCAGGCCACCGAACTGCGCGACCGGCTCTGCGCCGCGCATGGCTGGGCGCCCGACGACGTCTCGATCATGCCGATGACCACCAGCGGCGACCGCATCCAGGACCGCCCGCTATCCGACATCGGCGGCAAAGGCCTCTTCACCAAGGAGATCGAAGAAGCACTGCTGCAGGGCCGCATCGATCTCGCCGTGCATTCGTCCAAGGACATGCCGGTGCTCCTGCCCCAGGGGCTGGCCATGCCCTTCTTCCTGCAGCGCGAAGACCCGCGCGACGCCTTCATCGGCGCGGATGTGGCGAAGCTCGCGGATCTGGCTCCGGGCTCCGTGGTGGGTTCGGCCTCGCTGCGGCGCGGCGCGCTGATCCGGCGGCTCCGACCCGATATCCGCGTGGAAAGCTTTCGCGGCAACGTGCAGACGCGGCTGAAGAAGCTCGCCCAGGGCCAGGCGCACGCCACCATGCTGGCCTGCGCGGGCCTCAACCGGCTGGGCCTCGCCGAGGTCGCGACCGAGGTGATGGACATCGCGGATTTCCCGCCCGCACCAGGGCAAGGCGCCATCGGCATCGAGGTGCGTCAGGGAGATGCGCGCGTGCACGAGTTGATGGAAGCCATCCACGACGAGCGCACGGGCCAGGCGCTCGCCGCCGAGCGCGCATTCCTGGCTGCCCTCGACGGCTCCTGCCGCACACCCATCGCTGCCCATGCGGCCATCGCTGACGGCCGGATATCCTTTCACGGCATGGTGCTGACGCCCGATGGCAGCGAAGCGCACGAACTGCGCATGGAAGCCTCCGTCGCCGATGGAGTGGAGCTCGGCTTCGCCGCGGGCGAACAGATCCGCGCCAAGGCGGGTCCGGCCTTCTTCGAGAGCTGGGGATGAGTCTCCGCGTCCTGGTGACGCGGGGCGACAGCCAAGGGCGGCGCACGGGCGCGCGTCTCGCAAGTCTGGGCATCTCACCCGTCTTCCTGCCGCTGACGGAAACCGCGCAGATCGAGGCCGCCTTGCCCGAAGGCTGGAAGCAGGCAGAGCGGGTCGCCGTGACCAGCGCCAACGCACTCCGCCATGCCGCGCCGGCACTTCTTGCAGCACTTCGGGATAAGCCGATCCATGCCGTCGGCGGCCGCACGGCCGAAGCCGCAGCAAATGCGGGGTTTTCGACCGTCTTGCCGGGGCCGGGCACGGCGGGAGGGCTTGCGGCAAGCCTGGCGGAGAGCCGAGGCGCCGTGCTTTATCTCTGCGGCCGTGTCCGCCGGCCCGAATTCGAAGACAGCCTCGCGCTGTTCGGCGTGGCCGTCCAGGCCATCGAAACCTACGACACCCACGCCATCGTCCCATCCGCGGAATCGATCGGCGAGTACCTCGAACACGCTCCAGTCGCGGCGGTGCTCCTCTACTCCGTGCTTGCCGCGGAAACCTTTGCCGCCGTCAGCGGCGATCCCTGCCTGAGAGAGGCCGTGGCCTTCGCGCTTTCTCCCCGCATCGCCGCTGCATCGAGGGCTGCGACACGGTTTGCGCCGTCCGAACCGAACGAAGAGGCGCTTCTTGCGTTGTTGGCAGCCTGGGCGGCGAACGGGGACACGGCCGCCTCTTTTCCGCGCGGGCAAACATGCTAGGGGTGCCTTCGGCACTCAAGGCCCACGCAAACGCTTCGCCGGCAAGGAGTTGAGGGATGGTCAAGACGCCACGGACGCGGCAGGGCGGCACGAAGAACGAGGATCAGGCGCCATCCGACGCCGCTCCATCCAGCCTGCCGCCTGCAGGCGCTTCGTTGCCCGACCAGCCCAAGCCCGACGAGACGGTGGCCGACAAGCCGGAGGAAGCGACCCCGCCTCCCTTCGCGGCCAAGCCCCCGCCGAGCTTGCTCGACCCCGTGGACGAAAAGCCCGCCGATCTTCCGGCCAAGCCCGAGACGATTTCCGCGTTGCCGGCGGAGACAAAGCCGAAGGACGACGCAAAGCCCGTCGAGAAGCCGGTGCCCGCCTCCGAACGCCCGCGCTCTCCCGACAACCCGTTGCCCCCGGCCGACCTTTCCAGACGCGAACCGCCTCCGCCACCCCCTCCGCCCCCGGAAGTCGTGCGCTCGACACCCCTGCCTCCGCCTGAGCCCACGCGCAGCGGCATCGGCGGGCTGCTGGGCGCCGGCCTCATCGGCGGCATCGCCGCGCTCGCGCTCGTGGCAGCGCTTCAGGCCGCCGGCATTTGGCCGGGTGCTGGCCGCAACGACACGGCGGCGCTGCAGACCGAGCTTGCCTCGCTCCGCTCGGAGATCGCAGCCATCCGCTCGGAAGCCACCCCCGACCTGTCAGCCTCGGTGAACACGCTGCAAGATGAGGTGACAGCGCTGCGCAACCAAGGCTCGGACATTCCGGCAGCGGTCGAAAGCCGCATCGCAGCCCTTGAGACGCGCTCCCAGCAAGCGCCAGAGGCGGCGCCCGCCGAAGCGCTCGAAGCGCTCGCCAACCGTGTGGCTGCGACTGAGGCGCTGGTGCAGCAAAACGCCCAGTCGGGCACGAGCACGACCGAACGGCTGGCGACGATCGACACAACCATCGCCGACCTTTCCGGCCGTGTGGAAGCGCTCGGGCAACAGCCCAAGGTGGCGCTCGCCATCGCATCCTCCGCGCTGAAGGCCGCAGCCGAGCGCGGCGCGCCCTTCCGCGCCGAACTCGAAACGCTGCGCGCGCTCGCACCCGCACTTTCCGGCACCGAGCCGCTCGACCAGTTCGCAAGCGCCGGCGTGCTGACGCGCGGCCAGATCCAGGAGCGCTGGAACGACACGGCCCAGGCCATCCTGGCAACGGAGACCGCAGCCGGCGAGGGCGCCTCGACCATGCAGCAGTTCTGGAGCGGCGTACGCGGTCTCGTTTCCGTGCGTCCGGTGGGCGACGTCACGGGCACCGGCACGGATGCGGTGGTGGCGCGCATGGAGGTGGCCGTGAACGCGGGCGACTTCCCTCGCGCGCTCGCCGAGTTCGACACGCTTCCCGAGACGGCCAAGGTTGCCGGCCAGCCCTTTGCCGACCTTCTCCGCGCCCGCATCGCGGTTGACGGCCAGGTCGACGACGCCATCGCCCAAGCCATGCAGGCTGCCTGATGCTCAGGATTCTCTTCTTTCTTCTCGTTGTCTTCCTTGTCGGCCTGGGCCTCGCTTGGCTTGCCGACCGTCCGGGCGAGATGGTCGTCACCTTCGACGGCTACCGCTACGAGCTGACGCTGCTGGTCGCCGTTTCCGCTGCGGTCGCCACCATCGCCGCCGTCATGATCGTGTGGTGGCTGGTCAAGGGCATCCTGCGCTCGCCCCACCGGGTGCAGCGCTATTTCCGCGCCCGCAAGCGCGACCGCGGCTATCAGGCGCTGTCCACCGGCATGATCGCGGCGGGCGCCGGCGATGCGGGCCTCGCGCGCAAGATGAACGCCCAGGCCGTCAAGCTCATCCGCGCCGACCAGGAGCCGCTGATCCAGCTCCTGGAAGCGCAGGCATCGCTGTTGGAAGGCGACCACGCGGGCGCGCGCCAGAAGTTCGAGAACATGCTGGAAGGCGGCGAGACGCGCCTGCTCGGCCTGCGTGGCCTCTACCTCGAAGCCGAGCGCCTGGGCGACCGCGCCGCCGCCCGCCACTATGCCGGTCGCGCCAGCGAGCTCGCACCCCAGCTCCACTGGGCGTCCGAATCCACGCTCGAGGAAAAAACCGAGGCCGGTGACTGGGACGGCGCGCTGCGCCTGCTCGACGCGCGCAAGCCCTCGCGCGATGCCGAGCGCCAGCGCGTGGCGCATGAGCGCGCGGTGCTGCTCACCGCCAAGTCGCAGTCGATCCTCGACATCGACCCGTCGGGGGCCAAGACGGCCGCGATGGAAGCGCTGCGCATCCGACCCGATTTCGTGCCGGCAGCGCTTGCCGCCGGCCGCGCGCTCTTCCGTCTCGACGACACCCGCAAGGGCGCCAAGGTCTTGGAAGGCGTGTGGAAGCTCGACGCGCACCCGCAGATTGCCGAACTCTATGTGCATGCCCGCCATGGCGATTCCACGCACGACCGCCTGACGCGGGCGCGCAAGCTGCAAGGCATCAAGCAGAACAACGCCGAGTCCTCGCTCGCGGTCGCACGCGCTGCACTCGCCGCCCACGAGTTCGACGAGGCACGCCGCGCAGCCGAGTCCGCCCTGCGCATGCAGCCACGCGAAGGCACCTACCAGCTGCTCGCCGATATCGAGGAAGCCTCGGGCGGGGACGAGGGCCGCATCCGGCAGTATCTCGCCAAGGCCCTCCGCGCCCCGCGCGACCCCGCCTGGGTGGCGGATGGCTTCGCCTCCGAGCACTGGGCGCCCGCTTCGCCCGTTTCCGGCCGTCTCGACGCATTCGAGTGGCGCGTTCCAGTGGAGCGCATGGCGCAGGCGGTGGAGATCGAGGCGGAAGACGCGTTGCCCGCGCTGCCGCCCGTTTCCGTGCCCGCCGAACGCACGGAGATCCTGCCGCCGGACGGGACCGCGCTGCCCGACAGGCCGGCTGCCAAGCCGCTCGACGAGCGCCCGCGTCCCGACGATCCCGGCGCGCATGACGACCCCGTGGTGGAGGCCGCCCGCGAAACCGAGACCACCCGCTTCCGCCTGTTCTGAGACCGAACCATGTTCGACCAGCTTCGCGCCTTCTTCGCCTCGCTCGCCGCCGACGAGCACCCGCGCGTGCGCCGCCAGGACGACACGCGCGTGGCGGCGGCCGCCCTTCTCTTCCAGGTGATGGATGCGGACGGCGTGCGCGATCCCGCCGAGCGCGAGCAGCTTCGTGCGGCTCTCGCCGAGGCCTATGAACTCGACGGCGCGGGCCTCGATGCCCTTCTCTCCGCGGGCGAAGCGGCGGAAGCGGAGGCGGTCGACCTCTACAGTTTCACTTCGGTGCTGATCCGCCGCTGGGACGAGAAGCAGCGCGCCGAGTTCGTCGGCCTGCTCTGGCGGGTCGCCTTCGCCGATGGAATGCTGCACGAGACCGAGGACCACACGCTCTGGCGTGTGGCCGATCTGCTGGGCGTCGACGGGCGGGACCGCATGCTGATGAAGAGCCGCGCCGCGCAAAAGCGCGCCGAGGGCTCACGCGCGGGCGACTGACGCCCGCGCAACGCTCAATCCAGCGCGGCAGCCACCGCATCGAAGAAGACCAGCGGATCGACGGGCTCCTGCCCCGTCGGCTTGGGCTGCGCGCCGAAGCTCACGATCACCACGTTGCGCTTGGGGTTGATGTAGATGTTCTGCCCCTGGATGCCGATCGCGAGATAGGCACCGTCCGCCACCGCAGGCTCCGTCCAGCCCGTCCACCACATGTAGCCGTAGTCGAGCGTCTCGCCGTTCTTGAGCTTGGTCGGCAAGGTGGCTTGGGTTGTCCAGTTGTCCGGCAGCGTCGAGACGCCGTTCACCTTGGCCTGGTCGAGGAAGAACAGCCCGAAGCGGCCGTAGTCGCGCAGGGTGGCGGCGATGCCGCTGCCGCCGATCTCCGTGCCATCGGGTGAATCGAGCCACCATTTGGCGTCGTGCTCCATCCCGGCCGGCAACCAGATCTTCTCTGAAAGATAGTCGGCGAGCGGCACGCCCACCGCCCCGCGCAGGATCTCGCCCAGCACCTGGGTCTCGCCGGTCGAGTAGTTGTTGACGGTGCCTGGCTCGGCCGCGCGCGGCAGGCCCGCCATCAGCTTCATGGCCGAGCCCGGCTCCTGCGCGATCTGCGCGCGAAGCAGCGCGCGGCGGTCGGATTGCGGGTCGGTGTAGGTCTCGTTCCAGCGCACGCCCGACGCCATCATCAGCACGTCCTTGACGCTCACGCCGTCGTAAGCTGAGCCCTTCAAGGCTGGCACATAGGTCGCCACGTTGTCGTCGATGCTCTTGATGCGCCCTTCCTTGAGCGCGATGCCGACAAGCGTCGACGTGATCGATTTCGCGACCGACATCGACATCCACCGCGTTTCCGGCGTGTTGCCGCGCTGGTAGGTCTCGAAGGCGACCTTGCCGTCCTTCAACACGAGCAGGCCCGTGAAGCTGTCGAGCGCCATCACGTCGAAGAGGTCGTAGGACTTGTCCTCCACCTTGAAGGAGACAGGCCCGAGCGGCTTCTCGGCCATCGGCAGTTTGGACGGCGTCGGCCCGGCCTTGATCGTGCGGGTCGGGAACAGCCGGTCGATGTTGCGATAGGTCGCAACCGCCTCGTCGGGCAGCAGCGCTCCGTCATAGACCTGCTCGACGGTGCCGATCGTCTCAGCCGCGTGCGGATATGGCGCATCCTGCGCGAGCGCGGGAAATGCAGTGAGCGCAAGCGCGAGACAGGCGTGGCGATGAATGAGCATGGTTGCCTCCCGTTTCAGCCGAACAGTCTGCCCGATGGGGGGAGGGGGTGGCAACAAGTGAGGTGGGGTACGCTTTCCCGAGACTGACCCGAAGCCCCACCTGGACCTCCACGATGACACGAACTTCTCCGTTCCCCCTCCCCCTTGAGGGGAGGGGTAAGGGGTGGGGGTGACGTCGAACCAGGCTCTGCACCCACAACCCCCACCCTGTATCCTCCCTTGAGGAGAGAGAGGGAGGGCATCGATGTGTCTGCCGAGGGTTCGACCGCGCCTTGAAAGCCAGCTTCTCAGTTCGTGGAAGGAACGGCACCAGGCAAATCACGGGTTGTCAGCGCCCTCCCTCCCGCACCTCAGGCACTCGCGCAGGGAACCTCGAAGCACGCGCGCGCCCTCAGACCCTCCCATCCAGCCGCCTCACCCGCCGCAACGCGGGGAATGCCACGGCCCAGATGCCGGCCACCGCAACCGCGCCCACGCCGCCCAGCACCACCGCCGGCACCACCCCGATGAAATGCGCCATGGTGCCCGCGCGGAACTCACCCAGCTCGTTCGACGCGCCGACGAACACCATGTTCACCGCGTTCACCCGCCCGCGCACCTGGTCGGGCGTCCAGAGCTGGATCAGCGTTTCCCGGATGTAGACGCTCACCATGTCGGTCGCCCCGAGCAGCCCGAGCGCCACGATGGACAGCCAGGTGATGGTCGAAAGCCCGAACACCACCGTCACGATGCCGAACAGCGCCACGAAGACGAGCAGGATCAGCCCCGCATGGTCGCGCAACGGATGGCCGGCCAGCCAGACGGCAACCGCGATGGCCCCGATGCCGGGCGCAGCCCGCAGCATCCCCAGCCCCCACGGCCCGAGATGTAGGATGTCGCGCGCGTAGACCGGAAGCAGCGCCACCGCGCCGGACAAGAGCACGGCGAAGAGATCGAGCGAGACCGCGCCCAGCACGATCTTCTCCTTCCAGATGTAGCGGAAGCCCGCCAGCATCGATTCGAGCGTCGCCGGCTCGTTGGTGACGGCTTGGCGCGGGCGCGGGATCGAAAAGACGAGCGCTGCCGCGACCAGCATCAGCGCGGTCGCTGTGCCATAGGCCCAGTCGGCGCCGAGCCCGTAGAGCAGGCCGCCCGCAACGGGCCCGACGATGGTCGCGGTCTGCCAAGCCGACGAATTCCACGCGACCGCGTTTGCGAAATCCTCTGCAGGCACGAGGTTCGCCACCAGCGAGGCGGAAGCCGGCCCAAAGAACGCCCGCGCCACGCCGATCACGAGAAGCGTGCCGAAGATGGGCAGCGGGCTGACGAGCCCATGCACAGTGAAAGCGAGAAGGGCTGCCGCACACACCGCTTCCAGCGCCATCGACAGTCCCATCACGAGGCGCCGCCCGAAGCGGTCGGCCACAGAACCGGTGACGAGCACGAGCAGGAGCGCCGGCGCGAACTGCACGAGCCCGACATAGCCGAGATCGAGCGGGTTGCGCGTGAGATCGTAGATCTGCCAGCCCACCGATACGGAAACGATCTGCGCGGCGAATGTGCCGAAGAAGCGCGACAGCCAGTAGCGCAGGAAGGCGCCGTGCCGGAAGGCGGCGAAGCGCTGCTCGGGGGAGCCGGGAGGGGCGTCGGTGATCATGGAGGCGATCCGGTGGGCGGACACGCTCTACAGCATTCCGACGCCCCGCGCGCTGTCTTATGGAGGGCCAGGGCTCGGGTGTCAGCCAAGGCTCAGATCGTCCAGTCCCCCTGCTCGCCGAGATGGCCCTTCAGCCGGAGATAGTCGATCACCTGCTCCGCGCAGGCCTCGGCCGATGCGGCACCCGTGTCGAGCACGATCTCCGCATGTTCAGGCGCTTCATAAGGGCTGCTGATGCCCGTGAAGTTCGCGATCTCGCCGGCCCGCGCCTTGCGGTAGAGGCCCTTGGGGTCGCGCGCCTCAGCCACTTCCAGCGGCGCGTGTACATGCACCTCGATGAACTCGCCGGTGCCGAGCAGGGCTCTCACGCCGTCGCGGTCGGCGCGGAAGGGCGAGATCAGCGACGCGATGGCGATCAGCCCGGCCTCCACCAGCAACCTGCCGCTTTCGCCCGCGCGACGAATGTTCTCCACCCGGTCGGCGTCGGTGAAGCCGAGATCGCGGTTCAGCCCGTGGCGCAGGTTGTCGCCGTCGAGCACCATGGTGTGGCGCCCAAGCGCCGCCAGCCGCTTCTCGACCAAGTTGGCGATGGTGGACTTGCCCGCCCCCGAGAGCCCGGTGAACCAGAGAAGTGCTGGCTTCTGGCCCTTCAGCCCCGCGCGCGTGGCCTTGGTCACATCCATCGCGTGGCGGTGCACGTTGCTCGCCCGGCGCAGCCCGAAGAGCACGGTGCCCGCGCCCACCGTCTGGTTGGACAGGCGGTCGATCAGGATGAACGCCCCGCCCATGCGGTTCTGCGCATAGGCCTCGAAGGCGATGGGCTCGGCCAGCGCCACATCCACCACGGCCACCGCGTTCAGTTCCAGCCGCTCGGCGGGCAATTGGGCGAAGCTGTTGACGTCGATCAGGTGCTGGATGGCCGAAACGCTCGCGGGCACCGTGCGCGTGCCGAGCTTGAGCAGATAGGCGCGCCCCGGCACGAGCGGCACGTCGTGCATCCAGATCAGGTGGGCCGCAAAGGCATCCGCCACTTCCGGGCGCGCGTCGGCCGCGGCGAGCACATCGCCACGCGAAACGTCCACCTCGTCTTCCAGCGTCAGCGTCACCGCCTCGCCGGCCACCGCATTCTCGCGATCCCCGTCATAGGTGACGATGTTCCTGACCCGGCTCGTGCGGCCCGATCCCGCGACGGCGACCGTGTCGCCCACCGCGACGCCGCCGCTCGCGATCGTGCCGGCGAAGCCGCGGAAGTCGAGGTCGGGCCGGTTGACCCATTGCACGGGCATGCGGAAGGGCCGCGCCTCGCCGCCCTCCGAGACATCCACCCCTTCGAGATGCTCGATCAGGGTGGGGCCCTCGAACCAGGGCGTGTTTTCGCTGCGCTCGGAGACATTGTCGCCGAACCGCGCCGAGAGCGGGATCGGAACGACGCTCCGAAAGCCGAGCGCCGAGGCGAAGCTGAGGTAATCCTCCACGATCCCGCGGAACACGCCTTCGTCGAAGCCCACGAGGTCGATCTTGTTGACGGCCAGCACCACATGCTTGATGCCGAGCAGCGAGGCGATAAAGGAATGCCGCCGCGTCTGGGTCAGCACGCCCTTGCGCGCGTCGATCAGGATCACCGCGAGATCGGCCGTGGAAGCGCCGGTCGCCATGTTGCGGGTGTACTGCTCGTGTCCGGGCGTGTCGGCCACGATGAAGGAGCGCGCGGGCGTCGCAAAGAAGCGATAGGCGACATCGATCGTGATGCCCTGCTCGCGCTCGGCCTCGAGCCCGTCGACCAGCAGCGCGAAATCGATGCCGTCGCCCGCCGCACCCTGCTTGCGCGAGTCGCGCTCCAGCGTTTCCAGCTGGTCGGCGAAGAGCAGCTTTGTGTCATAGAGGAGCCGCCCGATCAGGCTCGACTTGCCGTCGTCCACGGAGCCGCAGGTGATGAAGCGCAGGAGTTCCTTGGCGTCGGTCGGGTTTGCGAAAGGCGCGTTCATCAGAAATAGCCCTCGCGCTTCTTCTTCTCCATCGAGCCCTGCTCGTCGTGGTCGATCAACCGGCCCGAGCGCTCCGACGAGCTTGCGGCAAGCGTCTCGGCCACCACCGCTTCCAGCGTGTCGGCGTCGGATTCCACGGCTGCCGTCAAGGGGTAGCAGCCCAGCGTGCGGAAGCGGACGCGGCGCATCTCGTGCGCTTCTTCCCGGTCGAGCGGCATGCGCGCGTCATCCACCATGATCCACTGCCCGCCGCGGTTCACCACCGGGCGCTCGGCCGCGAAATAGAGCTGGGGGATGGGGATGCCTTCGGCGAGGATGTACTGCCAGATGTCGGCTTCCGTCCAGTTGGACAAGGGAAACACGCGGATCGACTCACCCGGCCTCACGCGCGCATTGTAGAGGTTCCACAGTTCGGGACGCTGGTTCTTTGGGTCCCAGCCGTGGTTGGGCGTGCGGAACGAGAAGATGCGCTCCTTGGCGCGGCTCTTTTCCTCGTCGCGTCGCGCGCCGCCGAAGGCCGCGTCGAACTTGCCGGCCGTCAGCGCCTGCTTCAGCGCGTCCGTCTTCATGATCGTGGTGTAGGTCGAGGCGCCGTGCGTGAAGGGCGTGACGCCCGCTTCCACGCCCTCGCGGTTGGTGTGGACGATCAGCTCCATCCCTGCGCGGGCGGCCGCCTGATCGCGAAACGCGATCATCTCGCGGAACTTCCAGGTCGTGTCGACATGCAGCAGCGGAAAAGGCGGCCGCGCCGGAAAGAACGCCTTCACGGCGAGATGCAGCATCACCGCCGAATCCTTGCCGATCGAGTAGAGCATCACCGGGTTGCGGAATTCGGCCGCCACCTCGCGCATGATGAAGATGGCTTCCGCCTCAAGCCGCCTCAGATGCGAGAGCTTGGCAGGGGAGGGGGCAAGGGATGCCTGGGCCACTGGCGCATGCTGGGTGGCGGCGGAGCTGTGGAGCATGAAACGACGACTGCACCGGGAGCCTGTCTCCCGACCCTTTCTTCTTTCGGCGCGGCCGCCCGCCCCGAAAGGCGTTCAGCCGCTGCCCGTGCCTTCCGACGCGGCCATGGCGAGAGACGGGTCGCCATAGGCCACGAAGGGCGCGTTGAGAAAATCCTTCTCCTCGCGCCGGCCGCGCTTGTTGTATCGGACAGGCAGCCCGTCAAGCCCGAGCACCGACCCGCCCGCAGCCTCCAGAACCGCCTGTCCCGCAGCCGTGTCCCATTCCATGGTCGGCCCGAGACAAGGGTAGAGATCGGCCTCGCCACATGCGAGGCGACAGAATTTCAGCGAGGAGCCGCAAAGGGTAATTTTTTCTACGGAATGCCGGGCAAGCCAGGATCGCGTTTCATCCGACACCCCGCGCGAGCGGCTGAGCAGCGCTTCGCGCACGAGCCCCACTTGCCGCCCATGGATCGGCTCGAGCACACCGCCCTCTCCGATCCGCATCACCGCCCCATCCGCAGAGCCCGCGAAAGTGAGCCCGAACGCCGGCGCATGCACCACCCCCATCACGGGCCGGCCATCCTCCACGAGCGCGATGTTGACGGTGAACTCCCCATTGCGCGCAAGGAACTCACGCGTCCCATCGAGCGCATCCACCAGCAGGAACCGCCCCTCCACCGTCTCCGGAATCCGCCCGGCGGCGGCCTCTTCCTCCGCCACCACCGGCACACCGGGAAAGACCCGAGCCAGCCCCGCCAGGATCATCGCCTCACCGCGCAGATCCGCCTCGGTGACCGGCGACGCATCCGCCTTCACCCGCTCCCCGCACTCGGCATCCGCATAAACCTCCATCACGACACGCCCCGCCTCGCAGGCGATGTCGATGAGAGCGGACAGGTGAGGAGAAGCGACCATCCCCGCCTATGCGGCGATCCCCACGCGCGTGTCGAGTCTCAATCGCTGTTGAAGAGGTCGCGTGTGAGACCTCCGACGCTTCATAAACTCGCGTCGTGGCGGTGCTGATAGCAGCAGCATCGCTCGCCATCATGATTTTTGCGGCGTCTCAAGAGATGCACTTAGCAGACGCAGCTGGTTTGACTGGATTTAAGCAGACAGTCGATCGACCCATGCCTCGCGGGATAACTACCCACACCCAACTCAGCCATTGAGCAGTTAAAGATTATAGGTCACCGGCAGCAGCCATCATACTAAAAAGCGCGAGAGTCATCGACTCTCGCGCCTGCCTTCAAAGATTCCACCTTACATCAGATTGGGGATACCGCATCGGTCCATAAGGCTTTTAAACCTGTCATAATTTTGTGGAAAGCGCGCAGTGAACTGGTCGAACTGTGATGGGTCGAAGAGTTCATCAAACGATCGCGACAGGAATTCGGTATCCTTGGCGTGGGGGATAGAAAAAGTCTCAGCCAGTTCGCCAGATCGCGTATCATAGTCCACCAGCGTTGCAGGTGTCCCTTGGGCGAGCGCGGGTAGGACACCGTGCACACGATATCCGATACCAAAATCCCGGCCAGCAATCATCGTGTCATAGTCTTCAACTCGATCGTTGAGAAAAAGATTACGCTCGTAGAGCTTCTGCAGTTCCGGACGGGTCTCCTGATCGAACCAACCAGTTCTCACAAAATACTCGACAGCCTTTCGTTTGCCTTCAGCGTAACTCACAAAGAACGATTTTTCTTCCGGCTCACCGTGGATTGTAATGAGAGTATCAAATGCGCGCGATAATTTGAGAAGTAGTTCCTTCTGCAGCTTCACGAAGCTTGCCATGTCGGCTGCGTAATAACTGCTCGTTTCACGCCTCAAGCTGAAAGCGATCCGCTTGACTTCATCAGCGGGCTGCAATCTCAGCTTCAAATCCCGATTTCGGGTCCGAAACAGCGACGGGCATCCGATGACTTCCACATTCTTGATGCCATTGGCATTCAGAACCTCAGCGGAATAGGCACCGCGAACGCCGATCGCCGGACTCCGTTCGGCAATGAGTTGCCAAACCTTCCTGCTTTCATCAGAGAGTGTGATGTCACGCTTGGTTTCAGCTTGAGCCCCGACACCCAGCGCATAAACCGGGATCTTCAACTGCTCCAAAACCCAAACGGCCTTCTCCCAGTTCATGTGCTCGTGAATAAAATTAGAAGCACGCAGAAAGACATAATCGAAGTCGCGGTTGTATCGCTCTATCTGCTCAGGCTTAGGATCGGAGATCGCAAGAACGTCAAGAGCTTCAAAGTCCAGCAGCTTGAGCGTGGAGTCATAGACCATCATATCGCCAGTATTAAAATACTTGGCAATATAATTCTCCCTCACCTGGTCATATATCATAACCCGATCATGCTGGTAAACTTTACCAGACGGGATCATTACAAGTATCCGGGGCTTCCTCTTGGGAACGGTAACTTCCACCATTTCTCTTTCAAAAAGTTATATCAATTCGACTTATCGGAACAAGAGGATCGTCGCCTGAAACGAGAGCCGCCTATCATTCGATGTGAAGTATATTTACACCCTATAAAGATGTATACCATGCAACCAACGGAAGAAGGGTCAAACAAAAGGTAGCCGCAACTTCAGGGTGTCGCGTGACAACACACCTCTAAACAGAGCTGCTGAAGCCCACTTCCATCGCAGAATTCCTCCCTGATACACCCTCGCTTAGGTGACGCGAGGCTTCTCCACTCCCCAATAGCACTGCTTTGGTCGTTATGGAACCGACCAAGAAACGGATTCATAACCATTGGTTGTCGGGCTGCGCGCCGCTAACGTTGTCGCGGAAATCCGGGGCAAGGCCACAGAACGCGAGATCAACAGAAGGTCAGCAGCAAGCGGACGGCAACGAACGAATCAATCAGCGCAACTCACTTTCCCTACGAAAAGCACCTCGATAAGCAGTTAAGCTGAAGCCTCGATCCTCGCCGGCATGACAGGATAGCACGATGTCAACGATCCAAAGTCACTTGAATACGTTAAGAACGCGGCACAACTGAGCTACTGGCATCTGAGACGCTCGACGCCCCCGACGTTGGCGCGCGTTCTCCGCCTGGATTGCAAATGAATCCAACCGCAAGTTCACCCTTCCGTCACTCTTCGACGAGAGCAATGTATTGCTCGGTGACTTCAGCATATGTGCCCGGCTGGCGGATGTTCGAGTGCATTTTTGTCAAGAGTGAAGGATCCATGGCCACCGAGCGCAACGTGGCCGCCAAACTTATCGCATTGCGGGCCTCAAAGTGAAACCCGGTCACTCCGTGCTGAACTTTTTCCGCCATGCCGCCGATGTCCGAGCAAATCACTGGCTTGCCGCAAACAAACGCTTCCTGGATCACCATCGGTGAGTTTTCCCACCAGATCGAGGGTACAACTACCCAATCCACTTTGCTCAGGCGTTGGAACATTTCACGGCGCTCATAAGCACCGACCCATCTCAGGTTGCCGCTTGCGACGAGGGCGTCACGTATCTTTCCTATAGCCTCGCGAAAAGGCGCAGCCTGTTGGTCGAGATTCGCTCCATGAATTTCGAACACCAGCCGGGACCTTGCTTCTTCCGGCATTGACATGATGGCCGAAAGAAAAACTTCCACGCCTTTGTATTCCGTAATCTGGCCGAAATATCCGATCACCTGTCTCCGATTAGCTGCATTATCGGGCAATCCTTTTCCGTGAAACTCAGGCTGACCGTTTTCAATCACGACGATTCGCTCGGGCTCGATCCCCCAGTCGACGTAACGCTGACGCAAGAAATGTGACGGAGACACAAACGTATCGACTGCCGCAAAATGATTCTCGATAAATCTCTGGCGCAGCCAGAAATTCTCAGAGGAGATGGATTTGAAGCATAAGTGACAATCTTCTGGCGAAGACTGATAGCAAAGACGCTTGTTGATGTCTGTTTTCACCATCTGTCCCTGGTGATTGCAGATTGCCATATATTCGTGAAAAGTAAGAATAATCCGAGCCCTGGGCAAAACAGAACGGATTTCTAGAAGAAACTCTATGCCGATGTGAGCATAATGCTGAACAAATACAACATCTGGCTGTTCTCGACGTAAAAAAGCGCCGAAAATCCGCCTAAGTGTCTGAGGGTAGGCAGACTTCAGCTTGAACCAATCTCGCATGTCTTGACGCCAGAGATACTCTCCCGGTCGTCTTTGGGTGATAGCACCTCCTGGCAGAGAACTGATATCGGTGCGCGCGAGGAAGGTAGCATCTGCGGTTGTCTTTCGTGCTTTCAGCGCTTGGAACAAGTTGTATGCGGCGATCTCCGCACCACCTACACTGAAATCAGGATGTGCGTGACTAATGACCAAACACTTCATTGTTTGCGTCCAGGTTGGATGCCAGCAAGCATTGCTTTGATCAGTTCTCCCCAGCGCTTCTCGTGCTTATAGAGATTGTAATAAACGACGAGCTGCGAAAAGCTTGCGGCGCCCAACCCCGAAAAAGATTGGCGCTCAAGATGCACCAGTTCGACATCCTCAACACAAAGAATCTTTTTGCCGGAGGCGCGGATTTTGAGGCACAGATCGGAGTCTTCGAAGTCACCAATCAAGAATTCTTCTTCGAACCCCCCAACCCCTTGGTAGGTCTCAGCCCTAAGAAGCATGCAGGCACCGGTCACAGCCATCCGCGACGTAGCCTTCTTTGACGTCGCCTCAGGCGGCATTCCTGCTTGCGGATGTTGATTGAGATGAGCGCCAAGTGCGTCATTCCATTCGAAGCTCATTCCATCGTGCTGGAGAGTCCCGTTATGGAAAAGAAGTCGCGCGCCCACCACGCCCACGTTCTCGGCTTGCACGAGTGCGCGAAGCATCTTCTCGAGCCAACCGGACTTCAAGGGGAAGACGTCGGAGTTGAGGAAGAGTAGCGCGCGTCCGCGCGCGAAAGAAGCGCCTAAATTGTTGGCACCAGAAAAGCCACGGTTGATGTGACCATCCACGATACGCAAGGGGAGACCATATAGCTCCGAGTAAAGCGCGCAAGTGTCGTAAACCGCATCAGTGATGCGGGGATCATCAATCACATAAATAATTTCTGTCTGGTTGCGGATGAATGGATCCCTCGCAAACTCAATCATCTGATGTTCGATGAAGTCGTATCGACCATATAAAGGGATGATGATTGAGCAGACTGGCTCCGGGGCCAATGCACCGAATGACTTCACGCCAGCCTCAACAGAGCGCAGAGCATCTCTTCTTTGACGAAGCAGAGTCTCCATGATGGGATAGATCTGATCGGATAGTCTTTCGATGAAGCTACGAGATGACATCGGAAAGCCGAACATCCATCGCGCCAGACTTGTCGGATCCTGGGGCGCAGGACTCCAAGAACTGGTAGCAAGAACAAACGCTTCCTCACCATCAATAGCTATTAGCTTTACCTCCTGTTCAATTCTGAGATCAAACTGCAATGTGACCATAAATCCGGAATTGAGAGCGATCCTACCAAAATCGGCCTCAAATGCTTCTGTGATATCTTGCCTGTTCCAACGAACAGCTTTTGCAAGTGGCTTGAGAACGCCTGATGCAGAGCAGGCGAAAATGGCGCCGGGAGGAGGAGAAACAGACCAACCAACGACGACCCCGCCAATTTGAGGGAGTCCTCTCGCCTGCTCGATATGCGCCCGCGCTTTCGTGAAACGCCCCGCACTAGGGATCAAAGGCAAACAGAAAACCATCCAGCTAGGCTGGTCGTGAAGAACATGGATAATGCGCCCGAGCCGCGGTCGCTGCTCCAGCACGATCTGCTGGGCCTTTTTCTGGGAGCTCTGTGGATCATCGAGACTCAGCGACAACCGGAACTCTGCGTGCGTCTCAGAGGAGATGAGAACAGCATCATCCCCGAAGGATTTGGGCCATATGGCGATGAATCCTTCGACCTTGGCGTCGCTGATCTCGTAAATTTCCTCGACGTCCGTTCTGCGAAAACGGATCATTGAGGGCGACGGAACCGGAGATCCATTCAGCCGAAAAAATCTTAAGGCGTCTACTCTAAGAGCCCATCCTGAAAGAATTGTGACGCCTTCGTATTCGAAGAACTGATCAATAGCTAAAGATGCCGAGAGTTTCTCATCGACTGAGCTGGTCCAAAAGCGAGGAGAATTCTTTTGCAAATTCGGGACTCTGATCAAAAATTAATTTAATTAATATAGAAACAGATAGGATGTGTCATCAGATGCGCCAACGGTAATATATCTAGCCCACAGGAAATAGAAATCCAAAACTGCTTGAAACGAGAGTGGCGCGGCCTATCAAGCCTGTTAGCAATCGCACCGGTAAGAGCTTTGCAACGACACGCAGGCTGCGAGACAGACAGGGAGGACCAATGCTCCGAATGCTTGCCCACTGGCCAAGCCATATCATTCCATAGTGCTCTGATCGGACGCTTTTGCTCCGCCCTACGTCGAAAGAATCTATAGACATGGGCGTTCGCAGAAAGAATTGGCGCCAGGCAGATTTAGCCGTCAAGCCATTGGCAACTCCCCGCAGAAGTCGCGCTATCCGGAATTTCTCAGCGCAAGACCACATCCCGACCCGCCTTAACCCAGGACAGACATGTCGTTTCATGAGTCACACGTTGAATGTCTGGTACGGCTTCGTTGAAAATCGTTGTCAGGAAAAATCGCGACGACACAAGTGCCTCAATGTCCAAGCTGTGAAAAATCTCTCGGCGGCCTCTCGCCAGGGCATACGGCGATCTCTATCTCTGCGATGGTAACTGGCTTGCCGACTCTGATCCAGCAGAGGCTCGACGTTTTTGCGCTGGATGACAAATGCTGGAAGCTAAGAGATCAATCGTCTATGCCCAGCCTTAAGCGCCCACCGCGCAGCTGGAGCGGTGGAATTGGTTTTCCCGAAACCTCATCACGGCCAGCAATTTGACGTTGTGATGGATTCCGTGAGATGGCCCTCATCAGGGCTTCCAAATTTGGAAGAGCAAGTCTCTTTGCGACCTCTGCATACTCTTCGTAAAAGCTAGCTGTTTGGTCCCAAGGTTTCATGGTGCGATCTTTTCCATGCAATGGGATGGAAGAAGGCAACATGGCACAGGTTCTTCATGGCATCGCCACGATTAGGCCCGTCGCTTTGTTGCTGGCAGAGGGGCAGGGCAGCGTCCGTCATGGTGCCGACCTGCTATTGCCCGTCCTCCCGCGGGCACACGAACTGATCGGCGACCGCGGCTATGACAGCAACCGGTTCCAGGACACCCTGACCGAGGGGGAACTGCAAAAGAACGAGATGCTCGTGCGGCACTCGGCTGCTCTCGTGGTGGTTGTGTCACCAAGGCCTGTGTGATCGCCAATGGCTCAGGCCGTGCGATCACCCTCCGCACAACGCCGGGTTAGGCGCATGAACTGCCGCACGCCATTCCGCTGCTGGAAGAACTGCCAGCCGTGCCATGGTGGGTGGTCGCAGATCGTGCTTATGCCAGCCATGCCTTCCACGAGCATGTTTGGCCCATCGGCGATAAGCCGTTCATCCCGTCCAAACGCAACAAGGTCCAGCTTGCCTGTCCGAACTGAGTCACAAAAATCGCAACGTCGTGGAGCGCTTCTGGACCAAGGCTCAAAAAATGGCGAGATGTCGCCACCCGCTACGAGGGAACAGCAATCAGCTTCATCAGTGTCCTCTGCGTCGCCGCAACGCTAAATCACCTCGATGCGTAACAAGAGCTAGTGATTCCTTTGTCGTATTGGTCCCGAAGCTGGATCGAATCCCATTGGCGAGCTTTTCATGGACCTTTCCCGCCTCCTCGTCCAAATGTCCCATTGGATCCGCCATCCTCCGCCCTTGTGGAAGGTGCTGATGGCGGCGGGCATCATCGCCCTTGCGGTGATTCTCTACAATGTCGAGCAGATTTGGGGTTGGCCGGAATGGTTGACGGTCAACAAGCCGGTGCGGGTGTACCGACCACTTGGGTCCTGACGAAGCCGCTCAAGGGCGGAAGAGGCGGGTGAGGAAGCTTGGTGGCGGGTCGCCTGAAAGGGTTTCGGGCGCGGGGGTGTATGCGTAGAGGCGGGCGTCGGCGCGGCCGGTGGGGCGGAATTTGGAGAGGGCTAGGCCCGTGACGTGGCCGCCGGCCTCTCGCAGGCGGCGGATGGCCTGCTCGACGGCGGGGCGTGGAGTGCTGGTGGCGGCCGTCACCAGAAGCGTGGCTTCGGCCAAGCGCGACAGGATCGGCGCATCGGCCAGCCCCAGAACGGGCGGCGCATCCATGATCACGATGTCGTAGCGACGGCCGAGCGCGCCGAGCAGGCGGGCCATGCGCGGCGAAGACAAGAGGTCGGCCGGGTTGCGCGAATGGGAGCCGGCCGGCAGCACGGACAAGTTGCCGCCGACCGGCCGGAACAGAGCCGCCAGCCCGTTGCGCTCCACTTGTGCGCCCAGAATCGTGCCCAGGCCTTTCTCCGGCGAAAGCCCAAGCCGGGCGGCGAGCGTGGGCCGCCGCAGGTCGCACTCGATCAGAAGCACGCGGTGGCCGAGTTCCGAAAAGCCGCGGGCGAGCGCGAGGGCTGCGGTGGTCTTGCCCTCGCCGGGCACCGCACTCGTCAAGAGAAGCAGCCGCGGCGGCCCGCAAAAGCCTGCGGCCTGAAGCGTGGCGCGCAGCGAGCGAACGGCTTCGGCCAGGGGCGAGCCGGCGTCGATCCGGCCGTCCGCCAGGCGCGCGGGCTGTGCGAAGGGCAGGGCTGCCAGAACAGGAAGCGCCAGCGCTTCTTCCGCCTCGGCCGGCCAGCGGAAGCCGGCACCCAGCCGTTCCCGCGCAAACACGAAAGCCACGGCCCCGCAGAGCCCGAGCAGCAGCGCGCCGATCATGGTGCGGACGAAACTCGGGCGCACCGGCGCGTCCGGCAGGGAGGCCGGGTCGATCACGCGCGCGGTCGGCTCCTCGATGCCGGAGGCGACACCCAGAGCGCTCGCGCGTGCGATCAGCCCCTCATATTGCGCGCGGTCGGCATCGGCCTCGCGGCGCAGAATGGAAAGCGGAACAGCCTTGCGCGAGACAGCGCGCTGCTCGTCTTCCAGGCGGGCAAGCTGCGCACGAAGCTGCTCTTCCTTCAGCACGGCCTCGTCGCGGCGGGCCGTGATCGAGCCCAGGATGGCCTTTGTCAGCGCATCCGCCTGGCCCTGGAAGGCGTTGATCTCTGCGCGCAGGCTGCGCATGGCGGGAAACTCGGGCTTGAAGGTCGCGCGTCTCTGCTCATAATCGGCCCGAAGGGCGGCAGTCCTGCCCTTGAGTGCAGCCAGCGCCTCGTTTTCGAGGACGGCCTGCAAGGCATGACCCTCGCCTTGATCGATGCGTGCGGTTTCCGCCTGCAACGCCACGCGGGCTGCGATGGCTCTCGAAAGCTCGGCGTTGAGGGCGGCGATCGTCTGCGCCACGAGCGAGCCCGCCTCGCCGGTGGGGCTCACGCCCTCGGTCTCGGCGAATGCGAGCAGGCGTTGCTCGGAGGCTTCGAGGCGCATCCGGGCGGAAGCCGCCTGTCCCTCCAGAAAGCGCCGTGCCGCAGACGAAGCAGCCAGCGTCTCACTCTGGCGCTCGGCAATGAAGCTCTGCGCCAAACCGTTCGCCACGCGCTGGGCAAGGGCCGGGTCTGGGTGGTCGAAGGAAACCGCGAGGATCGCCGTGTTGCGCAACAGCGAGACCTGAAGCCCTTGCCGGATGTGGTGCGCCGCGTGGGCGGGCGTGGTCGGCCCGGATGGATGGAAAGCCGGATTCTCGTGCAGATCGTGCGCCTCCACCGTGCGTTCGGCCACAGCCAGGCCGCGCAGCTTCTCGATGGCGGTCTGGAACACCCGCTGGTCGGCTGCAGGCGCCACGGGCGCCATTTCCTCGATCACGCGCGCGGCGGGCGCGGACAGTTCGATGCGGGCCGTCGCGCGAAACACGGGCTGGTGCAGGGCGTGGAGCACCATGCCGAACAAGAGCGCCGCGAGCAGGATTGCCGCCACGGCCCAGCGATGCCGCAGCACGAGATCGAGCGGCAGGCGCACCCCATGCAGCGGGGGCGCAAGCATGGGGGAGGGCGCGGCCAGCCGCCGCTCGAAGGCGGCGAGTTCCCAATCGAGCGGGGCAGGGCGCGGCGCGGTGGGCTCCAGCATCGTCATGGTCAAAGCCCCAGTGCCGCAAGCGTGCCGACATTGCCGGCCAGGCCGAGCATATCCTTCAAGTCCTCGCGCAAACGCCGCGCGCCCGATTCGGAGACCACAACGATGTCGCCGCCATGGATCGCTGGGTCGATGGCGGCGCCGCGGCGGATGGCGCCGACATCGAAGCGCGCGAGGAAGCGCTTCTCGCCCACCGCGCGAAACACGAGAACGGTGCCTGCGTCTCCCACCGGTGCAAGCCCGCCCGCCTGTGCGAGCACCTGGAGCAGGCTGCCGGCACCGCTCGTGGAATACACGCCCGGCCGCACCACCGCGCCATCCACCGTGACGCGTGCGCTCGCCGCCTCGCGCGGCAGGACACTGACCTGGGGCGATTGCAGGTAACTCGCGCCGTAAGCCGCGGCCACCGCCCGCTCGAGCTCGCGGGGCGAGCGGCCGACCGCGGGCACAGGGCCGATCAAGGCCAGCGCTATCTCGCCGGCCTCGTCCACGCGGGCCGTGCGGTTGAGCTCGCTCACACCAAACACTTGGACATCCACCACATCGTTCACCGCAAGCGCCGCGCCGCCCGAAACCGGCATGGGCGTGGGCAGCTGGGCCACGAGCGTCGGCCCTCCGGAAGAGGGCGCACCGGTCACCGGGCCTGCCGCACCGCCGGACATGCAGCCGGCGGGAAGCGAGAGAAGAAGAAGGGCCGCCACCCGCCACCTGCCGCCCATCAGCGTGCTCCAAAGCCTGAAAGCACGGTGTGGATCGTCTTCAGCGCGATTTGTGCTTCGAGCCGGAAGGACGCGTGCTTGATGTAGAAGAAGTCGAAGCCGAGCTTGTCGCGCACGGGGTCTATCCCCGCGACATGCCCCTGGTTCACCTGCGCCCAGCCGGACAGGCCCGGTCGCACCGTGTGGCGCAGCGCATAGAAGGGCAGTTCCGCGCGATAATGCACCGCGAGCGAGAGCGCCTCGGGCCGTGGTCCGATCCAGCTCATCTGCCCGCAAAGAACGTTGAAGGCCTGCGGCGTCTCGTCGATCCGAAAGCGGCGGAGATATTTCCCGATACGGGTGATCCGGGGATCGTCCTGCTTGGTGATCGCAGCCTCTTGCTCGCAGATGCCGGGCGCGTCGTATGGAAACATGGTGCGGAATTTCACCATGCGGAATGGCCGCCCACCCTGTCCCATGCGGGTCTGAAAGTAGAGACCGGGCCCTGCGCTGTCCAAGCGAACAGCCAAATAGATCAGGAGGTAGATCGGCGAACAAAACACCAGCACGAGGAATGCCGAGCTACGATCAAATACCGCTTTACCCAGGCGAAATGTGCCGCTCCCACCCGGCGCAGCGAAGCTGTGCTCGGCCAGGCGCTCCAGGCGCACACGGCCGGTCAGGCGCTCCTCCAGATGCTTGGCGTCGAGCACGGACGCGCCCTCGAGTGCGGCGCGCTCCACGAAACTCTCCCATCCCGGCGAAAGCGGCGCGCGCAAGTCGACCACCAGCGGACAGGACGGCTCGTCCGATGCGGGATCGGCCAGCGCCACCCATTCGGCGCCGTCCAGCGCGAAGAGCCGCGCCGTCTCGCCGCCGGGCACGAGGCGGAAGCGCTGGCGCCGCGGCTTGGCGAGCCGCATCGCCACCACGGCATGGCAGGCGAGCGTCGCAGCGCAAGCCAGAAGCAGTGCCGCCTCCACCTCGCGCCAGCCGCCGAGGCCGAGCAGCGAGAAGGACAGCGCAAGCGACGCCAGAGAAACCGGCAAGCATTCCGGCCCTGGAACCAGCCGAAGCTGCCGATTCAGCCAAAAACACGAGAGAACGGCCGCCCCAGCCGGCAGGTGCAGCACGACGCTGCCAAGAAAATGCCTGGCGCCTTCGAGGTCGATAGACCGCAACAACACGAGGGCGGAGGCGGCAAACAACAAGAAAGCGAAGACATCGGCCTTCAACCATTCCCTTACGTGAGTCGAAGAGAAGGGTGGCAGCCCGTTGCTGCTTGTGAACGTCGCCCCTCCGCTGTCCACAACAATATGCATCCCGTCGTGATCGTTATCACAACCTTTGCAAGCGGCTAGTAGAAAGACAAAAAATTCGTGTTAACTTTCACCGAATTGCATCATCGCGTGTAAAGTCGATGATGCGGAAGAAAGAGCGGGGTTTCGACTGCAGGCTACTTTGCCGGCAGGTGGCCACGCCATGGGGGCAAGGCATGATCGAGCAAGGCCGGTGGCGGCGGGGCAGGCGCGGGGCGGTGGGCTGAGCCATGTGCGGCATTGCCGGCCTCTTCGCGTTTCACCCGGAGGCGCCTCCCGTCGAGACGGATGCACTCGCGCCGGCGCTGGCCGTGCTGGCCCCCCGTGGTCCCGATGGGGAGGGGCTTTGGGCAAGCCGCTCGGGGCGTCTGCTTCTCGGCCATCGGCGCCTTGCTGTGATCGATCCTTCCCCGCTCGCCGATCAACCGATGGCCAGCGCCTGCGGCCGCTTTCGGCTCGTCTTCAACGGGGAGATCTACAACCACGCCGCGCTGCGCAGCGCTCTGCAGGCGAAGGGCGAGGTCTTCCACACGGCCGGCTCGGACAGCGAGGTCCTGCTTGCTCTGTTTGCGCGCGAAGGGGCCGCCTGCCTCGACCGCCTCCAGGGCATGTATGCCTTTGCCATCCATGATGCCGCAGAGAACAGCCTGTTCCTGGCGCGCGATCCGCACGGCATCAAGCCGCTCTTCTACGCCAGCGACACCCGGAGCTTCCGCTTCGCCTCCACGCTCCGCGCGCTCCAGGCGGGCACCGAAGCCGATGCCGCAAGGGAGCCGGCGGCGCTCGCGAGCTTTGCCTTGTTCGGCCACGTGCCCGAGCCCTGGACGATGGCGCGCGGCTGCCGGATGCTCGAAGCCGGCCATTTCCTCTGCGTCGACCGCGATGGCGCGGGCGAGCCCGTGCGCTTCGCGCAGCTCGGACAGGCCTTTGCGTCACCCCGAGCCTTCGATCCCGATGCCGTCCGGCAAGCCGTTCGCGAAAGCGTCGCGCGCCACTGCACGGCCGATGTGCCGCTCGGCATCTTTCTTTCGGGCGGCGTGGATTCGGGTGCGGTGCTCGGCGCGATGCGCGACGCATTCCCCCACGCGCCGATCACCGCCGTCACCTTGTGTTTCCCGCCATTCGCCGGCACGCCAGCCGACGAGACCCCGCTCGCCCGCCTTCTTGCCGAGCGGCTCGGCGCCCGCCACATCGTGCGCACCGTTTCCCACGCCGAGTGGGACGCCGATCTTCCCCGCATCCTCGCCGCGATGGACCAGCCCACGGTCGACGGCATCAACACCTGGTTCGCCGCCAAGGCCATGCGCGAGGCCGGCGTCAAGCTCGCTTTGTCGGGCATCGGTGGTGACGAACTCTTCTGCGGCTATTCCACCTTCACCACGCTCCCGCGCACGCTGCGCGCCGCGCGCTTGGCGGCCAGCGTGCCGGGCCTGGGCCAAGCCGCGCGGCGCATCGGCGGGCGGCTTGCGCCGGGTCTGGCAAGATCCAACCCAAAGGCGCTGTCCGTGTTCGAATGGGGCGGCAGCTGGGCCGGCGCCTATCTCCTGCGCCGCGGCCTTTTCCTGCCTCACGAGCTGCCCGCACTTCTTGGAACTGATTGCGCCCGCGAAGGCCTCTCGCGTCTCGACCCGCTCCGTCATCTCGGCGCGGCCCTCGACCCCGATCCCGGCTTCGATGCCGCCCGCGTCTCGCTTCTCGAAACCGCCCATTACCTGCGCAGCCAGCTTCTGCGCGACGCGGATTGGGCAGGCATGGCGCATGGCGTCGAAATCCGCACCCCGCTGGTCGATTGGACGCTGCACGGGATCGTCGCTCCCCAGCTTCACGGCATGGCCGAGTTCGGCGGCAAGCGCCTGCTCGCGTCCGTGCCGCGCGCAGGCCTGCCCAAAGCCGTTCTCGAGCGCCCCAAGATGGGCTTTTCGGTGCCCACCGCCCATTGGCTGCCCGACGCGTCCACCGGCCGTCTCGCCTCGCGCGCCTGGGCGAGGCGTCTCCTCGCGCATGTCGCACCCCGATCCGAAAAGGCTGCCGCATGACGGCGAAGCTGCCCATCACCGCCGTGATCCTCGCCTTCAACGAGGAAACTCACATCGCGCGCTGCCTCGCTCGCATCGTTCCCGTCGTCGAGCGCGTGGTCGTGGTGGACAGCTTCTCCACCGACCAAACGGCCGGGATCGCGCGCGAGAACGGCGCGGACGTCCTCCAGAACCCCTGGACCAACTACGCCACGCAGTTCCAGTGGGCGCTCGATCACGCCCAGCTCCGCACGCCCTGGGTGCTGCGCCTCGACGCCGACGAGTATCTCGAAGCGGCCCTCGCCTTGGAACTGCGCAAGAAGCTCTCCGACCTTCCGCCCGATGTGACCGGCATCAGTTTCCGCCGCAAGGTGATCTTCCGGGGCCGCTGGATCCGCTGGGGCGGCTACTACCCCACGGTTCTCCTGCGCCTATGGCGCCGGGATGCCGCCCGCATCGAGGCGCGTTGGATGGACGAGCACATGGTGCTTACGCGCGGCCGGAGCATCACCTTCTCCGCCGACCTCGTGGACGAGAACCTCCACGACATCTCCTGGTGGACCGCCAAGCACAACTCCTACGCGACCCGCCAGATGATCGACTTCATCGCCCGCGAGGAGCCGCTGTTTCCCCGCGACCGTGCGATCGAGACGGCCGGCGGCAGCTTCCAGGCCCGGCGACGTCGCTTCCTGCGCGACCGCGTCTTCGCCCGCGCGCCGCTCTACTTGCGCGCTACCCTCTATTTCCTGTTCCGCTACTTCGCGCTGCTCGGCTTTCTCGACGGCCGTCAGGGCTTCGTCTTCCACTTCCTCCAGGGCTGGTGGAACTGGATGCTGGTGGACGCCAAGATCGATGAGGCCCGCCGCCTGATCCGCGCCGAAGGCCTGGATGCCTTCCGCAGCCACTGCCTCCACCGCCACGGGATCGCGCTGTGAGCCTCACGATTGCCCAGACACCCGTCCACCCCTTGCGCCGCCTGGCGGAGTGGCTCGCGCGCGACCGCGTGGTGCGCCGCGCGCTGCCTGCCGATTTCGGCGGCCGCCCGGTCTTCTTCTCGCCCGGCAACCGCCTGCGCGCCTGGCTTCCGGATGTGGAGCGCATCGAGCCCGAACTGATTGCGCTCGTGCGCCGTCTCGTGCGGCCGGGCATGCAGGTGTGGGATGTCGGCGCCAACATGGGCGCCTTCGCGCTGCCCGCCGCCCACCGCGTGGGGCCTAGGGGCCGCGTGCTCGCGGTCGAGCCCGACCCCTTCAACCAGCTTCTTCTCCACCGCTCGCTCGCCCACCCGCGCAACCGCGATCTCGCCCTCACGGTCGTGCCCGCAGCGCTCTCCGACGGCATCGGCATGGCGGAACTCACGGTCGCCGCCCGCGGGCGCGCCGCCAATTCGCTGAAGGGCGCAGCACACGGCAGCCAGATGGGCGCCCACCGCACGAGCCTGCCCGTGGTCACGCTTACCCTCGATTGGCTGGCCGAGCGCTTTTCCCCGCCCGACCTCGTGAAATGCGATGCCGAAGGCGCTGAAACCTGGATCCTGGCGGGCGCCGCCCACCTTCTCCGAACCGCGCGTCCCGTTTTCGTGATGGAGGTGCCGCACGAGAACGCAGAAAGCTGCACCGACCGCTTCCACGCCGCCGACTACCGCCTCTTCCCCGCTGACCGGCCGATCGAGCCATCCCGCGCATTGCCCGAGATCGCCGATGCCTGGGAGATCATCGCCATCCCCGCCGAGCGGCTGTCCCTCCATGCCGGGCGCTGAACGGATGCCGGCGCGTCCCACGGTCGCCATGGCCATCGGCGCCTTCTGGCCCGGCAACGATGCGTCTGGCCCCAACCAGTCCTTTCGCGCGCTGCGCGAGAGCCTGGGCGCGGAATTCCGCTTCACGCTTTTCGCGCGCGACCGCCCCTTCGGCGCACAGGCATCGAGCCCAGGCAAAGGCCTGTCCGACGCCCACTATCTCGTGCCCGCCCGGCCCGGTCCCCGCGGTCTCTTGGCGCGGCTCCGCGCGACGCGGCCCGACGCGCTCTGGCTCAACGGCTTCTTCGACCGCGACTTCACGCTGCCGCTGCTTCTCGCCCACCGAGCGGGCCTGCTCGGCCGAACCCGGCTCCTTCTGTCGCCCCGCGGCGAATTCCACCCCGGTGCGCTCGCGCTGAAGCCCAGGCGCAAGCGCTGGGGCAGGGCGCTTCTCGCTCCATTCCTGCGCGAGGTGACGCTGCATGCAGCCGATGGGGAAGAGCTCGCCCACCTCCGTTGCGCCTTGCCGCGGCACAAGCGGTTCTCGATCGCCGCGAACCCCCGCGCACTTCCGCCAATGCCGGTCCACACCCCACAAGACGGTCCGTTGCGGATCGTCTTCCTCGGCCGCATCGCGCGCAACAAGGGCCTGCATCGGGCGCTCGCCGCGCTCACCAAGGTGCGCGCGCCGGTCCTCTTCACCGTGATCGGCCCAGCGGAAGACGAGAGCTACCTTCGCGAATGCCTGGCCCTTGCGGCGGGCCTGCCCCCGCACGTCACCCTCCGCTGGCGCGGCGCGCTCCCTCAGAGCGACGTGCCACAGGCCTTGGCCCAAGCCGATCTCCTCTTCCTGCCCACCGCAGGCGAGAGCTTCGGCCACGCGGTGTTCGAGGCCCTGTCGGCCGGCACGCCCGTGCTCTTGTCCGACAAGACCCCCTGGCGCGGTCTGGAAAGGGCCCACGCCGGCTGGGACCTTTCGCTCGCCACAGACGAGCCCTTCGCGCAAATGATCGATCGCTTCGCCCGGCTCGACGCCCCCGCGCGCTCGGTCTGGCGCACCGGTGCCCGAGCCCTGGCCGAAGCCCACGTCGTCCGCTCGCGCGCCGCGTTCGACACCGCCGCCATGCTCCGCACCCTTCTGGAGCCCCGATCGTGAGCACGGTTCGCTTGGCGGTGGTCATGTCCCACCCGATCCAGCATTTCGTTCATTTGTTCCGCGCACTCGCGAGCCGTCCGGGCCTCTCGCTGCACGTGCTCTTCTGCTCCCGCATCGGCCTCGAGCCGACTTTCGACGCCGAGATGAACCGCTCGATCGCCTGGGCCGGAAATCTCACAGGCGGCTTCCCCCACAGCTTTCTCCCCGAAGCGCCCTCCATCCGCCAAGCCGGCTTCCACGCGGTCGACAATCCGAGCGTGGGCGCAGCACTCGCGGCCTTCCGTCCCGACGCCGTTCTCGTCTTCGGCTATGCCCAGCGCACCGCTCTCCGCGCGCTCCACTGGTGTCGGCGCCACCAAATCCCCGCGCTTATGACGGGCGACGGCTCGCCGCAGACCCGCCGCGCGCCCTGGCGCGCGAGCCTCCGCGCGCTTCTCCTGCGTCCGCTTCTCGCGCGCGTCTCGGCCTTTCTCACGCCCGGCGACGGCAACGAGCGGATGCTGGGTGCCCTCGGCGTCCCATCCGCCCGCATGTTCCGCACGCCCTTTCCCATCGACGAGACTGCCTTCGCCCATGCCCGTGCGAGCCGCGGCGCTCACCGCGCCCAGTTGCGCAAACGCTTGGGGCTGGCCCCCGACACTCCCATCGCGCTCTTCGTCGGCAAACTATCGCCCCGCAAGCGCCCGCTCGATCCGGTCGAAGCCTGGCGTCGCCTGCCGCCAGGTCTCTCCCTCCACATCCTCTTCTGCGGCGAAGGCACCGAGCGTGGAACCCTCGAAGCCCTGATCCGCAAGACCGGCGCACCCGCAACCCTCCAGGGTTTCGTCAACCTCGACGCGTTGCCCGGCCTCTACGCAGGCTCCGACATGCTGGTGCACCCCGCAAGCTTCGACCCCCACCCGCTCGCCGTGTCCGAAGCCGCCGCGGCAGGCCTTCCACTGCTTCTCTCCGACCGCGTGGGCGCCATCGGACCCTCCGATGTCGCCCAGCCCGGCCGCAACGCGCTCGTTCACCCCTGCGGCGACACGAACGCGCTTGCCGCCAACCTGACCCGCCTTCTCGGCGACCCGCAGCTTCACGCGAGGCTCGCCCGAGCCTCTCTGGAGATCGCCGCCGAATGCGGCATGGCGCAAAGCGTGGCAGGTGTGGAGCGCGCGCTCGACGCAGTGCTGGGAGAGCGCACATGACCTCAGCCGATCTGCTCGCCAAGCGCGCCCACGCTGCGCCACACGCTGCCGTCCGAGCAGGCGAGATGCGGCCCCCCGCTCGCATCCGCCACATAGACCATGGCACCCGCGCCCGCCGTGTTGGCGGGCGGAAGCGCGGCCAAAGCGTAGCTTTTCAGCCTGAGCGGCGCGTCGAAGGCGTGCGCCCCCGTGGGATAGTTCGCGCCCGCGCCGAACCCCCATTTGCCGTTCCAGTAGTGCAGCGCGATGGCATAGGAACTGCTCTTGTCGCGCAGCGCGATCGTGCCGGGCGCATCGAGCGTGGTGGCCCCCGCATGATCCACCGAGAACTCGAACGAGCGCCGGGACCGTGCGCCCAGCGTGATCGCCGAAACCCCGGCGGGCAGCGCGTTCGAGGTGGTGAAAGCGCCCGGTCCCGTCACATCGGCGATGCGCGTGTTCGCCGGCACGTTCGCGCCCGACACCAGGCGCCCGATGTCGTTTTCCCCCACCGCGCCCGCAGCCGCCGTGACGCCGGTCGTGCCGTTGGCCACGACGGGGATCGCCGCGCCCGCCGCCTGGTTCGCCCCGCAGGCCAGGCTGAGCGTCGCGGCAAGCCCGCCCGGCGCTTCGGCCGTCAGCGCGTCCGTGTTGCCGCCCCGCGTGCGCACCACCACGCCGCGCGCGTTCTTCGAGCCCGCCACCTGCACGCCCGTGATCGCGGGGTCCACCACGAGCTGGTCGCGCTCGTCGAGGTAGGGCAGCGCGAGATGCGCCGTGCCCGCCCCGTTCGCCTGGCGCAGCGCGGGCGCGTTGTTGCGCGCGAAGCGCAAGAGGAAGCCTTCCGTGAGGTCGAGCCGGTTGTTGCCGAAGTCGAACAGCACATGCGCCGCATGGTTGTTTGCCTTGTCGCGGAAGGCAAAGGTGCCTGGCAGGTCGAGCGTCGCCGCTCCGTTTCCATCCACCGAGAGCTCCGCCGAGCGCCGGGCGCGCGCGCCGAGCGTCACGCTCGACACCGAAGCGGGCAGGGCCTGGGTGGTGGAAAACGCCGTGGCGCTCGCCACATCCGCCACCCGCGTGCCGGCGGGCACACCGGCCCCGCTCACCAGCCGCCCGATATCGGCCTCCGTCACGGCCCCGCTGGCCGCCGAAACATGCGTCGAGCCATCGGCCGCCACGGCGATCGCGCCGCTCGCGCCTTGCGTACGCCCGCATGCGATCGCGAGCGTTGCGGCCTGCGCGCCCGGCGCCTCCGCCGTCAGCGCGTCCGAGTTGCTGCCCCGCGCCCTTGCGACAAGGCCGCGCGCGTTCTTCGAGCCCGCCCCGTGTCCGCCGGTAATGGGCACTTCCACCACGAGGTTGTCGCCGTCGTCGATGAAGGGCAGCGCGACCGAGCTGTCGCCGCCCGCGTTCTGCTGCCGCCAGAACGGGCGGTCGTTCGTGAAGTATCGGAACACCAGCGGGTCGAAGATCTGCCACTCGCCGTCCGGGCCGGAGGCGTAGTCGAGCTTCATGATCTGCCGGTTTGCATAGTCGTACCAGTTCACCACGGTCGCCGAGAACGCCACCTCGCCGAAACTGCCGTCATGCCGGCCCACCCAGGCGATCGGCCGGTGCGCCGCCCCCGTCTGGTCGATCACATGGAGGAAGTTCTCGGTGTAGGGGCTGTTCTGCGCCGGTCCCTGGTAGAACTTCGATTCCATGTGCCAGGCGGCATATTGCCTGCTCGCATCCGCCCGCACGCTGACGCCCGCCATGTTGATGCCGCTCGCCCATACGTCGTCGACGTAGGAAACGTCTCCCGGCGGCCCGTTGGTCCAGGCGCCCGGCTGGTAGAAGCTGCTCCAGCGATAGCCGCCATGCCCGGCCGTTCCGCTGGGGTCGTGCTCGGAAACGCGCCCCGGCCCTGCATGCACCACCTGGCTGCCGAAGAAGTCCGCTTGCAGCGTCGTGTTGTGAAGGGAAAGCGCCGTCTTCCAGGCGGCTCCGTCAGCGCTCAGCTTCACGCCGAGATGGTCGGAACCGAGCAGCCCCAGTTCCGCCCGGCCCGACGCTGCCGTCTGAAACAGCACTGCCGCCGTGTCCCCGCCCGCGGCCTTTGCGATCTTCAGCTGGTGCCCGCCCGTGCCGCCGTGGCGCAGAAGCGTGGCGGGTGCCGCCACCGCGAGCCGGTTCACCGCGTCGGCCTCAGCATTCACCCCGACCATCGCGACGGGGTTCACGGAAGCCGGCAGCTCCAAAGCCTCCCAGGCTTCCCCGCGTCGGACGATCAGCCGGTCCTCGCCCACCGCCCAGGCGAGCCAGCCTTCGCGCGGCGCAAAGAACGCCCAGGCGCCGTCCTGCCATGCTGCCAGTTCTCCATCCCGGTCGCGCCAGGCTCCCGTGGGCTCGGCACCCACGACGTAGCGGTCGCCCTCGCCGGGTGCCTCGGGCGGGCTCGCGCGGTGCCAGTCGAGCACGGCCACCTGCATCAGCGCGTCCAGCGCGCGGATCGCCTCGTTGTGGGTCACGTGCTTTTGCGCCTGCTGCGGCAGGATGAAGGGCAGAACGAGGTTCGGCGTGGTGTCGGGCATGGCGGACGGCGCTCTCAAGTTGCGATTCGATCCCGCCGATTGTCCGCGGCGTCCGAGGGGAGGTGGATGAGACGCCACCCCGAGGGCCGCAAGACGTGAGAGACGCGGCCCTTCATGTCCACACCCTCGAGCTTTGGCTCCTGGCGCTGCTTCTCTGCTTCTATTGCCTGTCCGGCCCCGGCCCGATGGATGTGGCGGGGCCGCTGGCGCTTGCCACGATCCTGTTCGGCGGGGCGGCAGCCCGTGTTCTTGCGACCCCGCTCGCGCTCTGGACCGGCCTTTTCTGGCTGCGCGTTTCGGCCGGCGTCTATTTCGGCCTGGGCACGGTCGCCCACCTCCTGATGAACGAGACGACGCTCACGGAGCTTCACGCCTTTCACGCGCCCGAGCCGGACACGATAGCGCTCTTCAACGCCGTCACCACGGCCTCGATCCTCGTGCTTCTCGCCACCGTCCGCTTCGCTGCCACCTTCTGGCCGCTTGAGGCTTCACCTGCGAGCGGAGAGGGCGAACTCCTGCCTGCGGCCCTCCTCTTCGCCGCCCTCGGCTACGGCGTGAAACTTTTGGTGATCCTGCCCCAGGAGGCCGGAGCCTTCGGCGACACGGTGGTGCCCGGCGCGCTGACGAGCCTGTCCTACTGCGCGCCCGCAGGCCTTTTCCTGCTCGCGCTCTGGGCTATCCGAAACAAGCCCGCGCTCCTGCCGCTCGTGCTGGCCCTGGGCATCGCGGATGCAGCGCTCGGCCTCGTCCGCCTCAACAAGAGCGAAGCGCTCCTGCCGCTCCTGATGCTGGCGCTAGCCTTCCTCCACCGCCGCGCGAGCCTTCCACGCCTGGCGCTCGCAGCCCTGATGCTCGCCGGCGGCTTCACCCTGATCGAGCGCACCATTGGCGAAGCGCGCGACACGCTCCTTGCCAGCCTCGGCCCCGAGACGGCCGCCGGTCTCGCGGACCGCTTGGACGCTCTCGCCCATGCCTCCCTCCGCCTTGATGAAGCTGCGGATGGCGATGGCTACCAGGGCACTCTCGTGCGCATCTCCTATGTGAACGCGGCCGCCCCCGCTCTGGCCTTCCACGAAGCAGGCCAGCCCGGCGCGTCCCTTCTCTTCATCCCCTGGGTCGCCATCCCCCGCGTGCTCGCCCCCGAGAAGCCCGTCTTCTCCATGGGCCGCGACTACACGGTGCTGCTCGGCGGCCCCGAAACCTCGTCCACCTGGATGGGCTATTTCGCCGAAAGCTACTGGAACCTCGGCTGGCTCGGCCTGCCTTTGGTGATGGTGCCGCTCGGCTTGGCCTTCTTTCTTTCCGCGCGCTACGCGGTCTGGGCGGTGTCGGAGGAGCGGTGGCTCCACTTCCCGGCCGTCTTCCTCGGCATCTGGATGGGCATCCGCACCGACGGCGTTCTCGCGGGCGACGTCGCCGCGAGCCTGCTTCTGGCAGCCCTCGCAGGCCTCGCCGCCTGGCTCGCCACTCCCTTCTTCCCCTCCCGACGCCCGAGCCCCGCCCGATGACCGACGCAGCAAGCTGGCACGACAGCCACGCCTCGGTCTTTGCAGACCGCTACACGCTCTCCGCAGCCTTCCGCGAGCGCGAGCGGATCTGGCGCACTTGGATCGAGCGCTTCGCAACGCCCGTCTCCGCCGTGCTCGACGCCGGCTGCGGGCCGGGCGTTCTGTCCGCGCTCGCCGCCCGACATGCTGGCAGCGTTCTCGGCATCGACCCCAGCCCCGCGATGCTCGCGATTGCCCGCGAACGCGCAGGCACCACACTCAACCTCCGCTTCCGCGAAGCCCGCATCGGCGATGAAGCCGCCCTGGACGGCGCGCGCTTCGATCTCGTGCTCTGTTCCAGCGTGCTCGAATACCTGCCGGACTGGGAGGCGGGCCTGAGCTTCCTCGGCCGGTCGCTGCGCCCCGGCGGCACGCTCCTGTTTTCGCTGCCCAACCTGCGAAGCGCCTATCGCTGGGCGGAAACCGTCCGCTTCCACACGACCGGCCGCCCCGCCTACCGCGCGATGTCGCGCCACGCGCCGGGTCTTGCCCGCATCGAGCAGGCGCTCCGGCGCGAGCGGCTCGAACCCATTGCCACCACCACGTTCGGCGTCGTGCCCGTCTTGTCGCACATCGCCCGCCCCCTTGGCCTCGCATCCGTCACGGATACGCTGCGCCTCGTCGCCTGCCGGAGACCTGCATGATCTTTCTCGGAGCCGCTTCCTTTGCCGCAGGCCGCGGCGGCATCGCGCGTGTCGCGCGCCTTTCGGGGCTCACGCTCGCAGCCGCCGGCCGGCCCATGCGCGCCGTAAGCCTGCTCGACCATGAGCCGCACGACCTGCCTTTCGCGGTGCGCCACGCGAAGGGCTCCAAGCTGCGCTTCTGCTTCCACGCCTGGCGCGGCACACGCGGCGTCCACCTCTCGCTCTACGATTCGGCAGGCGTGGCGCGCGCCCATCCGCGCGGGGCAGGGCCGTTCGCCGTCTGGATGCACGGCATCGAGGCCTGGGAGAATGCCAAGCCCCAGGCGCTCGCGGTCTTCCGCCGGGCCGCGCGCGTTCTCGTCAACTCCCAGCACACGCTGGCCCGCTTCGAGCGCCTGCACGGCGCGCTTCCCACCGCGCGCGTCTGCCCGCTCGCGACCGAAGCCGACAGCGCCGCCCTGCCGCCCCTTGCGAACCCGCCGACCGCTCTGATCCTCGGCCGCATCGACGAGCGCGAAAGCTACAAGGGCCACGAGCACCTGATCGACGCCTGGCCCGCCGTGGTGGCGAGTGTGCCCGAAGCGCGGCTTCTGATGGCAGGCGGGGGCAGGGGCCTTCCCGCCATCCAGGCGCGCGCGGCCCGATCGCCTGTGGCGCATCGCATCGACGTGCGCGGCTTCGTGCCCGAAAGCGCCATCGAGGAACTCTGGCGGGAAACGGGCCTCCTCGCCATGCCCTCGCGCGGCGAAGGCTTCGGCCTTGTCTATGCGGAAGCCATGCGCCGCGGCATTCCCGTTCTCGCCTCCGTCCACGACGCGGGCAGCGAGGTGAACCGCCACGGCGAGACCGGGTTCTGCATAGACCACGACCAGCCCGGCGAACTCGCCCGGTCCTTGATCGAACTCCTGCGCGACGAGGCCCTGCGCACCCGCATGGGGCGGGCGGGCCAGGCGCGCTGGCAGGCCGAATTCCGCTTCACGCGCTTCCGGCGGCGCTTCGCATCTGCGCTCTTCGAGTGAGAACCCTCCGCCGCACCGATGGCGGCAAGGCAAGAACGAGCGAAAGGAGGAGCCCGAACACTGCCCACGCGGCAATGCCGGGCCAATCGCCCAGCACCGCGCTCGCCGTCTCGGCCACGAGCGCGTTCCAGCCCAGGCTTGTTCCCAGCGCAACGAGGGCGGGCAACAGCGAAATGAGGGGCGTGCTCGTCATGCGCAGGAGGAGGATGAGGCCCACGACCTCGCCCATCGCCAGCCCCGCCGCGGCCCCTGCGATGCCGAAGCCCGGCAAGAGAACCGCGGCCCCCACCAACCCCGCCCCGAGCTGACCCACAAGCGCCAAGGCAGGCGCGCGCGGCGCACCCGAATAAAGCAGCGTCTGCGCAAGCGGCGCGCCCAGGCAGGCAGTGAGGCTGCCCGCTACAAGCCATGCCGCCACCGCCTGATCGAACAGTTCGGCCTCGCCCGTCCAGAGCCCGAGCAGGGCGGGCCCCCACACGATCACCCCGGACCCCAGCGCAGCCGAAAGCGCGCACAGCACGCGCGTCACCGCCCCGATCCGGCCGTGTGCCAGGTCTTCCCGCGCAAGTTCAACGCCCGCCGCCACCGCAAGCACGGAGGCGAGCTGCCGCGCGAGGCCGACCAGCGTCCGCACGAGAAGAAACCCCGCCAGTGCCACCCCGCTTGTGCCGAACGCGCCCAAAAGCAGGATCGGCGCCTGCGTCCAGGCGAGCGGCGCATTCTGGCCCAGCGTCACCCAGCGCAACTGCCTGGCAAACTGCCCGACCTCGTCCCGGCTCGGCCGAACCGGCCGGAGCGTGAAGTCGGCAAAGCGCCGCTTGAGAAGAAGAAGCGTCACCCCCCAGCCGAACACCAGCTGCGCCACGAGGTAGACGGCTGCGAGCGCAACGATTGAGCCGCCCGCCAGCGCCACGCCTGCCGTGCCCGCCACCGTGGCGAGCGTCGGCAGCGCTTCCAGAAGCGCGCCGGCTGCGAACTCGCCCTTCGCGCGCAGGAACTGACCCACGCCCCCTCGCGCCGCAAGCAGCACGAGCGCAAGCGCCAGGATCGCAAAGGCTGCCCCTTCCTCCCCGCGCAACCCCGACCAGGCAAGCCAAAGCCCGGCCAGCCCTGCGAGCACAGCGGCTTGGACCATCGCCACACTTGCCGCCAGCCCGCACACGCGCCCCACGGCATCGCCCCGCGCACGCTGCCAGAGATTGCCCAGCACCGTGCCGCACCCGGCCTCGCCCAGCAGAATCAGGCACGCCCCCGAAAACAGAAGCGCCCATTCCCCGAACTGCTCCGGCCCCCAGGCGCGCACGAGAAGCCCCGCGCCGATCAGCCGGTCGGCAAAGGTCACGCCAAGTGAAAGCAGCTGCGCCAGCGTGTTGCGCCCGATCCGCTCAAGAAGAGTGGCGCCACTCACGCCCGGCGAATCCCCAAGAAACCGCACCAGTCTGCCCGAGATGGGCTTCGTCCAAGCATGTCGGAAGTTTTCCCCAGCCCCTGCAAGTCTCCCCGCGTCACCATGCTTGCGGAGCACGGATTGCGAAAGTAGCAATTCGTTAAGACTAGTGGTTGCCGTGGATAACCGGGGGGTTGTGGCGTGGCACGGAAGCAGTTTTCCGATGGCCCCGCGCCATGATGCTCGTTGCGCAAAGCGTGCGCGACGGCGCGATCTCCGTGCTCGATGCGCCCGAACCTCGCCCCGGCCCCGGCGAGGTCTTGATCCGCACGAGAAAGACGCTTCTGTCCAGCGGCACCGAGCGCGCGCTCCTCGACTTCGGCAAGGCGAGCCTGCTCGGCAAGGCCCGCCGCGAGCCCGAGCGCCTGCGTGACGCCTTCGCCAAGGCCCGCACCGATGGAGTGCTCGCCACGCTCGGTGCCGTCCGCTCCCGCCTCGACCGCCCCCATGCGCCCGGCTACTGCAATGTCGGAACCGTGGTCGCGCTCGGCGCTGGCGTGGAAGGGCTTGAGATCGGCAGCCGCGTGGCGTCGAACGGCGGGCATGCCGAATTCGTGGCCGTCGGCCGCAACCTCTGCGCCCCCGTGCCCGATGCGGTGTCCGACGAGGACGCGGCCTTCACCGTGCTCGGCGCCGTCGCCCTTCAGGCCGTGCGCCTGGCAGAGCCGACGCTGGGCGAAGCGGTCACCGTGTTCGGTCTGGGCCCTGTCGGCCTGCTCGCTCTTCAGCTTCTCCAGGCCAACGGCGCCCGCGTCCTGGCGCTCGACCTTGACCCCGCCCGCCTCGCCCTGGCTCGATCGCTCGGCGCGGAAACGTTCGACTTGTCCAACGACGCCGACCCCGAACCCACAGCACTCGCCTTCTCGCGCGGCCGGGGCATAGATGCCGTGCTGCTCGCCACAGCCACCCGCTCGGAAGCGCCCTTGCGCCAGGCCGCCCGCGTCGCGCGGCGCCGCGGCCGGGTCGTGCTGGCCGGCACCGCCGGCATGACCGTCCCCCGCGCGCCCTTCTTCGAAAAGGAGCTGTCGTTTCGCGTGTCCTGCTCCTACGGCCCCGGCCGCTACGACCAGGCCTACGAGCGCGGGCATGACTACCCCGTGGGTTTCGTGCGCTGGACGGCCGCCCGCAATTTCGAAGCCGTGCTCGACACCATAGCCGCCGGCCGCATCCAAACGGCACCCCTCGTCTCCCACCGCTTCTCCGCTGCTGAAGCGCCTCGCGCCTATGCCGTCCTCGGCGGCTCCGAACCCTCGCTCGGCATCCTGCTCGACTTCGGCACAGGCGAGCCAAAGCCGGCTAAGCTTCCCCCATTCGCCTTGCCCGCCCAGCCCCGCGCGCCCACCCGCCCGCGCATCGGCTTGATCGGCGCCGGGGCCCACGCTCTCGCGGCACTCCTGCCAGCTCTTCACCAAGCAGGCGCCGATCTCACCACGGTCGCATCCCGCAAGCCCATCGACGCCGCCCATGCCGCAAGAAAATTCGGCTTCCGCTCCGCCGCGACCGACCCGGACGCGATCCTCTCCGACCCCGCGATCGACGCGGTCGTGATCGCCACCCGTCATGACAGTCACGCCCGCCTTTCCGCTGCAGCGCTCAGCGCCGGCAAGCACGTCTTCACGGAAAAGCCGCTCGCGCTAGACGAGGCCGAACTCGCGCTGGTGGAAACCGCCTGGCGCGGGGCTCAGGCGCTTCCCCGTCCTCCCACGCTCACTGTCGGCTTCAACCGCCGCTTCGCACCCCACGCCCAGGCCTTGCGCACGCTCCTCGCCGCCCGTTCCGAGCCCAAGAGCTTCATCTACACCGTGAATGCCGGCCCGCTTCCCCCCGCCCATTGGGCTCATGCCGATGGCGGCCGCCTCATCGGCGAGGCCTGCCACTTCATCGACCTCCTCCGCTTCCTCGCAGGCGCACCCATCCTCCAGCAGCAGTCGCTGGCGCTGGGCGCTCCCACCCGCGACACCGCCACCCTCTCGCTCGCCTTTGCCGACGGCTCGATCGGCACGATCCACTATCACGCAAACGGCGCCCGCCATTTCCCCAAGGAGCGGCTCGAAGTCTTCTGCGGCGGCGGCATCCTGCGCCTCGACAATTTCCGCAGCCTGTCCGCCTGGAACTGGCCCCGCCCCGTGTCCCGCCTCTGGCGCCTGCGCCCCGACAAGGGCCACGCGCCCGCCATCGAAAGCTTCCTCCGTGCGGCAGGCGAGGGCGGTCCCCCGCCCATCCCCTTCGACGAAATCCTCGAAGTCTCCCGCTCCGCCATCCGCCTGCGCGAGGCCGCGGCGTGAGCCGGCATCCGCGGATCGACCTGATCGCGGGCGCGCGGCCCAATTTCATGAAGGTCGCGCCCATCCTGCGCGCGCTCGAACGCCACGCGGGCGAAGGCGGCGCCTTGCGCTTCCGCCTTGTCCACACCGGCCAGCACCACGACCACGCAATGTCCGGCGCCTTTTTCGAGCAGCTCGGCATCCCCGCGCCCGACATCCATCTCGGCGCGACCAGAGGCACGCCCGCCGCCCAGACGGGTGCCATCATGGTGGCCTACGAGGCGCTTCTCGCCCAGGCGCCCGCAGCACTCACGCTTGTCGTGGGCGACGTCACCTCCACGCTCGCCTGCGCGCTTTCCGCCCGCAAGGCGAACATCCCCGTGGCCCATGTGGAAGCGGGCATCCGCTCGGGCGACGATGCCATGCCCGAGGAGATCAACCGCCGCGCCACGGATGCGGTGTCCACCCTCTTCTTCACCACCAGCGAGACGGCGGGCGCGAACCTCCGCCGCGAGGGCGTGCCGCTCGCGCGCATCCATTTCGCGGGCAACACCATGATCGACACGCTGCTCGCCGCGCTTCCCCACCTCTGCCCGTCGGCCGCCTGGGATGCGCTCGCGCTGCGCCCCGGCCAGTATCTCGTGCTGACGGTCCATCGCCCGGCCAATGTGGACGCGCCCGACAATCTTTCCCGCATCCTGCAAGCCGTGGCGGCGAATGCCTGCGGCCTGCCGGTCGTCTTTCCGGTCCACCCGCGCACCGCGCGCACGCTCGCGCAATGCGTGGTGCCCCAAGGCATCCATCTCGTGCCGCCCCAGCCCTACCGGGAGTTCAACCACCTGATCCGCCACAGCAAGGCGGCCATCACCGATTCCGGCGGCGTGTCCGAGGAAACCACTGTGCTCGGCATCCCCTGCATGACGCTGCGCGACACCACCGAGCGCCCGGAAACCGTGACGCTCGGCACCAATGAGCTTCTGGGCAGCGACCCCGCGCGCCTCGCCCAAGCCTTCGAGCGGCTGTTTGCCGGCGCGTGGAAGCGCGGCACGGTCCCTCCGCGCTGGGACGGCCAGGCGGGCGCCCGCATCGTCGCCGCCCTGGCGGACCATCTGAGGCTTGCTGCGTGACCACGCCCGCGCTTCTTTGGCACACGATCCGTCACCTGAGCCCGGTCCAGGTCACCGCCCGCGCCCGCTTCCGCCTCACCCGGCCCCCGATCGACGAGCGCCCTGCGCCGCCCTTCCGGCAGCCTGTCGGCCGCTGGATCGAGCCCGCCGGCCGCAGTCCATCCATGACGGGTCCCGACAGCTTCCGCTTCCTGAACCGCGAAGCGTCGCTCGCCGCGCATGGCTGGGACGACCCCGCGCTTCCGCATCTCTGGCGCTACAACCTCCATTATTTCGACAACCTCGCGGCGCGGCCGTCTCCCTGGCACCCCACATTGATCGCGCGCTGGATCGCGGAAAACCCGGCCGGCCGCGGCACGGGCTGGGAGCCCTATCCGCTTTCGCTGCGCACCGTGAACTGGATCAAGTGGATGCTCGGCGGCGAGCCCTTGGACGAGACCGCCCGCCACAGCCTCGCCGTTCAGGCCCGTTGGCTGCGAGGCCGCATCGAGCACCACCTGCTCGGCAACCACCTGATCGCCAACGCCAAGGCACTTCTCTTTCTGGGCGCAGCCTTTGCCGGCCCCGAAGCCGAAACTTGGCTCCATGCGGGTGCTGCGCTTCTTTTGCGCGAGCTGGGCGAGCAGGTCCTCCCCGATGGCGGCCATTGCGAGCGCTCGCCCATGTATCACGCGCTCGTTCTCGAAGACCTCCTGGACATCTTCAACCTCCTCCGGACCTTCTCGCTCGCCCCACACGTACAGGCCGCCTGCCGCGAGACGATCCCGCCTATGCTGCGCTGGCTCGGCACCATGACCCATCCCGATGGCGGCATCGCCTTCTTCAACGATGCGGCCTTTGCCATCGCCCCCGATTGCCGAACACTCCAATCCCTCGCCGCCCGCCTCGGCATCCCCACACCGGAATCGCCGGCCACGCACCACTTCCTCGACAGCGGCTACGCCCGCCTGTCCGCTGGCCCCGCCACGCTTTTCCTGGACATGGCCCCGCTCGGCCCCGACCACCTCTGCGGCCACGGCCATGCCGACACGCTGTCCTTCGAGCTTTCGCTCGGCTCCGCCCGCGTGCTCGTGAACGGCGGCACGGGCGAATACGGCACGGGGCCCGAGCGCCACCGCCAGCGCGGCACGAAAGCCCACAACACTCTTGCGCTCGACGGGGAGAACTCGTCGGAAACCTGGTCGGGCTTCCGCACCGCGCGCCGTGCCCGCATCCGCGAAGCAACCCTCGACCATTCCGGCGACACGCTCACCGCCCAGGCCACGCATGACGGCTACAGCCGCCTGCAAGGCCGCCCGCTCCATACCCGCCGGTGGACCCTGAACAGCCGGGAACTGCTCGTGGAAGACCGGGTCTCCGGCCCGCCCCGGGCCCAGGCCATCGCCCGCTTCCGCTTCCACCCGGCACTCACCCTCCAAACATCCGCAGGCGAGGGCACGGCCCATCTCGCGGGCCGCCAGATCCTCCGCTGGCAGGTGGAATCCGGAGAAGCCGCGATCGAGTCCTCGCTCTGGCATCCCGAATTCGGCTTGTCCCAGCCCACGCAGACGCTTGCCGTTCGCGCCCATGACAACTGCGCGGCAACCCGCTTCACCTTCGCAGAGGCGCTTTCGTGCACATCCTCTTTCTGACCGACAACTTCCCGCCCGAAACCAACGCACCGGCTTCCCGCACCTTCGAGCATTGCCGCGAATGGGTAAGGGCGGGCCACGAAGTCACGGTGATCACGGGCGCCCCCAACTTCCCGCAAGGCAAGCTCTTTCCAGGCTATCGCAACCGCCTCTGGCAGGAAGAGCGGATGGCCGGCATCCGCGTCGTCCGCGTTTGGACATTCATCGCCGCCAACCAGGGCTTCCTGCTGCGTACGCTCGACTACCTCTCCTTCATGTTCGCGGCCTTCTTCGCCGCGCTCTGTCTTCCGCGCGCCCAGGTGGTCGTGGGCACCTCGCCGCAGTTCTTCACCGCGGTCGCCGCCTGGGCGGTCGGCCTCGTCCGCAACATCCCCTTCGTGTTCGAACTGCGCGATCTCTGGCCCGCCTCGATCCGTGCGGTCGGCGCCATCCGCAGCCCGCGCGCGCTTCGCTGGCTCGAAAGGGTGGAGCTCTTTCTCTACCGCCGCGCGGCCCTCGTCGTGGCGCTCACGGAAGCCTTCCGCCGCGATCTCATGGCGCGCGGCATCGACCCCGCCCGCATCGCGGTGGTCACCAACGGAGCCGATCTCTCGCTCTTCGCACCACTCCCCCGTGAGCCCGGTTCCCGGTTCGTGTCCGGCTATCTCGGCACCCACGGCCTGGCGCACGGCCTCGACACCGTGCTCGACGCGGCAAAGCTTCTGGAAGCCGGCGCGCCCGGCCGCCACATGATCCTCTTGGTGGGCGACGGCGCCGACAAGGCACGCCTCGCGGACCGCGCGAAGCGGGAAGGCATCGCCAATGTCCGCTTTCTCGCAGCCGTCCCCAAGCACCGGATGGCGCAGCTCTGGTCGGGCCTCGACTGCGCGCTCGTGCCGCTCAAACGCGACCCGCTCTTCGCCACCGTGCTGCCGTCCAAGATCTTCGAGGCGTTCGCCACGGGCGTTCCCGTCGTCCTCGGTGTCGAAGGCGAAGCCAAGGCGCTGATCGAGGAGACCCAGGCTGGCATCTCCGTGGAGCCGGAAAACGCCCAGGCGCTGGCGAACGCCATCGCCCAACTCGCAGAGCACCCGGAAATCCGCGACTGCCTTGCCGCCAACGCTCTCCAGGCCGCGCCCCGTTTCGAGCGCAGCGCCTTGGCGCTCAGGATGCTCGGCCTCCTCGAAGCAGTCGCCCGGGAAAGCGCTGTGCCTTCAACACAAGTGAGCAGAGAGCCCGTCTAGACGCAGGCGCTGAACACCGCGCTCGGCGCGCCCGTCACCACGAGCGCCACGAAGCCGACAAGCGCCGAAATCCTCGCGAGCCGTGCCTCGAAGGCGCCGAGCACGGCACTTTCCCTCCGCCGGAAGCTCCACCAGACGACCAGCGCCCCCGCCGCGAGTGAAAGAGCCCAGGCGGCATAGAGCGCCCAGCGGAACAGCGAGAGCCCGCCCAGCGGCCGAAGCGCCCAGCCCGCTTCGCAGCCATAGCCGTGCACGGCGTAGATCACCGAGAACCCCACCGCCCAGACGAGAAGCCCCAGGCTCGCGCGCAAGAGAAAACTCATCGGATCACCACCGGCACCACGAGCGCGGCCACCATGATGCCGGTCGCCACGGCCGAAAACAGCCCGAACAGGTTCGCCACCCGCGGCTCCAGCGTGCGCGCCTGCGAGACATGCCCGCTCGCCGCCCTCCGCCACACGAAAAGGCACATCACGAGCGACACGAAGGCATGCACCGCCGCATAGGCGATCATCGCGGCCCCCACCGCCGCATAAGCGTGGCCCGTGGGCGGGGGCAGGCGCCAGAATGCCAGCCCCATCAGCCCGGCGATGGCCAGCACGTGGCCGAGGCCTGCCGCGAGAAACAGCCCACCCCCGCCTGCAATCTCGCCCTTCTCGAAGCGTGCGAGCCCCGCGCGCGCGGCAAGGGCTGCAAGGGCTGCACCACCGAGCGCCAGACCCGCCTCGACGAAGGCACCGGGGTCGAGGAATGCGGCTGGCGGCCAGTTGGGCGCCACCGTCCACAGGAATGCGTAGCCGAAGAGCAGCGACCCCAGAAACGCCCCGTCCGACCAGAGCAGCACCACAGTGCCCCACCAGCCCGGCGCTTCGCGCGCTTCCCAATGCAGCGGCAGGCTCGTGCCCCGCCCGGCATCGACCAGCCCGCGGTCGTGCGCCGTGCCGAGTTTCGACGCCCACACCCAGGCGAGCGCCACCACGCCCGCGAGCGGCAGGAGCGAGAGCCAGTAGAAGCCGAACAGCAACGACAGCACGAAGAGCCCGACCACGAAGGCGGTCACGATCGGCAGCGGCGTGTTGCCTGGCACAACAGCCACATGCTCGAAACGCCCCGTGGTCACGTCCACGGCAGACACCTCGCGCCAGTTGTTGCGGGTTTCCGCGAGATAGCCCTCGCCGCGCGCCAGGCGGTTGGCGAGGTCGCCGTCATCCTCGATGGGATCGCGGCTTTCCACATGGGGGATGCTCGCGAGGTTGTAGACGGGCGAGGGCAGCGGCATCGCCCATTCCAGCGTGCCCGCCTTCCACGGATTGCGCTTGGTGGGCCGCGCCAGAAAGATCTGCAGCGCCACGTCGATCGCAAACAGCGCGAAGCCGAAAGCCATCACGAAGGAACCGACCGAGGAAAGCAGATTCAGCCACGTCCAGCCGATCTCGGCCGGGTAGGTATAGACACGCCGGGGCATGCCCAGAAGCCCCGTCAGATGCATCAGGAAGAAGGTGAGGTTGAAGCCCACGAAGATCAGCCAGAACGCGGTCTCTCCCAGGCGGAGCACGCGCCTGCGCCCCGTGAAGTGCGGCAGCCAGTAATAGGCCCCGGCCAGCATCGGGAAGATGAAACCGCCCACCAGAACGTAGTGCAGGTGCGCCACCACGAAGTAGCTGTCATGTGCCTGCTGGTCGAAGGGCACGACCGCGAGCATCACGCCCGTCAGCCCGCCCAGGATGAAGACGAAGAAGAAGCCGATCAGGTAGAGCATCGGCAGGCGCAGGTCGGGCCGCCCGTTCCACAGCGTGCCGATCCAGGCGAAGATCTGGACGCCGGTGGGAATGGCGACGAGCGCGGACGCGGCCGAGAAGAAGCCCAGCGCCATGTGCGGGATGCCGGTGGTGAACATGTGGTGCACCCAGAGCCCGAACGAGAGCACGCCAAGCGCCAGGATCGCCCCAACGATCGCGCCATAGCCCATGATCTTGGTGCGCGCCATCACCGGCAAAACGGTCGAGACCACGCCCGCCGCCGGCAGGAAGATGATGTAGACCTCGGGGTGCCCGAACAGCCAGAACAGGTGCTGCCAGAGCAGCGAGTCGCCCCCGCGCGCCTCGTCGAAGAACGGCCAGTCGAAGGCGCGCTCCACCTCGAGCAGCACCGAGCCCAGGATCAGCGGCGGAAAGCCCGCGACCATCATTAGGGCCGTGACCAAGAGATACCACGCAAACAGCGGCATCTTGTCGAGGCTCATGCCGGGCGCGCGCAGTTTCAGGATCGACACCGTGATCTCGACCGCGGCCGCAACGGCCGAGATCTCCACGAAGGTGATGCCGAGCAGCCAGACATCGGCGTTGATGCCGGGCGTGTAGGTCTTGCCCGAGAGCGGCGTGTACATGAACCAGCCGCCATCGGGCGCGGCGCCCACGGCCAGCGCCACGAGCAGGATCGAGCCGCCGAACAGGTAGCACCACCAGCCGAAGGCCGAGAGCCGCGGAAACGCCATGTCGCGGCTGCCGAGCATCTTGGGCAGGAGATAGAGCGCCAGCCCCTCGAACATGGGAATGGCGAACAAGAACATCATGATGCTGCCATGCATCGTGAAGAGCTGGTTGTAGACGTCGGGCCCCACGAACACGCTGTGCGGCGTGGCCAATTGCGCGCGGATCAGCATGGCGAGCACGCCGCCCACCGCGAAGAAGAAGAAGGCGGCGAGGATGAACCGCTTGCCGATGTCGGAATGGTTCACCGAGACGAGCGTGCCGCGCCAGCCCTTGGGCGTGCCCCAGATGCGGGAAAGCGCCTTGTGACGGCGGATGGGCGAGATGGCTGCGTCGCTCACTGTGCGGCTCCCGGCACGGTCTGGGGCAGGGAGGGGGCGAGCGCGCCCGCCTGGAACGCCGCCCAGGAAGCGGCGTCATGCGCCACCACCTCGAAGCGGTTGTCGGTGTGGCCGATGCCGCAGAACTCCGCGCAGACGCCCTGGTAGGTGCCGGGGCTCGATGCCTCGATGCGCAGCACGTTGGTGCGGCCGGGAATGGCGTCCATCTTGCCCGCGAGCTGCGGCACCCAGAAGGAATGGATCACGTCGATGGTGGTGATGTGCACGTCCACCGGCACGCCTGCCGGGATATGCAGCGCGCGCTCCGTCTGGATCGTGCCGCCGCCCGCGTCCGGCTGGCGGAAGCGCCACGCCCACTGCCGCCCTTCGGCCTCAACAGTCACCGTGCCGGGTGCGGGTGTGGGCAGCGTGCGCTCGCCCACCACGAAGGCATAGACCAGGAGAGGTGCCAACACGGCCGACGAGAAGCCCACGCCCATCGCGCCCAGCCACAGCTTGGCCGAGCCCGGCCGCCCGTCGCCTTCACGCAGAAACGCCATCACCAGGAGCACGGCCACGAGCGCGCAGATGCCGCCGGCACCCGCCAGCATCACCCACCACAGCACCGCCACGCCCCCGGCGGACGGCCCGCCGGGCTCGAGCGTCGAATAAGGCCCCGCGCACGCAGTTGCGAACAGGGCTGGCGCAACCATCCAGGCCCTGCGCATTATAGGGGCATGACAGACGCCGCGCAGCAAGACACCGAGGCCAGACTGGTCGATCCGATCAGTTCCTCTCCCCAGTTCCACCGCACCGAATCCAAGATCGCCATCGCCGGCCATCCCATCCATGCGATGCTGGTGGCGTTTCCGGTGGCGCTCACATTCTGCACGCTCGGGGCCGACGTCTTCTTCTGGTGGACGGGCGACGTGTTTTGGGCGCGCGCTGCCCTTTGGGCGAGCGGCATGGCGTTCCTGTTCGGCCTGGGCGCCGGCTTCTCGGGCACGGTCGAGCTGCTTCTCGTGCCCGGCATCCGCGCACGCGCTGCGAGCTGGACGCATTTCGTGATCGCCGTGATGCTGCTGTCCATCCTCGGTGCCAACTGGGGCTACCGCTGGACGGCGGGCTTCGAGCATGCCGTGCTGCCCTGGGGCATCCTGCTTTCGGCCTTCGCCACGGCCTTCACGGGCTTCACCGGTTGGCACGGCGGCAAGCTGGTGTTCGACTATCAAATCGGCGTCTCCGGCACCGGCAAGGGCTGATCCTGCGGCTCGAGCAGCCATGACGGCAGAAGCTCGGCTGCGATGATGGGCTTGCCCAGCACCAGAACGAGAATGACCAGAAGGGCGAGGAGCGAGAGCCCGACCAGGAACCGGCCCCCCGGCGGCTGGTACTTGCCCACCCGCTCGCCCATCAGAAGCGTGATGTGGCCAATATAGGCGTGGATGGCGACGAGCCCGCCGACGGCGACGAGCTTCACGAAGAGCCAGGGCACGAACACCCCGCGCAGGAAGATCAGCACCGTGCCGAAGGCGATGGCGAGCACGGCCGCCGGCGTCACGATCCGCACATAGGAATAATGGGTCACGAAGCGCAGCCGCGCATAGTCGAGCTGCAACTCCTCGGGCCGGTGCTTGGCGAGCAGCAGCGGCAGGCCGAGCAGGCCCGCGCACCACACCAGAAGCGCTCCGATATGGAGAAACTTGAAAAGCGTGATCATGCGGAGGCGAGGCCCTGGCGCTTGATCCGCGCGGCCACCCAGAGCACGCAGGCCGCGAAAGGCAGCATGCCCGGCGCCCACATCACGAGCCCGCCGAGCTGCTGGTCGGCAAGCTGCGTCATCCCCCAGGCGAGCGTGGTGCTCTCGTGCCAGGGATAGAGCGGCTCGCGCGCGAAGGTGAGAACGGCGCCGAGCAGGCCCATCTGCGCGGTGGCCGCAACGAGCGTCGCGATGGCCGGGATCGGCGGCTGGCGCAGCGCGCCCTGCCAAAACAGCGTGGCCGTCGCAAGCAGGCTCGCCTGCATCGCCCAATAGCTCGCCGTGCCCGCCTGGCTCGCCTCATACAGCGCGGGCAGGTGCCAAGCCCAGAGCGTCGCGGCGAAAAGAACGAGCGGCAAAACGGCCCCGAGCCGCGGCCCCCGCGGAAAGGCCAGCGCCAGCAAGGGCGCAGCCGCTCCCACCAGGATCAGGTGGTGCAGCGTGCGCGCCGAGAAAAGCGACACCGACAAGGCGCAGAGCGGCGACACGAACAGCACCGCCAGCACCCCCCACGCCATCAGCGCGAGCCGCGGCCGGTCGGCCGCGCGCACTGCCACCAGCCACAGCGCCAGACCGCCCAGGAGGAACGGGTCGAAGTTCCACCGGCTCCATATCTCGATGGGCACGGGCGGCGTTCCGCAATAGCTTGTCATCAGGCTCCTTGCCGCGTGCGGGTGGTCTCGCCAGAAGTTTGCAAGACCGGCCTCCCGTCAAGGGGCGGGAGGCGCTATGCCGCGGAAAGGATGGGGATTCGCCGATGGACCAGACGACTTCCACGCCGCCGCGCCTGCTCGTCCTGATGGGCGTCTCGGGCGCCGGCAAGACCTCGGTCGGCGAGGCGCTGGCGCCCAAGCTCGGCGCCGTCTTCCTCGACGGCGACGCATTCCACCCCGAAGCCAACATCGCCAAGATGAGCCGCGGCGAACCGCTCGACGACGCCGACCGCGCGCCCTGGCTCGACCGCATCGGACACATCATGCGCGACGAGCCCGGCCGCGTCGTCATGGGCTGCTCGGCGCTCAAGCGCGCCTACCGCACCCGCATCGAGCGGGCAGCCGGCGAACCCGTGCTGTTCGTTCTCCTGGAAGGCAGCCCGGCACTCATCCGCGAGCGCATCGCCCATCGCCGGAACCACTTCATGCCGCCGGCCCTGCTCGACAGCCAGTTCGCGGCGCTGGAGCCGCCCGGCCCCGACGAGAACGCGATCCGCGTCAGCGTGAAAGGCCCGACCCGCAAGGTGGTGGACGCGATCCTCCGCCGCCTGCGCGCGATGTGAGGGCCCTCAGACCTCTTCCACCAGCATCGGCTGATGGTGCAGGTAGCGCGCGACCTTGCGCTTGGCCTCGATGTCGCGCCACACGGCCTCCACCTGGGCCTCTTCGAGCCCGGCACTCGCGCCTGTCTCGGCGGCCGTTCTGCCGGTGTTCAGCCCGTGCAGGCACAGGTCCATCTGGTGGTAGGGCAGGGCGAAGTAGAACTCCTCCTGCGTCTGGGCGAGCGAATAGGTGTCGGTGGTAGGAGCACGCCTGCGCACGCCCTCGGGCACGCCGAGATGTTCGGCCAGCGCGTAGACCTGGCTCTTGTAGAGATGGGCGATCGGCTTCACATCGGCTGCGCCGTCGCCGTTCTTCACGAAGAAGCCCTGGTCGTATTCCAGCCGGTTGGGCGTACCGATCACCGCATGGTTCAGCCGGTCGGCGTGGAAATACTCGGTCTGCTTGCGCGTGCGCTGCTTCATGTTGGTGGCCGCCACGATGGCGAGATAGGCCGAAGCGGGCAGGCGGTGCTTGGTGATCGCCCCATCGGGCGCCTGCACCACGAGCGAGGAGATGTTGTAGCCGCCCGTGGTCAGCGCGTTGGCGAAGGTGATCTTGGAGGCCCAGCCCGGCCCGAACTCCGGCACCACCTCGCGGATCGCGGCATCGCGCCGCCGGTAGCAGCCCATGGCTTCGAGCGCCGGCCCGATATCCTCGACCTCCGCCGCGATGCCGAAGGCTTCCGCCACCTGCCGCCCGAGCGCCAGGCTCTCGGGGTCGGAATCGTTTTCGGGCATGAACACGGCAAACACGTTCTGGGGCCCGAGCGCACGCGCGGCGAGCCCCGCGCAGACGGCCGAATCGATGCCGCCCGAAATCCCCAGCACCAGCCCGCGCTTGCGCAAGGACCGCACCTGGCTCCGCAGGGCGCTTGCGATGCGCTCCACCTCCGCGCCCACGTCCAGCGCGAGCGGGCTGGCCTCCACCTTCACCGCGACGTTCATGCGCTGATCCTCATTTCGTCGGCCGCCACGCGGCGGCTCGCCTTGCCTGTGTCCGTGCTCGGCAGGGTCGCTGCGAAGCGCACCGCCTTGGGCACCATGAAATCCTCGAGCCGCGCCGCGCAGAAGCGCAGCACCGCGCGCTCTTCCAGATTGGGGTCGGCCCGCACCACCACCGCCTGCACGGACTGCCCGAGCACGGGGTCGTCGAGCCCGAACACCAGCGCCTCGCTCACGCCGGGGCAGGCGAGCAGCACCGCCTCGACGGCTGCGGGCGGCACCTTCTCGCCGCGCGACTTGATCACATCGTCCTTGCGCGCCACGAAATAGAAGAAGCCGTCCCCGTCGCGGCGGAACAGGTCGCCCGTGCGCAGGACCCTCTCCCAAGGCCGCGCGGGCAGGGGCTCCAGCGCGCGGGCCGAAGCCTCGGCATCCCCCCAATAGCCTTCCATCAGGTGCGGCGAGCGCACGGCGAGCTCGCCAGTCGCGCCGGGGGCAGCCTCCGCGCCGTCCTCGTCGAGCACCAGAAGCTCGGTGCCGGGAATGGCCACGCCCACCGAACCCGGCCGCGCGCCCAGCTCCTCGGGCGGCAGGTAGGCCGAGCGCAGGCACTCGGTCTGGCCATACATGGAAAAGATGCGCGCCTGGGGAAACCGCGCCTGAAGCGCTGCGAAGCGCTCGGGCGGCATGGCGGCGGCGGCCGTGGTGATCACGCGCAGGCCAGGCAGGGCGCTCACGCCCTCGTCCATGCGCAGAACCATCGCGGCGATCGTTGGCACGAGCGGGAACACGCTCACTTTTTCCGCGCGGAACACGTCGAGCACGGCCACAGGGAACGCAAACGAGCGCTCCACCACCAGCCTACCGCCCGCGCGAACGCTCATCAGAAGCTGGAACAGCCCGTAGCCGAACGAGAACGGCAGCACCGAGCCCACCACGTCCTCCCCGCCTGTGCCGAGATAGGCGGCGATGGCCGTGCAGGCGGCTTCCGCGCTTCCGTGCGACAGCATCACCCCCTTGGGCTCGCCCGTGGAGCCCGAGGTGTAGATCAGGAAGGCGAGGTCCATCCCCACCCCGCCCGTGCCGAGCGGGCTGTCTTCTTCCGACAGACAAGCATCGAGCGAGACGAAACCCGGCCCCTCGCTCTGCGCGCCGGCGATCACGACTGCCGGCTCGACGGCGGAAGCGTTCGCCGCCTGGAACACGACCGGCGCGAGCTTCACCTGCGAGACCATCAGGCGCGGCTCGCAATTGCGCAGGATGAAGCCCAGCCGCTCGGCCTTGACCGAGGGGTTGACGGGAACGGCCGTGCCGCCCGCCTTGAGCACGGCGAAAAGCGACACCGCCGCTTCCCAGCCATTGTCCATCATCACGACAGCGCGGTCGTGCCGCCGGAGGCCCAGCCGCGCGAAGCCGGCTGCCAGCCGGTCGGACATCCCGTCGAGCGCCTCGAAGGACAGCCGCGTCTCGCCGCTGACCAGCGCCGTGCGCTCGGGCCAGAGGCGGGCGGCATCCTTCAGGAACTGCTCGACGCGCATCGGAGGCTATGGGTCAGGCCGCGGCCGAAACGGCGGCGGCGCCCTTGGAACCGAGATAGCTCGCGATGCGCGCGATGGAATCGAGGTTCGCCGGCACGATGTCGGCATCCGCCACCGTCACCCCGAAGCGCTCTTCCAGGAAGGTCACGAGTTCCAGGATGCCGGTGGAGTCGATCAGGTCGTTCTCGATCAGCGAGGTGGTCTCGTCGAGCGGATGGTTCTCGTCGCCGAACAGGAAGTTCTCGACGATGAAGGCCCGGATCTCGGCCTTCGCCCCGTTGTCGGAACTGGCTTGGGTTTGGGACATGGCGTCCTCCTTGGTCTCGTTCATGAAGCGGCGGCGTGCACCGGCTGGGCGGGGGTGCTTCGCGCGAAGCGGTCCAGCCAGATCTGCGTGGAAAGCATGCCCACGAAAGCCGCGTTGTCGCGGAAGCCGCTGGCCTGTCCCGCCATGCACTTCTCGACGAGGCGCGCGGCGGGCCGGGGGTTGAAGAGCCCCGCATTCGCGATGGCGTGTGGCCCGAGATGGGCGGAGACGAGGGCGGGGGCCTCGCGGAAGGCCGCACTTTCGGGCGCGCGATAGGGCTGCTTGGTCCGCGCCAATATCTCGGGCGGCACGATGCGGGCGGCTGCCCGCTTGAGGATGTGCTTGCCCGACAGGCCCTTGAGCTTGTGCTCTGGCGCCAGTCTCGCCGCCCATTCCACCAGCCGGTGGTCGAGAAACGGAAAGCGCGTCTCCACCCCTTGCCCCAGCGCCATGCGGTCGCCCTGGGCCGACAGGATGTAGCCGGGCAGAAGCAGCGTCGATTCGAGGTACTGCGCCTGGTTGAGCGGGTGCCAGCTGCCGAACCCCGCAGGCAGCGAGGCAGCAAGCTCGTCCGCCGCGTCATAGCCTTCGAGCCCGGCGCGCAGTTCTGCCGAGAAGAAAAGCTTGGCGGCCGCCGTGTTGCGCATGCGCGGGCGGTGCGAGAACAGCGGGTCGTCCCCGCCCTCGATGCCGAAGAAGGCGGCAAGCGTTTCCGCCGGCTGGTTCCTGAGCGCGGGCAGGTAGGGATAGAGCTTGCGGAAGAGGTGCGGGCGGATGGTCGACCCCGGCATCCGGCCCGCGAAGCGCCGCACGCGCGCTTCGGCGAAGAGGTCGTAGCCCGCAAAGATCTCGTCCGAGCCTTCGCCCGTCAGCACCACCTTGAAGCCTTCGTCGCGCACCAGCGCCGCGAGCCCGAAAAGGGGCGCTGGCGCGGTGCGCAGGATCGGCTGGCCGGCATGGGCCACCACATCCGCGAACACGCGCGCGGTGTCCGTCCCCCGCCAGGCGACGCTCGCATGGGCCGTGCCGAGATAGGCGCTCATGCGCTCCTGGAACGCGCTCTCGTCGTAGGCCGGGTCGTCGAAGGAAACGGAAAACGTCTTGAGCCGGTCGGAAACATGGCGCGCGGCCAAGCTCGCCACCACCGAGGAGTCGAGCCCGCCCGAAAGGTAGGAGCCCACGGGCACGTCCGCGCGCAGGCGGATGGCGGTCGCATCGTCGAGCAGCGCCAGGAGCTCGTCGGCCAGCACCCGCTCGTCGTCGCGCCGTTCCTCGCCCGCAGGGGGATAATCCAGCCGCCAATAGGCGCGCGTCACCGCGCGGCCGCCTTCGGCCAGCATCAGGTGGCCGGGCGGCAGTTCCGAGATGTTGCGAAACGCGGTGCGTCCCCCGAGCGGCGCCCAGAACGAGAAGATCTGGTCGAGCGCGTGGATGTCGAGCGCGCCTTCCATTCCCGGCGCGAACAGCAGCGCCTGCGGCTCGGAAGCGAAGAACAGCGTCTCGTCGCGCCATGCCATGAAAAGGGGGCGAACCCCCATCCGGTCGCGCGCCAGCATCATGCGCGCGCAGCGCTCGTCCCAGATGGCAAACGCGAAGTCGCCGTTCAATTCGGAAACGCAGTCCGGCCCCTTCTCGTCATAGAGCGCGAGCACCACTTCGGTGTCCGAGCCCGTGCGGAACACGCGCCCGCGCGCTTCCATCCCCCGGCGCAGTTCGAGATAGTTGAACACCTCGCCATTGTAGGAGATCACCGCGCCGGTTTCGGCCGAGCGCATCGGCTGGCTGCCGTCTTCGACGCCCACCACCGAGAGCCTGCGGTGGCCGAGCCCAGCACCCTCGGCGACGTACACGCCTTCCGCATCGGGACCGCGATGGGCGAGCGAGCCGGTCATGCGGCGCAGGAGTGCCGACGCCGCATCCGGCGCCACCCCATTCCCGCAGAAGCCCGCGATCCCGCACATCAGACCGTCACCTCAATCGAACTCGTCGCCCATCAGGCGCGTCCAGGATTCTCCCGCAAATCCATTGAAGAAGGCTTTTCCCGCCGTGAAAGGTTCGAGCAATCGTGGATCGCGCGCGGTGGCGATGGAGGACGAGGCGTGAACGAAGATGAAGCGCCGTCCGAGCATGACGTTGAGCAGGTTGGGCTGCGAGCGGCCGCGGATGGCCACCAGCCCGCGCTCGGCGGCGTGGTTCACCATCGCGTCGATCACCGCCCCCTCCTGGCCGGGCACCGCCACCACCTGCACCGCGCGCCCGATGCCGCCGGGATCGCCGTAATACACGAACAGCCCGAGCGGCTGCCCGCCGGGGCTTGAGACCACCTGCTGCGCGAGCCCGCCATAGCGGCGCTTGACGCGCGCATGGACGAGCATGCGCGAAAGCGTGTCCCCGTCCCAGCGAGGCCGCATCGGATAATGGGCGGTCAGACGCGGCAGAAGCTCGGCCACCGTGCTCTCGCTCGCATCCTCCACCTTGAGCACACGCCCCTTGGCGCCTGCATCGGGGTGGGTCCAGCGCGGGTCGGCCCCCCGACGCCCGCCCAGAAAGCGGTCGAAGGGGCGGGCGAGCGGCGCGAGCAGCCGCGCGGGCCCGAAGCGCGTGGCGGCGAGCGCTGCGGCAAAGCCCGCGGGGCGGATCACCCGAAGCCATTCCAGGCTGTAGTCGTTGAGCACGAGCCCGCGCATCTTGCGCCACATGGTGGTGGAGATGTCGTTGGCCGTCTCAGTCAGCGAGATGTCCTGCGGCCCCGCCATGAAGCCGCGCAGGAGGCGCGCGCCCGCAAACGGGTCTTCCTCGGGCCTGTCCACCATCATGGAGCAGCACAGCGCGCCGCGCACGGGCGCGCCCTCGTGCTCCAGCGCCATCGGCAGCACGCCGATGAAGCCCGAAACCGAGCCGTCCTCGCGCACATGCACGAGCGAGGGCAGGTCGGGGTCGGCGGTGGGGCCGTCGAGAAAGAGGTCGGAGAGATAGCTCTGCAGGCCGGGCGGGGTGGGCCCGGAAGACTTGCGCAGAATGCGACCGAACATTTCCGCGACGACCGCCACGTCGGGCGAAGCAAAGGGGCGGATGTCGCTTGCCATCGTCTGTCCGCGCTTCGCCCCCGTCAACTATTGAGGCGCGGAAGCTGTCACAAAGGCGTTAGGGAAGGCTGAACGGGTTCATGCATCTTGGCTGCAACCGCGACTTGCGCCATCCCACCTTCCCAAGACCCCGCCATTTCTCCTACCGTGTGGGGAAAGACGTGGAGGGAGCATGACAGGCAGCGACGGCGAGATACCTTTTTCCCGCGGCAAGGCGCAGGAGGCCCCGGTGCGTCCCGCGCTCAGCCAGGACCCCCACGTCCCCAACCACGAGCCGCGCGAGAAGGTCCTCGAAGTCGCCATCGGTCGCGAGGTGCGCGCCATCCGCAAGAAGCTCGGCATCACGGTCGCCGATCTTTCTGTGGCGGCGAACCTTTCGCTGGGCATGCTCAGCAAGATCGAGAACGGCAACACCTCGCCCTCGCTGACCACGCTTTTGGCGCTCTCCAAGGCGCTCGGCGTTCCGCTGACCGCCTTTCTGCGCCGCTTCGAGGAAGAGCGCTCCGCCGTTTTCGTACGCGCAGGGGAGGGGGTCGACGTCGAGCGCCGCGGCACCCGCGCGGGCCACCAATACGCGCTTCTCGGCCATCTCGGCGCCAACATGTCGGGCGTCGTGACCGAGCCCTACCTGATCACGCTCACGACCAAGTCCGACGTGTTCCCCACCTTCCAGCACGATGGGGTCGAGTTCCTCTACATGCTGGAAGGCGAGGTCTCCTACCGCCACGGCGATCAGGTCTTCGCCATGCGCGAAGGTGACAGCCTGTTCTTCGACGCCGACGCTCCCCACGGCCCCGTGGAGCTGACCCGGCTGCCGATCCGCTACCTCTCGATCATCTCCTATCCGCAGGGCGATCAGGCCTGAGGATTGCCTGCGCCTGACAAGCGGAACCTTCGCGCCTGTTCCTCACGGGAAAATTTCATTCATATGAGTTGAGCCGGCGAAAGCCCCGTGCTACCAATTTTGCCGACACCAACCACCTGCGGGAGTGAGGCGCAGCCATGTGCGGCATTGTCGGACTTTTCCTGAAGAAGCCTGCGCTCGAACCCCAGCTCGGCGCGCTCCTCTCCTCCATGCTCATCACCATGACCGATCGCGGCCCAGACAGCGCGGGCATCGCGATCTATGGCGGCGCGAAAGACGGCGCGGGCAAGATCACCGTGCAGTCGGCCAATGCCGACCGTGATTTCGACGGCCTCGACAAGGCGCTCGGCGAAGCGCTCGGCATCACCGTCTCGCTCGACCGCCGCTCGACCCATGCCGTGCTCGACGTGCCCGCCGATCGCATCAAGGAAGCCCGCGAGGCCATCGCAAAACTCCGCCCCGACATCCGCGTGATGGGTGCGGGCGAAAGCATCGAGATCTACAAGGAAGTGGGCCTGCCCGAAGAGGTGGTCGAGCGCTTCGGCATCACCAAGATGAAGGGCACCCACGGCATCGGCCACACCCGCATGGCGACCGAATCCGCCGTCACCACGCTCGGCGCGCACCCCTTCTCCACGGGTGCCGACCAGTGCCTCGTCCACAACGGCTCGCTGTCGAACCACAACAATGTGCGCCGCGAGCTCGTCCGCGAGGGCATGAAGTTCGAGACCCAGAACGACACGGAGGTGGCGGCCGCCTACCTCACCTCGCAGATGGCCCACGGCAAGAATTTGGGCGAAGCGCTCGAAGGCACGCTGGAAGACCTCGACGGCTTCTTCACCTTCGTGGTCGGCACCAAGTCCGGCTTCGGCGTGGTGCGCGATCCCATCGCCTGCAAGCCCGCGGTCCTGGCCGAAACCGACGACTACGTCGCCTTCGGTTCGGAATACCGCGCGCTCGTCGGCCTGCCCGGCATCGAGAATGCCCGGGTCTGGGAGCCCGAGCCCGCAACCGTCTATTTCTGGGAGCATTGACCCATGCACGCGACCAAGCTGGCGGACACGTCCTACGCGCAGGTGTTCGACCTCTCGCAGGTCACCACGCGCGATCTCAACCAGGCGCTGCACGACATCCGTGAAGGCGGCAACGAGACCGCCTGGGAAGTGCTCAACCCCGGCGGCGCGCACTCCGTCGCCGTCGGCATCGCGCATCGCGTGTCCGTCGATGTGCGCGGCTCGGTCGGCTACTACTGCGGCGGCATGAACGACCAGGGCGAGATCACCGTCCACGGTTCGGCCGGTCCGGGCGTGGCCGAGAACATGATGGCGGGCACTGTCGTGATCGAGGGCGACGCCTCGCAATATGCGGGCGCCACCGGCCGCGGCGGCCTTCTCGTGATCAAGGGCAACGCGTCGTCGCGCTGCGGCATCTCGATGAAGGGCATCGACATCGTGGTGGGCGGCAATGTCGGCCACATGTCGGCCTTCATGGCGCAGTCCGGCAACCTGGTCGTGCTCGGCAATGCGGGCGAGGCGCTGGGCGACTCGATCTACGAGGCCCGCCTCTTCGTGCGCGGCACGGTGAAGAGCCTGGGCGCGGACTGCATCGAAAAAGAAATGCGCCCTGAGCACCACGAGATTTTGCGCGATCTGCTCGCCCGCGCCGGCGTAGACGCCAAGCCTGAAGAGTTCCGCCGCTACGGCTCGGCCCGCAAGCTCTACAATTTCAACATCGACAACGCCGACGCCTACTGAGCGGCCCGAGGTTCCGATGAGCTATCACAATCCGCCCACCACGCCGCGCAAGTCCGCGACCTTCGACGACTACACGATGTCGGAGATCCGCCGCGCGGCGACCACCGGCATCTACGACATCCGCGGCGCCGGCGCGAAGCGCAAGGTGCCCCACTTCGACGACCTCCTGTTTCTGGGCGCCTCGATCTCGCGCTATCCGCTCGAAGGCTATCGCGAGAAGTGCGACACCACCGTCGTGCTCGGCACCCGCTTCGCCAAGAAGCCGATCACGCTCAAGATCCCGATCACGATCGCGGGCATGTCCTTCGGCTCGCTGTCGGGTCCTGCCAAGGAAGCGCTCGGCCGCGGCGCAACCCTTTCGGGCACCTCCACCACCACGGGTGACGGCGGCATGACCGAAGAGGAGCGCGGCCATTCCTCGATCCTCGTCTACCAGTATCTTCCCTCGCGTTACGGCATGAACCCACGCGATCTGCGCCGTGCGGATGCGATCGAGGTCGTGGTCGGCCAAGGGGCGAAGCCCGGCGGCGGCGGCATGCTGCTCGGCCAGAAGATCAGCCCCCGCGTCGCCGAGATGCGCAACCTGCCCCAGGGCATCGACCAGCGCTCCGCCTGCCGCCACCCCGACTGGACCGGCCCCGACGATCTCGAGATCAAGATCGGCGAGTTGCGTGAGATCACCGACTGGGAAAAGCCGATCTACGTCAAGGTCGGCGGCGCGCGCCCCTATTACGACACCGCACTTGCCGTGAAGGCGGGCGCCGATGTGGTCGTGCTCGACGGCATGCAGGGCGGCACCGCCGCCACCCAGGAAGTGTTCATCGAGAATGTCGGCCAGCCCACGCTCGCCTGCATCCGCCCGGCCGTGAAGGCGCTCCAGGATTTGGGCATGCACCGCAAGGTGCAGCTGATCGTCTCGGGCGGCATCCGCAACGGCGCGGATGTGGCAAAGGCCTTGGCGCTCGGTGCCGATGCGGTTTCGGTCGGCTCGGCGGCCCTTGTCGCGCTCGGCGACAACGACCCCCGCTGGGAAGCCGAATACGAGGCGCTCGGCACGGTGGCCGGCGCCTATGACGACTGGCACGAGGGCCGCGATCCCGCGGGCATCACCACCCAGGACGCGGAACTGATGACGCGCGTCGATCCCGTGGCGGCGGGCCGCCGCCTCGCCAACTACCTCAAGGTGATGACGCTGGAAGCGCAGACCATCGCGCGCGCTTGCGGCAAGAACCACGTGCACAACCTCGAGCCCGAGGACCTGTGCGCGCTCACCATCGAGGCAGCCGCCATGGCCCAGGTGCCGCTCGCCGGCACGGAATGGATTCCGGGCAAGACCGGCTTCTAGGGAATTTCATCGCCGCGGTCCGACGTGCCATCAAAAAACCGGCCGGGACCGCGAACATCTTTCGGTAATGGGAGTCTTCGATGGGGAAGATTGACAGCGCAGCCAAGCCCGCGATCGATCTCGCGGATTTCGCGCGCGAGCGCGGCGTCAAGTATTTCATGGTGTCCTACACCGACCTGTTCGGCGGGCAGCGGGCCAAGCTCGTTCCCTCCCAGGCCATCGCGGACATGGCGAAGGACGGCGCGGGCTTCGCGGGCTTCGCCACCTGGCTCGACCTGACGCCCGCCCACCCCGACATGCTCGCCGTGCCGGACGCGTCCTCGGTGATCCAGCTTCCCTGGAAGCCCGAAGTGGCCTGGGTCGCCTCCGACTGCGTGATGGAAGGCAAGAGCGTCGAGCAGGCGCCGCGCAACACGCTCAAGCGCGTGATGGCCGATGCCGCCGCCGAAGGCTGCTACGTCAAGACCGGCGTCGAGGCCGAGTTCTTCCTGATCTCGCCCGACGGCAGAGAGATTTCCGACGCCGCCGACACCGCCTCCAAGCCCTGCTACGACCAGCAGGCCGTGATGCGCCGCTATGACGTGATCGCCGAAATCTGCGACTACATGCTCGAGCTCGGCTGGGGCGCCTACCAGAACGACCACGAGGACGCCAACGGCCAGTTCGAGATGAACTGGGCCTTCGACGACGCGCTGCCCACCGCCGACAAGCACTCCTTCTTCAAGTTCATGGTGCGCTCGGTCGCCGAAAAGCATGGCTTGCGCGCCACCTTCATGCCCAAGCCCTTCCAGGGCCTGACGGGCAACGGCTGCCACATGCACATCTCCGTGTGGGACAAGGAAGGCAAGACCAACGTCTTCGCCGACAAGGATGCCGAGCTCGGCCTGTCCGCCCGCGGCAAGACGTTTCTGGGCGGCATCATGCGCCATGCGGCCGGCCTGGCGGCCATCACCAACCCCACGGTGAACTCCTACAAGCGCATCAACGCGCCGCGCACGATCTCGGGCGCGACCTGGGCGCCGAACTCCGTCACCTGGACCGGCAACAACCGCACCCACATGGTGCGCGTGCCCGGCCCCGGCCGCTTCGAGTTCCGCCTGCCCGACGGCGCGGCCAACCCCTATCTGATGCAGGCGGCCGTGATGGCTGCCGGCGTCTCGGGCATGCGCAAGGACGCCGATCCCGGCCCGCGCTCGGACATCGACATGTACAAGGAAGGCCACACCGTCACCCACGGCGTGAAGCTCCCCCTCAACCTCCTCGACGCGCTGCGCGCCTTCGACGGGGACGAGGAACTGAAGCAGGCGCTGGGTCCCGAATTCTCGGCCGCCTACCTCAAGCTCAAGCACAACGAATGGAATTCATACGCCTCCCACTTCACCCAGTGGGAACGCGACAACACGCTCGACATCTGAGAGGTCCGTCCGGGCGCGGGTCCGGGGCGGAACAGTCAAGGCCGATGAATTACTCGATCTTCTCGCTCGCCAAGAACGCGCTGACGGGCCACCGCAACTGGACCCGTGCCTGGCGCGACCCGGTGCCCAAGAAATCCTACGACGTGATCGTCATCGGCGGCGGCGGGCATGGCCTCGCCACCGCCTTCCACCTCGCCCGCGACCACGGCATCCGCAACGTGGCCGTGGTGGAGAAGGGCTGGATCGGTTCGGGCAATGCGGGCCGCAACACCACCATCATCCGCTCCAATTACGGCCTGCCCGGCAATGTCGGCTTCTACGAATTATCCATGAAGCTCTGGGAGCGCATGGAGCAGGACCTCAACTACAACACGATGGTGTCCCAGCGCGGCATCGTGAACCTCTTCCATTCCGACGGCCAGCGCGATGCCTATGCGCGGCGCGGCAACACCATGCGCATCAACGGCATCGATTCCGAGCTTCTCGACCGCGATGCGGTCAAGAGCATGATGCCCTTCCTCAACTTCAACAATTCCCGCTTCCCCGTGATGGGCGGCCTGCTCCAGAAGCGTGCGGGCACGGCCCGCCACGACGCGGTGGTCTGGGGCTATGCGCGCGCCGCCGACAGGCTCGGCGTCGACATCCTCCAGAACTGCGAGGTCACGGGCTTCGTGCGCGAGAACGGCCGCGTCACGGGCGTCGAGACCGCGCGCGGCACGATCCTGGCCAACAAGGTCGGCATGGCCGTCGCTGGCAATTCGGGCCGGGTCGCGGCCATGGCGGGCATGCGCCTGCCCATCGAGAGCCACGTGCTCCAGGCCTTCGTGTCCGAAGCCATCAAGCCGCTCATCCCCGGCGTCATCACCTTCGGTGCGGGCCACTTCTACGTGTCGCAGTCCGACAAGGGCGGCCTCGTCTTCGGCGGCGACATCGACGGCTACAACTCCTATGCCCAGCGCGGCAACATGCCGGTCATGGAAGATGTCTGCGAAGGCGGCATGGCGCTCATGCCGGCCATCGGCCGCGTGCGCCTGCTGCGCCAGTGGGGCGGCGTCATGGACATGTCGATGGACGGCTCGCCCATCATCGACAAGAGCGGAATCGATGGCCTCTACATCAATGCCGGCTGGTGCTATGGCGGCTTCAAGGCGACACCCGCTTCCGGCTTCACCTTCGCCCATCTGCTGGCGCGCGACGAGACGCATCCCGAGGCCGCACTCTTCCGCCTCGACCGTTTCCAGCGCGGCGCCGTGATCGACGAAAAGGGCGTTGGCGCCCAGCCCAACCTGCACTGAGGGAAGGCTCGACCCATGCGCATCCCATGCCCCTTCTGCGGCGAGCGGGAGTCTTCGGAGTTCACCTATCTGGGTGACGCGAGCCCCCGCCGGCCCACTTATGCCGCCGAGAGCGCCGAGCTTCCTGCAGGCACCGAGGCCGCCTTCTTCGACTACGTCTATCTGCGCGACAACGTGGCCGGGCCCATGCACGAGCTCTGGTATCACGGCGGCGGCTGCCGCTCCTGGCTCGTCGCCCACCGCAACACCGTGACCCACGAGATCCTTTCGGTCGAGCCCGCGCCCGGCGCGGGCGCCGCCGTTTCCGAGGGAGCCAACTGATGGTCGATGTGACCCATTCCGGCCCCGTGGCGCGCGAAAGCGCCGCGATTCCCGCGCCCGCGCGCACCGCGGCCCAACCCGCCCGCCTCGCCACGGGCGGTCTCGTCGACCGCACGAAAGCGCTGTCCTTCACCTTCGACGGCGCGCGCATGACGGGCTATGCGGGCGACACGCTCGCGTCCGCGCTGGTCGCCAACGGCGTCAAGCTCGTCGCCCGCTCCTTCAAGTATCACCGCCCCCGCGGCATCATGACGGCAGGCGCCGAAGAGCCCAACGCGCTGGTAGAGCTGCGCTCGGGCGCCCACCGCGAGCCCAACACCAAGGCCACCACGATCGAGCTCTATGACGGGCTCGAAGCCAAGAGCCAGAACCGCTGGCCGAACCTCTCCTTCGATGTCGGCTCGATCAACTCGCTGTTCTCGCCGATCTTCGTCGCGGGCTTCTACTACAAGACCTTCATGTGGCCGGCGAAGTTCTGGGAAGCCGTCTACGAGCCCGCGATCCGCCGCGCGGCGGGCCTGGGCAGCGCGAGCGGCGAGGCCGATCCCGACCGCTACGAGAAGGCCTGGGCCCATTGCGACGTGCTGGTCGCCGGCGGCGGACCAGCCGGCCTCGCGGCTGCCCTTGCCGCAGGCCGCGGCGGCGCGCGCGTGATCCTGTGCGACGACGACCATCGCCTGGGCGGCCGCCTCCTGTCCGAAGGCGGCACGATCGACGGGATGCCCGCCGCCGAATGGGTGGAGGGCGCGTTGGCCGAGCTGGAAAGCCTCTCTTGCGTCCGCATCATGACCCGCACCACCGTGTTCGGCGTCTATGACGGCGGCACCTACGGCGCGCTCGAGCGCGTGTCCGACCATTTGGCCACTGCCCCCGCCCACACCCCCCGCCAGCGCCTGTGGCGCATCGTGGCCAAGCGCGCCGTGGTCGCGGCCGGCGCCGTCGAGCGCCCCATCGTCTTCCCCGGCAACGACCGTCCCGGCGTGATGATGGCGGGTGCCGTGCGCACCTACATCAACCGCTACGCCGCCCTGCCGGGCAAGCGCATCGCCGTCTTCACCAACAACGACGACGGCTGGCGCACGGCGGACGCGATCCGCGCGGCCGGCGCCGAAGTGGCGGCCGTGATCGACCCGCGCGGCCTCCACTCGACGACCCGCGCCCATGGCGGCCGCGTGCTGTCGGGCGAAGTGTCCGGCGTGTCCGGCGGCAAGGCCGGCCTGTCGCGCATCGAGGTCGCGCTCGGCAATGGCGGCACCGAGCGCATCGATGCCGATTGCCTGGCCGTCTCGGGCGGCTGGAACCCGCATGTCGGCTTGTCCTGCTACCATCGCGGGCGGCCGGAATGGCGCTCCGAGATCGCGGCCTTCGTGCCTGGCGCCTGCCCGCCGGGCATGGCGATGGTGGGTGCCGCGAACGGCGCCTTCGGCCTGGGCGCGGCCCTCGGCCAGGGCTTCGCCGCCGGCGCCGAGGCCGCTTCCGCGCTCGGCTTCGAGCGCTCGGCGGGCACCGCGCCGCAGGCCGACGACGAGGCCTACACGATCCGTCCGCTCTGGCAGGTCAAAGGCAAGGGCAAGGCCTTCGTCGACTTCCAGCACGACGTGACCGCAGGCGACATCGCGCTCGCCGCGCGCGAGGGCTTCGATTCCGTCGAGCATCTCAAGCGCTACACGACGCTCGGCATGGCGACCGACCAGGGCAAGACGTCCAACGTCAACGGCCTGGCCATTCTCGCCGAAGCCAAGGGCCTGGGCATTCCCGAAACGGGCACCACCATCTACCGCCCGCCCCAGGTGCCGGTCGCCATCGCAGCCTTTGCCGGCACCAACCGCGACGAGCACTTCCACGCCACCCGCCTGCCGCCCTCCCACCATTGGGCCCAGAAGCGCGGCGCGGTGTTCGTGGATGTCGGCCTGTGGAAGCGCGCCCAGTGGTATCCGGAACCCGGCGAGAAGGACTGGCTGGAATCCGTCTGCCGCGAGGTTCGCGCCGTGCGCGAGCGCGTCGGCTTCTGCGACGTCTCCACGCTCGGCAAGATCGACGTGCACGGCCCCGATGCCGGCCGCTTCCTCGACCGCGTCTATGGCAACACCTTCTCCACCCTTGCGGTGGGCAAGGCGCGCTACGGCATCATGCTGCGCGAGGACGGTTTCGTCATGGACGACGGCACCACCTCGCGGCTTGCCGAGGACCGCTATTTCGTCACCACCACGACGGCCAAGGCGGGCCCGGTGATGGCGCATCTCGAATATTGCCGCCAGGTGCTCTGGCCCGAACTCGACGTGCAGCTGGCCTCGGCCACCGACCAGTGGGCGCAGTTCTCGATCGCCGGCCCCCGGACGCGCGAACTCCTCCAAAACATCGTGGACCCCGCCGAAGACCTCTCGGATGCGGGCTTCCCCTTCATGGCCGCGCGCGAGGTGCAGCTTCGCGGCGGGATGAAGGCGCGGCTCTTCCGCATCTCGTTCTCGGGCGAGCTGGCCTTCGAGATCGCGGTTCCCGCCCGCTACGGCGCCGCCATGGCGGAGAACCTGATGCGCGCGGGCGAGCCTTTCGGCGTCGTGCCCTACGGCACGGAAGCGCTCGGCGTCATGCGCATCGAGAAGGGACACGTCGCCGGCCCCGAGCTCAACGGCACCACCACCGCCGATGACCTTGGCCTGGGCAAGATGATGTCCAAGAAGAAGGACTATGTCGGCCGCGTCATGGCCGCCCGTCCCGAACTCGTCCGCGCGGACCGCCAGGTCGTGGTCGGCATCCGCCCCACCGCGCCCTCCCAGCGCCTGCGCTCGGGCGCTCACGTCATCGCCCGCGGCGTCGAGCCCGGCCCGCTCACGGATGGCGGCTACGTCACTTCCGTCTGCTTCTCGCCGATTTTCAACCGCTGGCTGGGCCTGGCGCTTGTTTCGCGTGGCCGCGAGCGCATCGGCGAGACCGTGCGGATCTATGATCCCCTGCGCAACGAAGACTACGAGGGCGAGATCTGCTCGCCCGTCTTCTACGACCCCGAGGGAGGACGCCAGCGTGGCTGAGTTCGGCTGGACCACCAACGCGGCCACGCGGCTCGCCGCGCCCGCTTCCGCCGGCGCGTCCTGCCGGCTCGAGGAAAGCGGCGT
>QFNI01000079.1 GCA_003240775.1 Mesorhizobium amorphae | reverse complement strand
CTATCAAAGATAGCGAAATACGAGCAGCTCCGCCCGGTCCCGCGTAGACATTTTGAAGAACTTTCGGCATCTGTAGATCCGAACACTAGACGAAACAATATTGCAGATATCGAGCTCCTAGCGTATTTGAAAGCAAATGCCGTAGACTTTTTTGTGACAGAAGACGTTGGAATACACAGAAGGGCAACAAGGGTAAATCTGGAGGAGCGCGCACTTTTTGTTGCTGACGCAATTAGACTTTTGCAGCGAAAGTATGAGCCTAATACGATAAGACTCCCCTATATATCTCAGCGAAAAGCATATGAATTAGATATAAGGCTGCCGATTTTTGACTCCCTTAGAGAAGGGTATCCTGAGTTCGACGAGTGGTTTGCTGAGAAATGTCAGCGTGCTCAGCGCGAGTGTTGGGTCATTGAGGTTGAAAATGAGGTTGTCGGGATCGTCATTTACAAGGAAGAAACCAAAGCGGATACGGATGCCAATTCTGATGGGCGTAAGTTCCTAAAACTCTGCACATTCAAGATGAGTCCAAGCTTCAGGGGAGAGCGCTTTGGCGAGCAACTTTTAAAGCAGGCACTTTGGCATGCGGCATCAAACAATTTTGATGTGGTATATCTTACTGCTTTCGAAGACCAAGCAGTGCTGGTCGGCCTCTTAAAGCACTTTGGATTTCAAGCTACATATAGAAATAAGCGCGGGGAGCTAGTTCTAGAAAAGAAGATACCTCGAACTGTAATCAAGCCAAAGGGCATGGCGGCGCTTGAAGCGGCTATGATTAACTATCCAAAGTTCTACTCTGGAGATGAGGTCGCAAAGTTCATCATACCTATACAAGATGAGTATTTTGCGCGCTTATTCCCTGAGAAGGATGGTCGCCGTCAGCGTGAACTCTTTATGCCGAATGAGCTTGGAAGCCAGCAATTAAGTAGTCAAAAGATACCTGGTAATACCATTCGCAAAGTGTACGTTTCCAGATCTGGTATCACGAAGGTAAGACCTGGGGATATTGTATTGTTCTATAAATCGTTCACCTCAGGCGATGATTTCTCACAGTCCGTCACGACACTAGGTATTGTAGAGGGTTTCTCTGAGGCCCTAGATCAGGATGACCTAGTAAAGATGACCTCGAAGAGATCGGTTTTTTCAGAAAAAGTGCTGCGAGAGATGTATCAGGGCAACTCTCAACCAGTAAAAGTGTTAGATTTTATATTAATAGATCATTTTGATGCGCCTATTGGCCTGTCTGCACTGACGAAAATGTCAGCATTGAAAGCGCCTCCTATATCTATAACAAGCATTTCAGATGACGCTTTTGAGAAAATTATGGATAAAGGTCGTCTCAGGCCATAACAATGCCGATCTCCGTTATCAGCGCCATGTCGAAACCGTGCGGAAACTGCTCGTTCCCGGGCAGCTCAGTGAACTGGCCGTAGCGCACAGTGGCAGCCTCGCGGTTCTCGGACCCAAGTCGTCGAAGGGGCTCCAGCCCGTGATCCACGCTTCGGGCAGCACCGCGACGCCGTCCGGCGCCGAGCACCCCGCGTGCGCGTCGAGGGCCGCCCCGGGCAGGGGAAAGGCGCTGTTTGCGCCCGCGTCCGGTTTGCAAAACGAGCACACGTCCTCGCTCGCGCAGGTGAAGATGCCGAGCACGTGGGCGGATGCCGTCCCGCCCGCCAGCGGCCCCGCGCGATCGAGATGGCCGCGCTCCCCGCATGGGCGGCAGACCGGCGAGCGCTCGGGCGTCACCCCCACGGCACGCCGCAGACCTTCGCCCGCAGGCTGCGCGGGGCGGCAAGCTTGGGCAGGCACAGGGTGGGGATGAGATTCCGCGAGGAGCGGACCTCCGAACACCGGGCGGCAGTGTGGGCCTTATCGCGCAAGGCCCTGGAACGTAGGGCGAATCCGGCGCGCGGCTCTTGGCAGGAAACGCCGCGGGCGCACGCCTGACAAGCAATTCCATCCACCCCCTTTGGCCCACCCCTACACTCCGTCCCGTTCTTCCCACCGGGAGTGCCCGGTCGCGACGGTGGCTTGGTGGGGGAGAGCCGGCGCCTCCGGTTGTGGGATAGCGTGTCCCGCGGCCCGGGGGGTCTGCCGCCCAAGGGTTCCCCGGTGGAGACTACGCTCCGCCTGTGCCGGACGGTGCACTGTGAACCCCTCGATGCCCCAAGGGGCAAAAAGGGGCCAAGCGGAACGGGCGCATGACCAAAAAACGCCGAGCGTCGCGTCCTTCGGACCGCACGACTTGAACTAACCGAGGGCGGTCCGAAGGACGCGATGCCTCCCGGAGCTTTTTCGAACCCCACGCGGCCAGCGCGCGGGGCGAAACCCGCATGGGTGAAACGGTGGGTGCCCACGCGCCCGAACGAGGATCAGTCGATGCCCAAGACGCGGCCCGCAAGCTGGGAATGGAACGGCACCACCTTCCGGTATTCCGAGGAGTTCGTGTCCTACCCGCCCGACTACCCCCATCCCCGCTTCGCCGTGCCCGTCCACCGGCCCTGGCCGGGCCAGACCGAGGCCCAGCAAGCCCATGCGCGGCGCGAGAACGAGGAACAGGCCTCGCGCCATTCCGTGCTGCTGTCCCTGATGCAGGAGGCCGCCTGGGTGCTCGGCTACGGGCGAAACTGCCCCGTGCCGCGCTGCCGGCGCAACAACCGCTGCGTGGGCAGGCGCAACCAGTTCGACTGGCTGGGCTTTCCGCACGGGCCGCTCGCGCCGCCCTGCCTGCCTGATGCGCTCGCCTTCGAGCGCTGCCGCATCCACACGCGCACCATCGTCAACGCCATCGGCCGCGCGGCCGGCTTTTCGGAGGCGGACCTCCTGCGCGAGGAGCCGCTGCCCGAATTCCTGGACTACGACCCCGACCCCCGGCTGCCCGAGACCCACGAGGAGCCGCAGCCCCCGATCAAGCGGATGATCCGGGGGTTCTGAGAAGCGCTCTTTTCGGGGCGGGGTGTGCTGCGCTAGAGGGGCCGCATGCTCCACACCGGCCCGCTCTTCTTAGGCATCGACACAGGCGGCACCTACACGGATGCCGTGCTTTGGGACGAGGGCGCGGGCACCGTGCTTGCCAAGGCCAAGGCGCTCACCACGCGCCACGATCTGGCCGAAGGCATCGCGGGCGCGGCCGACAAGGTGCTGCGCGAAAGCGGGGTGGAGGGAGGGGCGGTCAAGCTCGTCTCGCTGTCCACCACGCTCGCCACCAACGCGCTGGTGGAAGGCCAGGGCGCGCGCGCCGGCCTCGTGATGATCGGCTTCGGGCAGGCCGATCTCGACCGCGACGGCCTGCGCGGGGCCTTGGGAACCGACCCGCACGTGTTCTGCTCGGGCGGGCACGATGTGCACGGCAACGCCAGGCACCTCGATCTCGCGCCGCTCGAAGAAGCGCTGGAGACCTGGGGGGGGAGCGTTTCGGCCTTTGCCGTTTGCGCCTATTTCGCCACCCGCAACCCCGCCCATGAACTGGCCGCGCGCGCCCTTCTCGAGCGCACCGGGCTTCCCGTCACCGCGAGCCACGAGCTGACGTCGAAGCTCGGCGGCCCGCGCCGCGCGCTCACGACGCTTCTCAACGCGCGCCTGATCCCCACCATCGACCGCCTGGTCGCCGCCACCCAAGGGTTCCTGGCAGCGCGCGGGATCGCGGCCCCCCTGATGGTGGTGCGCGGCGACGGCGCGCTCGTTTCGGCCGCGTTCGCCCGCTCCCGCCCGATCGAGACCATCCTGTCGGGCCCCGCCGCGAGCTTGGTCGGCGCCCGCCACATGACGGGTCTCGCTTCCGCGCTCGTGTCCGACATCGGCGGCACCACCACCGATGTGGCGGTGCTGGAGGAGGGCCGCCCCCGCCTCGACCCTGAAGGCGCCACCGTCGGCCCCTTCCGCACCATGGTGGAAGCCGTCGCCATGCGCACCTTCGGCCTGGGCGGGGATTCCGAGGTGGCGCTCGAAGACGGCGGGCTCAACCCGCGCCTTCTTCTCGGCCCCCGCCGCCTCGTTCCCCTGTCGCTTCTTTCCCTCCAGCACGGCGCAGGCGTTTCCGCGGAACTCGAGCGCCAGCTCCGCACCGCCAATCCCGGCCGGCTCGACGGTCGCTTCGCGGTCCGCACCGGCGTGCCCGAGCGGATGGCGGCCGGCCTTTCCCTGCCCGAGGCGCGGCTCTACGAGACAGTCGGCGCGACGCCCGTGGCGCTCGACCGCCTTCTGCAATCGACGGCGGCCGCCGCCACCTTGAACCGCCTGGTTTCCCGCGGTCTCGTCCACATGTCCGGCTTCACCCCGTCGGACGCCGCCCACGTGCTCGGCCGCCAGTCCAACTGGGAGGCAGGGGCCGCGCGCCTGGGCGCCGAGCTCTTCGCCCGTCGCCGCGACGGGCGCGGCACGGCGATCGCGCCGAATGCGGAGGCGATCTCGGAGCGCGTGCTCGCAAGCGTCACCCGCGCTTCCGCCGAGGCCATGCTCCAAACCGCCTTCGCAGAGGATGGCGGGGAGGGGAGCGTGTCCCACCCCCTCGTGCAGCGCGCGCTCGACGGCCGCGCGGGCATCGCGCGCGTCTCGGTCTCGCTCGACCGCCCGGTGGTGGGCCTCGGCGCTTCCGCGCCGCTTCACTATGCCGAACTGTCCACCCTCCTCGGCGTGCCCTGTATCGTGCCTCCCGACACGGATGTGGCGAATGCGTTGGGGGCGGTGGTGGGTCAGGTGCGGGTGAGCGTGGAAGCCAACATCTCCCAGCCGGTGGAAGGCCTCTTCCGCGTCACGGTGGGCAGCGAGGTGGGCGACCACCGAACGGAAGAAGATGCGCGCGCCGTTGCCGAGACCGCTGCCCGCCGCCTGGCCGCGCGCGGGGCCGAGGAGGCCGGCGCCGACACGGCCGAGCTCGCGGTCGCGTGGACGGTGGATGCGGCCACGATCGAGGGCCAGCGCACATTCGTCGCCGCGCGCGTGATCGCCACCGCGAGCGGCCGCCCGCGGATTGCGGCCTGAGCCGGATCATGATGAAACCGCAACCCGCCGCGTTGCCGGCTAGGGAGGTTTGAGGATGACACAGCGCGTGGACAGAAGTGGGCTTCAGGTCGCAGCCGAGCTTGCCCGCTTCCTCGAGGAGGAAGCCATTCCCGGCACGGGCATCGAGGCCGATGCCTTCTGGGCAGGCTTCGCCGCGCTCGCCACCGAGCTTGCGCCCGAAAACCGCGCGCTTCTCGCTCGCCGCGACGAGATCCAGGAAAAGCTCGACCACTGGCATCGGGACAACGGCGCGCCCGCCGACCTCGCAGCCTATGAGAGCTTCCTGCGCGCAATCGGCTATCTCGTGCCCGAAGGCGAGGCCTTCCAGGTCTCCACGGAGAATGTCGACCCCGAGATTGCCCGGCTCGCCGGCCCCCAGCTCGTGGTTCCCATCACCAATGCGCGCTATGCGCTGAACGCCGCCAATGCGCGCTGGGGCTCGCTCTACGACGCGCTCTACGGCACGGACGCGATCTCCGAAGAGGATGGCGCGGAGCGCGGCGGTCGCGGCTACAACCCCAAGCGCGGCGAGAAGGTCGTCGCATGGGTGCGCCGCTTTCTGGATGATGCGGTGCCGCTCGACGGCGCGAGCTGGCGCGATGTGTCGAGCCTTCGCGTGGCCGGTGGCGCGCTCGCGGTCGAGGCCGGCGGCAAGCCCGTCTCGCTGCGGGAAGCCGATGCCTTTGCGGGCTATCTCGGGGCGCCCGATGCGCCCACGCAGGTGCTTCTCCGCCACCACGGGCTCGGCATCGAGATCGTGCTCGACAAGACTTCCGCCATCGGCCAGGCGGATGCGGCCGGCATTTCCGATGTCTGGGTGGAGGCTGCGCTTTCCACCATCATGGACTGCGAGGATTCGGTTGCGGCCGTGGATGCCGAGGACAAGGTCGGCGCCTACCGCAACTGGCTCGGGTTGATGAAGGGCGATCTCGCGGAAGAGGTCACGAAGGGCGCCAAGACCTTCACCCGCAAGCTCAACCCCGACCTCGATTATTCCGCGCCCGACGGGTCGGTGTTCACCTTGCGCTGCCGCTCGCTCATGCTGGTGCGCAATGTCGGGCACCTGATGCTCAATCCCGCGATCCTCCTGCCCGACGGCACGGAAATCCCCGAAGGCATCATGGACGCTGCCTTCACCGCGCTGATAGCTCTTCACGACATCGGCCCGAACGGGCGGCGCGCCAACAGCCCGGCGGGCTCGGTCTACATCGTCAAGCCCAAGATGCACGGCCCCGAAGAGGTGGCGTTCGCCGACAAGCTGTTCGGCCGTGTCGAAGCGCTGCTGGGCCTTGCGCCCGCCACGCTCAAGATGGGCATCATGGACGAGGAACGCCGCACCACCGTCAACCTCAAGGAATGCATCCGCGCGGCGGGCTCCCGCGTGTTCTTCATCAACACAGGCTTCCTCGACCGCACGGGCGACGAGATCCATTCGGCGATGGAAGCGGGCCCGATGATCCGCAAGGCCGACATGAAGGCCGCACCCTGGATCGCGGCTTACGAGAACTGGAACGTCGACACCGGGCTCGAATGCGGACTCGCCGGCCGTGCCCAGATCGGCAAGGGCATGTGGGCCATGCCCGACCTCATGGGGGCCATGTTGGAGCAGAAGGGTGCCCAGCCCAAGGCGGGCGCCTCGACCGCTTGGGTGCCGTCGCCCACGGCGGCCACGCTGCATGCCACTCATTATCACACGGTCGATGTCGCCAAGGTGCAAGCCGAATTGCGTGACCGACCCAAGGCCAAGCTCCACGACATCTTGTCGGTGCCCGTGGCCACCCGCCCCAACTGGACGCCCGAAGAAATCCAGAAGGAACTCGACAACAACGCGCAGGGTATCCTGGGCTATGTCGTGCGCTGGGTGGACCAAGGTGTTGGCTGCTCCAAGGTGCCCGACATCAACGATGTCGGCTTGATGGAGGACAGGGCCACGCTGCGCATCTCGTCCCAGGCCATCGCCAACTGGCTCCACCACGGCGTCTGCACGCGCAACCAGGTGGTGGAAACGCTCAAGCGCATGGCCGCGGTGGTGGACCGGCAGAACGAGGGCGATCCGCTCTACCAGCCGATGGCGCCCGACTTCGACACCTCGATCGCGTTCGGCGCTGCCTGCGATCTCGTGCTCCAGGGCCGTGCCCAGCCCAACGGCTACACCGAGCCCGTGCTGCACAAGCGCCGGCTGGAAGCCAAGGCGGCCGCTGCGGAGGCCTGATGCTGCTTGCGCTCGACACCGCAGCCGAGCTTTGCGCCGCCTGCCTGTGGGCCGACGGGCGCGAGAGGGGCCGCGCGGTGGAGCGAATGCGCACCGGCCATGCCGAGCGCCTGATGGCGGTGATCGAGGCGGCCCTCGGCGAGGCCGGCGCGGTCTATTCGGACGTCTCCGGCATCGCGGTCTCCATCGGCCCCGGCTCGTTCACGGGCATCCGCGTGGGCGTCGCGACCGCGCGGGGCCTGGCGCTAGGGCTCGGCCGCCCTTCGGTGGGCGTTTCCACGCTGGAAGCCATCGCGGCGTCCGTGGATGGTGGTGGCAGGCCCGTGATGGTCGCGCTCGAAGGCGGGCGCGGTGCGATCCATGCGGCGGTCTTCGATGCCGGCGGCGCGGTTCTCCGCGCGCCCGCCTCGCTCGATCTCGCGGAAGCCGCTGCCTGGGCAGAGGCCCTGTCGCCCGTGCTTGCGGGCAACGCGGCACCGCGCCTGGCCGAAGTCCTGCCGCTCCCCGTGCTCGCCACCGAGCCTACGGCCGACATCGCCGTCTTCTCCCGGCTCGGCGCGGAGCGCCTGGGGGTCGGCGCGACCGAGAAGCCGCGCCCGCTCTATATCCGCCCGCCCGACGCCAAGCCCCAGACGGGCGGCATCCTTCGGCAATCGCCCTGATGCGCATCCCCTTCCTGCCACAGCGCGTGCCGGACTTCATGGTGGAACAGATCGGGCTCGCCGATGCCGACCTGATCGCGCGCCTCCATGCCGAGCGTTTTCCGCGCCCCTGGAGCGCGGCCGAATTCGCGAGCCTGCTCGATCAGGCCCCGGTGTTCGGCTTCACCATCCGCCCGGCGGGCGGCGGCGCGCGCGAGCCCGCAGGCTTCGTGCTCGCGCGGCTCGCAGCCGGCGAGGGGGAGATCCTGTCGGTCGCCGTTTCCCGCCGCTGGGAGGGGCAGGGGCTCGGTTGGCTCCTGATGGATGCGGTTTTGCGCACTCTCCACCGGGAGCGGGCGGAAGCCTTGTTTCTCGAAGTGGACGAAACCAACGCCGCGGCCCTTCGCCTCTACCGCCGCTTGGGCTTCTTCGAGGTCGGCCGCCGTCCGCGCTACTATGACGAAGGCCGCGCTCAGCCCACGGCGGCACTCGTGATGCGCCGCGATCTCGGCTGACCCATGCGCGGCGCGTTTCGGCTTGCCTGGGCCATGCTCGTGGTGGCCATCGTCTCACTGGTGCTCGTGCCGCCGCGCTGGCTCGGGCTGAAGACGGGCTGGTTCGATGCGGGCCGTGCTTCCGTGCTCTGGCACCGCGCGGTTCTCTGGGCGCTCGGCTGGCGGCTTCGCGCGGAAGGGCGGATGAGCGAAAAGCGGCCGCTTCTGGTTGTCGCCAACCACATCTCCTGGGCCGACATCTTGGTGCTCGGCACGCAGGGCGACGTGGTGTTCGTGGCAAAGTCGGAGGTCGCGGGCTGGCCGGTTATCGGGCCGCTCGCACGCATGCAGCGCACCATCTTCGTGGAGCGAGAGCGCCGCAACAAGGCGAGCGCGCAGGCGGGCGAGCTTGCGGGCCGCCTCCGCGCTAGCACGGCCGCCATCCTGTTCGCCGAAGGCACCACGGCCGACGGCAACCACCTTCTGCCCTTCAAGAGTTCGCTCTTCGGCGCGCTTGCGATCGGGGGCGAGGCCAACGTCTTCGTGCAGCCCGCGACGATCGCCTACACCACGCTCCACGGCATCCCCATGGATCGCCGCGAGCGCCATGTGGCGTCCTGGATCGGCGAGCGCTCCTTGTGGTTCCACCTCAAGCTCCTCGCCCGCCACGGCCCGCTCGATGTGGCCTTGCGCTGGGGCGAGCCGCTGGAACCCGGCGAGCGCTTCAGCCGCAAGGTGATAGCTGCCTCCGCGCAGGCCGTGATCCGCGACGACATGGCGGCCCTGCTGCGGGGCGGTGCAACCGCAGACGGCCCAGAGGGAACACAATCCCTGTCCAAGCCGCCCGAAACCCGCTAGAAGCGCCTTCGATGATCCAGCAAATCCCGAACCGGGCACAGCCGACCGAGACGAGCCCGGCCGAAGAGCGCAAGGTCTTTCTGAAGACCTATGGCTGCCAGATGAACGTCTATGACAGCCAGCGCATGAGCGATGCGCTGGGCGCCCAGGGCTATCGCGAGACCGACCGGATCGAGGAGGCCGATCTCGTTCTCCTCAACACCTGCCACATCCGCGAGAAAGCCGCCGAAAAGGTCTATTCGGAGCTCGGGCGCATCCGCAAGCTCAAGGGCGAGCGCGCCGGCGCGGGCAAGGAAACACTGGTCGGCATCGCCGGCTGCGTGGCGCAGGCCGAAGGGGCGGAGATGCTGCGCCGCGAGAAAGCCGTCGATTTCGTGATCGGCCCGCAGACCTATCACCTCTTGCCCGATGCCGTCGAACGGGCCCGCGCGGGCGAGCGCGTGGTGGCGACCGACTATCCCACCGAAAGCAAGTTCGACGGGCTGCCTTTGCAGCCGCGCGCGGCGATCGCGGCGCGGGGGGTGGCCGCCTTTCTCACCGTGCAGGAAGGCTGCGACAAGTTCTGCACCTTTTGCGTGGTGCCCTATACCCGCGGCTCGGAGACCTCGCGCCCCGTCGCGCGCATCCTCCAGGAAGCCGAGCGCCTGGCGGAAGCCGGCGTGCGCGAGGTGACGCTGCTGGGGCAGAACGTGAACGCCTGGCACGGCCTTGGCCCCGATGGGCGCGAATGGGGCCTGGGCGAGCTTTTGTTCCGCTTGGCCGAAGTGCCGGGAATAGCCAGGCTGCGCTACACCACCAGCCATCCGCGCGACATGGATGATGCGCTCATCGCCGCCCACCGTGACCTGCCGGCCCTGATGCCCTATCTGCATCTTCCCGTGCAGTCGGGTTCGGATCGCATCCTGAAAGCCATGAACCGCCGTCACAAGGCCGCCGACTATCTCCGCCTCGTCGAGCGCATCCGCGCCGCGCGCTCCGACATCGCCATGTCCGGCGATTTCATCGTGGGCTTTCCAGGTGAGACCGAAGCAGACTTTCAGGATACTTTGCGTCTTGCGGAAGAAGTCGGCTACGCGCAGGCTTTCACGTTCAAATATTCCACCCGTCCCGGCACGCCGGGGGCGGAACTGGGCGATCAGGTGAGCGAAGAGATCAAGACCGAGCGGCTTGCCCGCCTTCAGGAGCTGATGGTGCGCCAGCAGGCGGCCTTCAACCGGGCGCTTGTCGGGCAGACCATCGACCTCCTGATCGAGAAGCCCGGCCGCCGGCCCGACCAGAAGGTCGGCCGCTCGCCCTGGCTCCAGCCCGTGGTGGTCGCATCCGAACTTGGCGAGATCGGCGATCTCCGTCGTGTTCGTGTCACCGATACCGGCTTCAACACGCTGATGGCCGAAGCCGCATGACGGCACCTTCCCACCTGGAGTTTCCTGCTTGAACGCTGCCGCGGAACCCAAGCCTGCCACGCCTGCGCCCGCGACCGGCGCATCCGACATGACCCATGTCGTGCTCACCTTCGACAACAACAAACACGCGAGCGCGCTCTACGGCCAGTTCGACGAGAACCTGGCGCGCATCGAGCAGAAGCTCGGCGTCGACATCCGCTCGCGCGGCAACCAGCTGACCATCCGCGGCAATGCGGTGGCCGCCGAGCAGGCTAGGCGCGCGCTCGATGCGCTCTATGCCGTGCTCCAGAAGGGAACGGAAATCTCGGCATCGGACGTGGACGGCGCCGTGCGCATGGCGGTTGCGCCCGAGGACCAGCTCGTTCTGCCCACCATGGAGCGCAAGACGCGGCTGGCTGCCGCGCAGATTTCCACGCGCAAGAAAACGATCTACGCCCGCACGGTGAACCAAGACGCCTATATGCGGGCGCTGGAACGTTCCGAGATGGTGTTCGGCATCGGCCCGGCCGGCACCGGCAAGACCTATCTCGCGGTGGCGCACGCGGCGATGCTGCTTGAGCGCGGCCTCGTGGAGCGCATCATCCTCTCGCGCCCCGCAGTGGAAGCCGGCGAGCGGCTGGGCTTCCTGCCCGGCGACATGAAGGAGAAGGTCGATCCCTACCTTCGCCCGCTCTACGACGCGCTCTACGACATGATGCCATCCGACCGGGTGGAGCGCGCGCTGACCGCAGGCGTGATCGAGATCGCACCCTTGGCCTTCATGCGCGGCCGCACGCTCGCGCATTCCGCCGTGATCCTCGACGAGGCGCAGAACACCACGCCCATGCAGATGAAGATGTTCCTGACCCGCTTGGGCGAGAACTCCCGCATGATCGTGACCGGCGACCCCACCCAGATCGACCTGCCGTCGAACACACGCTCGGGTCTCGTCGAGGCGCTTCGCGTGCTCGACGGCGTTTCGGGCATCGTCACCGTGCGCTTCAACGAGAAGGACGTGGTGCGCCACGCGCTCGTTGCCGAGATCGTCGCGGCCTACGATCGCGACGCCCGCATCGCGCGCGGCGTGGCCGTGGACGACGCCCGCTGATCATGGCCCAGGCCGCAACCGACACGCTCGCGCTCGCGGTTTCCGTGGAAAGCGAGGGCTGGCCTGCCGAGGAGCCGCTCAGTCGGCTCGCGCAGCTTGCCGTGGATGCGTGCCTCGCGGAGGCGGCTGCATCCGTTCCCGCCGGCGCCGAGCTGAGCTTGGTCTTCGCCGACGATGCCGCGGTCCAGGCGCTCAACCGCGACTGGCGCGGCAAGGACAAGCCCACCAACGTCTTGTCCTTTCCTGCCCCGCCCCAGCCGCCCGTGCCTGGCCTGGCGCCCCAACTGGGCGATGTCGTGCTCGCGCTCGAGACCGTGCGCGCCGAAGCCTTGGCCGAGAACAAGCCTTTCGAGCACCACCTGTCTCACCTGATCGTCCACGGCCTCCTGCACGTTCTCGGCCATGACCACGAGGATGAGGCCGAAGCCGAGGCGATGGAGGCACTCGAGCGCCGCGCGCTTGCCCGCCTCGCCATTCCCGATCCCTACCAATAGTTGGAGAAGCGTCTTTCGACGTTTGATGCGATGAGCGAAGAACACAGTTTCGGCACGCGCGGTGCGGATGCCGAAGACTCTGCGGAGGGCCCCAGTTTCCTGGAGCGCCTGGCGGGCTATTTCCGCGGACGCCCCGGCACGGCGCGCGAGAACATCGCCGACGCGCTGGCCGAGGGCGGAGAGGATCCCAACGCCTTTTCTCCCGCCGAGCGCGCCATGCTCACCAACGTGCTCGGCCTGCGCGAGATCAGCGTCGAGGACGTGATGATCCCGCGTGCCGACATCGAGGCGATCGAGATCAACACCAAGCTCGCCGATCTGCTCGGCATCTTCGAGCGCTCCGGCCATTCGCGCATGCCCGTCTATGCTGGTTCGCTCGATGACCCCCGCGGCCTCGTCCACATCCGCGACGTGCTCGCCCACATCACGCGCAACGCGCGTGAAGGGGAGGGCGCAGGCGTCGATCTCGCCCGCGTCGACCTTTCCGAGACGGTGGAGAACCTCAACCTCATCCGCACCGTCCACTTCGTGCCGCCCTCCATGCTGGTGTCGGACCTGATGGCCCGCATGCAGGCGAGCCGCATCCATGTGGCGCTGGTGATCGACGAGTATGGCGGCACCGATGGCCTCGTCTCGCTGGAAGACATCCTGGAAACCGTGGTCGGCGACATCGAGGACGAGCACGACAAGGAAGAAGCGCTGGTCACGATGACGGGCGAAGGCGTCTATGTGGCGGATGCCAAGGCGACCATCGAGGAAGCGGTCGACGTGATCGGATCGGCATTCGCCGCTGGCGAGCACGAGGACTATGTGGACACGATCGGCGGCATGATCGTCAACGAGCTCGGCCGCGTGCCGCAGCGCGGCGAGATCGTGGAGGCCGTGCCCGGCTTCGACTTCCATGTGCTCGAAGCCGACCCGCGCCGCGTCAAGCGCGTGCAGATCGTCCGCAAGACGGACACCACGGCGCCAGCGCCCCTGCCGTGAGCCTGGCATCGTCCGCCCTGCCGGCCAGCGACGCGTCCTCGCTGGTGGAGCGCCTCGCCGGGCGCGTGATCCTGCTATGGGGCTGGCGCCGCTATGCCCTGGCGCTGGCTGCGGGCGGTCTTTTGGTGCTCGCTCAAGCGCCGGTCGACTTCGCGGCTGCGGGTTTCGTTTCCTTTCCGCTTCTTATCTGGCTCCTGGACGGCGCGACCGAGCGCTCGCCGGTCTCGCTCTGGCGCCGGTTCTGGCCTTTCTTTGCGGTCGGCTGGTGGTTCGGCCTGGGCTATTTCCTTGCCGGCCTGTGGTGGGTGGGAAACGCGGTGTTCGTGGAGGCGGAGAGCTTTCTGTGGGCCTTGCCTTTCATGGTGCTCGGCCTGCCGCTCCTAATGGCGCCCTTTTTCGGGCTCGCGACCGTGCTGTCCCGCCTTTTCTGGGATGACGGCCTGGGGCGCATCCTTTCGCTCGCCTTCGGCTTCGCGATCGCGGAATGGCTCCGCGGCTGGGCCTTCACTGGCTTTCCCTGGAATCCGGTCGGCTACGGGCTGATGCCGACGCCGCTTCTCATGCAGAGCGCGCACGAGATCGGCACGGCTGGCATGAACGCGGCTGCAGTCTTCCTTTTCGCCGCGCCCGCCCTCGTGGTCGGCGGCCGCTTGTGGCGGACGGGCCTCTCGCTCGCCCTGCTCTTGGGCCTTCTCCATGTCGGCTACGGCGCTTGGCGGCTTTCAGCGCCGGTCGTGGATGCGCGCATGCTGCCCGTGCGCATCGTGCAGCCCTCGATCGACCTGTCGGAGAAGTGGGACGGTGCGGTGCGTGACCGCGTGCTCCAGACCACGCTCGACCTGTCGCAAGGCCCGCCGCCCGAGGGTGCCGAGGCGCCCGAGCTGATCGTCTGGCCCGAAACCGCCGTGCCCTTTCTGTTGACCGAGCGCCCCGACGCGCTGGCTGCCATCGGCGCGGTCGGCGAAAGCGGCCGTCTCGTTCTGGCAGGCGCGGTGCGCGCGGAAGCGCAGCAGAGCGGCACGCAGCCGCTGTTCTACAACTCATTGGTGGCCGTCGGCGCCGACGGCACCATCGTGGACGCGGTGGACAAGGTGCATCTCGTGCCCTTCGGCGAGTATCTGCCGTTTCAGCCGATCTTCGACCAGTTCGGCGTCACCCAGATCGTGGCTGGCCCGATGAACTTCGCGCCCGGCGCCT
>QFNI01000149.1 GCA_003240775.1 Mesorhizobium amorphae | reverse complement strand
TCCAGGCGGCCGTGGCGCGCCTCGGCGAGCTGCTCGAGGCGCGCATGGCCCCGATCGAGCTTCGCGACCGCGGCATGCCGGACCCGTCCGAGCTCGCCGAGATGGCGGAAGAGGCGGCCCGAACCGCGGCGCCGATCGAGGAGGCGGACGACAACCAGTTCCTGATCTGAGGGTCAGCTCGTCTCGACGGGGATGATCATCGGGGAATGGGCGAGAAAATCGCGCAACCGGCGGCTCAGACCTGGCAGGCGGGGCACAGGAAGGTGGACCGCCCGCCCTGGACGATCCGCATGACCGTGCCGCCGCACCCGGCCCGCCGGCACGCCAGCCCGTCCCGCCCGTAGACGGCGAACGTCTCCTGGAACCCGCCAGGCGCGCCTGACGCGTCGCGATAATCACGCAGGCTGGATCCGCGCCTGGAGATCGCGTCGCCCAGGACCTCGCGGAGACGCGCGAAGACCCGTCCGACCTCCGGGACGGTGAGGTCCCGGGCCGGGCGGCGCGGGTCGATCCCGGCTCGCCAGAGCGTTTCGCAGGCGTAGATGTTCCCCACCCCGGCGACGACCGCCCCGTCCATGATCACCGTCTTGACCGGGGCGCGGCGAGAAATCCTCGCCCAGCGGCTCCGGCCCCAGCGCGTCGATGAGCGGATGCCGGCCGCCGGGGGCCAGGTCGACGAGTCCGAAACGGCGCGCGTCGTTGAAGATGAGGCGCGACCCGTCCGATAGCCGGAAGACGACGTGATCGTGCGCCGGACGGATCTCGGCCGGCGCGGTCCGGTCATCGCCCGGCTGCAGGATCAGCCGGCCGGTCATGCCGAGATGAATGGCCAGGAGCGGCGCGTCATCGCCGAGCACGATCAGCAGGAGCTTTCCTCGACGCCGGACGCCGGTGATGACCGCCCCGGTCACCGCCGCCTCGAGGCTTTCCGGGACCGGCCGGCGCAGGTCGCGCCTGGCCACCGTCACCGACACGATCCGGAGGCCGGCGAGGGCGGGCTCCAGGTCGCGTCGGATCGTCTCGACCTCGGGCAGCTCGGGCATGATGACCTCCTTCCGGC
>QFNI01000120.1 GCA_003240775.1 Mesorhizobium amorphae | reverse complement strand
CCAGGCGCGGACCGCGGCCGGATCCGCGCCGGGCCGCGTGTTGACCTGGACGCGCGAGAACGGCGCCAGGAGCGCCGGGTCGAAGTCCGGGTCCCGGCCATCGACGATCGCCTGGGCCCAGGAGCCGCAGACGTGGGCCGAAAGGTTCATGCCGCTATCAGCGAGCTCAGCGACCCACCCGAGCGTCGGGTAACGCGAGGTCCCCTGGCGCGAGGCCGAGAACAGGACGGCGATCTCGACCTCCGGCCGCGAGGCCGCGAACGAGGCCAGGGCGGCGATGTCGGTGCGATCGTCGGGGCCGGTGAGAGTGATCATTGTGGGGATGAGCATGGGGGCCTTCACTCGATTGTTTCCGAGGAACATTGCGTTGGAAAACAAAAAAATTCAAGTGCTGTTCGTGATTTCACGGTTCTCCCGGTCTGGGACAGCGGGCGGCCGGCCTCGGGTCGCCCGGCGCTCGCCGCCTTCGCGGCTTGACAAGACCTCGACGGTTTGCAAAAGGGTGATCGGATCTCCCGCTCATCGAACGGAGCTGAATCATGTCGTTGAAGATCGCAAATTCCATGCTCAAGTCCGGCGTTGCGCTTGCCTGCGTCTTCCTGGGCCCTCATGCGTCTTCGGCGGAAGATCCGAGATTGAACGACATTCCGGTCAAGGAGTTCAGCCCCGGCGTGTTCCGCGTCGCCGGGGCGGATGAGGTTCGCATAGACCGGCATGGGGTCTGTCGACTTGTCAGGAACGCCGCCTCGAACAACATCATGGTCCCCGTGAAGAGCGCCAACGAGTGGGCATCGGGCGGCGGATCGTTTCTCAACAACCTGGCCGATATGAGCGGCGTGTCGGTGAAACCATGCCAGCCGAGGATGGACAGCGAATGCTTTTTCTGGGTGAGCGGCATCGGAGCGACTCACAGAAACAACCGTGATACGTTTGAAACGAGAATCGGAGATGAATCGCTCACCTGGGAAGTGAAAAACTACGATGGAGACGAGGTTACAGCCGGCGCAAGAGTGGTGCCGGAAGGCAGTTACCCGGACAGCTACGGAAGCGAATCGGCGCCGGGCCCCTTCTTCAGGCCCTCGAACGGGACGTTCGATTCCATCGCCGTGGGTGAATCCACGACGGTTGAAATGTTTCGGGGCAAGAATTTTACGGGCGAAAAGATTACCGTTGTCGGCCCCAAAGTCATGGTGAACGTGTATTACAGGGATGCAGATTTCCGAGGAAGAGAATTTCCGTCGCAAGACTTCCTCACCAGGGACTGGTCGACGGAAGGGACCATTTTCAAAAGCTTCCCCCCCTCAACCAGATCTTTCATCAGCAATCAGACTTTCGGATTGTCGTCGTCGGAACCTCGTTACGTCACAAGCTCTCAAGAGGGCAAGGTGCCGTTGTGGAGGTTTGATGAAGGTTCGGTAAGGGTTACCTGCGAATAAGCTTCCGCTCGGGGGCGAATCTCAAGGCATCCGGCGCGGAATGGTCGGACCCCTCAGACGGGAGGGCCGTCCTCGCCCGCCTCCGGCAGGACGCGCATCCCGGGCCGCCAGGCGTCGTCCTCGTCCGCGGCCCGTCTCAGCCGGACATGCTCGTAATCCTCCGGGTTCGGCCATCCCGGATCGGGGATGATCCGGTCGACCTCGGAGCCGTCGCAGGAGATCTCGATGATCTCGAGGTCAGACGGGTCGCACCCCCCGTCCCATCCGCCGGCGGCCAGGTAATCCTCCGCCGCGGCGAGGTCCGACCAGAGATAAACGCCGAGCCCGTCGTCTACCCACCCGGGAAGAAGCCCCTCCGCCATGATGCCCGGCACGTTATCCCGGGGCGTCACGTGCCAGAAGGTCCGCGGATCAGACATCAGCCCCGCCCCGGCCGTCCTCATCCCCGTTCAGGCGCTCGGCGCGGGCGTGTCGGGCTCGAACCCGGCCGGGTCCGCCCCGTTCCGGACCAGCTCGGCGATGACGTCCTCGACGGCGCCGTTGTTCAGCTCCGCCGCCTTCGCCCCGTAGAGGTCATGCACCTTCTCGTCGAGGCCCAGCGCCTCGCGGGCGTCCTCAACGTAAGGGAAACGGGACCTCACGCGCTCGATCGCGTCCTCGGCGCGCGCCTTGGCGCGGAAATCGTTGACGATCCCGTTCTGCAGGTTGCGCAGGTCGACGACGTCGAAGGACTTCGCGGAGACGACCGCGACGCCGCCGCCGAAAGCGTCGAGGGCGGGCCTGCTCCCGGAATCCGCGTAAAGCCAGGAGACGACGTCGTCGCGTCCGGAGATCTCCAGGTGATGGGAGACGATCATGGCCGCGTAATCGTTGCTGAAGTTCTTGTCCTGGGCGCTGAACCAGAGGCCGTTGGCGTCCTCCTGGATGCGGACCTCCATCGCGTTGGAGAAGACCTCCAGGACGTCCTCCTCGTTGGACGGATCGGCCAGAAGATTCGCCAGGAAGGCGGCGACCGCCGGGTCGTCGGCGTCCTCCATCCTCATCGCCTCATGCAGGGCGATGATGCGCTTCGCCTCGTCCGGGGACGCGGGGACGACGAAAGAGGCGAGGGTGGAGTAATTCATGAGGCTCTCTCCTGGATCAGGGGCCGGAACCCTCCCGCCCGCGCGGAACATGATCCCACGAAACGACGAAGACGGCAACCCGAAGCCGCTCGGATTCGCGAACCGGGCCGCGCTGACGCCGGAACGGGCCGGGATCCGTGCCCGGGGGTCGGCTGTCTGCTGCTTGCCGGTTTCGTCACCTCCCGATAAGCTCGATGACGAGGGCCGGGGACGCTGGCCAGCCCCGGACGGGGGGTCGTGTTCGGGCCCTTCTTCATGGCGGCCGCGGGAGTCCGGCCGCCGCTCGTGCCGCCTCTTGCCCTGAACGGAGAGTTCTTCATGGGAAACCTGATGAACCTCCCCCACCAATCCCGCAGGTTGGAGGGGGTTTCGCCTCAGGCCGCTCGCGCGGCCTTCGGCCCGACCGTCCCGGCCGGGTGACCGTCTCC
>QFNI01000119.1 GCA_003240775.1 Mesorhizobium amorphae | reverse complement strand
GCGGCTGGAGATGACGGGGCCGAGGGGCCGGGGTTCTGATCCTGCCCTTGCCCTTTCCTTTTCCAGCGGAGCGGGGGGGTCCGGGGGTCTCCCCCGGTAGGCAGGGGGAGCGCGAAGCGCGGGGGCGGCACGCCCCCTTGATCGACTTTTGGCAATGTTAGGCGCGGAGCGCCCCCTTGGGGGTCGAGGGGGTTCCCCCCTCGTCGCAGGGGCGCAGCCCCGAGAATAGAAAGGGAGAATCATGGTTTCTAAGTTTATCAATGACTTGGGAGAGAGCGACCGGACATAGCTCATGTCCGGTCGACCGGACATCTAGGATGTCCGGTCGGAGCGGCTAAGAGTGACTCGTTTGTTGACATTTTCGTCCGGGTTTCGGACATCTGTTTCCGGTTAGACCGGAAGCAGACATGAGCCACAGCATCACCCTCGCGCATGAGATCAGAGCCGCTCGCATGGAGCGGGACGCCGAGGCGCGGGACGAACTGGCGCGCGAGAACCGCCAGTTCGTCCAGGTCTATCCGAAGGGCTGGGCGAGGCTTCAGGGCCTCATCAGGACGAACCCCTCCGCCGCGCGGTTGTATGCGCTTCTTGCGGAACACATCGACCCACAGGGCGGCGTCGTCGTCGCCGCGCAGCAGGTTCTGGCGGACCTTCTCGGCGTCAACGAGCGCACGATCCGGCGGCTTACGAAGCAGCTTGAGGACGAGCTGGCGATCATCCGCATCCGGGTCGGGTCGGGGACCTATGCCTATGCGCTCGATCCGGCGGAGGTCTGGCGCGCCTGGGACGTGCAGAAGGATCACGCCGTTTTCCGCACTCGGACCTTGGTCTCGAAGGGCGGCGAGAACGCGGTGATCAAGCGCCGTCTGCAAGTCATGATAGCGGAGCAGCGGGGCGAACCGGAGCTTCCCCTCGGAGACGATTTCGACTCGGAGACGGGCGAGGTTTTCGAGAAGGCGCGGGCCTCATGATGCCCGCCAATTTTTCAGGGGTTCAACCTTTGAATACTCACTACACAAAGCCTGCGGCATTGTTCCGTTCGCGGGGTGTTTCCGGGCCGCATCCGCGCTCCCTTCACACCCCGGCCGGGACGGTTGAGGGGGCCGCATCCGCGCTCCCCCTCAACCGTCCCGGCTCCGGCTTCGCCGGGGCTTCGCCCCCGCCCGGCTGACGCCGGGCGGGTCCCCCTCCATCCGCTGGAAAAGGGAATGACCTCATGAGCGACATAGGCCACAACGCGCCGCCCGAGATCGGCCCCTTTGCGATCTACCGGCATGACAAGCTGTCCACCGAAAGCTCGGTCCGTGGCCGGGCGGCGCACATGATGCGGACCGCGCCGACGCCCAACGCCGACCTTGCGCGGCTCGACCGAAACATCATCCTGGTCGGCACGACCGATCCCGCCGCAGACCTGCTTAACCTCATCCCGAAGGTTGGCGAGCGCGATGCGGCCGGGACGCTCTTGCGGCGGCGCAACTCGGTCCTCGCCATCGAGATCATGATTACCACGTCCCCGGAGTGGTGGCCCAGCGCGACACCGCAGGAGCGCCGCGCTTGGGTGAAGGCATCGCTCGACTGGCTCGCGGCCGAGTATGGACGCGAGCGCCTCGCGCACGTGCAACTGCATCTCGATGAGACGACCCCGCACCTGACGGGATTTATCGCGCCCACGGACCCGCAGACTGGCCGTCTGAACGCCCGCCGGTGGATCGGGGGCAAGGATCGGTGCAGCGCCCAGCAGACCGCCTACGCGGCTGCTGTGGGGCACCTCGGGCTGCGGCGAGGGGTCGAGGGGTCCAAGGCCAAGCATCAGAGCGTCAGGCGGTTCTACGCAGCTATGAATGCCCCGGAGCCGTCCCCGGAGCGCGGGCGCGCTTACGATATCGAGCGCACGGCTCGCAAAGCCGCGCAAGCGCAAGCTGCGGCCGACCGAGGCCGCGCCGACCGCGCCGCCGCCGCTTTGGAGGCGCAGAAGGCGCTGGCGGCCCGTATGCGGGCATTGCCGCTGTCGGACGTGCTGGATGCCCTCGGGTTCGAGAATGACCCACAGAACCGCGCCCAGTGGGTGCATGGCCCCAAGGGGGCGCGGACGCACCGCGTGAACGTGGACGGCACCCGCTGGTTCGACTTGGCCGCAGAGCGGGGGAGGGGGGGCGCGATCGATCTCGTTCAGCACGTCCTCGGGACCGACTTCAAAGGTTCCCTCGCGTGGCTGGCCGACCGCTTCGGCGACGGGGCGACGGCGGCCGACCTGACGGCGACGCTTGCGCAACAGGCGCGAGGAGCGGTGGCCGAGGCGATCGCGGAGCGACCGCCGTTCGTGCCGCCGGAGCCTGCGCCGGAGAACTGGCCGGCGGTCCGGTCCTACCTGACCGACAAGCGGGCGCTGCCGGCGCGGGCCGTCGATGAGCTGCACGCCCGGGGCGACGTCTACGCCGACCAGCGCCGGAACGCCGTGTTCGTGTGCCGCGACACGTCCGGCGAGGTCACCGGCGCCGAACTCAAAAGCCCGAGGTTCGCGGGAATGGCGCCGGGGTCGCGCAAGACTTTGGGCGGGTTCCGCCTGGGCCGGGTTTTGGAGGCCGCGCGGGTCTATCTGGTCGAGTCCGCGATAGACGCCGTGAGCCTGTGGCTGCTGCGGCGCAGGCAGGGCGAGACCGGCTTTGCCGTGGTCTCGACCGCCGGGACGCGCTCGACGGTCCCGGCGTTCCTGTCCGAGCGAGATCCCGCGACGATCATCAACGCCTTCGACGCCGACGCGCCCGGCGACCGGGCAGCGCGGCGCATGGGTCTGGCTGAGCGCATGCGGCCGGGCGCGGCGAAGGACTGGAACGATGAGCTGCGCCAGGGGGCACGAGGGGGCGGAGCCACCACACCGCAGGCCGCGCGGTCGACCGAAGGAAGGAAGCGGCCTGCGGCTGGAGATGACGGGGCCGAGGGGCCGGGGTTCTGATCCTGCCCTTGCCCTTTCCTTTTCCAGCGGAGCGGGGGGGTCCGGGGGTCTCCCCCGGTA
>QFNI01000078.1 GCA_003240775.1 Mesorhizobium amorphae | reverse complement strand
GACGAGCGCGACCCCATCGACCTGCCGCGCGTCAAGAGCAAGCGCATGATGCCGCAAGCCATGCGGGCAAAGCTGGAGCAGCTTGGCTCGGCAACCACCGCCTCGGCCGCATAGACTTACGCTCTTTCCAAGGCGACAGGTGCTACCTGTCGCCTTGGAGAGCAAGCCTCGATCGCATTCATGGATAAGCCCGAAGACGTTGCATGGTTTGAACGCGGCCAAGAAGCATCGCGCGCCGGCAACCTGGCTCAAGCGGCTGCAGCGTTCAGGACGGCTTACAACCTCAAGAACCAATCCCGCTCCCTCAACGCTCTAGCCGACACGCTTCTCAAACTTGGCTCTCCTGGCGAGGCGTTGGAGCTGATTCAGGCTTTTCCACCCACGAAGCGGGACATGTTCCTGCTGGACAAGCTCGGTCGCGCAGCGATGGCACTGGGAGATTACTCTCTCGCCGCCGAAGCATTTCTCGATGCATGTCAGCGCAAGCCAGAGATGCTCCACCTTCAATCGCTCTTCGTTGACGCTCTCATGGCGTCAACACCTGAAGATGGCCCGGAGCAGGTTTTAAGAAGTGTGGTGGAGCAGCACTCCTGGTTTCACCGGGCGCGGGAGAAGCTTGCTGAGTTGACCGAGAAACGCGGTGATTTGCGAGAAGCGCTTCGGCTTTCCTCAGTCACCTTTGATGCGCGACCGGATCTGTCGGCAAACGCAGGTAGCCTGGCGCGCCTGCAGGCAAGTTCAGGCGACATCCAGCGTGGCATCGCTACGCTGAAGGTCCATCTGTCAGCCACGGAGAAGGTTGTCCCTCATCGGCTGCGCGAGTTGTCGCAGTTGCATGCGAGAGTGGGCGAGTTTCCCGCAGCAATCGCCGCCCGCGAGCGGCTGATCACCGAGGGTCAGGCCAGGCCCATAGACTGGTTGGAACTTGCACGCCTCAAGCACAAGGCAGGCAGCAGGGATGACGCTATCGTCGTTCTGCGCCGAGCTGCGGAACAAGCTGGACCTCATTCACTCTTCCAGATCGAACATGTCACCCACCTTCTGGATCTCGGTTTCGCCGCAGAGGGCAAGCGGCAACTGCAATGCATGGAATTCGAGCAGGGAACTGAGCGGTCAACTGTCTTGGCAGCTGCCGCCCAGGCCTCGCGCCTAGCCGATCATGGATTAGAGCGCGCCATTTTGCTGGCGATGCCTTTGACCCCGGAAAGAGAACGCTGCATCGCGCAATCCTTCGTCAAGGAAGCCGAGTCCGTTCTGGACGATCGCACCGCGACTGCCATTCTCGATCGATTGATAGCCGACTTTCCAACCCAAACCCACTTGTATGGATGGAGAGCCCGCCTCGCAGTTGCGAGCTTGGACGTGGATGGCGCGGAGTCGACTTTGTCCAGAGCTCGTCAGATGAAGCGCTCGCAGGGCAGAAGGTTGGGAAGCATGGGGCTTGCCCTCCTCATTCTCGAGGAGCTCCGGGTTCATACCGAAGTGGCGGCTTCAGCGCGGACCGGCATCGAAAATGCCGAGATCGGACCTGTGTTTCGGGCCCTGCTTTCGGAGCCTGCCTCCACGGCGATTGCAGTGGCGGCACTGCGGCTTCTGGCGAAACAGGGAGCCTTTGCTCGGAAGGCAGGGCTCGACGACAGGCTCAGCATACCGAAACTGATCTGGCAATTTTGGGACAGCCGCCCGATCCCACCAGACGTTGCAGTGAATATGGCGACATGGCAGGAGATGCATCCTGACTGGGCTCACCACGCATTCAGTGTTCAAACGGCCAAAGAATTTCTAGCCGATCTGAACCGGCCCGATCTCAAGCGTGCCTTTCGATATGCCAGGCTGCCTGCACAGAAAGCGGACCTCCTACGCCTTGCGGTGTTGCACGAGCATGGAGGCATCTACGCTGACGCCGACGACCGCTGCCTGACCAGTTTCGAACCGTCGCTTGTCGGGAGAGAGTTGGTGCTGCGGCAGGAGGAGTTCGGGTCGGCTGGCAACAATTTCATCGCTGTCGAGCCGCGACATCCAGTCATTGAGCACGCCCTGGAGGACGCCGTGGCTGCAACAATTCATGGGGGGGCGGAATCCATCTGGCTCGAGGCGGGACCCGGCGCGCTCTCTCGCGCTCTGGCACTGCACTTGGCGGCCAACCCCCAAGCCCACCGAATTGCGCTCATGCCCTCAATCGAGTTTCAGAAATTGGTCTGGGTACACTGCAGGCTCGACTACAAAAGACAAGGCAAAGCCTGGCAAATTTTAGAACGGCTAGTCTGAACGGGAACCGAGCAGCATTTTTAGGCCTATCCCTCAGGGCCTGAAACCTTTTGGGCTAGCAGCGCGAGCGGGTGACCCGAAACGAGACGGGCTGGGACACACGGCGAGATGAGGGTAGACGCGGCGGCGGGCGCAATCTAGCTTTTCGGGCAAGTGGGGACGGCGCTGGAAACCGGCGTGGCGTTTCTGGCGTGGGCGGCGCTGTCGCCCGCAACGATTGGACGATGGGCCGTGCTGTCGGGTTGGATCGAGCGACTGCTGAATTCGCGACGGGCGGAAAGGGTGCGATTCCTCGCCGGCAGCGGCTCCCCAGCGGATCATTTTCTGCCGCCGGGCTATCGGGCGCGGGCCGCGCAACGCGGTGAGGTGGGGGGTGCGGCGGCGCGCGGCGGCCAGCCGGAAGTTGGGGACCTTGCCGCCTATCTCGCGCGCATCACCGGGCGTCGGAAGACGAGCACAATCGCTTGGGGCGAGTGGTCTGAGGCCGACCTGTCTTCCGCGCGGGGTGCGGACCTCGTTCGGCTGGCGGATGAGGAAACGATCGTCGTCTGCGCGGATGTTGTGCAGCGGTTGGCGGAGCCTGCGCGTCTTCTGGAAATGCTCGGGCGCTGTTATCAGGCGGGCGCGATCGTTCTCACGGCCACGTCCGACAGGCTGCGCTCGCACGGCGCGCACCACGGCGGACCGCCGCCCGACCCCTCACACACGCGCGAATGGGCGTTGCCCGAATATCGCCGGTTCCTCGAAAGCCGGGGCCTTGCCTGCACTTACGCGGGATACACGATCTGCGGCGATGGGGCGCGCAGCAACACTGCCATCGTGTCCGTGCACCACCGCGCGGTGGAAGACGCCAGGCAGGTGGCGCCGGCGCTTCCCCGGCCGCTCGCGATCATCGCGGCCTACAACGAAGCCGACGTGATCGGCGAGGCGGTCGAAGACCTCATCGAGCAGGGCTGCGACGTTCATGTGCTGGACAACCAGTCGACCGATGGAACGGCCGACATCCTCCGGTCGCTGGCGAGCAGGCACGAGGGCCGGCTGGGCACGGAGGTCTTTCCCGGCAACGAGCATCGGGCGGGTGACCTGCACGCCATCCTTTCCCGAAAGGAGGAGATCGCGCAGCGCAATCCCGGCCGCTGGATCCTGCACACGGATGCGGACGACATCCGCCGCTCCTGCTTCAAGGGAACCAACTTCGCGCGGGCGCTCGAGATCGCTCGCCACTGCGGCGCGAACCGCGTCGGCTACACCATGATCAACTTCCGCCCGATGGCCGGCGACGACCCGCCCGACAACAGCATGCGCTCGTTTTACCGGCGCTTCCAGTTCGGCGACAAGCCCGGGCACTTCCTGAAGGTCGCAACCTGGTTCCAGGGCACGGAGAAGGTGGACCTCGCAGGCAGCGGCGGGCACTCGGTCACTTTCGGCGGAATGCGCGACTTCCCCTACAAGCTCCTGCTGCATCACTATCCGCTTCGCTCAGCGGCGCACGCCCGGCGCAAGATCTTCGTCGACCGCGAAGAGCGCTGGGCGGCGGAGCGTGCCACGCGCGGCTGGCACACGCATTACGACGGCCTCGTCCCAGGCGACGCCTTCGCCTGGGACGAGGCGTCGACGCACGGTTACGACGAGAACTTCTGGGACGAGTTCGGCCTCGCCGTGATCAGCGACATCCTCGAACGGCGCCGAGCCGCCGGCCACCCCTACTGAGCGAGCAGCTCGCGGATGCGGGCAGCCAGCACGTCCACTGTGAAGGGCTTGGTGAGCACGTCCATGCCGGGCTCGAGCTGGCCTTCGTTCAAAAGCGCCGTCTCCGCATAGCCGGTGATGAAGAGCACCTTGAGGCCGGGGCGGGAGACGCGGGCGGCGTCGGCCAGCTGGCGGCCGTTCATGCCGCCGGGCAGGCCGACATCGGAGATCAGGAGATCGATGGGCACGGCGGACTGCAGGATGGGCAGGCCGCTCGCGCCGTCGCCCGCCTCGATCGCGGCATAGCCGAGCTCGTGGAGCACGTCCGTGACGAGCAGGCGGACCGTGGGCTCGTCGTCGACCACCAGAACCGTCTCGCCCGCACCCGCCTGCGCCAGCGAGGCGCGCCCGCGGCCCGGCTCCTGCGGCTCGGCCAGGCCGAGATAGCGGGGCAGATAGATGCACACGGTCGTGCCGCGGCCCACCTCGGACGCGATGCGCACCTGCCCGCCCGACTGCTTGGCGAAACCGTAGATCATGGACAGGCCCAGGCCCGTGCCCTGGCCCAGGGGCTTCGTGGTGAAGAAGGGGTCGAAGGCCTTGGCCATCACCTCTTCCGTCATGCCGGTGCCGGTGTCCGACACGCAGAGCGCGAGATATTCGCCGTCGGGAATCTCGAGATCGCTCGCGGCCTGGCCCTCGATGCGGCGGTTCTCGGTCTCGATGGTGATGGTGCCGCCATCGGGCATGGCGTCGCGCGCGTTGATGCAGAGATTGAGCAGCGCGTTCTCGAGCTGCGACTGGTCGACCAGGGCCGGCCAGAGATCGGCGATGTCGCTCGTTCGCACCTCGACGGCGGGGCCCACCGTGCGCTGGATGAGATCGCGCAGGTCGTTGACGAGGGCGGTCACGCTGGTCGGCTTGGGCGCAAGCGTCTGGCGGCGCGAGAATGCGAGCAGGCGGTGCGTGAGCGAGGCCGCGCGCTTGGCCGCGCCCTGGGCTGCCGCGATGTAGCGGTCGACCTCGTCGGCGCGGCCCTGCTCGATGCGGCGGCCCATCAGCTCCAGGCTGCCGGAGATGCCCGCGAGAAGATTGTTGAAGTCGTGTGCGATGCCGCCCGTCAGCTGCCCCACCGCTTCCATCTTCTGCGACTGGCGCAGCGCTTCCTGCGCTTCAGCGAGCTCGATCTCGCGGTGCCGCTCCACCGTGATGTCGCGGCCGGTGGCATAAGTGAGGTTCTTGGCCGGCGCGCCCACCCAGGAGATCCAGCGCGTGGTGCCGTCCTTGTGGCGATAGCGGTTGACGAGGCGGGGCGAGACGCCTTGCGCGGCCGAACGGTAGGAGGCGACCGTCTCCGCATGGTCCTCGGCCAGCACGAACTCGTTGACGTGGCGGCCCACGAGCTCGTCCGCCGTGTAGCCCAGAAGATGCGTCCAGGCCGGGTTCACGCGGCGGAACACGCCGTCGAAATCGATCACCAGCATCAGGTCGGGCGAGGAGGCCCACATGCTGTCGCGCTCGGCGGTGCGCTCCTCCACGCTGCGCTCGAGCGTCTCGTTGAGCGCGCGCAGCTCGTCCTGGCTCGCCGTCAGCGCGCGGTCCGAGAGATAGCGGTCGGTGGTCTCGTTGGTGAAGATGAAGAGGCCGGCGATGGCGCCCTCGCCGTCGAGCACGCGCGAATAGGAAAAGCTCCACCAGGTGTCGCGCTGGCCGCGGTCGGTGTCGAGCTTCCAGGGCAGGTCCACGAAGCGGCGGCTGCGCCCGGCAAAGGCCTCGTCGATGATCGGCTTGGCCTGCTCCCAGCCGTCGGCCCACACCTTGTCGAAGCGCTCGCCCATCGCCCAGGGCAGGCGCGGGCCGAGCAGCGGGAAATAGGTCTCGTTGAAGAAGAAGAAGAGATCCGGCCCCCAGGACAGGATCATCGATTCCGGCGAGTTGAGGATCAGGCTGAGTGCCGTGCGCAGCTCGGTCGGCCAGGTCTCGGGCGGGCCCAGCGGATGGCCCGTCCAGTCGCGCTCCCGGATCATGCGCGACGCTTCACCGCCTCCGTCGAGGAACTTCAGGCGGCTGTTCGTGCTCAAGTTCCGTCGCGCCCTTTCGCCGACCGTGAAAAGCGGTTCGGCGCGGGCAAGAAACGCGGGCGCGCAGGCGAACCGTCCCGCCTATAGCGCATAGGCGGAAGCGATGCGAGACCGCTTGGAGTACGCGGGAATGCGCCTCGATGACGGCACTGCAAAGCTTGCATGACGGCCTTCAGACCATATCTCGGATGGCATGTCCCTGCCCCATCCCGCCGCCCCGCTCAGCCCCCCGTCGCGCCGCCTGATCGCGATGGAATTGCGCGCCATCCCCGAATATCTCGGCACCGCCCTGTCCTGGCCTGTGCTCAACGCGCTCGCCCCGCGCGGCGACGGCCATCCCGTGATGGTGCTGCCGGGGCTTTCGGTGGGCGACGGATCGACCGCGCTCTTGCGCCGCTTTCTCGGCCGGCGCGGCTATGCGGTGGAAGGCTGGGGCATGGGGCGCAATCTCGGGCCGCGGCCGGGCGTGGAGGACGAGCTGATCGCGCGCGTCGAGGCGATGGCCGAGCGCCACGGGCGCGCGGTCAGCCTGGTGGGCTGGAGCCTGGGCGGGCTCTATGCGCGGCAGATCTCGCGGCTTCTGCCCTCCCGCGTGCGCTCGGTCGTGACGCTCGCCAGCCCCTTCAACGGCGACCCGCGCGCGACGAATGCCTGGCGGCTCTACGAGAAGCACAGCGGGCTCAAGGTCGGGCCGGGGATGAGCTATCGCGGCGGACCGCTCGAAGCTCCCCTGCCCGTGCCCTCCACCGCCATCTTCTCGCGCACCGACGGCATCTGCGCCTGGGCCATCTGCACGGAAAACCACGCCGAGCGCGCCGAAAGCATCGAGGTGCGCGCAAGCCATTGCGGCATGGGCCACAACCGCACGGCGATGTTCGCCGTGGCCGACCGCCTCGCGCAGCCGGAAGGATCGTGGCAGCCCTTCCGCCGCAGCGGCATGCGGCGGCTGTTCTATCCGGGGGTTTGAGCGGGGTGCGGGAGCCGGGCGGGGGGTTCGTCGCGAAGCAGCGAGGGACCGGGGCGCAGGCCTGCCTCGCTCATCCCGAACCCGAACTCCGTATCCCGCCGCATGCCACGCGGACCTCCTCGTTCGTGGCGATGGAAAGGTTGAAGGATTGAGACGCAACCGGTGCCGTTCCCCCTCCCCCTTGAGGGGAGGGGTCAGGGGTGGGGGTGACGTTCCCACCACTCCACCGTCCGTAGATTGCGGAAAACACAGCCCAGCGGCACCGATACCCCCACCCCGTACCCCTCCCCTCAAGGGGGAGGGGAATTCTGAGAGGGACGAGCGAGACGCAAGACTAAACCCTTCCGAACCAACACGCCCTATTCCGCCGCATGTCGCGCAGACTTCCACTTTCGTGGCGACGGAAACTTTGAGGGAGTGAGACGCAACCGGTGCCGTTTTCCCCTCCCCCTTGAGGGGAGGGGTAAGGGGTGGGGGTGACGTCTCCACCAATCAAACGCTCGCAGATTGCCAGAAGGACGCCCGGCCGCCCCAGGCCCCTCCCCCTACTCCTTGCCCTTGAACCCGCTCATCGCCTCTTCCATCGATTCCCTCACCCGCTTGCGCAGCACATCCACCGACTCCGTCCCGGACCGGCGGACGATCTCCGCCATCTCCCCGGCATTGCTGACGGCCGCCTCCAGCGACCGGCGGGCCCAGTCCGCCTGCCTGCCGACAAACTCCTGCGGGTTCCCCGAGGGCTTGAGGTTGCCGGCCATCTCGGCCGCCTCGCGCATGCCCTGCTCCACCGCCTCGCGCTGTCGGTTAAACAGATCCATCGTGCCGGATGCCGCAATCCTGGCGGACTGCTCGAGCGCCTCCAAGTTCTTGCGGTGGCTTTCGAGCACGGAATCCACGTCGACCTTGGGCAAATGCAGGCTCTCGCCGAGATGGCGGAACATGTCGAGGAAGGGGTTTGCTTGCGTGTCCGCCATCGGTGCTCCTCCTGATGCGGATCCTTCGGTTCGTCCGCTTCTTTCGAGATAGTTGCCGGCCGGCTCGCGTCAATTCGCAAACACCGTGCGTTCGAGGATGTGGAGGCCCAGCCCCGCGATGCCGCCGATGATCATGCCGTTGAAGCGGATATATTGCAGGTCGCGGCCGATGTTCAGCTCGATCAGCCGCGTGAGCTGCATCAGGTCCCACTTCTTCACCTGATCGGCGATGAAGGTGGAAACGCCGCTCTTCTGGTTCTCCACGAAGGTCGCGAGCGCCACCACGAAGCCCGCATTCATGTCGGCGCGGACCTTGGCATCCTTGGCTAAGTTGCGGCCGACCTCGACGAACATCAATGAGAGCTGCTCGCGCAGCGCCGAGCGCGGCGCTTTCGCATCCTGCTCGATGAAGGAGGCCATGCTCTTCCACATCTCCGAGCCCAGCTCGCGCAATTCGGGCCGGGCCAGGAAATCGGCCTTCAGCTTTTCCGCGCGCGCAGCATAGTCGGGCGAGGTGCGCAGGCGCTCCACGAAGCCCGCGACGAAGGTGTCGAACTCGGCGCGCAGCGCATGGTCGGGGTCGTCGCGCACTTCATCCAGCAGCGTGCCGGCGGAGGCCACGATCTTGCGCAGCAGATAAGCGTCGGCGCGGAACATGCGGAACAGCGAGGGCAGCTCGTCGCGGATCTTCTCGCGCACGGTCGCCAGCGCCTCCTCGTCGCGCAGAAAGCGGCCGAGAACGGCAAGAAGCTCGTCGAAGAGCTGCTGGTGGCGGCGATCCGCCGTCACCGAGGACAGGAGGTCGGCCGCGAGCGGGGCAACCTTCACCTTGCCCACCTGCTCGATCACGCGGTCGGCCACGAAGTTGCGCAGGTCGCTCTTTTCCATCGCGCCCAGCATCTGCGGCACGAGGCGGGACACGAAGCGCGACAAACCCTGCGAGCGGTCGGCGTCCGCCAGCCAGTCGGCGACGAGGGCCGCGAAATCCACCTGGCGGAGCTTCTCGCGGACCGGGCCGGGCGCCAGGAAGTTCGCCTCGATGAAGCGGCCGAGATTGTCGGCGATGCGGGTCTGGTTGGCGGGGATGATGGCGGTGTGGGGGATGGGAATGCCCATCGGGTGGCGGAACAGCGCCACCACCGCATACCAGTCCGCGATGCCGCCGATGGCTGCGGCTTCCGCAAAGGCCGCGACGAAGGCGAGCCAGGGAAATTCCGTCTGGAAGTATCGGGCAAGGAGAAACACCGCCACGCAGGCGACGAGGGCTGCCGCCGCCACGGCCTTGGTGCGGCGGAGCGCGCGAAGCTTTTCCTGGTCGAGCGGCGAAAGCGCGGTGGTGTCGAGAGCGGCCATGGCGCGCAAGATAGGGCGATTCACCGTGCGCGCCCAAGGGTGTGCACAACCGCGCCATCGACGGGGCGCCCACGCCTTTCTTTGCGCATGATCCGGGTGTAGGCGGGTTTGTATTCCGGGCGCCCGCAGTCCATATTGGCCCTGATCTTTGCAAGGAGCGCGCATGCGCCTCACCCGTCAGACCAATTACGCCATCCGCATCCTGATGTACTGCGCGACGAATCAGGGCCGGCTGAGCCGCGTGACCGAGATCGCGCAGGCCTATGGCGTGTCCGAGCTGTTTCTGTTCAAGATCCTCCAGCCGCTGGTCGAGCACGGCATGGTGGAAACGGTGCGCGGCCGCAACGGCGGCATCCGGCTCGCCAAGGCGGCCAACGAGATCACGCTGCTCGACGTGGTGCGCGAGACCGAAGAGAACTTCTCGATGGCCGAGTGTTTCGAGACCGGCAGCGACTGCCCCCTCGTCAACGATTGCGGCCTCAACGCCGCCCTGCGCGAGGCGCTCAACGCCTTCTTCACGGTGCTGTCGAGCTACACGATCCACGACCTCGTCGACAACAAGCCCCACATGAGCGCGCTGCTCGGCATCGAAAACCTGACACCACGGGTCTTGGCGAGCTGAGGTTTCTGCGCCGTCAGGCCGGTGGGGAGGTCACGGCATGGATTCTCGGGTCAAGCCCGAGAATGACGAAGGTGAACTGGGATCGGGCTTAGAGCCTACCACCGTTGCCGGATGACCTCCTCCCTTTTCTCTCGTCATTCTCGGGCTTGACCCGAGAATCCATGCCGTAACCTCCCCACCCCACTGCCCCTCACATCCCCGCCGACAACAGGCTCGCGTTCCCACCCGCCGCCGTCGTGTCCACGCAGATCGCGCGCTCATGCGCGTAGGCTGCCGGATAAATCCTTTCCGTCACCATCGGCACGATCGGCCCGTCCCGCTTGGCGAGCGCCTCGCGCACACCCCGCGCATCGTGCGGCGCGGCCACCAGGTCGAGACCGGCCGAAACCAGCGCACCCTCCTCCACGCGCCCCTCGCGCACGGCAAGTGGCAAGCCCTGTCCGGTGAGCGGCCGCAGCGCCTCCTCCGCCGCCGGCGCCACCGCCAGCACGCGATTGCCCGTCCCCAGCGCCTGGATCACCTGCGCAAGCAGCCTCTCGCCCCCCTCGCCCAGGCAGAGCACACGGCCGCGGGGTGCGAGCAGCAGCGTGTTCGCCTCGCCCGTCGGGCCGCTCAGATCGCTCGGCCCCTGGTCGAGGGCGGCCACCGCGCGCATGGCCTCAGCACCTTTGCCCCGCAGCAGCTTGCGCAGCGTGGCCACCCGATCGGCCCGCGCGCTCCAGCCCTTGTCGTCCGGGAAAACGAGATCACCCACCCGTGCCGCCTCCACCGCGGCTTGTGCCGGCGCATCCGCCGTCTTGCGGAACCGCCGGAGATAGTGCGGCCCGCCCGCCTTGGGGCCGGTGCCCGACAATCCCTCGCCGCCGAAGGGCTGCACCCCCACCACCGCGCCGATCTGGTTGCGGTTGACGTAGATGTTGCCGGCATGGACCCGGTCGACCACGCGCTGCACGCGCTCCTCGATGCGGGTGTGCAGGCCGAAGGTGAGGCCGAAGCCGCGCGCGTTGACGGCATCGATCACACCGTCGATTTCGTCCGCCTCGAAGCTCGCCACATGCAGCACGGGCCCGAAAACCTCGCGCTCCATCGCGCCGATGCCTGAAACCCGGAAGATCGCGGGCGCGACGAACGTGCCTTCGCTGGGCGTGTCACGGCGGGCGAGAAGACGCCCCTCCCCTTCGAGCCTGCGGCAGTACTCCTCGATGCCCGCCTTGGCCTCGGCGTCGATCACCGGGCCGATATCCGACGAGATCTGCCAGGGGTCGCCCACGACCTGCGCCGCCAGCGCGCCTTCGAGCATCTCCAGCACCTTCGCCTCCACATCCTTCTGCACGTAGAGGATGCGCAGCGCCGAGCAGCGCTGGCCCGCACTCTGGAAGGCGGAGGCCACCACGTCGCGCACCGCCTGCTCGGGAAGGGCCGTCGAATCCACGATCATGGCATTCAGCCCGCCCGTTTCCGCGATCAGCATGGCGTCGGGCGAAGCCGTCCGCGCAAGCTGCCGCTCGATGGCGCGGGCGACCTCGGTCGAGCCCGTGAAGCACACGCCCGCGATGCGCGGGTCGGCCGTCAGCGGTCGTCCCACCGCTTCGCCGTCGCCGGGCAGGAGCAGAAGCGCGTCTTCCGGCACGCCTGCCTCGTGCAGCAGCGCCACCGCGCGGGCGGCGATCAGCGGCGTCTGCTCGGCGGGCTTGGCGAGAACCGCGTTGCCCGTGACGAGGGCTGCCGCCACCTGGCCCGTGAAGATGGCGAGCGGAAAATTCCAAGGCGAGATGCAGGCGATTGCCCCGCCCGCGCGCGCGCCGTTCTCAGCACTCGCGGCCTCGCTCGCATAGTAGCGCAGGAAATCCACTGCCTCGCGCAGTTCGGACACCGCGTCGTTCAGCGTCTTGCCCGCTTCCCGCGCGCAAAGCGCGAAGAACTCTGCGGCATGCGCCTCGTAGAGATCGGCCGCGCGGCGCAGCACATCCGCCCGCTCGCCCACCGGGCGCCCCGCCCAGGCAGGCTGGGCTGCGACCGCACGCGCAACCGCGTCCGCGACCTGCCCCCCGCTCGCCTCCATCACATGGCCGACGACCTCCTCCCCGCGCGCGGGGTTGCGCACCGGCTTGGACAGGCCCTCGTCGAACTCCACTCCCGTCGGTCCCGCCCGCCACCTGTGCGAGGCATCGAAGCGCTCGCGCTCCCTCTCCACACGCGCGAGCGTCAGCGGGTCGGTCAGATCCCAGCCTTGCGCGTTGCGCCGCTCGGGGCCGTAGAGATCGGCCGGCAGGGGAATGCGGGGGTGCGCCGCCCCCTGCCGCTCGGCGAGCGCCAGCGGATCGCGCGCGATCTCCTTCGGCGGAACGTCAGCGTCGGTGATCTGATGCACGAAGGAGGAGTTCGCCCCGTTCTCCAGCAGGCGGCGCACGAGATAGGCGAGAAGGTCGGCATGGGCGCCGACCGGCGCATAGATACGGGTGCGCGTGCCCCGATGCTGCCGCACCGTCTCGTGCAGCGCCTCGCCCATGCCGTGCAGGCGCTGCAGTTCGAAGCCCTCGCGGTCGTTGCCGGCCATGCGCAGCACGCCCGCCACCGTGTGGGCGTTGTGGGTGGCGAACTGCGGATAGATGCGGTCGCGGTGGGACAAGAGCTTCCGCGCGCAGGCGAGATAGGAAACGTCGGTGTTCACCTTGCGCGTGAACACGGGATAGCCGGAAAGCCCCATCACCTGGGCGCGCTTCACCTCGGTGTCCCAGTAGGCGCCCTTGACCAGCCGCACCATGATGCGGCGGTCGAGCTTTTCCGCCAGCGCGTGCAGCCAGTCGATCACGAAGCCCGCGCGCGGCCCGTAGGCCTGCACCACCACGCCGAACCCGTCCCACCCGCCGAGCGATGGGTCGGCCAGCACCGCCTCGATCACGTCGAGCGAAAGGTCGAGCCGGTCGGCCTCCTCCGCGTCGATGTTGAGGCCCATGCGCGCCTGTTTCGCGGCCTGCGCCAGGCCCAGAAGCCGCGCCTGCATCTGAGGCAGCATTCTCTCCCGCTGGGCCTGCTCGTAGCGCGGATGGATGGCCGAGAGCTTGACGGAGATGCCGGGGTTGCGGCGGATGTCGTCGTGCCTGGCATGAGGCCCGAGCGCGCGGATCGCATCCGCATAGGCCTTGAGATAGCGCTGGGCGTCGGCTTCGGTGCGGGCGGCCTCGCCCAGCATGTCGAAGGAATAAAGGTAGCCCTTCTCCACCATTTTTGCGCCGCGCTTGACGGCTTCGGCGATCGTGCGGCCGAGCACGAACTGCTCGCCCATCTCGCGCATCGCGGCCCCCACCGCGCGGCGGATCACCGGCTCGCCGAGCCGCCGCACCATGGAGCGCAGCGTACGCTCGATCCCGCCCTCGCCCTCGTCGAGCACCCGGCCCGTCAGCATCAGCGCCCAGGTGGACGCGTTCACGAACACCGACGACGACGAGCCCGAATGGGCCGACCAGTCGTGCGGCGCGATCTTGTCGCGGATCAGGTCGTCCATGGTCTCGGCGTCGGGCACGCGCAACAGCGCCTCCGCCAGGCACATCAGCGCCACGCCCTCCTTGGTGGAAAGCCCGTAGGCCGACAGAAACGTCTCCATCAGCCGGGGGTCGGCCTCCGCGCGCACGGCCTCCACCAGCCCGACCGCATCCTCCACGATGGCCGCGCGATCCTCCGGCGAGAGCCCGGCCTCCGCGATCAGCCGCCGGACGGCCTCGCCCTCATCGGGCATCAGGTTCCGGGCGATGGCGGAGCGAAGCGGTGCGAGCTCGATCATGGCGGCCTCTCGAAATATCCCGCAGAACCTAGCAAATCCCCGCGAGAAAGCGCGATCCAAAGAAGCCGTTGCCGGCAGGCCGAACGGCACGTAATTTCGGGGCCGACCCCCACTCTTTGGCCGGTTGCATGGCGAGTTCAGACCATTTGGATCGCATCGACCGCGCGATCATCGCAGCGCTCTCGCAGGACGGGCGGCTGTCCATGGCAGCGCTCGGCGAGCGGGTGGGCCTGTCCAAGACCCCCGTCCAGGCGCGGGTCCGGCGGCTCGAGCGCGAAGGCTTCATCCGCGGCTACGGCGCCCTGGTCGACCGCGAGCGCATGGGCGAGGCGCATCTCGCCTTCGTGCAGGTCAAGCTTTCCGACACCCGCTCGCAGGCGCTCGACGCCTTCAACGAGGCGGTGCGGCGCGTGCCCGAAATCGAGCAGTGCCACATGATGGCGGCAAGCTTCGACTATCTCCTGAAGGTGAGAACGCGCGACATCGCCGCCTATCGGCGGGTCCTGGGAGAAAAAATCTCCGCCCTGCCGCACGTGGCGCAGACGTCGACCTTCGTGGCGATGGAGACGGTGAAGGAGTGAGGCGCCACCGGCGCCGTTTTCCCCTCCCCGAGCCAACCCCCATGTCCCGCCGCATGTGGCGCAGATATCCTCATTCGTGTCGATGAACACGTTGGAGAAGTAAGACGCCACCGGTGCCGTTTCCCCTCGCCCTTGAGGGGAGGGGTTGGGGGTGGGGGTGACGTTCCCACCACTCAACCGTTTGCAGATCGCCAAAAACACAGCCCAGCGGCACCGATAACCCCCACCCCGCACCCCTCCCCTCAAGGGGGAGGGGAAACCGGTGAGGGCCGAGCAAGGCGCGCCGGCCCCCTCCCGAACCGAAACTCCATGTGCTGCCACATGGCGCAGGCCTCCGCACTGGTGGCGGTGCAGACGGTGAAAAATGGAGAAGCAACCGGCCCCGTTTCCCCCTCCCCCTTGAGGGGAGGGGTTAGGGGTGGGGGTAACGTCCCCGCCACTCAACCGCTCAAAAAATTCCGCCCACACAGCGCAGCGGCGCCGTTACCCCCACCCCGTACCCCTCCCCTCAAGGGGGAGGGGAAACCGGAGAGGGCCGAGCAAAAACCCCGCCCC
>QFNI01000077.1 GCA_003240775.1 Mesorhizobium amorphae | reverse complement strand
GTTTCCGTCAGGATGCGGCGGAAATCATCTTTTTCGAGCGCGCGCAGCTCGACCCGGATCGGCAGACGGCCCTGCAGCTCGGGCAGCAGGTCCGAGGGTTTCGCCACATGGAACGCGCCCGACGCGATGAAGAGGATGTGGTCGGTCTTGATCGGCCCGTATTTCGTGGCGACCGTCGTGCCTTCCACCAGCGGCAAGAGATCGCGCTGCACGCCTTCGCGGGACGGGCCGCCCGAAACATCGGAGCGCGCCGCGATCTTGTCGATCTCGTCCAGGAACACGATGCCGTCATTCTCCGCAGATTCGAGCGCGCGGCGCACCACCTCGTCCTGGTCGAGCAGCTTGTCGCTCTCGTCGTCGATGAGCTGGGCGTAGGAATCCTTGACCGTGGTCTTCTTGGTCTTGGTGCGCTTGCCGCCCATGGCCTTGGACAGCATGTCGTTGATGTTCATGACGCCGATGCCCGCGCCCGGCATGCCGGGGATGTCGAAGGAGGGCATGCCGCCGTTTCCGGTGTCGGCCACCTCGATCTCGATCTCCTTGTCGTCGAGCTCGCCCTCGCGCAGCCGCTTGCGGAAACTGTCGCGCGTGGCGGGCGAGGCGGTCTTGCCGACGAGGGCTTCGAGCACGCGCTCTTCGGCGTTGAGGTGCGCGCGGGCCTTGACGTCCTCGCGCATCTTCTCGCGCGTCAGCCCGATCGCAACCTCCACGAGATCGCGCACGATCTGCTCCACGTCGCGGCCGACATAACCCACTTCCGTGAACTTGGTGGCTTCCACCTTGATGAAGGGCGCGCCCGCGAGCTTGGCCAGGCGGCGCGAGATCTCGGTCTTGCCGACGCCGGTCGGCCCGATCATCAGGATGTTCTTGGGCATCACCTCCTCGCGCATCTGGCCTTCGAGCTGCTGGCGGCGCCAGCGGTTGCGAAGGGCCACGGCGACGGCGCGCTTGGCGTCCTTCTGACCGATGATGAAGCGGTCGAGTTCGGAGACGATCTCGCGGGGGGAGAAGTTGGTCATGTCACAGTCCGGATTGCCACTGCCGGACGGCGTCCAGCGGGTAGACGAGCATCAAAACATTGAGGGTGAGATTGTCGCGGATCACGTATCCGACGCCGATCTCCATCACGAGGGCCAGGGCCACTGTGAGCCATATAGGAAGCCGCCAGGCCATCACAAAGCCGAGCACCATGGCGAGCGTGTCGGCCACCGAATTCAGGATGGAATCGCCGAAATAGTCGAGCGCGATCGTGCCCTCGCGGTAGCGGTTGATGATCCAGGGCGTGTTCTCGACAATCTCCCACAGCGCTTCCAGGCCGACCGCCATGGCGAGGCGCATGGCGACGGGCGAGCGGGGAAACAGCCACCAGAAGAGCGCGTAGAATAGGAAGCCGTGGATGATGTGGGAGAAGGTGTACCAATCGGAGATGTGCTGGGAGTTCTCCGAGCTGACGACCACCCCGTGCCACAGCTTGATTGTGCCGCATTCGCAGATCGGCACCCGGCCCATCAGGTGAAGCGTGACCGCCTGGATCAGGATGATGCCGCCCGCAAGCAGCAGGCCCGTCTTCCAGGCTGAACGGGGCGGATCGAGGGATGGGGCGCTCATGCGGCCTCTTCGGGATCGGGGTTGTCGAGCGCCATCAGGAGCGCCTCGCCATAGATGGAGGTGCGCCGGTCGAAGGGCACGAAGCCTGCTTTGGCATAGGCGCGGATGGCGCGCGCGTTGTCGGGATGCGGGTCGATCACGAGACGCGGCACACCTTCGGCAAACAGCGTCTCGGCGAAGGCGCGCAACGCGCCCGAGCCGTGGCCCTGGCCAAGCATCTCCGCCGCTCCGATCGAAAGGTCCACGCCCAGTGTGCCGAAAGGCTGGTCGGCATAGGGGTGGTCGTCTTCCAGATGTGGGTCGTAGGACTGGAGGTAGCCGATCGGCGCCCCGTTCCATTCGATCAGCAGCGGTTCCACGGACACGCTGTCCATGTGCTCGCGGATTTCGGCGATCCCCGTGTCGGGATCGCCCCACCATTCCCGCCAATGCGGGGTTTCGAGCCATTGCCGGATCAGCGCGAGGTCGCTCTCCTCGACCTCGCGAAAATCATAGACGGGTCTTCTCACAGCGCTCACGTCGCACATCCAAAGTGGAACTTATCCGATCCCCTCCCCCTTGAGGGGAGGGGTATGGGGTGGGGGTAATGCCTCCACCGCTCAAACAGTTATTCAGGATACCGCCACCCCCAAGAAGGAGAGAGCAGGCAACGCTCCAGCTTCTCAGGACGCCGCGCCATCGATCGTCTCCACGACCACGCTGGCGTTCGTGTAGACGCAGATCTCGGCTGCGATCCGCATGGCGGTGCGCGCGATCTCTTCGGCATCCTTGTCTGTGTCATACAAGGCGCGCGCGGCTGCGAGCGCGTAGTTGCCGCCCGATCCGATGGCCATCACGCCGTGCTCGGGTTCGAGCACATCGCCCGTGCCCGTCAGCGCCACGGCGGCGCGCGTCAGCTGGTCGGGATACTGTTCGAGCTTGGCTTCGAGGCGTTCGAGCAGCGTGAAGGCATCGGCCGTCGCGCCCGCGAAACCCGCGATCACCCGGCCGTCCTTGCCGATGCGGCGCACCTTCTTGGCGTTGCCCTTCATCACCGTCTGGCCCAGGCTCACCTGGCCGTCGCCGGCGATCACGACGCGCCCGTTCTTGCGCACGGTCACGATGGTCGTGCCGTGCATGATGATTTCGTTCGACATCCAGTGCTCCGATGCGCGCCGGACCCTTCGAGGCATCCGGCGCTGCGCGAGGAATTTTCCGTCACTTAAGCGCGGCTGCGCAATTTGCAATTGTCGCTCACCGTTTGGGCCAGACCCAGCGGGGCGCATCGCAATCGGGCGCGAGCGTTTCGCCGAAGCTCTTTTCGAGCCGGATCGTGTCCGTGCCGCGCTCTTCGCGCAAGGCGCCGATCAGCGCCTCGTTGTGGCTGACCACGACGATCTGGCAGCTTCGCGCGGCCGCCCGCAGGAGCCGGGCGAGCGGTGCCATGAGCGCTGGGTGTAGGCTGCCCTCCGGCTCGTTCAGCACCATGAGTTCGGGCGGGCGCGGCGAAAGGAGGGCCGCCGCCAGCAACAGGAAGCGCAGCGTGCCGTCCGAAAGCTCCGCCAGCGCCAAGGGCCGCAGAAGCCCGTTCTGACGCAGGGCGAGCCCGTTGTCTCCGGTTTCGAGGCGCGAGCCTGGAAATGCGCCTTCGATCGCATCGTCCAGCGCGTCCGCGTCGCCGATGGCGCGGATCGTGGTGACGGCTGCCGCGAGGTCCGCGCCGTCGCCGGCGAGCACGGGGGTGTAGGTCATCACCTGGGGGCGCCGCGCGGGCGCGTCGGGATCGGTGCGCAACGCATCATAGAAGCGCCAGTCGCGCATCCGTTCGCGCAGGGCGAGCAGCTCCAGCCCGTCGCGCCCGTCGGCGCAGTGGGAGACCATGCTGTCGAAGGGGGCGAGATCGGCATGAACCGTGCGCCACTCGCCGGTTTCCGAGCTGCGCAGCCGCACGGCGCCATTGCGGCGCTCCGCGAAAAGCGATGTGCGGCCCAAGACCTCGCCCGTCCACATGGCTTCCACCTTGATCGCGGGATCGAGCGGAAACGGGTTTGGCGGCACGGGCATGCCGAGATCGATGGCATAGCCAAAGGCATTACCGCCAAAGCCGAGCTTGAGGCTGACGGCTTCCTTGCGAACGGTGCCCTGCACCGGATGGTGCCCCGCCCGCACCGCGCGCCCGATGGCCTCGGGTCCCGCCCAGAGCGTGGAGGAGAGCCCGCCTTCGGCCGCAAGCGTCGCCACCAGCCGCCCCTGGGCGGCTTCCGACAACAGGCGCAGCGCGCGGTAGAGGCTCGACTTGCCGCTGCCATTGGCGCCCCGCACCACGGTCAGCCGCCCGAGCGGAACCACGAGATCGCGCAGTGAGCGATAGCCCGAGACGGCCAGCCGGTCGATCATCACCCTTTCTCCCTGCTTCCGCCCCTGTTAGAAGCCCGCAACTGCGAAGGGCAAGGGACCCGATGGCCGCGCGCGAAGCTAGGATCGACCGCAAGACCAACGAGACGGAGATTTCCGTGTCCGTGTCGCTCGACGGCACGGGGCAGGGCACGATCGCGACGGGCGTGGGCTTTTTCGACCACATGCTCGACCAGCTTTCGCGCCATTCGCTGGTTGACATGGACATCCGCGCCAAGGGCGACCTCCACATCGACGACCACCACACGGTGGAGGATGTCGGCATCGCACTCGGCCAGGCGCTGAACCAGGCATTGGGCGACCGGCGCGGCATCGTGCGCTACGCCTCTGCGCTGCTGCCGATGGACGAGACCCTGACGGAGGCGGCCATCGATGTGTCCGGCCGGCCGTTCTTCGTGTGGAACGTGGCGTTTCCCACCGAAAAGATCGGCACGTTCGACACCGAACTCGTGCGCGAGTTCTTTCAAGGCTTCGCGCAGGGCGCGCGGATCACGCTGCACGTCAACAACCGCTATGGCGCAAACAGCCACCACATCGCCGAAAGCTGCTTCAAGGCTGTGGCGCGCTCGCTTCGCGCGGCCGTGGAGCGTGACTCGCGCCGGCCCGACGCGGTGCCCTCCACCAAGGGCACGCTGAGCGCCTGAGATGGCGGGTTTCGTCGCGATGGAGCCAGAGGACGGCAACCGCGAGAACACGGTGTTCGTGCGCGACGGCTTCCACTTCTGGGCGTTTCTCCTGCCTTTCGCGTGGTTTTTGTGGCACCGCATGTGGCTGGAGGCGGCGCTCGCGTTTGCGGCGAGCTTTCTGATCGGGCTCGCCGTGGCGCTTCCGCCGCTGGCTGCGGGAGGAGGCGTCCTGTCCCTCCTGTTCCAGGTCGCCATGGGGCATGAAGCCTCCGGGCTTCGCCTGTGGTCCCTGCGCCGCCGGGGCTGGAGCGAGAGCGGCACGGTGGAGGCGGCAAGCGAGGAGGAGGCCGAAATCCGCTTCTTCGCCGATGAGCCGGAAGACGTGGTTCCACAGCCCCAGCCGATTTTCGGACGCGGTCCCTGGGGCAGGGAGCCGGCTTTCGACCTGTTCGACCACACCCGCCGGCCGGCTTGAGAAGGACCCCATGAGCGAGACAGTCGCCATCATCGACTATGGCTCGGGCAACTTGCGCTCGGCTGTGAAGGCCTTCGAGCGCGCGGCCTCCGAAGGCGGCTTGGCGCGGAAGATCGTGCTCACCGCCGATGCGGATGCCGTGCGCCGCGCGGATCGCGTCGTGCTGCCGGGCGTCGGCGCCTATGCCGATTGCCGGGCGGGGCTCGACGCCGTGCCGGGCATGGTGGAGGCTTTGGAAGAAAGCGTGCGCAAACGCGGCCGGCCTTTTCTCGGCATCTGCGTGGGCATGCAGCTGATGAGCGAGCGGGGCCTGGAGAAGGCCGTCACCGCAGGCTTGGGCTGGATCGGCGGCGACGTGCGCGAGATGACGCCCGCCGACCCCACCCTCAAGATCCCGCAGATCGGCTGGAACACGATTCACGTGAAACATTCCCATCCGCTCTTCGCTGGCATCCCGACGGGTGAGAATGGGCTGCACGCCTATTTCGTCCATTCCTACCATCTGGCCGCGACACGGGCGGAAGAGGTGTTGGCCGAGGCCGACTATGGCGGCCCCGTCACGGCCACGGTTGCGCGCGACAACATGGCGGGTACGCAGTTCCATCCCGAAAAGAGCCAGACGCTGGGCTTGGCGCTGCTGCGCAACTTCCTCGCCTGGACGCCGCGCGGATGACGACGCTTATCCGCAAGGCGGGTGCCAGTGATGTGGCGGCCATCTTCGCCATCCGCACGAGCGTCCGGCAGAACCACCTCTCGCATGAAGAGATGGCCGCGCGCGGCATCACGCCCACGCTGGTGGCCGAGCTTCTCGAAACCACAGGCCCCGGCTGGATCGCGGAAATCAATGGGGAGCCCGCGGGCTTCGCCATGGCCGACATGGCGGAGGCCTGCGTCTTCGCGCTTTTCGTGGCGCCCGGTTTCGAGGGCAGGGGGGTCGGCCGTCTTCTTCTGGCGGAAGCCGAGCGGGACCTGTTCGCGCGTCACGAGCGCATCTGGCTGGAAACGGGAACGGGCGAGCACATCCGTGCCAACGGCTTCTACCGCCGCATGGGCTGGCAAGCGGTTGGGCCTGCGGAACACGACCAGACGCGCTATGAGAAGGCGCGTCCGGCTTTTTCCGGCTCGACAGGCAGGAAGGGCTATTGGATGGGCATGGTCTCGGTGGAGGATGCCGAGAACTATCCGCGTTATGTCGAAGCGAACGCCGCGGCCTTCGCGAAATACGGCGCGACCTTTCTGGTGCGCGGTGGGCGGCACGAAAGCCCCGAGGGCCCGGCGGGCGACCGTCACGTGGTGGTGGAGTTTTCCTCCTTCGACCAGGCGCTGGCCTGCTATCGCTCGCCGGAGTACCAAGCCGCGCTGGAGTTGCGGCGCGCATTCTCCTCCGCCCATTTCGTTATCGTGGAAGGCGTCTGACCCCGTGATCCTGTTTCCGGCCATCGACCTCAAGGGCGGCGAATGCGTGCGCCTGCAACTCGGCGAGATGGATTCGGCCACCGTCTACAATCCCAATCCCGCAAGCCAGGCTGCGCGCTTCGAGCAGCAGGGCTTCCGCTGGCTGCATGTGGTCGACCTCGACGGCGCCTTTGCCGGCGAAAGCCGCAACGGGGCAGCCGTAGAGGCGATCCTGGGCGCCACGCAGAACCCCGTGCAGCTTGGCGGCGGCATCCGCACACTCGGCCAGATCGAGGCTTGGCTGGACAAGGGCGTACGGCGCGTGATCCTGGGAACGGTCGCCGTGCGCGATCCCGGTCTCGTGCGGGAGGCTTGTCGATTGTTTCCCGGACGCGTTGCCGTGGGCATCGACGCGCGCGGCGGGCAGGTGGCCGTGGAAGGCTGGGGCGAGACGTCGAGCCTGGGCGCGGAAGAACTCGCCAGGCGTTTCGAGGGCGCGGGCGTGGCAGCCATCGTCTTCACCGACATCGACCGCGACGGCGTGCTCGCCGGCATCAACTGGGATGCCACGATCCGGCTGGCCGATGCGGTCGCGATCCCCGTCATCGCGAGCGGCGGCCTGGCCTCGCTCGACGACATCCGCCGCCTGGCCGGCGCGGATGCCCGCAAGCTCGAAGGCGCCATCTCCGGCCGCGCCCTCTATGACGGCCGCATCGACCCGACCGAAGCACTGCGCATTCTGGCACAAGCGTGACGCTTGTCCGTCCCGATGGTAATCTTGGGTTATGAACGTCCAGCCCCGTCTTCCGGCCACGCCCGATGATTTCCTGCTCTGGAACGAGGAGCGGGAAGGGCGGCGCGAATTCGTCGACGGGCGGGTGGTCGAGATGATGATCAACACAACCATCCGCCATGCCGTGCTCGCCACGCGGCTTGCGGCCGCCCTGCTGCGCCTCTTCCCCTATCCGCGCTTCTTCGTGGGCACCTCGGATGTGGCGGTGCGGACGGAGCGCGGCATCCGCTATCCCGACGTCTTCGTGGACCAAGGCACGCCTGAGCACGTGGATCGCGAACTGGTGGCCGAGCACCCGATCTTTTTGGCGGAAGTCCTGTCGGCCTCGTCTCTCGGCCGGGATTTCGTGGACAAGGCCGGCGAATACACGGCCATCCCCTCGTTGCGCTTCTATGTCGTCGCGGCGCAGGACGAGCCGCGCGTCTGGTTCTGGGCGCGAACCGGAGATGGCTGGACCAAGCGGGAGATCTTCGGAGCAGACGAAATGATCGACCTGGACGAGGGAAAGATCGCGTTGAGCGAACTCTACGCCGGCATAGGCCAGCGCGCATGACGCTGAAAGCGCGCATCATTCCCTGCCTGGACGTGCATGGCGGCCGTGTGGTCAAGGGCGTCAACTTCGTTGATCTGGTGGATGCGGGCGATCCCGTGGAAGCGGCCGCGGCCTATGACGCGGCAGGGGCGGACGAGCTCTGCTTTCTCGACATCACCGCTTCCTCCGACAACCGCAGCACCATCCTCGACGTGGTCGCCCGCACCGCCGAGCAGTGCTTCATGCCGGTCACCGTGGGCGGCGGCGTGCGGGAGCTGTCCGACATCCGCGCCCTGCTGCTTGCGGGCGCAGACAAGGTTTCGGTCAACACAACGGCCGTGCGCACGCCCGATTTCGTGAACCGCGCAGCCGACAAGTTCGGCAACCAGTGCATCGTGGTGGCGATCGACGCGAAGCGCGTCGAGGAAGGCCGCTGGGAGGTCTTCACCCATGGTGGGCGAAACGCCACTGGCATTGATGCCGTCCGGTTCGCAGCCGACATGGCCCATCGCGGCGCGGGCGAGATCCTGCTCACCTCCATGGATCGCGACGGCACCAAGGCGGGCTACGACCTCGCGCTCACGCGGGCGGTCGCGGACGCCGTGCGCTGCCCGGTGATCGCGAGCGGCGGCGTGGGCACGCTTGACCATCTCGTGGAAGGCGTGCGCAGCGGCGGGGCGACAGCCGTGCTGGCCGCGTCCATCTTCCATTTCGGCACATATTCGATCGGCGAGGCCAAGCGACATATGGCTCGAGCCGGCCTGCCCATGCGGCTCGACCCTGCCGACCAGCCGGACGCCGGGACACGGACATCATGAGCAGCTTTTCGCTCGATGCGCTCGAAGCGATCGTCGCGCGGCGTGCCGCGGCCTCGCCGGACGAATCCTGGACCGCCAAGCTGGTGGCCGGCGGCCCCGAGCGCGCCGCCAAGAAGCTCGGCGAGGAGGCGGTGGAAACCGTGATCGCGGCCGTCACCGGCGATCGCGAGGCGCTCGTCAAGGAAAGCGCCGATCTTCTCTTCCACTGGCTCGTCGTGCTGCGCGTGGCGGGCGTGCCCGTTGCGGAGGTGATGGCCGAGCTCGAAGCGCGCACCAAACAGTCCGGGCTTGCGGAAAAGGCCGCAAGAGGCTAGCGGCGGCGCGAAAACACGAGGAGCCGCTCGACCCCGGCCATGGATCAGCTCGCGCCGTCCCAGCGCTATTCGCCGTATCGCTTCTACTCCGCCGAGAAATGGGCAGAGTTCCGCGCCGACACGCCCCTTACCCTGACGGAGGAGGAGGTGCGGCGGCTGGGTTCGCTCTACGACCCGATCGACCTCGAGGAAGTCAGCCGCATCTACCTCTCGCTTTCGCGCCTGCTCTCGGCCCATGTCGAGGCGACGCAGCTTCTGTTTCGCCAGCGGCAGAAGTTCTTCCAGACCCCGCGCGCGGTGAAGACGCCCTTCATCATCGGCATGGCCGGCTCGGTCGCGGTGGGCAAGTCCACCACCGCGCGCGTGCTGAAGGAGTTGCTCGCGCGCTGGCCCTCGAGCCCCAAGGTGGACCTGATCACCACCGACGGCTTCTTGTTTCCCAACGAGATCCTGCGCCGCGAAAACCTGATGGAGCGCAAGGGTTTCCCCGATTCCTACGATGTGGGCGCGCTTCTGCGCTTCCTGTCCGCCATCAAGTCCGGCCAGCCCGATGTGCGCGCGCCCGTCTACTCCCACCTGACCTATGACGTGACGCCGGGCGCCTACGTCACCGTCGACCGGCCCGACATCCTGATCTTCGAGGGCCTCAACGTGCTTCAGCCGCGCGAGCTGCCGCGCGACGGCAAGTTCGTGCCCTTCGTGTCCGACTTTTTCGACTTCTCGATCTACATCGACGCCGACGAGACGCTGATCCACGACTGGTACATCACCCGCTTCATGCGGCTGCGCGAGACGGCCTTCCGCGACGAGAAGAGCTTCTTCCACCGCTATGCCAGCCTTTCGGAAGACGCCGCCCGCACGATCGCCGAAGGGCTCTGGCAGAACATCAACCTGAAGAACCTGCGCGAGAACATCCTGCCCACGCGGCCCCGCGCCGACCTCATCCTGCGCAAGGGCGAGAACCACCGCGTGGCCGAGGTGGCGCTGCGCAAGCTCTGAAACGGCCTCTCGTCAGTCGTCGCCCACGCGCCCGCGCATCTTCTTCACCGTGGAGCGGCCGGCCTTCTGCTTGAGGCGCTGTTCCACCGAGCCACGCGAGGGCTTGGTCTTGCGGCGAGGCTTGGGCGGGGGTTCGGCCGCGCGGGACAGGAGTTCGCCCAGGCGATCGCGGGCGTCCGCGCGGTTGCGCTCCTGGGTGCGGAAGCGCGAGGCTTCGAGCACGATGACGCCGTCCTTCGTGGCGCGAGAGCCCGCAAGCAGCAGCATCCCGCTCTGCACGCGGGGTGAGAGGCCCCGCGCGCGCAACACGTCGAAGCGCAGCTGGACGGCGGTCGCGACCTTGTTGACGTTCTGCCCGCCGGGGCCCGAAGCGCGGATGAAATGTTCCTCCCACTCGTCCGCTTCGATCCGTTCGTTTCCGGCCTGTAACCCGTCTTCCATCGGCATCGCTCACGCCCGTTTCTTTGCCGGGTTTCCCTCTGGGGAAACGATCGGTTATAACCGCCACAACGACCGTGCGGGCGAAAAGGGCAAGCGTGTGAAGAGCTTGGGGTTCTTCCCTCGCCACAATTCGCGCCCACTTCTTGCCCCACAAGCCGCCCGTTTCGTTAAAACGGTCGGCCTCAACGACAATCGTCCTGTGACCCCCGTGAGAATTTGAAGGGGCCCGGGCATGAGGGAGCCGTCTGAAATGGCAACAATCGCGCTTGTCGACGATGACCGCAACATTCTGACTTCGGTGTCGATCGCGCTGGAATCCGAAGGCTACCGCGTGGAGACCTATACCGATGGGGCGTCCGCCCTGGAAGGCCTGTCCTCGCGTCCGCCGAACCTCGCCATCCTCGACATCAAGATGCCCCGCATGGACGGCATGGAGCTGTTGCGCCGCCTGCGCCAGAAGACCGACCTGCCGGTGATCTTCCTCACCTCCAAGGACGATGAGATCGACGAGCTGTTCGGCCTCAAGATGGGGGCCGACGACTTCATCAAGAAGCCCTTCTCCCAGCGCCTGCTGGTGGAGCGCGTGCGCGCCGTGTTGCGCCGGGCGTCCGCCCGCGACGCCGCGGCCAAGCAGCCGACCCAGGCAGCCCGTTCCCTGGAGCGCGGCCAGCTCGTGATGGACCAGGAGCGCCACACCTGCACCTGGAAGGGTGAGCCGGTCACGCTCACCGTCACCGAATTCCTGATCCTGCACAGCCTCGCCCAGCGCCCCGGCGTGGTGAAGAGCCGCGATGCGCTGATGGATTCGGCCTATGACGAGCAGGTCTATGTGGACGACCGCACCATCGACAGCCACATCAAGCGCCTGCGCAAGAAGTTCAAGCAGGTGGACGACGACTTCGAGATGATCGAGACGCTCTACGGCGTGGGATATCGCTTCAAGGAGGCGTGAGGCCCCGCACCCATGGCCGTCGAGGCGGATTATCCTCCCAAGCGCAACCCCTCGCCCGCCTTCCAGCGGGCGCGCCGCCGCTTGCGCCGCACCTTTCGGCCCGAACTCTACTGGAGCCGGCTGACCACGCCGCTGCGCCGCTTCCTCGGCCACCACGTTTTTTCTTCGCTGACGCGCCGCATCTTGGTTCTGAACCTCGCGGCGCTTTGCGTGCTCGTGTTCGGCATCCTCTACCTCAACCAGTTCCGCGACGGGCTGATAGAGGCGCGCGTGGAATCCCTGCGCACGCAGAGCGAGATCATCGCAGCGGCGATTGCGGCCTCCGCCACGGTGGACACCGATTCCATCTCGATCGACCCCGAGCGCCTCCTGGAACTGCAAGCCGGCGAAAGCATCGCGCCCGGCTCGGAAAGCCTGGACAGCCTGGACTTCCCCATCAACCCCGAGCGCGTGGCGCGGGTTCTCAACCGGCTGATCTCGCCGACCCGCACGCGCGCGCGCATCTTCGACCGCGACGCGAACCTGCTTCTGGACTCGCGCCACCTCTACTCGCGCGGCCAGATCCTGCGCTACGAGCTGCCCGATGCCGAAGGCGACGAGCCCGGCTGGATGGAGCGCGCGGAAAAGAGCGTGATCGACTTCTTCCGCCCCTCGCAGCTGCCGCTCTACCGTGAACAGCCCGGCGGCAACGGCACGGCCTTTCCCGAGGTGATGAACGCGCTGACGGGCGTACCCTCGACGCTCGTGCGGGTGAGCGAGCAGGGCGAGCAGATCGTGTCGGTGGCCGTGCCCGTGCAGCGCACGCGCGCGGTGCTCGGCGTGCTCATGCTGTCCACGCAAGGCGGCGACATCGACAAGATCGTGGCGGCCGAGCGCCGCGCCATCCTGCGCGTGTTCGGGGTGGCGGCCCTCGTCAACGTGGTGCTTTCGCTGCTTCTGGCATCCACCATCGCGAACCCGCTTCGGCGCCTGGCGGCGGCGGCCGTGCGCGTGCGGCGCGGGGTCAAGCACCGCGAGGAAATCCCAGACTATTCCGACCGGCGCGACGAGATCGGCAACCTTTCCATCGCCGTGCGCGACATGACGCGCGCTCTCTACGCCCGCATCGACGCCATCGAGAGCTTCGCGGCCGATGTGAGCCATGAGCTCAAGAACCCGTTGACCTCCCTGCGCTCCGCGGTGGAAACGCTGCCCCTCGCCAAGAACGCGTCATCGCGCTCGCGGTTGATGGAAGTGATCCAGCACGACGTGAAGCGGCTCGACCGCTTGATCACCGACATCTCCGACGCATCTCGCCTGGATGCCGAACTGGCGCGCGACGACGCCCACCGCGTGGATTTCGAGAAGCTCGTGGGCGATCTCGTCGCCATCTCGCGCGAGACCGGGCGTTCCAAGAAAGCCGTCGCCATCGATTTCAAGGCGGTGAAGCCCCAGGGTGGCAAATCCTTCTTCGTGTCCGGCCACGACCTGCGGCTCGGCCAGGTGATCGCCAACCTCATCGAGAACGCGCGCTCCTTCGTGCCCGAGGACGGCGGGCGGATTTCGCTGAAGCTCGAGCGGATCGCGAAGTTCAACGTGCTGTCGGTGGAAGACAACGGCCCCGGCATCCGCGCGGAAACCATCGAGCGCATCTTTGAGCGCTTCTACACCGATCGCCCCTCGGGCGAGGCCTTCGGGCAGAATTCGGGGCTCGGCCTGTCGATCAGCCGCCAGATCGCGGAAGCCCACGGCGGCACGCTGACGGCCGAGAACGTGCCCGGCGACCGGCCGGGCGAGGCACGCGGCGCACGCTTCACCTTCCGCCTGCCCGCCGAGGAATGAGCGCGCGAAACATCCACGCTTCCGCCGTGCTCTTGCGCGGCCACGGCGTGGTGATCCTGGGACCATCTGGCTCGGGCAAGACGCGGCTCGCCCTGCGGCTCGCAGCGGAAGCCGGAGGGCTGCTGGTGGCCGACGACCAGCTTCTCTTGCGCAGCGCGGAAGACGCGCTTTGGGCCGATGCGCCGCCCGCGATCGCGGGGCTGGTCGAGGTGCGCGGCTTCGGGCCTGTGTCCGTGCCTTTCGCGCCGTCTTGCCCTGTGTCGCTCGCGGTCAGGCTCGTGGAGCCCGAAACGGCGCCGCGGATGCGCGAGGAGGGGGCGGTGGAGATGCTGGACGGCCATGTCGTCCCGCGGCTCGACTTGGCGCGGCACGACGCGGAAGGCGCGGTGCTCGCGGTCAAGGCATGGCTGTTCGGAACGCCGTTTTGACCAAAACGTGTTGTGCAGTGCGGCAAAAAAGGCAGCAGCTGCCGCGGATTTAGGCTTGTCAACGCACAAGCGCTCGACAAGAGTGCCGCTCCAGCCAGCGCACGGGCTCACGGTGGGAGCAGGTGTCGCGTCGGAATGGCGTTTACCGCAAAGAAGGCATCCCGCATCTAGGTTACGATGCAGGGCAGAACTGCCTCCCATGGAGCCCAAGCGAAAAGAATGATCGGACTCGTGCTCGTGACGCACGGTCGCCTTGCCGAGGAGTTCCGCCTTGCGGTGGAGCACGTGGTCGGCGCGCAGGCGCAGTTCGAAACGGTCTGCATCGGTGCGGACGACGATATGGAGGGCCGCCGGCGCGACATCGTGAGCGCGGTGGAAGCCGCCGACACGGGCACCGGCGTCATCATCCTGACGGACATGTTCGGCGGCACGCCGTCGAACCTCGCGATCTCGGTGATGGAGCAGGGACGCGTCGAGGTGATCGCGGGCGTCAACCTGCCCATGCTGATCAAGCTGTCTTCCGTGCGCAGACAAGACGACATGACGCTCGCTCTCGAAGCGGCGCAGGCTGCGGGGCGCAAATACATCAACGTGGCGAGCCAGGTGCTCGCCGCCCAGATGAAGTGCTGACCCCTTGAGCGAGCCGATCACCCGCGAATTCCCCATCATCAACCAGCGCGGGCTCCATGCGCGCGCGTCCGCCAAGTTCATCCAGGTGGCCGGCCAGTTCGATGCCGAGATTCATGTGGAGCGCGACGGCATGAAGGTGGGCGGCACCTCGATCATGGGTCTGATGATGCTCGCCGCCAGCCAGGGCTCCAGCGTGCGCGTGACGGCCGCGGGGCCGGACGCGAAGGACGCCATGCAGGCGATCGGGGATTTGATCCTTTCGCGGTTCGGCGAAGAGATCTGAGGATCCAGCGGTCACGCTTGTGGTGGCGGGAGTGCGTTGCCCGGTCGCCGACCGCGCGCACAGCTGATCCGACACCGTTCGTTTTCCACGTACCTCTGTTCATGACCTGTGATCCCGAAAAGGGAGCGAGGGCAGAGCGACGGGGTGCGGAAGAACGCGCGCCAGGTTTCTCACCTCGGTCCACATAGCGCAGGGGTTCATCCCATGCGCTGCGCAAACAGGCTGCGGCCTCTACTCAAACGCTAATGCAACAGTCTGCCCGCGCCCAGTTCTACGCCCTCTCCTCCCTTGCCCCCGTCACGGCATGGATTCTCGGGTCGAGCCCGAGAATGACGAATGGTGGGAAGTGAAAGGTCTAAGCGGCAGCGTCCGTGGGCTCGACTCCACCTCTCAACCCCCGCTTCGTCATTCTCGGGCTCGACCCGAGAATCCATGCCGTGACGGTGGCGCACCACTGAGGGGTCAGAAGTGTCCCGACACCGCGCATTCGTTGAGGGCTCTCTACTCCTTCACACATGCGGTGGCACCGCCGTGCGTCCTTCGAGGCCCGGCGGTGCCGGGCACCTCAGGATGAGGAGCGGAGGAGGCGGTCGCATCTCAAGACCCCTCTCGATGACCCTCCCCCAGCCAGCCCCTACCACTCTTACGGCGTTGCAGGCGCCGCTGTCGCGCTCGCGCGGAACGCCTCCCACAGCGGTGCCGCGCGGGTGCGGGCCTCGTCCACGGACAACGTGATGCGGCCGGCCTGGGCTGCTGCGGCGAGGTCGTCGCGGAGGACTTCGGCCACGCGGTCGCCGGCAGCGGAAGCGACGAGGGCGAGCGCATAGGCCTCCGTGCGATCGCGCGGCGCGTTGTTGACACCCTCATAAGCATCGAAGGCGAGCGCGCGGAGACGGCCCGGCGTGTAGCTGGCGATGTTTTCGGGCGAGACGGGAACGGCCGCGCGCCCCTCGGGCGTGCTGGCACGGAAGAACTGGGCGGCAGAGATTTCGACGTTGCGGCGTTCGGCTGCCGGCACGCGCTCCTCGAGCGCCGACAACACGCTGTCGGCGACGGGAAGGCCCGTGGCGCGGGCAACCAGCAGGAACTGCATCAGACGGGTCGTCTCAGGGGGCGGCAGATCGGGCACGGCACCGCTGCCGAACCCGGCGGCAAGCGCTGCCAGGGCCTGGGCATCGCCGCTTTCGGCGAGGTCGAGCAGCGCGCGGGCGCCCGCTTGGCGATCCTGCAGCACGCCGCGGCCTTCCAGAAGCGCGTTCGCGGCGCCCAAGGGATCGCTGGCCGCGTCGGGCACGGCGAGCGCCAGCGGCGAGGGGGCGGGGCTGTCGACCGAGGGGTTGAGGGCGAGGATGGTCGCCTCGTCGATCGCGCCCGATTGCAGGCGCTCGAACGAGACGGGCTCGAGCGGGTCGAGATCGATGCGGATCGAGGAGCGGCCCTGGATGAAGCTGTCGGCCGCGCGCGTCCAACCCTGTGCGCGTTCGCGGAACGCCGGGCTGGCGCCGCCCGGCAGGTCGTCGAGCACGGGACCGACGCCCATCGACAGCATGGCGCCGACGCCCGCCGCCATCTGGTCGAGCGTCACCCCTTGCGATTGTGCGGCGAAGCCGAGCACCACGTCGAGCAGGCCGTCATCGTGATAGGTGGCGGAGAAGTCGCGCAGCGTGCCCGTGACGCGCGGGGGCGGAGAAGGCGGGGAGGGCACGTCCTCGAAGCCTTCGGTGTCTGCGGGCGGCGCTTCGTAGTCGACGGTTTCGAGCGGCACGAGCACGTGGAAGCCATCCACCACCGCGCGCGCCTGGAGCGTGCCGATCTGCGGGAAGTCCATGCCGATGTCGAGCGAATAGGCTGCGCGCGCGTCGTTGCGGCTGTAGTCGAGCACCACGTCGCCGCGCACGGTCTGGAGGCCGAGCTGGTCGAGCGCGCCCCGCGCCTCGGGCGGCAGGGGGAACTGCGAGGTGTCGACCGCGAGCCCCTGCATCAAGGTAGAGGAGGGATCGACGCGCATCCGCTCGATGCGCATGTCGAAGCCGGGGCGGCGGAGGTGCAGGCCCGAGACGGAAAAGGACTCTGTCATTGGGTCATAGGCGCGCGAGGCATAGGTGATCTCCACGAAGGAGCGCCCGAACAGCACGGCCGTGTCGAAGATCAGCGGCGAGTAGGGCAAGAGCAGGCGATCGAGCAGCGAGTCCGAGGAAAGCACCAGCGCATCCGCCCCTCGGCCCACGGCGGCGTCCTGGGCCAGCGCTTGCTGCGTGAGCATCGGGGCAAGCGAAACGCTGGCTGCGAGGAAGGCGCGTCGGACGCTGCGGCTGAGGGTCATTCCCTGGTCTCCGTGGAACGTGCGATTTGGAGCGGAAGCGAGGCAGTTCAAGTTTCCGCGAGCGATGAGCGCACCACCTCGTCAAGCGCCTGAAACACATAAAGAGATGTTTATGTCTCCTTGTGTTCTCGATGCCCCTTTGGTAATGCGCGCGCCATCATCCCTTTCACGAACCACAGCTTTCGCACGCAGGAGCTTTCATGGCTGACTATCACGTTGCCGATCTCGGCCTGGCCGACTGGGGCCGCAAGGAGATCGAGATCGCCGAGACCGAGATGCCCGGCCTGATGTCGGCGCGCGAGGAGTTCGGCGCTTCCCAGCCGCTCAAGGGCGCACGCATCTCGGGTTCGCTGCACATGACGATCCAGACGGCGGTGCTGATCGAGACGCTGAAGGCGCTGGGCGCCGACGTGCGCTGGGCCTCCTGCAACATCTTCTCGACGCAGGATCATGCCGCCGCGGCCATCGCCGCCGCCGGCGTGCCGGTCTTCGCCGTGAAGGGCGAGACGCTGGAAGAATACTGGGAATACACCGACCGCATCTTCCAGTGGACCGATGGTGGCCCCACCAACATGATCCTGGACGATGGCGGCGACGCCACGATGTACATCCTGATCGGCGCGCGCGCCGA
>QFNI01000118.1 GCA_003240775.1 Mesorhizobium amorphae | reverse complement strand
GTGACCGTCGACACGGGATCCCCCCTGGCGGCCGCCGCGGTCGCCGTTCCCGCAGCCGGCGCCCCGGCGGCGAGCGTCGCGGACCTGTTCGACCCCTCCGCGAACCTCGGCGACGGGGCCACCGAGATCGAGATCATGCGGGCCGACATGTCCCGCCTGGCCGGAGCGGTTGAGGCGATGCGTGCGGGGGTCGACTCCAACCGGCAGGCGATCGAGACGCTGGTCGGCGCGATCGGGGAGCGTGACGGCCTGATGAAGGAGCGCGACTCCGCCATCTCTGAGGCTCTCGCCAAGGCCGAGGATGCCGCCGCGATGGTCGCGGGGCAGAACGAGATCCTGGCGGAGTTCATCCGCGTCAAGGACCAGCTCGGCCAGGCCGAGGCGCGGATCGTCGACCTCTCCCAGCGCATGGGCGACGTCGAGGTTCGCGACCCGGCCGACAAGACCGAGGTGACCCGCCGGATCGACGCTCTCAACCGGCAGGTCACGGAGATGGCGCGCAACGTCAACAACGTGGCGGCCTACACGGTCAAGCTGGGCTCCCGCCTGGAGACCGCCCAGGCCGGTCCGGATCTGACGCCGTCCTCCTCGCCCGCTCCGGGCGCGGGCGCGGTTTACGAGTCGGCCCCGTCCGACATCGTCCGGCCCAGGCCGCGCCCGGAAGGGGGCGAGTCGACGACGACCGTCGCCGTGGACATCCCGTCCGACGTCGAGGTCGGGGACGTGCTCGAGGGTCGGGGCGAGGTCATCGAGGTCAAGGACATGGGGTCCGGCAACCGGATGATCATCACCGACAAGGGCACCTGGTTCACGAAGTGACGCCAGTTCGCCGTCGACACGCGTTCGGAAGGGGGCCTCGGCCCCCTTCCTCATCTTTTACGGCCGAGTTGACCGGGCCTTCCGGACCGTGATAACCCCGGTCAAGGAGCATCGGAGCGGACGCGAATGGCCAGCATAACCGACATCACGCAGAACGCGACCGCGACGGCGGGCGGGGTCAGAAGCGCGTTCCCGAACGTGTTCGAGAACCTCGCGTCGATCACGCCGAGCGCGATCTTCGCGATCTCGACCATCAGCTTCGCGCTCGGCGTCGCCTTCGTCATCGGCTCCCTGCGCATGGGCGCGCGCCTCGGCGATCGCGCCGCGATGTCCCCGGGGGACAGCAAGAAGGCGGCCGGATGGCTCTTCGCGACCGGCATGATCATGATGGCGATTCCGTTCATCATCCCCAACCTGTCCATGCTCCTTTGGGGCAGCAGCTCGGCGAGCAACCCGGAGAAGATCTTCGAGCTCGCCCCGAGCACCGTCGGCCTCCTGAAGGAGGAGCAGGTCGCCAGGGCCTCGATCATCGCCATGGTCCGGATCACCCAGGCGATCGGGTTCTTCGGCTTCGTGACGGGGGTCCTGTTCCTCAAGGCGCGCGCCGTCGGCGAGGTCAGCGGGCCCTCCGGGCCGGGCTGGGTCCGGATCATCTTCGGATCCGCCGCCATCAACCTGCCCACCGTCGTGGGAGGCGTCGAGAAGCTTTTCCAGGTGATCACCTGATTCGGAAAGGTTCCGCCCCCTTCCGGGATTTCCCGTGTTGATCAACGAGTTTCTTCATGGCATAAGCCGAATCACGACGGGCGATTCCGCCCGAACGGGGGAACCATGAAAAGACTGCTCATCCTGGCGGTCCCTGTCGCCCTCTCGGCCTGCGCGGCGGGCGTTCCCGCCACCACGGCCAGGCCGGCGACGGATTCCGTGATCGACGTGGCGATGGCTGACACGGCCGCCGTCATCAACCGTTCCGGCGTCTCGCCGGTGGCGGTTCGCGCGCCGCTGACCGGCGCCGAGCGTGAGCGCCTCCGCGGAGTCGCTTCCGGGGTCGAGGCGCCCGGCGCGCAGGCGGTTCGCCCGTCGCGCAGCGACCCGGTCGGGGACATGACGGTCCTGCCGCCGGAGGCGGTCCAGCCCGTCAGCATGAACTGGAACGGTCCGGCTGACGAGCTTGCCCGGCAGCTGGCGCAGCGCGCCGGCTACTCTTATGACGAGCGCGGCCGGCGCCCCGCCAACCCGCCGCATATCGCGCTTTACGCGGCCGAGGAGCCGCTTTACGGCGTGGCCCGGCGGGCGGGCGCGCAGCTGCGGAGCTCCGGGGTCCTGCTGATCGACCCCGTCGCGCGACGTGTGTCGCTGACCTGGAGGGGGTGATGATGATCAACAAGGGTGTATTGGCCGCCCTGGCCGCCGCTACCGTCATCTCGGGCTGCGCGACCTCGGCCACCGTGACCGCGGCCGGCCGGGTCCCGGAGGCCCTGGGCGGGGACGTGATCTTCCCCGGCGGGACCGATCCGATGCCGCCTGCGACGGCCGCCGAGGCGCGCAAGGAGCTTTCGGTCGCGAGCAGCGCGATCTCGCCGACCGGCATGCGCCAGAAGGCGATTTCAGAGATCGCCGCCCAGGCCGGCTCGCAGGCCGGGTATGAGCGTCGTCGCCGGGAGATCCTGAACGAGCTGCAGCTGAAATCCGGGCAGATGTCGAACGTGTTCGACTTCAACCGGGTCGCGGTCCGCGCCCCGATCGGGGCGGGGGTGATCGTGCCTCCGGTCATCGGCGTCGGCAAGGGCGCGTTCGCGATGAACGGGGAGGGCACCGAGGCCGCTACGGCCGACGCCTACATGTCGATCATCCGCGCCGGCAGGATCGCGCCCGCGGCCCCCAGCTGGATCGATTACCTGATCGTTGACGGCGCCAAGCCGTCCCCGATCCCTTCGGTCCTGGATCCGAAGGACGCGACGGAGCGGAAGATCTTCGACCAGGCGTTCGACGCCGCCTTCCCGGAGGGGGCGGAGCTTGCGAACATCGAGTTCGAGGAGCGCATGAACCGGCTGAAGCGCGATTACCAGGGGATGCTCACCTATCACAAGCTGGTCTCCCAGGGGATGATGGACCGCATGGTCCTGGCGGACGCCGATTTCGGCGTGACGACCACGCCGACCGAGATGCGGATCGGCTCCCGGGTCGTGAAGATCGAGACCGGCGCCACGTTCAACGGCGACACCGGACGCTGGCGCGCCGATCAGGGCGCCGTCCTCACCGTTCCCCAGAC
>QFNI01000076.1 GCA_003240775.1 Mesorhizobium amorphae | reverse complement strand
CGGCTCCCGGGTCGTGAAGATCGAGACCGGCGCCACGTTCAACGGCGACACCGGACGCTGGCGCGCCGATCAGGGCGCCGTCCTCACCGTTCCCCAGACTCTGACCGTGGGGTCCTGATCGTGTCGTCATTCAGGGATTCCATCAGTGAAGAGTTCCGTGACGACCTGATCGAATCGGGCGTCAGGGAGGCGACCTCGCTCGAGCGCGGGCAGGTCTCCGAGGCGCTTTCGCGGGAGGGGGCTGACGCCGCCTCCTTCCGCGAGGCGCTGCTTTCCGCCGTCAAGAGCGGTGCGACCGACATCACCTTCCGGACCATGGACCCGGTTTACTACGAGGCGAGGTCCTCGCAGCACGTCCTCACGTCCCGCCCCAGCCCGCCCTCCCTGATGAACATGATCCTGGCGGAAACGACGGGGTCGGAGGGCGCGATCATTCAGCTGAACGCGCTGAACGAGCTTGATTACAGCTACTCGCTCAACACGCCCGACGGCCGGCGTCAGCGTTTTCGCGTGAACGCCACCGGCATCTACAAGCCGCAGAACCCCAAGGGGATGGAGATCACGTTCCGGACCCTGCCGTGGATCACGCCGTCGCTGGAGTTCGCCGGGGTGAGCGAGGAGATGTTCCGGGCCTGCTCGCCGCGGAACGGGATCGTCCTGATCACCGGCGGCACCGGCTCCGGGAAGTCCACGCTCATGGCGGCCGTCGTCGGTCATCACCTGCGTTCCGGCGACCCGCGCAAGTTCATCGACATCCAGGCGCCGATCGAGTTCACCTACGAGGACATCCTGCGCCTTACGGGCCGCCCGCCGAGCCACATCGGACAGTCCGAGGTCGGACTGAACGTGGCGAGCTTCGCCAACGGTCTGCGCTCGGCCCTGCGCCGCAAGCCCGCGGTCATCTGCGTTGGCGAGTGCCGGGACCTGGAGACGGCGGCGACCGCCCTCGAGGCGGCGGACACGGGGCACCTCATCTACACGACGGTCCACGCCTCCGACGTGTCCATGTCCGTTCGGCGGATGCTGATCTTCTTCCCCGCCGGGGAGCGGGAGATGCGCGGATACAACCTGATCGGCTCCCTCAACATGGTGGTCAACCAGTCCATCTACGAATCCCCCAAGGGGGGCGTTACGGTCGTTCGCGAGATGCTTCGCTTCACCGACCGCATCCGCCGCAAGCTGCTTCGGGCGGACATGTCCCGCTGGCTCTCGATGATCGAGGAGGAGGTCAGGGGCGAGGTGACGGACACCGGACCTGATGACTTGAGGCTCTGGGGCCGCGATCACGCGCGCGCCCTGTTCGAGTCTGGCGATCTTCGCCCCGAGGACGCCGCCAGATACGGCGTCATCACGTGATCATCCAGGACATCAGCATCGGCCGGTTCGGGGAGACGAACTACTGGCGGGCGACGGCTCTCCCGCCGCGTCTGTTCTTCTTCGATTACAGGGCGAGCTTCGCGGTCCTGCCGATGATCTTCTATTTCCGGCTCCCCGTCCTGATTCTCGGAACCACCTTCATCGTCGTCCTGGCGGTGTTCGAGCGCCGGATGATCAGCCCCGAGAACATCGTGCGTTACGTCAAGACGATGTTCGCCGGGAGTTCGAGGCCGAACGCCCGAAGGAGCGGAGCGGCTGGGTCGCCGCGCTCGCGTCCGTCCCGGTCATCGGCAAGCTGTTCTGACGTCCACGAGAAGGAGCCACGCATGCTCGCGATCATGACATTCGTCGCCTCCGGCCTCGGCGCCTACGCCGCGCCGGCGGCCCCGACGGACCCGGTCCTCATGGCGCCGCCGTGCGACCCTGCCGTTTCGGTAACCCCTCGCGGGGCCTTGAGGGCCCGCGGGGACGTCATCGGCGTTGCTCCTGTCGTGCGCGGGTGCTTCTATCCCGTGCATCATGACAAGGACGCCGCCCATGACCTCGAACGCCCCTCCCGCCCCTCCCGCTGAGGACCTCCGCGCCCGCATCCGCAAGGCGCTCGGGACGATGTTTGACCGCGGGCCCGGACTGGCCGAGACCGCGGTCGAGGTCCTGGAGGAGATGACCGGGATCCGGGCGCTTCGCCCCGTCGACAGATGGCCGTTCCCGGGCTCCCCCTTCCCGGAGGAGCGTCTCGCGGCCGCGCGTCGGATGATCGTGATGGACACGGAGACCACCGGCAAGGAGGCGGACAGCCGCGTCATCCAGCTGGCGATGGCGCGGGTCCTTTACGACGAGGACGGCCCGCTCGGGGTCGAGGCGGAGTTCCAGGCGCTGCGCGACCCTGGCGTTCCGATCGATCCGGAGGCGGCCCGGGTCACCGGCATCTCCGACGAGGATCTCCGCGGCAAATCGATCGACCCGGCCGAGGTGCGCGCCTTCATGGAGGGGTGCGACCTGGTGATCGCGCATCACGCCTCGTTCGACCGCCCCAAGGCCGAGCGCGACCTGCCCGGATCGGGATTCGAGTCGCTCCCGTGGATCTGCTCCGTCGAGCATGTCGACTGGATCCGCCGCGGCTCCGGACGCTCCCTCTTCGAGATCGCGACCCGGAACGGGCTCTGCTACGACGCGCATGACGCGATGGCGGACGTCCGGGCCCTCGCGTTCGCGCTCGCGTCCCGTGACGAGGACGGCGTCACCGTCCTCGCGGAGGCGCGCGCGACGGGGCTGCGCCCGTCCGCGATCCTGGTCGCGGAGAACTCCCCCTACGCCTCCAAGGACATGCTGAAAGGCGGCGGTTTCCGCTGGGACTCCGATTGTCAGATTCACGCGCAGGCCTCCTGGTTCAGGCGCGTCTCCGCGGAGGAGCTGAACGGCCCCGAACTCGTCGACCTCGTGCGTCGCGCCTACCCGGGCCGGGACGGCCAGCCGCGAGACGTCGGCCTGCCGGTGGTCCTGATCGGCCCGGAGGACGCGTTCTCCGACCGTCAACGCCTCACGGCCGAGAACCGCAAGCTCTGGTTCACCGACCCGGAGGCGCGCGCCGACCTGATGAGGCTGATGGGGGTCGTGATCCCGTCACAGGACCCGGAGCTCATTCGCGGCCCCTGAGCGGATCAGCCGAAGGAGAAACCGCTCAGGACGGACGCCAGGACGACCAGCCCGCACAACGGGCCCATCGGCGCCCAGTCCGTCCGCGGGGCGCCGCCCAGCTCCTCGAGATCGGATACCGCGTCCGCCTTGTCCTCCGGGCTCATCAGATCGATCGCGTATCCGGGACGGAATCGCCGGACCGCGAGCAACGCGAGCGTCACGCCGGCCGCCGCCAGCGCCGCGGGGGCGTTCCAGAGGAGAGACGGGATCAGCGCCAGCATGGCGACGTCCCCCGGAGGGGTCCGGAAAGCGCCCCGCATGAAGGCGCGGTCCGCGGCGAGGAACGCGAGCGCGCCGGCGGCGGACGTGCCGATCAGCGTGACCCCGTCCGCAGGGGACCTCAGGGCCACGGCGAGCGGCGCCGCGCAGGCGACCAGCGGGACGACCAGGGAGTGCGGCGCCCAGCCGCAGCGCCCGTCCACGACGGAGAGCGCCCCGGCCAGGGCGCAGACCAGGGTCGCCAGCGCCTGCACGTGCGGCGCCGCGCCGTAGCTTTCGGCAGCGAGGAAGGCGGCGATCGCGAAGGCGGCCGGGAGCGCGGCGTGCGCGGCCTGCTCCGCCGGCCGGGGCCGCGGGGAGGCGAGTCTCCGCGCCAGGACGACCGTCGCCAGGCTGACGCAAATGACCGCGAGGGCGAGGAAGGGGCTCATCGCCGCCACCCGATCAGGCCCAGGATCCGGCCGGCGAGTGACGGCCGGGCCGCGTCCTCCCCGGCCCCCTGGCCGCCCTCCTCCCGCGCACGGAACTCCTCGTAGACGTCCTCGAAGATCTGCAGGAGCTGCTTGCCGGGGCTGCGGCGCAGGACCTTAGTCTCCTCGATTCGCGCGATCCTCTCGGGGGAACGGTCCAGATAGTCATGCAGCATGTTGCGGGCGGCCTGGAAGGTGTGCGGGATGACCAGCGGCCCGTCCACGTCGATCTCCGCCCGGTTGTGCGCGATGGCCCCTGCCGCCTCCACCGGGACGGTGTCCGAGCCGGTCGCGTTGAGGACATACCAGATCCCGCGGTCCTCCCCCCGCATCCATACGAAGGAGGCGGAGGCGATGATCCCGCGGTCATCGCGCGAGGACTGCAGGATGGTGGGGAAGGCGGATTCGACGTAGTGGTGGCGCGAAGCCAGCCGCTCCAGCTTCCGGCCCGACGCTGACGACGCGGCGGCGTCGATCCGCTTCACGAGGTCAGGCACCGAGGAGATGAGCCTCTCCATGCAGGGCTCGCCGCCCTTCCCGGACACGCCGTAGAGGCGGGCGAGGTCGAGGATGAGCGCGTTGCCGTCCTTGACCTTCTTGCCGTAGAACAGGGAGCAGACGGCGAACACGGCGCGAAGCGTCAGCGGCAGCGCCGCGGCCCCCCTCCACTGACGACGCAGCTGCGCGTCCATGACCTCCTGGATGGACTCGATGGTCACGTTCCGCCACTGTTCCGGGAAGGAATACTCGATCGACCGCGCGTCCTGCTCCTCGGCGCGGCGGAAATCCCGGTCGCTGAAGGCGAGCCCGTTGGCCACGAGCCACTCCTCCGGACGCATCGCCCGGGACCAGCTCGGGGGCGTGATCCGGGCGATCGGGGAGCGCGCGAGGTGCCCCACGTTCTCCGGGCGAGCCTTGAGGCTCTTGCGCAGCGCCCCGGAGATCTCCTTCGCCGTGACGTCGATCATGGCGCCGGGGTCGAACCTGACGAACTTGCGCATCATGGGCCAGACGATCGACTGCTCGGCGATCATCGTCTTGACGTTGTGCCGTCGGGAATAGATCCTGTCAGGACGGTAGCCCAGGTCCCCCATCACCATCCGGATCGGGACCCATCCGTAAAGGACCAGCGCGATCCGGCCGGCCGCCTCGGCGACCCTGGAACGGCTCTCGGGCGGCATGATCACCCATCCGCCCTTGTCGAGGTAGTCCGACACGAAGGAGGCGGGCTTCACAAGCAGCTCGGACAGGACCGGGATCCGCTCCAGGGCCGGGAACGCGTCCGCGGCCATGGCCACCGGCTTGACGTGGACCCACGCCACGAGCGCCAGGACGCCGTTGAAGAACGGCTCGTAGCGGTCGAAAAGCCACCACGCGCCGAAGATGATCATGATGATGAGGACGCTTCCCCAGAAGAGGAAATCGCCGTCACCGTCCTCCTTCTTGCCCTGAGCCGCCATCTCAGGCCTCCGGCCCCGGAGCCGCGCTCTCGGCCGCCTGAGCGATCACCGCGGCGAGCCCGGAATCAGGAGCGAGCGGGCCCCAGTGACGGTCAAGCATCTCCGCGTGCCGGCGGAGCCCGGCGCGGCTGATCGCCGTCCCGGAGCCGGCCGATTCGTCGGAGTCGCCGGTCCTCGGCGCCGCGACGCGCAGGACGTAATCGGCCATGATCCCGATCATGGAGGCGGGGATGACCGGAAGGTGGACCCCGCGCATGCGCGCGCCCGGCCTGTCAGGGGAGATCATGTCATGGACGTTCATCGCCACCATCCCGACCATCAGGACGTCACGGACGAACGCCGCCTCGGAGCACGCCTCCACGAGGTCCCGGCGCCGGCCATTATCGTCGACGGTGATTCCGGTTCTTCCGGCCATGGCGGCGATCGCCAGGAACATGTCCCGGGAACGGTTTCGTCCGCGTATCACGGCGCTCTCGAAGCTTTCCTCGAAGGTCACGTCTTCCCCTTTCGTCACGAGAGACCTCTTGCCTTAAAGAACGGCGCGTGGCAAGAGGCTGATTGAACCATGAGGGAATGACATGACCCGGGAACGGGATTCCGCATCGCTTCTCAGGACCGTCCGGAACGCCGCTTCAGCCATCGAACGCGCGGAAAGCGAAGTCGGCGTCACCGTCGTCCCCTCGATGGGGGTCCGGCTGCGGGCGATCGTTCGCAGCATGGCGCGGCTCAAGCTTCTCGGCCGCCGCGAATCGATTCCGCTCTCCGCGCTTCTGGCGCGGGCGCCGGCGGAGGACAGGCTGTCGATCATGATCGGCCTGTCGAGGGAGGACCCCGCGGCCCTGGACGAGATCCTCAGGCGCGGGGAGGCCGACGGGGTGTCGGCGAGCGACCGGCACAACCTCATCGTGACGCTGGGCTTTTTCGCCCGTCACTCGATGACGGCCGACGTGCTGTCGGAGGAGAGGCTCGGGCGGGTGAGACGCGCCCTTGACGGCATGGGGGACACGAAATGAGAAAGACGACCATGATCGCCGCGGCCGCGGCGACGTTCGCGTCGCAGGCCGTCGCGGAGCCGACGGTGTTCAGCCCGGACATGGTTCCGGAGATCGCCCTGACGGCGCCGCCGGAGTTCCGCAAGGGGGGCGAGGGGTCCGGGCCGGACGCGACGACGGCCGCGACCCCTCCGATGCTGAGCGGACTCATCGGCGTGACCGGCTGGCGGATCGAGCCCGGGTCGGTCCTTCCGCCGATCAGTGACGCCACGCCTCTTGCGGAGGGGGTCGAGATCGCGCCTTCCGCGATCGACGAGATCATGGCGCATTCCCCCTCGGACCCGCTGGAGGCGGAGCTGCGTGCGCGATTCGGGATGATGGACCCGGACATGGAGGTCATCACCGGGATCGCTTCGGGTGACGCGGAAAGGCGGATCGCCGCCCTTTCGCGGGTCGTCGCCGGGCAATCGCCGGTCATCACCTCTGACGAGGCATACGAGTTCCCCGATCCGCCGGAGGCCCCGGCCGGCCCGGAGTCGGTCCCGCTCGCCCCGGTCGCGTCATCGGGCGATCCGGTTCTCGACTTCCTGCGCTCCCCCGACGCCCGCGACCTGATCGCCGGCCTCTCTCCCGAGCAGATCGCCGGCATGTTCGCCGGCGCGTCCGGATACTCCGTCCCCGCGCAGGGGGCGCCCGTCCTGACGTCCACCGGCGCGTCGGCCGCGTCAGAACTTTCCGGCGTTCCGGACCTCGACCTCAACATGAACGGGGTCGAGGAGATCGACCTTTCCGCCGTCCCGGAGGGGTCCGACCCGATCAGCGGGGAGAGCCCGCTCGATGCGGTCCGCGCGGCCCCGTCGGGGCAGATCGTCGTCCCCGCGGTGAATCCGGGTCCGCCCGGCATGATCGGTGACGGCGGCAACCTCCTCCTGCGCGGGTGGGAGGTCACGAGAAGCGCCGCCGGGGCGCCGGTCCTGGTCCTGGAGAACCGCCCCGAAAGCGAGGTGATGATCTCCGAGGGGGCCGTCGTGGGCGCGCTCGGCCGGATCGACAGCATCATCGAATCCGATGACGGCTCCCTTCGCGTAAGCTTCTCTTCCGGAGAGATTCTCGAGTCCCGGCCGGGCGCGTGAGCGACTTTTGCGGAAAAGGGATTTTCTTGCATGAGAAACAGGTTGACTTGGTAAGCCGATAAACTATCCAGCCTTGAGGAACCTTGTCATGAAGCGAATCACGATGATCCGGAAAATGCTTCCCGCTGCCCTTCTGGGCCTGGCCGTCCTGGCCCCCGGACAGTCCGTGGCGGACGTCGGAGGCGGCGACGCCTCGGTGGCCTGGCGCAGCGACGGCGCCTGGATCGTCATGGCGGACACGTCCCTGCGCGACACGCTCAACGGCTGGTGCGAACAGGCCGGATGGACGCTGATCTGGGATCACCCGCGTGACTATCGGATCCGCGCTTCTGCCCGGTTCTCGGGATCCTTCGAGGAGGCGATCGTCGACCTGATGGACTCCATTTACAGTCATCATCCCGACCTTGTCGCGAAAACCCATCCGAACAAGGTCGTGCGGATCTTTCAAGAGCCCCTGGCCGGGCAGTAAGGGGACGAAACCGATGAGAAACCGCAACACGCTCCGGTCCCGACCGACCCTGATGCTTGGCGTCTGCGCCCTGGCCCTGACCGCCTGCTCCGGCCCGGACACCCGCGCGATCGCGCTGGAGACGGTCGACACCGGCTACAAGGTCGACGCCGAGCTGGTCCGGTTCGGGGACCGGGACGGGGTTCGCGCCGGCGGCGTCCAGGTCAGCGACGAGGTCTATGTCGGCGCGACGCCTCAGCGCCTCGACGCGTCCGCCAGCCTGCCGCGTTCCCTGCAGAACGCGGGCGCGGTGACGCTGCGTTCATCCGAGCCGATGACGCTTGCCCAGATCGCCTCGCGGCTGGGGGAGATGACCGGCATCTCGCACACCGTGTCCTTCGGCCCCGGCGGCGGGACCAGGGTCAGCGGGGGGGTGAGCCAGCAGCCCGCTGGAGGGTCGGACGGCTGCGACAGCCCGGACGACATCGCCTCTGACGGCTCCGTCTGCGGCGCCCGCGCCGCCTCGGTCAGGGCCGGCGGCTCTTCCGGCACCTTCGCTTCCGGCCCGGTGTCCGCCGACACGGCGCAGGCGTCCAGCGAGGCCGCGGCCAAGACGATGATCCCGAACCTGCGCGGTCCGCTCTCCGCGGTCCTGAACGAGGTTTCGGCCGCTTTCGACACCGAGTGGAGCTACGAGAACGGCCGCGTGGTCTTCCGCGAGTTCGTGACCCGGCAATACAAGATCTCGGCCCTGCCGAGCGCGTCTTCCGGCTCGGTCTCGATGGAGGGGAGCGGCATGATCACCAGCTCCAGCGACATGAGCCTTGACGTCTGGAACGACATCAAGGAGGCGGTCGGCGGCCTGGTGCAGGGCGGAACGATCGCGATCAGCCCCTCGACCGGGGTTCTGACGGTGACGGCGCGCAGCGCGGACCACGATCTCGTGGAGCGTTACGTCAAGGACATGAACGGCGTGGTCGGCGGCCAGGTGTCGTTCGACGTGAACGTCATCACCGTGGTCCTGTCCGCGGAGGAGAGCTACGGCATCGACCTGCGCTCGATCCTCTCCGACAAGACCACGAACGATTTCGGCAGCATCGAGGCCGGGGGGGACGTTGGCAGCGTGAACATCGGCATCGTCAAGGGCGCCCTGGACGTCAGGCTGGTCGCCCGGGCCCTCGCCTCGAAGGGTCACGTGTCGATCGACACGCGCGCCGGGGCGACCACGTCCTCGAACAAGATCACGCCGATCAACGTCACCAAGACGAAGTCCTACGTGACCGGCACCTCGGCGAACACCGACGACGACGGTGACGTCGATTACGACGTGACGACCAAGGAGGTCGTGACCGGCTTCGAGATGCAGCTTCTGCCGCGGATCGTGAACAACCGCGAGATCATGCTGAACTACGCGCTGCGCCTGTCCGAGCTGGACGGGATCGAGACGGTCTCCGCCGGCGGCAACACGATCCAGCTCCCCTCGACCTCGGAGACCTCCTTCGAGCAGCAGGCGGTCCTGGAGAACGGGCAGACGCTGGTCATGGCCGGTTTCGAGCGCAACCGTTCCGAGCTTGAATCCTCCGGCTTCGGCCGCGGGATGCAGGGGGTCGGCGGCGTCCGCGGCGCCCGGAGCGAACGCGTGGCCACGGTCATCCTGATCACGCCGAAGATCCTGAAGCGTCAGGCGAACAGGTAAGGGGTGGTCTGACGTGGCTCTCGGGGACGGCCTTTTCGACGGCAGCGCGATCGCGAACCTCAAGGCGAGGCTCGCGAAGCGCAAGGCCGCGTCAGCGGACGCGAGCGACGGTTCTCCCGCCGGGCAGGACGTTGCCCTCAAGCCGCTTCCCGTCGGGGGCGCCGTCGGGGTGTATTCCGGGCTCGGGGTGATCCAGGTCGGCAAGCGATCCTACGCCGTCAACATGGAGTGGCGTCCGAGGAACACGAACAGCGCCCAGGCCCGCGCCGCGACCATCCCGCTCACCCGCGGCGTGGAGGCGTGGGACCTCTTCGTCGATAACCCGGCGTCTTCGGATTCCGGGTTCGGCTCCACCAGCCTCGGTCACGAGAAGGGCATGGCGCCGCTTTCCCTGGCGATCGACAGGGAGATCGTCGGGCCGTCCTGGCTTCTGTGGGCGCGGATCGGCAGCGGGGAGAAGGCGCGCCACTGGATCTGCGCGATGGACGCGCAGGGCAGGGTCGTTCAGGACCTCATGGTCCCGTCGGCCGACGCGGCGGCGTCCTCTTTCCGCAACGAGGCGCTGACGCATGATTTCGCGCGGCTGATCGTCCCGCCGGGCGTGGAATATCAGGGGGCGGAGAACGCAGAGCTCGGCGCGCTTCTGCAGGCGAAGCCGAAGGCCGCCCTGGCCTACATGACGTTCCTGAAGAACCACGGCAAGAAGCTGATCTACGCGGCTCTTCTGATTTCCGTCGCTTCCGGCGCTTATTACTACAAGTCGATGCGCGACGCGGAGCAGGCGCGCATCGAGGCGGAGATGCTCGAGCGTCAGCGCGAGCGCAGCCGGGTCATCCCTTCCGATTATCCATGGTTTGACGGCATCCGGCTCGGGGGGTTCGTCTCCGCCTGCGTGGACGGCTTCGAGAAGGTGTCCGTCTTCGCCGCCGGCTGGGACGCGCAGCCGTTCGTATGCTCGCTTGACCGCACGAAGATGACCGTCGGCACGGTCTACAGCCGCACGCCCGCGGGGCGGATCGGCTGGCTCGAGCGGGCGGTCGCCAGGAACGACGGCGCGACCGCCGTCTCGCTCGATCTGTCCGGCAACATGGCGGAGACGTTTCGCAAGGCGACCCTTTCCGGGGACGAGGATTATTTCTCCCACGCGCCGTGGGAGAAGGGGGTTGCTCCCCACGTCCTGCGTCGCCGCTTCCAGAACCTCGGCCTCGAGCTGAGGATCGACGCGGAGGTGGAGACGCCCAAGGGCGAGGTGCAGCGCCCCGTCTTCAACCGGCACGTCCTGACGATCGAGAGCCCCGCGCCGCTGACGTCGGACATTCTCGCCCTTCTGGACGACGTCCCCGCCCTCGTTCCCGATTCGCTGACGTGGCTGCGGGCGGATAACGTGTGGACCCTGTCCGTGTCGGTCTATGAGCCCCCCGTTCTGCCCGAGGCGAGGCAATGAAAGTCAGGAGTTTGACGCGATGAGGATCCTCGCAACCGCCATCATGGCCGCCCTTTCCGTTTCCGCCGCGATCGCGCAGGACGCGGCCGTTCCGGCTCCTGCCGCATCGGACCCGCAGAGCGCCGCGCCGGCCCCCGGCAGCGTGGCGAAGACCGTCGTGGTCAGCGTCGAGGAGCCTGCAGCGCCTCCCGGCGGGGACGTCCCCGTCCTGGCCGTCCCGGACGATTCCCTGATCGAGCGTCAGTCGCGTATCGGCGAGGACGCGCTCATCCTCGAGCGCGAGATCGAGATGGTCAACAGGCTGAACGAGCTGATCTCCAGGGTCGGGTTTGACGCCGCTCTGGAGATGTGGCCGGAGATGGCGCACCGTTTCCGCTCCTCGCCGATGGTCCTGGAGAGCCAGATCCGAACCGTTCAGCTCGCCCGGGATCTCGAGGTTGAGCTCGCGGGAGGGCCGGACGCCGTCAAGGCGGCCGAGGAGCGGGCGGCCGCGGAGGCGGCCGGCGCCAACGCCGGCGCCGGATGGACCGGCGCCAACCCCTACGCCGGCGCCGGCGGCACCGGCCTCATGGGCCCGGTCAACGCCCCGCTTGCGCCCGGAGCCGTCGGCGTGGACGACAACGGGCAGCCGATCGGTCCTGACGGCCAGCCCGTCGAGACGATCGAGGCGATGATCGACCGCAAGGTCAACGAGCAGCTGGCCATGCAGGCGGCGGAGGCCCCGCCGGAGCCGGAGAGCGTCAGCCTCAGCTACGCGGTGAGCGAGATCTTCGGCGTCAACGGCGAGATGAACGCGATCATCATCGCCCGCGGTGACGGCGAGGACCGGCGCGTCAAGGCGTTCGCCGGGGACAAGCTGCCCGGCGGCGAGGACGTCATCCGCATCGGCTCCGACGGGGTGGTCATCAGGGACGCGGAGGGGGCCGAGGTGACCATTCCCGTTCGCTGAGCCGGGCAAGTCACGCGGCCCGGGGCCGCGCGGCAACAAGCTCACGAAGGGGGTGATTCATGAGCGCATACCAGGAAATGATCAGCGGGGCCGAGCTTGTCAGCGGCACCCGGTCGACGATGAAGGTTCAGATCAGGCCGGAGGATCATGCGCGTATCGCCATCTTCTCCAACGGCGTCTTCATGACCGCTCCCGGTTTTCATGAATCCCGGGAGTTCCGGACCTACCGGAACGCGGCCATTCAGGCCGGTATCCATTTCGAGCCGAGCCGTCTCGTCATCAACGTGCCTGTCGATGACATGAAGGCCATCTATTCCGAGGCGGGGCTGCCCATGACGTCAGGCGGGGCGGGGACCGGCGACGAGATCGCCGGCGTGGAGAAGCAGGCCATGGCCCGGAAGATGTTCGCGGACGCGGCGGCGCGCGGCTACTCCGACATTCACATTTACGTCCGGACGGACGGGGCGATATTCAAGGGCCGGAAGAACGGCAAGCTCCAGGTGATCAACACGGTCGTGCGCGACGAGGCGCAGCGGCTCATCAACGCCATATTCTCCGTCGCCGACGGCCGCGGCAGGGGGATGGAGGGGGCGAACACCAACCGGGAGGGGGTTCTTTCCCCGCAGGGGAAGGGCGCCGGCCTGATACCTCAGGGGGTGAACGGGATCCGCCTGAACTACACCGACGAGAGCAACGGCAACGGCTCGCTCATGGCCCGCCTTCTCTACGCGTCGCGCAACGACGAGGTCGACATCACGGATCTCGGCTATCACCCGACGCAGGTGCGGTCCTTCGACATCATGCGGCGCAGCATGAAGGGGCTTTACGTCCTGTCCGGGAAGGTGTCGTCGGGCAAGACGACGACGCTCGAGCGGACCATGCGCAAGATGTCGGTCGAGAACGACGGGGAGATCTCCTTCTTCACCATCGAGGACCCCAGGGAGCTGAACATCTTCAACGCGACGCAGTTCTTCGCCCGTCCGCAGCGCGACAACCAGGGGATGGAGATCGACGGCTGGACCGCCGGCCTCAAGTCGGTCCTTCGTTCGGACGTGAACGTGGTCGTCCTCGGGGAGATCCGGACCAGGGAGGTCGCGGAGGCGGCGCTGGACCTGGTGACGACCGGTCACCCCATGTGGACGACGACGCACGCCGACTCCGCCCTGGGAATCCTGACCCGCTGGCGGGCGATGGGCGCGGACATGACCCTTGCCGGCAAGGCGTCGATCACCCGCGGCCTGATCTATCAGCGTCTGGTCGGCGTCCTGTGCCCCGACTGCAAGATGGATCTGCGCCAGGCGCAGGACTCCGGAAGGATCACGGAGGGTCTCGCGCAGAAAGCGTGCGACCTGACGGGCGTCAGGGCGGACTCCGTCTACGTGCGACGCAAGCCGTCGAGAACGGGGCCTCGCTGCCCCACCTGCGGCTCGGGCGAGGGCCTCGTGGGGCGAACCGTCGTGGCGGAGGTCATCCTGCCCGACCAGAAGCTCATGAACCTCTACCTGAAAGACGACGACGAGGAGGCCGCGCTGGAATACTGGCTCGGCGACGAGAGGAACGGGTGCATGGGCGGCATGAGCGTCGGCCATCACGCGCTCATGAAGGTCGGCGCCGGGATCATCGACCCCAACGAGGTCGAGCTTGAGGTGCAGCAGCTTATGGATTACGAGAAGATGCCGAAGGACATGATCTCGCGCCTGCCTGATGATGTCAGGAGCGAGAGGGAGAGGGTCGCCTGAGATGAGATTCCCGCTGGACAAAAGGCTCGGCTTCTACCGTGAGATGGTCTCGATGATGCGCTCGAACTTCTCTCTCGAGGACGGGATCGAGGCTTCCATCCGGACGGCGAGCGATAACGGCAAGAAGCCCGGAAACAAGGAGGCCCGGGTCCTGAGCCGCGTGCTCACCCTGAAGAAGGACGGCGCCAGCTTCGGGGAGGCGATGTCCGCCTTCGTGCCGAAGAACGAGGCGATGATCCTTTCCGTCGTGGAGAAGGCGGCCGATTTCCCGGACGCGCTCGAGATCTACATCGAGATGGCGGAGAAGCGGCGCGCCATCGTCCGGAAGATCAAGATCGGCGTGATCCAGCCGATCGTCCAGTCGGCCCTCCTCGTCGCGCTGGTCATCATGTTCTCCGACGTCCTGGTGCCCAACATCGTGCAGATCCTGCCCATGGACCAGTGGACCGGACGCGGCGTGTTCATCAAGCATCTCTACAATTTCAGGCACAACGTCCTGATCCCGATGGTCATCCTCATCATCGCCGCCCTCATCCTGTCGATGGCGACGCTGCGGACCTGGGCCGCCAAGTGGCGCAAGAACCTCGAGGACACCCCGCCGTGGTCGTTCTACCGGTCCATGACCGGGATCGACTTCTTCATCGCGCTCAGCACGCTGACCGGCGCGGGCGTGACCACGGAGGACGCGGTGGACCAGATCCGGATGATGTCCAACAAATACGTCAAGAGGCGCCTGGACGGCGCGTATTTCAACCAGGTCAACGGCATGGTCAACATCGGCCAGGCCCTGAACGCGACGGGTTACGACTGGCCCGACCCGGCGCTCAACAGGAAGCTGCAGCTCTTCGCCGAGACGCGGGACCTGTCGTCCGCCCTGCTCCGCATCTCGCGGTCCTGGATCGAGGAGATCGACCGCAAGACGGCGTCGGCCATGTCCTCGCTGAGCCTCGGGTCCATGATCCTGGTCGTCCTGCTGGCGCTGCTCGTCCTCTTCTCGTTCTTCGGCCTGCAGGACCAGGCCATGAGCACCTACCGTTAAGGGGCCTGGCCGGCCCGTTGACGGGTGACGGGGCCGCTCCGGGCGGCCCCGTCAGCTCAGTCGAGGACGCGGCGCATCACCCCGTAGGATCCCCCCACGTCGACCAGCCGCATGGCGACCCCCTCGCGGGTCGCGAACTCCGTCAGGCCGGCCCAGGTGGCGGGGCCCCAGCGGCCGTCGATCGGGCCGGCGGCGACGCCCATGCGGGCGAGCTCCTCCTGGAGCCGGAAACGGTCCCGGACCGGGAGGGAGCGGAACGCCTTCGCGGCGGGCAGCCGGTCCCAGGCGATCGGCGGCGCGGGGTGCGGCACCGGCAAGTTGCGCGGGGCGCCCTCGGCGGCGGGGACGCGGACGGTCACGGGGGCGGCCAGGACCGTCGCGGCCGGGCCGGGCTCGCCCCCGGCGGGAGCCTCCCCGGCCGATGCCGGAAGCGCGGCGAGCGCCGCGACGGCGGTCATGATGTGGGGCGCGAATCGGCGCATGGGCGTGTCTCCTCGTTGAAGAAATCCTTCGAAGGATAACGGCTCCCCGCCCGTGCGGCAACGCCATTCGGGCGGCCGGCGGGGGCGTCGCGCGGAAAGGTGTTTATCGTTTCGCCCCGATCGCCCATTGTGACGCGAATCATATCCGGAAAGGTCATCACCATGATCAGGGACGTCGTAAGGTTCCCGACCCGAGGCGCGCCGCGCGTCTTCCTCGTCATGACGGAGCGGGACGGGGTGTCCGTCCGTGACGTCGATAACGACGAGACCGTCGCCGCGGGGATGTTCTCCGGCCGGCTCGCCGTCTCCATGATCCTGCGCAAGGAGCTCCTGATCGGCGCGGGGTGGGAGCATTTCCGCAACCAGGTGCGCGCGGCGGACGGCTTCGCGTCGACGGCGCCGGACCTTCGGGCCGAGGCCGGGGACCCGCTGCCCGGCGACCCGGAGCGCCAGCGCGCCGAGGGCGCCTTCTTCGGCGGCGAGCGCGACATCCGCACCCCGGACATGATCGCCGCCGGGCTCCCGACCCTGACCCGGTCGGAGGCGGAGTCACTCGTTCTCGACGGCCGTCGCGTCCTGGACCCGAAGACCGGGCGGTCGCATCCCGGCTGGAACGTGACGAGGGACCCGTCCTGGCCCATCGACGGCGCTGAGGGGCCGGAGGACGTGGACCCGTCCCTCGACGAGCGGTTCCTGCGCGGCGCGCGCAGGCTGCGCGATGAGGCGGTCGACGAGTCCCTGCGACGCCTGTTCGGCGAGGACGCCGAGATCGTGCGGGAGGGCCGGGAGGACCTCCTCGTGATCAGGGATTCTCACGGTTTCGATCTCGGGACCGCCTCGCTGACCGAGCTCGCCGTCCGCGTGTCGGAGGCGGACGACGACCGCCTCGCCGCCGTGGCGGCCGATCTGCGCGAGGTCGCGCACGCCGCCTCCGCCGCCGTCCGCCGGAAGGCGTTCCTCGAGGTGATGAACGAGAAGCGGGCCGCCTTCGAGGCGGCTTGCGACGACCCCGAGGACGTCGTCCTGTCGGGCCGCTGACCGCGTCGCGAGGGGGCGACCGGACGAACGGGAAGGGGGCGGCCGAGCGGCCGCCCCCTTCCCGTTCTCGGGCCTGGCGATCGTCAGGCGTCCTCGCCGGCTCCGCGAGCGGGCGCGTGATCGACGTCGAACAGGCCGCTGGAGAAGCCGTCCGTTCCTTCTTCGCGGCCCGGGGCCGGCCCGGCGAAGGCGCGACGGATGATGCTGTCCTCGCCTTCCGCGGGGGCGGCCGGGTCATCGTCGTCGAACAGCGAGGACAAGCTTACCGCCTGAGGCGCGTGATGATCCTCGCCCTCCGGACGCAGAAGCTGATCGCCCGACACGGCGGCGGATGTCGTGGTTTCGGGCGACGTCAGGGGGACGTCGGGCTCGTCGGCAGGGAGGCGGTCGGCGATCTCGAAGGTCCTGACCTCGCCCTTCTGGGCCACGGTCAGGAGGTCGTCCCCCCCGCGGAAGGCGAGCGAAATCTGCTCCGCGGCGAGCAGGACGTTTCCGGCGAGCGCGCGGATCGCGTCGGCGATCTCCGCCCGGCCGTCCCGCGGCTCCCCGTCCGGCGCGGTGACCGGACGCTCTTCGGCGAACGGGGACGGGCCGTGGTCGTCGGCACGGGCGACCGGCCCCTCTCCGGCGATCAGGTCGAAGACCGGCCCCTGGGCGTCGTTGATCGTCAGGACCCCGCCCGGGGCGAGCGCCAGATAGCTCATCAGCGCCTCGAAATCGATCTTCATCACGGCGACCCGGACCGTCGGCGCCCCGGAGCCCCGGCGATGA
>QFNI01000013.1 GCA_003240775.1 Mesorhizobium amorphae | reverse complement strand
CGCGCCCCCCTCGACGCTCCGCCCCCCCGCGAGCCCGTCGAGCCCCACCGTCCCGTTCTGCGCGACCAGCCGCCGCGTGACGAGGAGCCCCCGGTTTTTCGGGAGGAGGCCTGGCGCGAAGAGGTTGTCCGCGAAGACGTCGTGCGGCACGCCCCCCGCGAGGCGGACACGCCCGTCACCGTGGCCAAGATGGGCGACTTCCTGGAACTCGACTTCCGCCGCCTGTTCGCCTGGCTGCGCGCCGGTCTCCTGCTCGCCTGCGTGCTCGGCCTGATCGGGGCCGCGGCGGGCGTGGCCTACGGGATGCTCGCCACCAAGCGCTTCACGGTGGCGACCGACATCTTGATCAACCCCGCCAACCTCCGCGTGGTGGAGGACGACCTCTTCTCCCAGGCCGGCCAGGTGGATGCCCAGGTGCTCACCGCGCGCTCCAAGCAGCGCGTGCTCACCTCGCGCAACGTCTTGTCTCACGTGGTGGAGCAGCTCGATCTCGCCAACGACCCCGAATTCAACAACCCGGCGGCGGCGTCGATCGGCGACACCACCGATCCCAAGCTGCGCGCGCTGTCCCAGCTTTCGCGCAATGTCGGCGTGGAAGCCGACGAGACCTCCTTCGTCACTACTTTGCGCGTGTCCGCCGAAAGCGCGGACAAGGCCATCACCATCTCGCAGGCCATCGTGCGCGCCTTCCAGGAGGAGCTCGTCCGCACCGAGACCGAGGGCGCGACCCGCGCCGCAACCGCGCTCGACGGCCGTCTCGAACAACTCAAGGGCGACGTGATGAGGGCCGAAGAGCGCGTCGAGGCCTATCGCCGCGAAAACAACCTGTCCTCCACCAACGGCCAGCTCGTGTCCTCGCAGACCATGACGCAGCTCAACACCCAGATCGTGCAGGCCGAGGCGCGCGCCACGGCCGCCCAGTCGAATCTCGACACGCTGGTCGCGGGCGGCGCCAACGGCACCAATGCCGACCCGTCCGTGTCGGAAAACCTGTCCACGCTGCGCAACCAGGCGAACAGCATCCGCCAGGAACTCGAATCCCAGTCCGCCCAGCTCGGGCCCCGCCACCCCGCCATCCAGCGGCTGCGCGCCTCGCTCGCCACGGTGGACGCCCAGGTCGAGGCCGAATACCGCAACACGGTGGAAGTGGCCCGCGCCAGCCGCGATGCGGCGCAAGGGGCGGTCGCCGCCCTCACCACCCGCATGAACGAGCTTCAGGGCGGGGTGTTCTCCGACCGCGCCTCCGAAGTGGCGCTGCGCGAGCTCGAGCGCGACGCCGCCTCGCGCACCGCGATCTATGAGAGCTTCCTCGCGCGCGCCCGCCAGATCACCGAGCGCCAGGGCCTCGACACCACCAACGTCCAGGTGATCTCCTCGCCCGTGCCGCCCGAGGGCCGCTCCTGGCCGCCGCGCACGCTTCTTCTGCTGATCGCGGGCGGCGTCCTGGGCTTCGGCCTGGGCATGCTCCTTGCCATCGCGCTGGGCGCCCGGCGCGACCTCAGGCCGACCCCCGTCGATCCGCGCTTCAGCGCGGTGTGAGGTGAAAAGCCGGGTCGTCTTTCTGGTCGCCAGCCTGCGGGGCGGAGGGGCCGAGCGCGTCTTCGTGCTGATGGCGAACGAACTCGCCGCGCGGGGCCACGCGGTCACCCTCCTCACCTGGAACGGCGAAGGCCCCAACGCGCGCCTGCTCGGCCCTTCCGTGGAACTTGTCGATCTCGCCCTTCCCCTGCGCGGCGAGGGCTATGGCAGGTCTGCCACGCTGCGCAGCATCCTGCGCACGGCGCGGCTTCTGCGCCAGCTCCGCCCCGATGCGGTGTTCAGCGCGCCCGAATTCTTCAACCTCGTCACCACCCTTTCGCTGATGATCGGAGCGAGCCGCGCGCGCTTCTTTCCGAGCTTCCATGCGGCACGCGCGCTTCCCGGTGGAGGGCTGGGCTCCGCCCTCGCCGTGAAACTCTCCGCGCTGGTCGCCCGGCGCGCCACAAAGGCCATCGCCGTTTCCGCGGGCGTGGGGCGCGAACTCGTCGAGCGCGGCTTCCCTGAGGCCAAGGTCGTGGTGATCCACAACCCCCTGCCGGGCCAGGCGATCCCGAAATCCGCCGACCATCCCTGGCGGGCCGCGATCGCTGCGATGGGCGAGGGGCCGGTCGTGGCGACGGCGGGCCGCCTCGTGCCGGTCAAGGATCACCGCACCCTGATCCGCGCCTTCGCGCTGCTGCGCGCCAAGCGGCCCGCGCGGCTCGTGATCTTCGGCGAAGGCCCGCTGGAAGGGGAACTGCGCGCCTTCGCGGGGGAATGCGGGGTAGGGGCGGACGTGCTCTTTCCCGGCTATGTCAACGATCCCGCGGCCTGCTATGCGGTGGCCGACCTCTTCGTGCTCTCATCGCTCACCGAAGGCTTCGGCAACGTCCTGGTGGAAGCCATGGAGGCGGGCGTTTCCGTGGTGTCCACCGACGCGCCCTATGGGCCGCGCGAAATCCTGGAGGATGGTCGCCTGGGCCCCCTCGTGCCGGTGGGCGATGCCGCAGCCCTCGCCGCCGCCATGGAAGCGACCCTCGACCGGCCGATCCCGCCCGCCCTCCTGCGCGAAAAGGCGGCCGAGTTCGGCACGGCCCGCATCGGAAACCTCTACGAGGCCCTTCTGCGCTGAAGGGCAGGGGACAGGGCCGATTGGAGGATGTTCCTTAACGGAATTCTCAGCGCTCCCGGCGGATGGTGCATCCCAAAGAAACACATCACGGGCGGATGGCTCCCTGCGCGACGCACCTTCGGATCGACCCCTGAACGTCCTGGTCGCGACGCCTGCCGGAGGCACCGGCCAGGGCGGCATCGACCGGATCATGGCGGCCCTGCGCGATGAACTCGAGCGCCGCCCGAACGGGGTCTCGGCGCGCTTCGCCGCTACCCGCGGCACAGGCTCGGTCGCGCTTTCGGGGCTGCATCTCGCGCGGTTCTGCCTGGCCATGGCCGCGGCGCGCTCGCGCGGGCGGCTCGACCTCGTGCACATCAACCTGGCCAGTTGCGGCAGCACCTATCGCAAGCTCGTGGTCGCCCGCTGGGCGCGCGCTCTCGGCGTGCCCTATGTGATCCACCTGCACGGCTCGGAGTTCCGCGCTTTCTGGTCGGGCGCCGGCCCCCGCGTCGACCGCGCGATCCACGAGCTGTTCCGCCGCGCGGGCCGCGTCGTGGTGCTGGGCAGCGTGTGGCGCGACTTCGTGGCCGAGCGCGTGCCCGATGCGCGCGCACGGATCACGATCGTGCCCAACGCGGTGGAGAACCCGCGCGTGCCGCACAAGGGCGGCGGCGAAAGCGTCCACATCCTCTTCATGGGCCGCATCGGCGAGCGCAAGGGCGTGCCCGACCTCGTGCGCGCGCTCGCGCGCATGCGCGACGTGCCGGGCTGGCGCGCCACCATCGCGGGCGACGGCCCGGTGGAAGCGCTGCGCGAGAAACTGGCGGGCCTTGGCCTCGCCGAGCGCGTGTCGGTTCCCGGCTGGTTGGGTGCCGACGATGCGGCAAGCCTGCTCGCCACCGGCGACATCCTCACGCTGCCGTCTTATGCCGAGAACCTTCCGATGTCGGTGATCGAGGCCATGGCATCGGGGCTCGGCGTGGTGGCCACGCCCGTCGGCGCGGTGGAGGACATCGTCAAGGAGGGGGAAACCGGGTTCCTGGTCGCGCCGGGCGACGACGAGGCGCTCGCCCGGGCGCTGACGCGGCTGGTTGGGGACCCCGAACTCCGCTATCGCGTGGGCGCCGCCGCCCAGGCCTACCAGCGCGAGCATCTGAGCATCCAGCCCTATGCCGCGCGGATGGTGTCCGTTTGGCGCGAGGCCGTGGCCGAGCACCGGACGCCGAAGGGATGAGGGGGAGGGGAGGAGACCTGCGATGGGTGCCGCCGCCTTTCTGAAGGACAGGCTGGCGCAGCATCTCGTCCGCCGCGCCCCGCTCTTCTACCGCCGTTTCCGCGACGTGGTGCGCCGCGCCCACGCCATGCCGCTCGCCGAGCGCCGCGCCCTGCGCGACGAGCTGACCGTGCGCACGCTCGCAAAGGCCCTGGGCACGCCCTACGCACGGGGCATGGGCCTCGGCACCGATTATTCCGCCTGGCCGCTCCTCAACAAGACGGTGCTCGCGCGCGATCCCGCGGTCTGCCTGACGCCCGCGCTCTTTCCCTCGCTCGCGGCCTCGACGGGCGGCACCACCGGCATTCCCATCAAGCTCCGGCGCACGCTCGCCTCGGTCGTGTTCGAGCAGGTCGTGCTCGACGACCTCGCGCAGCGCCACGCCGGCATCGACCTCAAGCGCGCCCGCATCGCCGTGCTGCGCGGCGACGTCATCAAGTGTCCCGACGACATGCGCGCACCCCATTGGCGCCTGGCGCAGGGCGGCTCCCAGCTCGTCTGCTCGAGCCACCACCTCAACGCCTCGACGGTGGACGGCTTCATCGCGGCCATCCGCGATTTCGACCCGGACATGCTGTGGGTCTACCCTTCCTCGCTCGACATGCTCGTGCGCCTCGGCGCCCCCGCGCTGAAGACCAGGCCCTTCCGCAGGCTGAAGCTCGTGCTCGCTTCGTCCGAAGTGCTCGACGAGGGTGTGTTCGCGGAGGCCGCCGACACGCTGGGGGTTCCCGTGATCGACTATTACGGCCAGGGCGAGCGGGTCTGCGCGTCCTATGCCGTGCGGCCGGGCGAGCACTTCTTTTTGCCGGCCTATGGGCGGGTCGAGCTCGTGCACGCCTATGACGACGGCCCGTGGAGCCTTCACGAGATCGTCGGCACCTCGTTCTGGAACGCGGCCCAGCCGCTGGTGCGCTTCCGCACGGGCGATCTCGCGCGGCTGCCGCAGGGTCTGGGGCCGGAAGCTGTCGAGGCGATCACGCTCGGCGTCGCGCCGTTTCGCGGCGTGGAAGGGCGCAACTCCGAATACATCCTGTCGCCCGAGGGGCGCAGCCTGTTCGTGCTCAGCCAGATCCCGCGCAACGTGCCCGATGTCGCGCAGATGCAGATCGTCCAGCGCGAACCTTCGCGCGTGGAGATCCACGTGGTTCCGCGCGAAGGCTTCTGCGAGGCGAGCCGCTCGGTGCTGATCGCCAATGCGCGCCGCAAGATCCCCGCGAGCATGGGCATCGACATCGTGCTCGTGGAGCGCGTGATGCGCACCCGCGCCGGAAAATCCCCGCTCGTGATGCGCCTGTTCGACTGAACCGGCCCGTCAGCTCGCCTCGGCGGCAGGCGCCGCCGCATCGGTTGCGCCGCGCTCGCGCAGCCTCCGGCGCAGGCCATCAGCCAGAAGCGCCAGCGAGCCCTTCACCGTGCGCGCGAGCGTCACCGATGACAGCGTTTCCGTGTGGGTGGCGAGCCTGTCCTTGAACGCCTCGCCCCCGCACAGGAGGTCGACCGTGTGCAGGCCCTGGTCGAAGGCCCACTGCACGTAGTCGTAGATCAACACGGTTCCGGGCGAGGCGCGGGCGAAGGCTGGGTCGTATGTGGTCACCCAGGCCATCAGCGTGCCGCGCTGCACGAAGTTGACGGAGATGGCGACCGCCTTGTCCCCCACCTCGATCACGAAGAGCCGCAGGATGCCCGCTTGCGCCAAGACATCCACCAAGGCCGCGAGCACGCCCGAGCCGGGATCGAACAGCGGGGACGCGTGCTCCTTGCCTTCCAGCGACCCGCGCTTCAGCGCGGCCAGCCGTTCGAGCACGGGGCCGCGGGGTTCGTCGGGGTCGAGCATGCGGAAGCGGACGGGGCCCGTTTCCTCCATCTGCTTGATGCCGCGCCGATAGTTCTGCCGCGGCTTCTTGGGATGGGAGGCGAGCCAGGCCGCCCCGTCCTTCCATTCGCCGCCGATGCGCGAGGATTCTTCCCGGCGGTGGTTGGCGCGAAAGCCCGCCCCGTGCGGCCCGGACGGGCCGAAGATCGCGTTCGCCGCAGCCTTGGGCGCCAGGCGGTTGATGAACACGAGATCGAACCCGCCTCCCTTGCGCATCGCCTCCCACAGCCGGCCGAGCGCCTCGTCGGAGCAGCCGGGCGCGCGCAGGATGTCGCCATAGTCCGAATAGGCGGCCGCGGCCCATTCCAGGAAGCGGACGCCCTTGCGCCGCGCGATGGCGAGCGGCACCACCGCCACGAGCCGTTCGCCGCGCCACACGAGCCCGATGCGAAGCTTGGCGTCGGAAGCAGCGCCAGCCGCCCGCCACCAGGCCGAGATCCAGCCGTGGCTCTGGAAGACCAGCGCGTCGGTTTCACCCCACAGCCGGGTCCATTCCCCTTCGATCGCAGCGAGGCGCTCGGGCCCCCGAACCACTTCGACACGCTCATCCAGAACGATGGCTGCGGCATGCGCGTTCATGACAGGGAAGCGTCCCGGGTTTGGCTTGCGGCCTCGCGCCTGCGGCGGGAAGGCAGCCGCCTGGCGATGTGGCGCCACATCTTCTTGAGCGGCAGGATATAGAGCCCGCGCAGCGACTGGTAATCGGCCGCGTCGCGGTCGATCAGGCCGAATTTCAGCGGCACGTTCGGATCGGGCACGAAATGCGTGCCGAACAAACGGTCCCAGAACGAGAACAGCAGGCCGAAATTCTTGTCGTAGTGCTGCGGATCGATCGAGTGGTGCACCTGGTGCCAGTGGGGGCTCAGGATCACGTTGTCGAGCTTGCCGAAGGAGATCGGCAGGTGGAGGTGGCGCACGAAGTCCATCATCAGGATGTTGCGCACCACATAGACGTTGAGCCCGAACACCACGATCTCCACGGGATCGAGCGCGATCACGCTCCAGATGCCGAAGGCGATGCCGGGGATCACCCCGTCCCAGGCGCGGTTCATCAGGTCGTCGAGCGGATGCACGCGGTCCTTGGTGATGCCCACCATCACGGTCGCGGAATGGTGCACCTTGTGCAATTCCCACAGAAACGGAAAGCGGTGCTGGGCGGCGTGGTAGAGGTAATAGGACAGGTCGTAGGCGAGCAGCATGGTCGCCGTGAACAGGATGATGGTGACCGTTCCCGCCGGCGGCTCGATCAACGGCCCCTCGATGCCCAGCGCGAGCGAGATCAGCCGGTTGGTCGCATAGCCCATCGCCGCCACGAAGGTCGCGCCCGCCGGGATCAGCAGAAACGGCATCATCAGCTTCTTGGTGACCCAGAACAACGCATCCGCGCGGGCGGAGGGGTGCAGGATCACCTCATGGGGAAACATGAAGTCGAAGAAGTCGCGCACCGACTTGCGCTCCACCGTGCGCCAATAGACCACGAGCGCGCAGACGAGAGCCGTGCCCAGGATCAGTCCGGGCATCACCAGGTTGACGCCGGCGAGCTTGTTGACGACCTTGTCGATGAAATCGGAAAGCATGGGCATCCTGAGCGATCTGCCGGCGCGGCGCCTGCGGCCGCGGCTTGCCGGCGATGAACGGCACGTGCCGTGAAGTTAGGTCCGCTTGTATCAGAAGAGCAGTGACAGAGCCGATAAAGGGCCGGACATAATTAACGCCGAATACCGCCTCTTGTTGAGGATGATCAATTAACCGCCTTGCGCGTTGGGCATCACTTCCACGACAACTTCCACACCTTTCGCACCCACCGTGCCGCGCCAGGCGATGCGCGGCGCGGGCTCGCGATGGCCGAAGCGTCGTGACACCCAGCCCCCTTCGCCGGGCCCGTCGCCCCCGCTCGCAACGGCGACCGACCGATCCGGGAAACGGAGGCGCAGGAGCTGCTCCTCCCCGCGCTCCACCGCGACCACATCGCCCTCGATCCGCGCCCGCAGGCCCCCTGCCAGCTGGAACACCATCTCGGCCTCCCGCGCCTGGCCCAACAGCCGGTCCGCCACCAGAAAACCGTCCGCCCGGCGGCTCAGCGTGCGCTGGTGGGCCGAGCCGAAGCGGCCGAGATAGCCGTCATGCTCGGCCGAAAGGCTCCATTCCGGCTCGGGCCGCGTGTCGCCGAGCCGCGCCACGGCCTTGTGCGCCCAGTTGAACTTGCCCGCGATCACGCTCTGGCTCGCGCCCTCGATGTTGAGCGTGTTGTGCGCGGGCGTCGAGCGGAACCAGTCGCGCCACACCCCGCCCGACCCGTAGAGCCAGGTGCCGGGGTCCACCAGAACCGGCTCGCCGTCGAGGTGGAGCGCCAGCGCCAGCGCGTCCGCATGGCCGTGCGCCGCGATCGAGAGATAGCCGAGCGGCCCGTGGTCGAAGACGAGTTCGGCCACCCGCCCGCGCACGGTCCCCCGCCACACCGAAAGCCCCCCGCTCGGGAAGGTTCGGAGCCCCGTGGGCCGGGAAAGCACGGTCGGGGGCGTGCCCAGAAACACCGCGCGGAAATCCTCCGCTCCGGCCGGCACGCCGGGCTTCCCCAGAAAACCGTGGATGGCCGCTGCCACCGAAGACACGTAGTCGCGCTCCCCGCCCGGCGTCAGCGCCCGGCCCTCGTCGTCGTCGCCATAGGAAGCGGGCGCGGGCAGCCAGGCGCAGGCATCCGCGAACGCCTCCAGGCGCTCGGTGGCATCCGTCTGAAAAGGCTCGCCCGCGCCTCGTGCCGCCGCCGCGCAAAGCAGGATCATCTCCGCCGTGAACGCCCCATAGGTCGGGCTCTGCTCGGCGGCCGTCCCATCGGGCAGGATCTGCAATGCGGTTTCCCGGACGAGCGCGTCGCGCGGGCCCTGCACCGCGTGCCCCAGCGCGCGGCCGATCAGGTATTCGCCGGCAAGCTCCGCCACGAGGTGGTTGTTGGCCGAGGAGAACCGCGAGGGAAAACGCTGCAGCCAGTAGCCGCTGGCGGCCAGGATGGCGCTCGCTGCCGCCCGCGTTTCCCCGCTCAGCCGGTCTCCCGCCAGTTCCAGCACGACCACGAGGCTGATCGCGCGCAGCGCCACCTCGATGCCCGATGCCCAGGCCACCCCGCGAAACGGCGGGTTCGCCGCGTGCCAACTCAGGATGGCGGCCTCGATGGCGTCTTTCGCCCGCGCCTCGCCGGTCAGCGCCAGATGGGCCGCAAGCAGGGCCAAGGGCTGCAGCCGGTTGGCTTCCCAGACATATTTGATGTCGCCGCGCTTGGCCTCGTGGCGGAAGTCGATCGCGAATGTGTGGGCTTCCGCGCCCGGCCAGAGCGTGCCCGTCACAGGGTCGAGCCGCCAGAAGTCGCGTGGAAAGAGATCGCGGGGATCGCGCGCCGGCCAGTCCCGCCCGAGTGCCGAGAAGCGCCCTGCAAGCGCGTTCGCCGCAGCCGCCGCGACCGCCTCCCGCTGCGCGGGCGACGCGCCCGACAGCGCCTCGCGCCAGCCGGGAAACACGGGCTGGAGCGCACGCGGCGGGTAGCGCTTCCAGCCGTCGTCGCGGCGCTTGGAAACGAGCTTGCGTCCATGCTCGCCCAGCCGGTGCAAGATTTCGGCCGGCTCCATGTTGCGCAGCCGCTTCAGGTACCAGCCGAGCTTCATCCACCCTTCTCCAAAGGACTGACCGGTAAATTGAGGACCGTGGTTTGAGAGGCTTCTTTACCCTTGGGCGGTTAACACCTCCTGGCAGTCGAGGGGGACAGGCCCATGAAACGGATCGCCGCATTCGCAGGCGCGCTCGCAATGGCGCTGTCCGCCACCACCACCACCGCCCAGGCCGAGCCGCTGCCGCTCGCGCGCGGCGTGGGCGTGCACGAATGGCTCAACTGGTCGCCGGTCAACGCCGACAAGACCTATGCCTGGCCGCCTTATCGCAGCGAGGAAGCGTGGCTGTCGGGCTCGCGCCCCCTGTCGGACTGGCCCGAAGGCAGCCCCTTCGATCGCATCAAAGGCATGGGCTTCGACTTCGTGCGCCTGAGCGTCGATCCCGGCCCCCTGGTGGCGAGCGAGGGCGCGCGCCGCACGGAAGCGCTGCAGATCCTGTCCGATGCCGTCACGCGCATCACGGGCGCGGGGCTCCGCGTGGTCTTCGACCTGCACGGCGTCAGCCAGGTGCCGGAAACCAGCATGGAGCTGATCTACGGCGGCGCCGACAGCGAAGGCGTGCGGCGCTACCGCCTGATGGTCCGGGATGTGGCCGCGATGCTCGCAGCGGTCGGCACCGACAAGGTCGCGCTCGAACCCTTCAACGAGCCCGCCTACTACCCCTGCGACGCGAGCGGCACCGACGACTGGCAGCGCATCATGGCCGACACCGTGCGCGACATCCGCGCCGTGAGCGAAAGCCTGACGATCGTGGCGACGGGTGCCTGCGGCGGGAGCGTCGTGGGGCTGGTCGATCTCGACCCCGGTTTCGACGATCCCAACATCCGCTACAGCTTCCACATGTACGAGCCCCACAGCTTCACGCACCAGCGCGCGGAGCGCGAAGGAGGCTTCGCGTCGGGCCTGCCCTGGCCGCCATCGAGCGGCACGCCCGAGGTGGCGCTCGCCACCCTCGAGGCCCAGCTCGAGGCCGCCGGCCTGTCGGAAGGCGAGCGGCGCACCAATCTCGCGGAAGCGCGCGAGCGCATCGACGAGTATTTCGCGGAAGACTGGAACGAGGCCCGCCTCGAAGCCCGCTTCGGGGAAGCGCTCGACTGGGCGCGCACCCATTCCATTCCACCCGAGCGCCTGTTCATGGGCGAGTTCGGCGCAATCCGCATGACGGCCGACGGGCGCATGGGCGCCTTCGATCCCGACCGTCTCCGCTACATCGAAACGGTCCGCAGGCTCGCCGAGCGTTCCCGTATCCCCTGGTCGATCTGGGAGTTCTCCAACCCCCACGGCATGTCGGTGATCGAGCCCACAGGCCCCGCCCGGCCCGACCGTGGAATGCTGCGTGCGCTCGGCCTCCAGGCCGGCTGAGCGGAGCGTTCCAGGCGTGTTTCTCCGCTCCACCCTGATCTACGGCCCCGCCATCTTCCTCACGCGGATTTCCGCGCTGCTTTTGCTCGTGATCGTCACGCGCCTGATCGGCCAGGCCGAATACGGCCTGCTGACGCTGGTGGTGACGGTGGGCGAGATGACCGATCTCGCCGTTTCCAACTGGCTGCGCATCGCGCTGCTGCGGCTGGGCGGCAAGGGAGAGATCAGCCGTGGCAGCCTCTTGCTTGCGGGCCGCGTTCTCGTGCTCAGCACGGCTTTGGCGCTGGTGATCGCGGTTGCGGGCTCGATCGTCGTGGTGCCCGACCGGTGGGCGGAGTTCGCGCTCGCCGTCTGCGCCTATCTGGTTGCGGGCTCGATCGCGCGTTTCGCGCTGACCGTGCTGCAGATGCAGCAGCGCCACGCCACCTATTCGCTGCTCGAAACGCTGCGCGCTCTGCTCCAGCTGGCGCTCCCGGTCGGCGCCGTCTTCGTGTTTCCGGATTCGTTTCTCGCCGTTTCGCTCGGCACCAGCGCGGGCATGCTGATTGCGGGCGTGGTGGCGGGGCTGATGGCCGCGCGGCGGCTCGTGCCCGGCCCCCCGCGCTTTTCGGGGCGCGAGCTCGTTGCGCTCGGCACGCCCTTGGTCGCCATGGCCCTGGTCGGCTTCGGGCTCAACAGTGCGGAGCGCCTGTTCCTCAACGCCTATCACGACGCGGCGGCCGTCGCGATCTTCGCCGCCGCCTATGTGCTCGCGCGCCAGCCGATCGACATGGTGGGCAACGCCATCAACATGGGCGCCTTTCCCGAGATCATGAGCCGCTTCGACGAGGCGGGCGAGGGGGCGGCCTCGGCCCTTCTGTCGCAGCTGATGGCGCTTCTGCTGCGGCTCTGCCTGCCGGTCGCCGCCATGCTGGTCGCGCTGTCCGGGCCGATCACGGACCTGATGCTGCCCGAGAGCTATCACGGCCGCGTCGGGCCGCTTTTCCCCATCATCGCCTTCGGCGTGATCTGCGCCAACCTGATGAGCTTCGTCTACGGCACGGTGATCCACGCCCACAAGCGCCCGGCCCTCCTGATCGTCGCCACCCTCATCGGCTCGGTGGTGGCGATTGGGCTGTCGTTCCTGCTGATCCCCCGCTGGGTCGAGTTGGGGGCAGCCCTTGCGCTCGCGGGCGGCTCGTTGTCGGGTCTCGCCGCCTGCATCGCGATCAGCCGGCGCCTGACGCCCATCGCGGTTCCCTGGCGCGACATCGCGGGCTCGGCCCTGGTCGCGGCTGCGAGCGGGGTCGCGGCTGCCCTCGCCGTCCGCCTGCTCGGCGCTCTTCCGCCCATCGTCGTGCTTGCCGGGGCGGGCGCTGTCGGCGGCACGGTGTTTCTCTGCCTCGTCTGGCTGATGCACCCCGAAGCGGCCCGCCGCTTCTTCGCCAAGGCCGCAAGCAAGCTCCCCGCAGCCGCACGCCGGGCCTGACCCCCAAACAGCTTCGGCCTCCCGATCCCGCAGGGGGAGGGGGAGGCCGAAGCTGTTCTCTGCCGAATTGCTTGGCGGCTTACGCCGCGCCGCGGCGGAACCGGCGGTTCCAGAATTCGCGCGACAGGAGCACCGCATAAGCGGTGTTGGTGTCGTAGTAGCGGCGCCACAGGCGACGCGGCTCCTGGGCCACGCGAAACAGCCATTCCATGCCGATCGCCTGCACGAATTTCGGCGCGCGCGCGACCTTGCCGCCATAGACGTCGAACGAGCCGCCCACCCCCATCACGAAGGAGGGCTGAAGGGCCGCGCGGTGATGCTTTGTGAAGCGCTCCTTGCGCGGCGTGGGCATGGCGACCAGCAGGCAGTCCGCGCCCGAGGCGTTGATCTCGGCCACGACAGCGGCTTCCTCGTCGCTGCGGAAATAGCCGTTGCGCGCCCCGGCAACATCGAGCCTGGGGTGCTCGGTCTTGAGCCGCGCCACCACCGCGTCCAGCACATCCTGTTCCGCGCCGAGCAGGAAGGGCTTGTAGCCGCGCTCCTCGCAGAGCTTGAACAGGTTGAACATGATGTCCACCCCGCTCACGCGCTCGGGGATTGGCACGCCGCAGAGCCACGCACCCCAGAGCACGCCCTTGCCGTCCACGTTGACCACGTCGGCGGTCGCCACGTCCTCGTGCAGTTCGGCGTTCTTGCGCATGTTGACGATCTTGGCGACGTTCACCACCACATGGTGCAGCGGCCGCTTGAGCCGCATCGCTTCTTCCGCCAGGTCCAGCGTCTCGCGCATGGTCAGCGCGTGGATCGGCGCCGACAGGAACTCGTCGCGCCGCGAGGAAAGGAGCCGGTGCTCCCTCCAATCGGTTCGCGCCTCGTTCATGCGGCCACTCCCAGGCGCTCGTCTTCGGCCTTCTTGCCTTCGATGCGCGCGTCGGGCTTGCGCGCCTTGCGCCAGGTCCACAGGCCGCGCGTGTCCACGAGGCGCTTGTTCTTCAGCTCCTCGGGATCGATCAGGCTGAACTGGCGGTGGTCCACCAGAAGCGCCACGATGTCGGCCTGGTCGATGGCCGAAAGCGCGTCCGTGAACACGATCCCCTTGCCTTCGAGCGCGGGCGGCAGCCCGTCCGTGTTGGGCTCGGCCGCGACGATGCGCAGGCCGGGAATGTCGGCCAGAAGCGACACCACCTCCACCGCCGGGCTTTCGCGCATGTCGTCGATGTTGGGCTTGAAGGACAGGCCCAGGCAGGCGATCGTCTCGGTGCGGCCGGGCTCGAGCAGCGCCTTGATGTCTTCCACCACCTTGTGCGGCCGCGCCGAGTTGATGGCGCGCGCCGATGCGATCAGGCGCGTGTTGTCGGGTGCCGCGTCGATGATGAAATAGGGGTCGATGGCGATGCAGTGGCCGCCCACGCCGGGGCTCGGCTGCAGGATGTTCACGCGCGGGTGCTTGTTGGCGAGGTCGATCACCTCCCAAACGTTGAGCGACAGATGCTGGCACACCGCCGCGATCTCGTTGGCGAACGCGATGTTCACGTCGCGGAAGGCGTTCTCGGTGAGCTTCACGAGCTCCGCACTCTCCGCGCTCGTCAGGAACAGGTCGCCGGTCACGAAGGTCGCGTAGAGCTCGGCCGCGCGCGAGGACGACCTGCGCGACAAGCCGCCGATCGAGCGGTCGTTGTTGCACAGCTCCGTCAGCACCTTGCCCGGCAGCACGCGCTCGGGCGAATAAGCGACCATCACGTCCGCCTTCTCGCCATGCGTGAGCGGAAAGGCGAGGTCGGGGCGAAGTTCGGCGAGCAGCTCGGTCATGGCGCGCGTGGTGCCCACGGGCGAGGTCGATTCCAGCACCACCAGATCGCCTTTCTTGAGCACGGGTGCCACGCTGCGCGCCGCGGCCAGCACATAGGTCGTGTCGGGCCGGTGGTCGGCGGTCATGGGCGTCGGCACGGCGATGATGTGCGCGTCGGCCACCTCTGGCGCGGAAAAGGCGCGCAGCTTGCCGTTCGCCACCACCTTCTGGATCAGGCCGTCGAGGTCGGGCTCCACGATGTGGATCTCGCCGCGGTTGACCTTTTCCACCACGCGTTCGTTCACGTCCACGCCGATGATGTCGAGCCCCCGGCTCGCCAGGATGGCGCAAGTCGGCAGGCCGACATAGCCCATGCCGATCACGCACACCGTCTTGATGTCAGCCATGAATGAGTTCCTCGACAATGCGTTGCGCGGCCTGTCCGTCGCCATAGGGGTTGTGCCGCGCGGCCATGCTTTCATAGGCGCGGGCGTCGTCCAGCAGGCGGAAGGCTTGGGTTGTGATGGTCTGTGTGTCGGTTCCGACGAGAAGAGCGGTGCCCGCCTCCACCCCTTCGGGGCGCTCGGTGTTCTCGCGCAGCACGAGCACGGGCTTGCCGAGCGAGGGCGCCTCTTCCTGCACGCCGCCGCTGTCGGACACGATCAGCGTGCTCTGCTTTTGCAGGTAAAGGAAGGGCAGGTAGTTCTGCGGCTCGATCAGGTGGATGTTCTCCGCCCCGCCGAGTTCCGCGTCCACCACCGAGCGCACGTTCGGGTTGGGATGCACGGGAAACACCACCTGCACGGCGCCCCGCGCGGCCAATGCTTTCAGCGCCGCGCAGATGCGGTGGATGCCCCCGTCGAAATTCTCGCGCCGGTGGGCGGTCGCGAGCACCATGCGCTTGCGCGGGTCGAGAAACGGAAACCGCGCGCCGAGCTCCGCGCGCAGGCCCTCGTCCCGGTCGATCTCGCCCGAGAAATGCAGCAGCGTGTCGATCACCGTGTTGCCGGTCACGAACACGCGCTCGGGCGCGGTGCCTTCCTTGAGCAGGTTGTCGCGCGCCTGGGGCGTCGGCGCGAAGTGCCAGGAAGCCACCGTGCCCACCACCTTGCGGTTCATCTCCTCGGGAAAGGGCGAATGGATGTCGTGCGAGCGCAGGCCCGCTTCCACATGGGCCACGGGAATGCGCTTGTAGAAGGCCGCCATCGCCGCCGCCATCGCGGTCGTCGTGTCGCCCTGGACGATCACCGCATCGGGCTTCGAGCGCTCCAGCACGCCCGCCATCCCGTCGAGCACGCGCGTGGTGATGTCGAACAGGGTCTGGCCGGGCTTCATCACGTCGAGGTCGTGGTGCACGGGCAGCCCGGTCATCGCGATCACCCCGTCCACCATCTCGCGGTGCTGGGCGGTGATGCAGACCTCCGCCTCGCAGCCGGGATGGTCGAGCGCCGCGCGCGCCACCGGAAAGCATTTGAGCGCTTCGGGCCGCGTGCCGAACACGACCAGAAGCTTGCGTCTTGCCGACACTGTTCGATCTGAAGCGAAATCCATGATCGGACCCTACGTCAGTCTGCTTTCGGAATGCTGAAAACAGACAAGCAAATGCCTGTTGCCGGACGATGAATCACGAAGAACACGCGCAAACCCGCGCGTTTTTCGCGGGCCGAGCGGCGCAAGCCCGCTTCCCCCTCCGCGTGCACTCTCCTAATGCAGGGCGGACGCCCGCGCCGGAGAGCCCGCATGCCGCAGTTCAATCCCAACGTGGAACGCCTGAGCGCGCCGGCCGTGCCCGTGGTGCTGGCCTGGGCTGGCGCCTACGGCGGCGCGCACGGCCCCATGATCAACATGAGCCAGGCCGTGCCCGGCTACCCGCCCCACCCCGACATGCTGCGCTTCCTGGCGGAGGAGGCCGGGGCGCGCCGCAATGCCGGCTATGGCGAGATCGAGGGCGAGCGCCCCTTGCGCGAAGCCTATGCGGCCCATGCGGCAAGGCTCTACGGCGCGCGGATCGAGCCCGAGAACATCCACGTGACGGCCGGCTGCAACCAGGCTTTCGTCGCCTCGGTCCTCGCGGTGGCGGGTCCGGGCGATGCCGTGCTTGCGGTCAATCCCGTTTATTTCAACCACGAGGCGACCCTGCGCATGCTGGGCGTCGGCGTCCGCACGGTCGATGCGAGCGCGGAGAACGCCTTCCTGCCCGACCCCGACGCCATCCGCCAAGCGCTCGCGCCCGAAATCCGCGCCGTGGCGCTCGTTTCGCCCAACAACCCGACCGGCGCGGTCTATCCGCCCGCTCTCCTGCGCGCGATCTTCGAGCTCTGCCGCGAGCGCGGCATCTGGCTTCTGCTGGACGAGACCTATCGCGACTTCCTGCCCGACACCTCGCGTGCCCCGCACGACCTCTTCGGCGAGGCGGGCTGGGAAGACACCTTGATCGGGCTTTATTCCTTTTCCAAGAGCTTCTGCATTCCCGGCCACCGCATGGGCGCCATCACGGCGGGGCGCCAGGTGGTGGCTCAGGTGGCAAAGACCATGGACAACCTCCAGATCTGCGCGGCGCTTGCCCCCCAGGCCGCGCTCGCGCGCGCTCTGCCCGTGCTCGACGCCTGGCGCGAAGCCAACCGCCTCGCCATCCAGCCACGCGGCGCGGTGCTGGTCGAGGCCATCGCCGCCTCGCCGGGCTGGGCGGTGGATGCGATCGGCGCCTATTTCGCCTATGTGCGCCACCCCTTCGCGGGCGAGGATTCCGTGTCAGTGGCCGAGCGGCTGGCGCGCGACGCCGGCGTGCTCGCCATTCCCGGCGGCTTCTTCGGCCCCCGCCAGGAACACCACATCCGGCTCGCCTTCGCCAATGCCGACGAGGCGACGATCCGGCTCTTGCCAGAACGCCTGCGCGGCTTCGGCGGCTCGGGCGCTTAAAGCATCTCCAGCAAAACCGCTTAGCCCTCTCGCTGGAAGGGCCCCGAGCCCTACTTCTCGCGGCGCAGCGCCTGCGCCATGCAGTGGATGCCGCCGCCCGTCTTCGAGATCTCGCTCATGTCGAGCGCCGCCACCTCGAAGCCGCGCGCGCGCAACTCGCCGATCAGCTTCTGGCTGACGGCCGGCGCGATCACCCGGTCGCGGCCGAGCGACATGAAGTTGCAGCCCAGAGCCATCGTGTCGCGGAACGGCACGTCGATGATCTCGTGGCCCTTGCCCTTCAGCCACTGCACGATCGCGGGATCGGTGGAATCGAGGCAGACGGCGGTGAGCTTGGGCGCGATCGGCACCACCATCAGGTCGATATGCACGTAATACTCGTCGATGAAGGCGAGCCGCGTTTCCCAGCCCTCCGCCTCGAACCAGCTCTGCACCTGGCGGGCGCCTTCTTCCTGCGTGCGCGCGCCGCCGCAGCCGATCAGCACCACGCCTTCCTCGATCACGTCGAAGTCGCCGCCCTCGAAAGTGCCCGCCGTCACCATGTCGTAGAGCGGCAGGCCCAGCGCCTCATAGGTGCGGATGGCCGCATAGTTCTCGCCGCGCCGCCACCAGTTGGCCATCGCCGTGATGAAGGGCCCGAGCGGCGTCATCACCGATGAATCGCGCGCATAGACCTGCATGGGCAGTTCGGGCGAAGGCTCGTGGAAATGAACGGTGACCCCGAAATGCTCGTAGGCCGAAACCAACTCCTTGTGCTGGGCCTGCGCCACCTGGATGTTGCAGGGCGCGGTCCGCAGGTGGTGGCGCGACAGCGAGGAGGTCGCCAGGTGCTTGAGATGCGCGGGCGAGCCCAGGAGCACGTCGGTCAGCGCGTCCGTCTCGTTGCGGAAGCCCCAGTCCGTGAGCGGCGCGGTGCCGCCGCCTTCCTTGCGGCGGCGCAGCGAAAAGGGCTCGGAAGAAGAGAAGGCTGCCTGCATCATGGGCTCGGTCCTTGTGGGGGCGTGGGGATCCACCAGTCGCGTCCGCGCGGGGTGGAGACGTATTCGGGCCAGCGGAAGTGGATGGGCGGCTCGTAGTCGCACAGCGGGGCGATCCATTCGGAACCGCCCACGCCGCCGCCCGTGCGGCGGGAAAACTCGTCGCCTGCCGCATCCCGCGCGGCGGCGTCTTCCAGCAGCCGCAATGCGATGAGTGCGATGGCGCCCGCGGCCGTCTCCACCATCGGGTCGATGGTCGCGGGAATGCCGCCCAGCGCGTTCATCGCCCAGGCGGGTGCCGGCCGCCCGTCGGGCGAGCGCAGCGCGGGCCTCGCCACGTAGAACCGCGCGGTGGGCGCGTGCCAGCACATCTCGGTGTAATCGTCCGAGGTGGAATGGGTCTGTGAGGGCGGCAGGTCGCGCCGCAAGGCGGCTTCCGCGTCCCAAGGGGCGATCAGTCGCTCGCATTCCGCGATCAAGGGTTCTGGCGTGTCCGCGCCCCAGGCGTTGCGCTGCACCTCGCGCGCGACGGCCTTGGCGGCTTCGTCCCAGCGCGGCGGGCCGACGCGTTGCAGCGCTTCCCAGGCAAAACCCGCCATCGCGTGGTTGGCGAGCCCCGGCCGCGACTTCGACACCCAGAAGCGCTCCCAGCGGCAGCCCGTCAGCGCCGCCGCGTTCTCGCCGATGCGGTCGAGCATGGCGGATGCCTGCTCGGCCTGCGCAAGCGTCGGCGCGCGGATCATGAACTGGATCTCGGCCAGCCCCGCCGGCAGGTTGTCGGCCGTTGCCTGCGGGGCGACGAGCACCGCTTCCGAGATCGACCAGCCGCCCTGGTGGGGCAGCATCGCGTCGCGCAGCGCCTTGGCGTGCAGTTGGGCGAGCATCAGCGCGTCGCCCGCGCCCGGCGCGCGCACCGCCGAATGCGCCTGCGGGATCGGGGTCGCCCCGCCCGCGATCCAGTCTTCGGGCCGTTCGCACACGAAGCGGTGGATCATCGAGAGCGCCGCCCCGCAATGGGTGTCCCAGCGCGCGGTGTTGCACAGCGGCAGCATGTAGAAGGGATGAAACGAGATCATCCCGGCTAAGCCGTCATAATAGCCCTTGGCCGCGTGGATGGGCTTGGAGCCCCGCACCTTCTCCGCCGGCTCGCCCGTGAAGCGCAGCGTGCCCGCGATGCCCTGCCGCTCCATCGCGGCCTTGGTCGCCAAAAGCCCGCCGAGCCCCGCCACGCCCAGCCCCGAATGGGGGTCGGTGTGGCCGCCCGCATGTTCCGACAGGCCGAGGCGCGGGCGGCGCGTGGTGGCGGCATCCTGGCAGTTGCCGGGAATGCCGTCATATTCGGCATACATGCCCACCGTCGGCGCCGGGGCGTTGCTTCCGGCGCGGTTCGTCCAGTGCGCGCAGAACGCGGTCGGCATCCCGCCCGAGCCTTCTTCGACGGAAAAACCCTCCGCGCGCAGGCGCTCGGCATACCAGGCGGCCGAGCGGTATTCCCGCCACGCCGTCTCGCCGAAGCCGAAGATGGTGCTGGTCGCCTCGGAAAGCGTTGCGCGCGACGCTTCCACATGGGCAAGCGCCGCCTCCTGCGCGGCGCTCGTCGCTGGCTGATGCTGTGTCATGGACCCGAGCCAACACCATCGACCGGTGAACGAAAAGCGATCCTTTTTGCACCCTCTTGCAAATTCGCTTCACCTCTGCACGCTGCGCCCGATGGCGGAGAACGGCGATGTGGGTTCCCTCGACACAGGCCTTGCGCGCGCTCGACAGCTTCGCGCGCCACGGCAGCGTGTGGCGCGCGGCCGATGAATTGCACCTCACGCGCTCGGCGATCAGCCACCAGCTTCGCCTGCTCGAGCGCGAATTGGGCTTCGCCATCCTGCGCCGCGCCGGAAAAGGCGTGGAGCTGACGCCGCAGGGGAGGCGCTACGCCCACCAGACGGCCAAGGCGCTTGCGCTTCTTGCGTCTGCGGGCGAACGCAACGAGGGCAGGGGGCTGAGCGGCTCGTTTGCCATCTCGTGCACGCCGGGCTTCGCCTCGCTCTGGCTCTGCCCGCGCATCGCCGAGTTCGGCAGGCTCCACCCCGGCGTCTCGCTTTCGGTTCTCACCCCGCGCCGCCTGGACGACGTGTCCGACCAGGCCGCCGACGCCTTCATCGCCTATGGCGACGGGGCCTGGGAGAACAAGGCCGTGGAGCCGCTCTGCGAGGTGGCGTTCACGCCGCTCTGCGCGCCGAGCCTGCTCAACCGGCTGGGCGGGCTCCAGCGCCCCGCGGACGTGCTGCGCGCCGATCTTCTCCACCTCGACGACACCGCCGACTGGGCGCGCTGGCTCGCGCTCGCCAAGGTCGACAACCCCGATCCCGCCGGCGGCATCTATTTCTCCGACATGAACCTCGCCTTTTCGGCCGCCGTGGCCGGCCAGGGCATCGCGATGGGCGACGAGCTGACCAGCCGCAAGGCGCTTCACGAGGGGCGGCTCGTGAAGCCCTTCGACCTCGCGATCAAGTCGCCGCGCTCTTATTTCCTGGTCTGCGACCACGCCAAGGCCGGCAATCCCGTGCTCGACGCGTTTGCGCGATGGCTGCGCGCCCGTCTCGACGAGCCCGAGGCGCTCGCCTTGGCGTGAATGCAATTTGTCCGTCCGACGAAAACAATTCGGTTGCGACGCACAAAAGCCTTGGCCTACCTTTCCTCGCAGGAAACGGGAGCCAGGCGCATGGCCGAGCCCAGACGGGCTGCAGGATTGAAGGCGGAAGGCGTGAGCAAGGTCTTCGGATCGTTCCGCGCGCTGGACGACCTGTCGCTCGAGGTGAAGCCCGGCGAGTTCCTGACGCTTCTCGGCCCCTCCGGCTCGGGCAAGACCACCTTCCTGATGATTCTCGCGGGCTTCGAGCGCCCCACCACCGGCCGCCTCCTGAGCGACGGCTTAGACATCACCGACCAGCCCGCGGAAGGCCGCCAGGCCGGCATGGTGTTCCAGGGCTACGCGCTGTTCCCTCACATGAGCGTGGAACGAAACATCGCCTTCCCCTTGCGCGTCCGCAAGCGCGGGGAAGCCGAGATTCGCGAGCGCGTCGGCGCTATGATCGAGCGCGTCGGCCTGCGCGGCCACGAAAAGAAGCTGCCCTCCCAGCTTTCGGGCGGCCAGCAGCAGCGCGTGGCGCTCGCCCGCGCGCTGGTCTTCGAGCCCGGCGTGCTGTTGCTCGACGAGCCGTTTTCGGCGCTCGACAAGAGCCTGCGCGGCGCCATGCAGGCCGAGATGAAGCGGCTGCACACCGAAACCGGCACCACCTTCGTCTTCGTCACCCACGACCAGAGCGAGGCGCTCGCGCTGTCCACGCGCGTCGCCATCTTCAACCACGGCAGGCTCCTGCAGGTCGGCACCCCGCAGGAGGTCTACGAGCGCCCCGCCTCCCGCTTCGTCGCGGAGTTTCTGGGCGAGATCAACATGCTGCCCGTCCAGGGCGCGCGGGTGGAGGGCGAGGGGCTCGCCGCCTCCTGCGAGAACCGCCCGATCCGGCTTGCGGCCGGGGCGCCGCTGCCCGGCGGGGACGCCGTGATCGCTATCCGGCCCGAGCACATCACGGTCGGCCCCGCGCCGCGCGAAGGCTTCAACAGCGTGCCCGCGCGCGCCACAGGCGTCACCTATCTCGGCAACGCCTCGCTTCTGGAACTCAAGACGGGAGCGGGCTCCCCCGTCAGCGTGTCGGTGCCGCATGCGACGGCGGCCGATGCGCTGGGCGGCGGCGAGGTCTGGCTTTCCTGGCCGCCGGAGCAGGGCTACCTGCTTCCCGCGCGCGCCGGCTGACGATCAACAATTAAGAAACGGGGAACACACGAAGATGACCAACGAAACCAAGCGCCACGCGATGGCCCGCCTGTCCGAGCGGGCCCGCACCGGCGAGATCTCGCGCCGCCAGTTCACCCAGCTCGCCGCGATCCTGATGGGTGCCGCGCCCTTCGCGCTCAAGTCCGGCGGCGCGTTTGCGCAGGACAAGGCGCTCGTTCTCGTCAACTGGGGCGGCGACGCGCTCGACGCCTATGACGCGGCCTACGGCCAGGCCTTCACCAAGGACACCGGCATAGCCGTGCGCATGGACGGCTCGGGCCCCACCGAAGGCGCCATCGAGGCCCAGTTCAAGAGCGGCGCCCCCACCTGGGATCTGGTCGACCTCGACCCCTTCTCCGCCATCACGCTCGGCGCCAAGGGCATGCTGGAGCCCATCGACTACTCGGTGGTCGACCGCGCCAAGACGCGTGAGGGCTTCGGCTGGGAATACGCCGCTTCCACCTACTTCTTCTCCTATGTGCTCGCCTACGATTCCGAGAAGTACGAGACTGCCCCCACCGGCATGGCCGACCTCTTCGACATCGAGAAGTTCCCCGGCCAGCGCACGCTCTACAAGTGGGGCGTCGGCAACTGGGAAGCAGCCCTTCTGGCCGATGGCGTGGCGCCCGACGCGCTCTACCCGCTCGATCTCGCCCGCGCCCACAAGAAGCTCGAGGCGCTCAAGCCCAACGTGGTCGGCTATTGGGGCGGCGGCGCGGAAAGCCAGGCCTTCCTGCTCGACGGCGAAGCCTCGATGGGCCTCGTCTGGTCCACCCGCGCCTCGCTCATCGAGCAGGATTCGGGCGGCCGCATCAAGTTCCTGTGGGATCAGGGCCTGATCTCGCCCGGAGCGCTCGGCGTGATCAAGAACAACCCCGCCGGCAAGGATGCCGCCATGCGCTTCATCGCGAGCGCCCAGGACCCCGAAAAGCAGCTCGTGATGTTCGAGAAGCTCGGCCAGGGCCCCGCCAACCCCGCGGCCGACGCGCTCGTGCCCGAGGACCGCAAGCGCTTCAACCCCGTCGATCCCGCAAACATCGCCAAGCAGATCCCGCTCGACATGGATTGGTACGCGCAGAACTACACCGGCGCGCTCGACGAGTTCACCAAGCTGATCTCCGCCTGATCCCCTCGTGAGCGGCATCGCCAACCGGGTGGGCGCAGCGTTTCTGCTGGGCCCGCTCCTCCTGTTCCTGCTTCTGGCCTATGCGGTGCCCTTCTTCGGCATCGCGGGCTGGAGCGTGACCCTGCCCGAGCCCGGCCTCGGGCAGTACGGCACGCTTTTCACCGACCCGCTCGTGCGCTCGGTCTTTCTGCGCACCTTCCGCATCTGCCTGATCGTCACGCTGTGCTCGGTGGTCGCGGCCTATGCCATCGCATTCCTGTGGGTGCGCGGCACCAGGCTCCAGCGGCGCATCACCGAGTTCTGCATCCTCGTGCCCTTCTGGATCTCCGTGCTCACGCGCGCCTTCGGCTGGGTGGCGCTCTTGTCCAACCGCGGCCTCCTCAACACCTGGGCGCAGTCGCTCGGCATCCTCGACGCGCCCCTGGCGCTCGTGCGCAACGAGTTGGGCGTCGTGATCGGCATGACGCATTTCCTGATTCCGTTCGCCGTGTTTCCGCTCGCCTCCGCCATGCGCAGCCTGGACAATCGGGTGCTGCTCGCCGCGCGCGGCCTTGGCGCCTCGCGGCTGCGCATCTTCTGGAGCATCTTCGTGCCGATGACGGCATCGGGCATCGTGGGCGCCGCGCTGATCGTCTTCGTCTTCGCGCTCGGCTTCTTCGTGACGCCCGCGATCCTCGGCGGCGGACGCTCGGTGATGGTGGCCGAACTCGTCTATCTCCGCGTCTTCCAGAGCCCCGACTGGGGGCTGGCGGCTGCCATCAGCGTGGTGCTCGTGGCGATCGTGGGCGGCTTGATGGCGCTGCTCTTCCGCTTCCTCCGCCCAGCCCAGATGGTGTGACGGCATGAGCCCCACCTATCGCCCCGGTCCGGCAGCCCTCCTTTGCGGTGGGCTCGTCGCCGTCTTCCTGCTGATGCCGCTCTTGGCCGTGGTGCCGGTCTCGTTCACGCCTTCGCGCATGTTGTCCATGCCTTCGGGCGAATGGTCGCTCCGCCACTACCGCACGCTGTGGGAAGACCCCCGCTGGTTCGGCAGCATCCTCCTGTCCATCCGCATCGGCGTGGTGTCGAGCATCGTTTCCACCTTGCTCGCGCTCGCCTTCTCGCTCGGCATCTGGATGTTCCGGCCGCGCTTCACGGCGCTTCTCGTGGGCTTCGTGCTGCTGCCCATGGTGGTGCCGCCCGTGGTCTCGGCCCTCACGCTTTATTTCCTGCTGACGGCCCTTTCGCGCGCAGGCTCCTTCATCGGCTACGACACCTGGACGGGCGTGGCGCTCGCCCATTCGGTGATGGCCGTGCCCTTCGCCGTCGTGCTCCTGCTCGTTGCGCTCTCCCAGGTCGACCGCCGCATCGACCTCGCGGCCCGCGGTCTCGGCGCGTCCGTCTGGGTGCGCGCCACGCGCGTGGTGATCCCCAACATCCGCTTCGGCATCCTGACTGCCGCGCTTCTGTCCTTCGTGCTCTCCTGGGAGGAAATCGGCGTCACCCTCTTCATCACCAGCGTCGAGGCGATCACCCTGCCGCGCCAGATGTGGATGGGCCTGCGCGACAACATCAACCCGGCGGTGGCGGCCGTGTCGGTCGTGCTGATCGTGCTCACCGTGATCGTGCTGGGCGCCCGCGCCCTGTTCTCGCGCGACGAGAGCTAAGGCATTTCCAGCAAAAGTGCGCAGCGGTTTTGCGTCCGGAAATGCCGCGAGAACTGAGAGCCAGAGCATTTCCAGCAAAAGTGCGCAGCGGTCTTGCGTCCGGAAATGCCCCGCTCTCCGCCGCGCCGCCCAGGCGCGGTCCGGTGTGACATCGCGGCCAACTCCCCGCCTTTCTCGGCAAAACCGATCTGGAATCCTGGAGCTTCGCTCTATCTTCTCCAGCGTGCCCGGCCGAGCGGCTTCCGGCCGCTCCCGGTGCGCGATCGTGCGGCATGTGGTCGTTGTCGGGGATAGGCCGGGCCTCGGCGGGCTTTCGTGCTTGCGCCCCGGCAAGCGCGTGTCCAAAAACGAAATGCGCAGCCGTTGGCACGGCTGCGCCGGCCGATGGGGCTCGGGAGAGCGGATGATGCATTGCTGAAGGGTTTCGCTTGAGCGCTGTTCTCGCCCGCCCCGATATTCTCCTGCTCCTGATGCTCGCGGCACCTTGGGCGGGTGCGGTGCTCGCCGGCCTGTTGCCGCGCCATGCGCGCCAGGGCGCGGCCATTCTGGCCTGGAGCGTCACGCTTGTCGGCCTGCTCTCGGCGATCCTTCTTTATCCCCTTCTGGCTGAGGGGCCTGTCCGCCACGAGATCCGCTGGATGCCCTCGCTCGGCATCGACTTCGTGCTCCGGCTCGACGGTCTGGCCTGGCTCTTCTCGGTGCTCGTTCTCGGCATCGGCGCGCTGGTCGTGCTCTACGCGCGCTACTACATGTCGCCTAAGGATCCGGTGCCGCGCTTCTTCGCCTATCTGCTCGCCTTCATGGGCGCCATGCAGGGCGTGGTGATGGCGGGCAATCTCGTGCAACTCGTGATCTTCTGGGAGCTGACGAGCCTCTTCTCCTTCCTGCTCATCGGCTACTGGTTCAACAACCAGCTCGCCCGCGACGGCGCGCGCATGGCGCTCACCGTCACCGCAGGCGGCGGCCTCTGCCTTCTGCTCGGCGTCCTGCTTCTGGGCCACATCGTCGGCTCCTTCGATCTCGACGTGGTGCTGGCCGCTGGCCCCGCCATCAAGGCGAGCCCGCTCTACGTGCCGATGCTGGTGCTCGTGCTGCTCGGCGCCTTCACCAAGAGCGCGCAGTTCCCGTTCCATTTCTGGCTGCCGCGTGCGATGGCCGCCCCCACCCCCGTCAGCGCCTATCTGCATTCCGCCACCATGGTGAAGGCCGGCGTCTTCCTGATGATGCGTCTTTGGCCCGTGCTCGCGGGCACCGAGGAATGGTATCTGATCGTCGGCACCGCCGGCGTGCTGACGCTGCTGGTCGGCGCCTATGCCGCGATCTTCCAGCACGATCTCAAGGGCCTGCTCGCCTATTCCACGATCAGCCATCTCGGCCTGATCACGCTGTTGCTGGGCTTGGGCACCCCGCTCGGCTTCGTCGCCGCCCTCTTCCACACGCTCAACCATGCCACCTTCAAGGCCTCGCTCTTCATGGCGGCGGGCATCATCGACCACGAGACGGGCACGCGCGATCTGCGCCGCCTGAGCGGCCTGCGCCGCGCCATGCCGATCACGGCCACGCTCGCCATCGTGGCTGCCGGCGCGATGGCCGGCGTGCCGCTCCTCAACGGCTTCCTGTCCAAGGAGATGTTCCTGGCCGAAGCCGTCAGCAATCCGCGCGAATACGACCGCAACCTCGTTCTGCCGATCCTCGCGACCCTCGCCAGCGCGTTCGCGGTGCTCTACTCGCTCCGCTTCATCCACCAGGCTTTCTTCGGCCCGCCCGCCGAGGACCTCCCCAACGAGCCGCACGAGCCGCCGCGCTGGATGCGCTTCCCCATCGAGCTTCTCGTGCTGCTCTGCGTGGTGGTCGGCGTGATCCCCGGCCTGACCATCGGGCCCTTTCTCGACATCGGCGTACGCTCGGTGCTGGGCGAGGCCACGCCCTACTACAGCCTGGCCGTCTGGCACGGCTGGAATCTGCCGCTCCTGATGAGCATCCTGGCGCTCGTGGGCGGCACGGTGCTCTATGTGCTCTTCCGCCACTCCATCAACACCAACCCGCATGGCGGCCCGCGCCTGTTCCGCCCCTTCGACGGCGTGCGCATCTTCGATGCCGTGATGAACGGGCTGACGCGCGGCGCCGTGTTCCTGGCGACCCTTTTCGGCACGAGCCGCCTTCAGGCGCAGCTTCGCAACATCCTTCTGGTCATGCTGGTGGCCTCAGGTCTGGCCGCGGCCTATCGCTGGCCGCCTTCTGCCTCGAGCCTTGCCGCCGTCACGATGCCCGATCCCGGCTTCGTGCTTCTCTGGGTCACGGGCATCGCCTGCGCGCTCACCGCCGCATGGCAGGCCAAGTATCACCGGCTGGCGGCCGTGGTGATGCTGGGCGGGGCGGGCCTCGTCAGCTGCATCTCCTTTGTCTGGCTGTCCGCGCCCGATCTCGCCGTCACCCAGCTCCTGGTCGAGGTGGTGACCACCGTGCTCCTGCTTCTGGGCCTGCGCTGGCTGCCCAAGCGCATCGAGGAGATCGCGGTGCCCGCCGCCGAGCAGCGCCGCGCGCGCCTCCGCCACGGCTTCGATTTTCTGGTGGCCGCGGCTGTCGGCTGCTTTGCGGCAGCGCTCTCCTTCCGCATGATGACCATGCCCCCCGTGGCGGACGGCATCGGACGCTTCTTCCTGGAGCACGCCTATGAGCAGGGCGGGGGCCGCAACGTGGTCAACGTCTTGCTGGTCGATTTCCGCGCGCTCGACACGCTGGGCGAGATTTCCGTGTTGGGCTTGGTCGGCCTCACCGTGTTCGCGCTTCTCCTGCGCTTCCGCCCCGCCGCCGACTCCTTGTCCGCGCCCGAGCAGCAGCGCGTGCAGCGCGCGAGCGACGAACAGCACGAAAAGCGCAGCCCCGGCGACACGCTGGAAGATGCCATGCTCGTGCCCCGCGTGGTGATGCAGTGGCTGTTCCCCGTGATCGTGCTTTTGGCCGCCTACCTCTTCCTGCGTGGCCACGACGAGCCGGGCGGCGGCTTTGCGGCGGGCATCGCGATGTCCATCGCCTTCATCCTGCAATACATGGCGTCGGGCACCCGCTGGGTGGAGGATCGCTTGCGCATCCGGCCCCTCAAATGGGTGGCGCTCGGCCTTGGCATCGCCACGCTCACGGGCATGGGCTCTTGGGCTTTCGGCTATCCCTTCCTGACCTCCTGGTTCCGCTATGCCGAACTCCCCGTGCTCGGCCGGGTGCCGCTGCCTTCGGCGGTTCTGTTCGACATCGGCGTGTTCGGCCTCGTGGTCGGCTCCACCGTGCTCGTGCTGATCGCGCTCGCCCACCAGTCGCTGCGCAAGCCGCGCGACCGCGCGCCGCTTCACCCGCCCGCGCCTCTGCTCGAAGAGGTGGCGTGATGGAACTCGTGCTCGCCATCGGCATCGGCGTCTTCGCGGCATCGGCCGTCTGGCTGATCCTGCGTCCGCGCACCTTCCAGGTGATCGCCGGCTTCTCGCTGTTCGGCTACGCGGTGAACCTCTTCATTTTCTCCATGGGCCGCCTCCGGGTCGACCAGCCGCCGCTTCTGGAAGCCGGCGTGCCCATCGATCCCGCGCACTATTCCGACCCCGTGCCCCAGGCCCTTGTGCTCACCGCCATCGTGATCGGCTTCGCGCTCACCGCGCTCTTCCTCGTGGTGCTCTTGGCGCTGCGCGGCTTCTCCGGCTCCGACCATGTGGACGGCAGGGAGCCCGGCGAATGATGGCGTGGGACCAGCACCTGGCCGTCGTGCCGATCGCGCTGCCCATGCTGGCGGCAGCCATCATGCTCCTGATCGACGAGGAGCGCCGCAGCCTCAAGGCGGGCCTCGGCGTGCTCACGGCCGTGGCGCTCGTGGTCGTGTCCGTGCTCCTCCTGAGCTCGGTTGCGGGCGGCGAGCGCTCGGCCTGGGTCTATGTGCCCGGCAACTGGCCCACACCGTTTGCCATCACGCTCGTGGTCGACCGCCTGTCCGCCATGATGCTCGCCGTCTTCAGCATCCTGGGCCTCGGCACGTTCCTCTTCTCGCTGTCGCGCTGGGCCTGGGCGGGTCCGCGCTTTCCCGTCTTCTTCCTGCTTTTGATCGCCGGCGTGAACGGCGCGCTTCTGACGGGCGACCTCTTCAACCTCTTCGTCTTCTTCGAGGTGATGCTGGCCGCTTCCTACGGCCTTCTCCTGCACGGCTCGGGCGAGCGCCGCGTGCGGATGGGCCTGGCCTATGTCGCGGTCAACTTGGCTGCCTCCATGCTCTTCCTGATCGGCGTCAGCCTCGTCTATGGCGCGACCGGCACGCTCAACATGGCCGACCTCGCCCAGCGCCTGCCCAACCTGTCGCCTGAAAACGCCATGCTGTTCGCGGTGGCGAGCGCCGTTTTGGGCACAGCATTTTTGGTCAAGGCCGGCATGTGGCCGATGGGCTTCTGGCTGCCGCGCACCTATGCGGCGGCGAGCGCCCCGGCAGCCGCCGTCTTCGCCATCCTCAGCAAGGTCGGCGTCTACGTGGTGCTGCGCCTGTCGCTCCTTCTCTTCGGCACGAGTTCGGCGGCCTTTGCGGGCTTCGGCGCCCAGTGGCTGTTTGCCGGCGGCATCCTCACCATCTTGTTCGGCACGGTCGGCATCACCGCTGCCCGCACCCTGCCTTACGCCGCGGGCTTCTGCGTGATGATCTCGTCGGGCACCGTTCTGGCGGCCCTCGGCTTCGGCACGGATGCGGCGCTCGGCGGCGCGCTCTTCTACCTCGCGGGCTCGGTTCTGGCCGGCGGCGCGCTCTTCCTCCTGGCCGAGATCCTCGAGCGCGAAGCCCCCGAGGCAGCGCTCGCGGCCGACGCCCGCGTCTTCGCCGACGAATACGAAGACCCCTTCGGCAATGCCACCATCGAAGAAACCGGCCCCGTCATTCCGGCTGCCATAGCGCTCGCGTCCGCGGGCTTCCTGCTCTGCGGCATCCTGCTCGCCGGCCTGCCGCCGCTCGCGGGCTTCATCGGCAAGCTGACGATCCTGCTCGGCGTCTTCCCCGAAAACGGCTCGCTTTCCACCGCGTCCTGGGTGCTCGTCGCGGCCCTCACCGTGTCGAGCTTCGGCATCCTGCTCACGCTCGCCCGCTTCGGCGTCGCCTATCTCTGGACGCCAGCCGACGGCTCCCGCCAGCCCGTGCTGCGGCGGGTCGAACTGTCGGGCGTGGCACTCCTGCTCGCCGCCTGCATCGGCCTGTCGATCTGGAGCGAGAGCGGCCTGTCCTATGCCAGCCAGACCGTGGACTGGCTGCGCGATCCCGGCGCCTATGTGCGGCTCGTGATGCGCCACACCCCCCATGGCGGAGACGCGCCATGAAGCGGATCCTGCCCTATCCCCTCCTGTCGCTCTTTCTGCTTGCGCTCTGGCTCGTGCTCAACGGCTCGCTCCAGCCCGGCACATGGCTCAACGGCGCGCTGCTCGGCCTCCTCCTGCCCTTCGCCATGCGCACGCTCGAGCCCCCGCCCGCCCGCGTCGGCGCGCCGCTTGCCATGCTCAAGCTCGCCGGCATCGTGCTCGTCGACATCGTGCGCTCCAACTACGCGGTGATGCGCATCATCCTCATGGGCAAGCGGCGCGAGCGCGTGTCGGGCTTCATCACCATCGACATCGGCCTGCGCAGCCCCTACGGGCTCGCGGCACTCGCGGTGATCATCACGTCCACGCCCGGAACGCTCTGGGTGCAGTATGACGCGGCCAGCGGCCGGCTCCTGATGCATGTGCTCGACCTCGTGGACGAGAGCGACTGGCAGCACCTGATCGCCCATCGCTACGAGCGGCTTTTGAAGGAGATCTTCGAATGACGCCCGATGCGGTGATCTTCTGGGCGCTGTGCGCGGCGCAAGTGATGCTGGCGCTCGCCATGGCCATCGCCGCCTGGCGCATCGTGCGCGGCCCCCGCGCGCAGGACCGCATCCTGGGCCTCGACACGCTCTACCTCAACGGCATGCTCCTGATCCTCGTCTTCGGCCTGTCCACCGGCAGCCAGAACTATTTCGAGGCGGCCCTGATCATCGGCCTGCTCGGCTTCGCGGCAACGGTCGCGCTCGCCAAGTTCCTGATGCGCGGCGAGGTGATCGAATGAACCCCGCCGACCTGCCGCTCTGGGCCGCCTGGCTGGTCGCGGTGCTCGCCGTCTGCGGCGCGGCGCTTTCGCTGATCGGCGCCTTCGGCCTCGTTCGCCTCAACACCTTCTACGACCGCGTGCACGCCCCGACGCTGGGCGCAACCCTCGGCATGGGCCTCGTGGTTCTGGCCTCCATCCTGTTCTTCTCGGTGGCCGAGGGCTATCTCGTGCTGCGCTATCTCCTGGTCGCGCTCTTTCTCACGCTCACCACGCCCGTCACCCTCATCCTGCTCGCGCGCGCGGCCGTCTTCCGGGACCGCACGGAGGGCAAGGAAGACGCCCCCGAAGACTTCCGCTGACCTGAAATTTCTCTCCGGCGGCCCGCATACATCAAATGCATGATGCGAGGGCGTGGGGATCGCGCCCATGACAGCGCTTCCGCAACGGAAGGTCGTTCGTCATGGAGAGTGTCGCAGCTGCCGATGTCGGCACCTCCAGCCTTCTGGTCTATGCCGCCGCCTATGCCGCGATGCTGGCGATCCCCGGGCCGAGCTTCATGATCGTGTCCCAGGCGAGCCTGTCGGCGACGCGGCGCGAGGCGGCGCTGGTGGCGATCGGCGTGGCGTGCGGCGCCAGCCTGCTGATCATGCTGCTGCTGCGGGGCGCGGCCAACCTTCCGGCTTCCCAGGGGTGGGCGGAGCTCGGAAGGTTGGCCGGAACCCTGCTCCTCCTGATGATCGGCTTTCGCGCCCTGCGCCGCTCGCTCCTGCCGGCGGTGGAGGCGGCGAGCTCGCCGCGCTTTTCGCGCCAGGGCGGGCATTTCGCGGTCGGCCTCCTGACCGCGCTCACCAACCCCATCAGCTTCTCCTTCTTTTCCTCCGTGGCGCTCACCTCGCACACGGCGGCGAGCCCGCCGAGCGGGGCGCTGTTGTCGGTCGGCGTCTTCGTGATGGCGCTGTCCTGGTTCGGCTTTCTGGCGATGCTCTTTTCGCTCCCGTCCATGCGCAGCCTCTACGGCCGCGCGGCGCGCAGGTTGGATGGGGTGATGGGCGTGCTTTTGGTGGGGGTGGCGCTCCTGTGGCTCTTCCGCGGCGCCTGACCACCTCAGCCCGGCAGCATGGGCTCGAGCTCGTCCAGGGCGCGGCTCCACTCCTGGAAGAAGAGGAGCTGGCCCGCATCCTCCACGATCGTGATGTCGAGGTCGGGAAACTCTTTCGCCAGCTCGCGCACGGTCTCGGCCGGGGTCTGGGGGTCCTCGCTGCCCTGCAGAAGCCGCACCTTCACCGGGCAGGCGCGCACGAGATCGGCCCAGTTGGTCTCGCTGTCGATGCAGGTCCGCGCGAATGCCTCGTGCGCCGAATGCTGCGCGCCCAGGCACACCTCCGACCCCAACAGGATCGCCGCGCGCACCGAGGGGATCGAGAACGTCCTGAGATCGGCGGGCGAGCTCGCATTCACCGAGCGGAAGAAGCTTTCCTTGCCCACCGCGCGCGCCAGCGCGAAGCCCGAGCGCACGAGAAAGGGCAGGATGCGCGGCGCATAGCGCGCATTGGCGAGGATGAAGCGGTGCCACTTGCCCATCCGCTCGTATTGCCGCGCGTTCATCACCGGAAGCGCCGCCGAGCATCCCAGGATCCCCGTCACGAGCCCCGGCCGGCGCAGCGCGAGCGCCATCCCGAACCGCAGGTCGGCGGCCAGCGCGATGACGGCCACCCGCGCGATCCCCAGATGGTCGAGCAGCCCCGCGAGATCGGCGACCGTGCCTTCGGTGTAGCTGCGCAGCCGCGCGGGCAGGGGGGAGGAATGTCCGTATCCCGCCCAGACCGGCACGATCACGCGGATGCCCCTTTGGGCGGCCGCGATCTCGGCCTCGCGCGGCCAGCGGATCAGTGCGTAGTCGAGCGGCAAGAACAGGCAGGGCCGCCCCTTGGGATCGCCGAACTCGATCCAGTCGGAGCGCCGCCCATCGCTCGTCATGCGCGTCTGGAAGGGAATGGCGGCAAGCTCCGCCGAGCCGGGCTCGCCTTCGCCGTGGGCGGGCACCGTGCCCACCACATCCATCAGCCCCAGCGTCAGCCGGATCAGCTCGGCCTGCGAATGGGTCTCGGTCTTGGCCAGAACCGTCGCCACCTGGGTCCGCACGGTGGCGAGCGAGCGCGAGCGGTCCTGCGCTATCTCGCGCAGCGTGCGCCCTTCGGTCAGCGCACGCACGATCTCCACCTCCGCCCCCGTCAGACCGAAGGCGTCACGGATGGCGCCCGAAAGGTGCTGCGGCCAGCCGAGTTCGGTGGTGCGCACCACCACATGCGCGGGCTCGGGCGCGGCACCCGTCTGCCGCGACACGTGAAACAGGATCGAGCGCTCGCTTTCCGCCGAGGTGAAGCGCAGGAGTGCGGGCTCCGCCGCCCGCCCCGCAGCCTGCTTGCGGATGGCGGCCGCAAGGCTCGCCACGTCTTCGGGCCTCAGCGGCAGCCGCACCAGCGTGTCGCCCTTGCGCAGGCTGAGTGCCGCGCGCGCGGCCTCGTTCAGGCCCTGCACGGTCAGCCCCTTGTCCACCGTGAACGTCGCCTTCACGTCGAGATCGAGCGGCGAGCGGCCCGCATCGGCCTGCATGTCCAGCAGGCGCTGGATGAACACGTCGGCACGGTTCAGGTGTGCGTCGATGCCGGGGTCGTCGCCGATCGGCAGCACCGCCTCGTCGTCGGCGCGCAGCCGGAGCGCGGACAGCCGGCGCTCCCACACATCCAGCATGGCCTCGTACCGCAGGGGGTCGACGACCACGTCATAGATGCGCTCGATGATCTCGGACCTGTTGTCCTCTTCATCCATGCGACATGTGCCCGGTGAGGGCAGTTCCGGCACGAGCGTGATGCGGTGCGGCGTCCGGAACTGCGGCAAAAGCAATGATCGAGGCAGCGTGCTTACCATAGGGAAGCTCGTGCCGCCATCGCGAAAGGCTTTTTTGCCTCAGCGTGCCAGCGGGGCGGCCTTGAGCGCGTCCACCAGCGCCCGCAGCGCGGGCGGCACCAGCCTGCGGCTGGGGTGAAAGAGGTGGTAGCCGGGAAACCGGAAGGCGTGTTTTGCGAGCACCCGCACGAGGCGGCCGGCTGCGAGGTCGTCGCGCACTTCGTCGACGAAGGTGTAGGCGAGCCCCACCCCGTCTAGCGCCGCCGACAGCATGGCCTGGCCGTCATTGACGGTCAGGCTGCCTTCCACGCGGATGTCGAGCGGCCCGCCCTCCGCCAGAAAGCGCCAGGGAAAGATGCGCCCCGAACTCGCCATCCGGTAGTTCACGCAAGCATGGTCGAGAAGCGCGCGCGGGTCTTCGGGCGTGCCGCGGCGGGACAGGTATCCGGGCGAGCCCACCACCGCCGTCTCCACATCGGGCCCGACGCGGACCGCGATCATGTCCTTTTCGATCAGCCCGCCGAAGCGCAGGCCCGCATCGAAGCGCTCGGCCACGATGTCGGTGAAGCCGTCGTCGAGCGACACCTCCACACGAATGTCGGGGTGCTCGGCGAGAAAGCGGGGCAGGGCCGGTCGCAGGATCGTCTCGAAGGCGTGCCGCACCGCCGTGATGCGCAAGGTGCCAGACGGCTTCTCGCGCACGCTTCCCAGCACGGACAGCTCGGTCTCGATGGCGTCCAGCGCCGGCTGGAGCCCGCGCAGCAGCCGTTCGCCCGCTTCGGTCGGCGCCACGCTGCGGGTGGTGCGCGCGATCAGCCGGACGCCGAGGCGTGTCTCCAGCCCGCGCATCGACCGGCTGAGCGAGGATTGCGAAACGCCGAGCATGGCTGCCGCGCGCGTGAAGCTCCGTTCGCGCGCGATCAGCGCGAACGCCGTCAGGTCATCGAGCCCCATGCGCAGCATTGATGCGTTTCCGGTATGAGCACATGCCGATCATTTCGCCTAATCGCATGGAATGCCAGGCCATATCTTGGGGGTGGAAGCGGCACCACCATCGGACGCCGCCGGTCGATCCCCGGAAAACCTTCATGCCGATCCCCAAGCTCCTCGCCACGGCACTCGCCGCCGCCACGCTTTCGCTGCCTGCCGCAACGGCCCATGCCGAACCGCCTGCCGAAAGCGTCGTTCTCCTGCACGGCGCGACGATGGACGCCGCATCGTGGCGGCCCGTCTACGACATCCTCACGGAGAACGGTGTCGCGGTCACCGCGGTGCAGCTTCCGCTGACGAGCCTCGAGGCGGATGTGGCCGCGGCCCGGCTCGCCATCGGCCGGCAGAAGGGCGATGTGGTGCTCGTGGGCCATTCCTATGGCGGCGCGGTCGCCACGGTCGCCGGCATCGACCCCAAGGTGCGCGCGCTCGTCTATGTGGCCGCCTTCCAGCCCGAGGCGGGGGAAAGCCTGGCCGATCTCAACGCGCGCTGGCCCATGCCCGGCCATCCCGTCGATCTCGGCGACAGCACCATGATCGTCGACCCCGCACACTATGCGAAAGACATCGCGGCCGACCTTCCCACGGAAGATGCGGCCTTCCTGGCAGCCTCGCAGAAGCCCACCGCGTTCGGGGTCTTCACCGCGAGGCTTCCCGCCGCGGCCTGGCACGACAAGCCGAGCTTCGCCGTCTTGGCGCTCGAAGACAGGACGATCGACCCAAAGCTTCAGCGCTTCATGGCCGAGCGCTCGAAAGCCGAGGTGGTGGAACTCGCGGCAAGCCACGTCCCCCATCTCTCCCACCCCGAAGCGGTCGCCGACCTCATCCTCGAGGCGCGGCAGGCCGACCGCTGACGCGGCTCCCGCGGGCCGGTCACTCGAAGAGGTCGGGGTGCTCGGCTGCGATGGTGGGGAGGTCGACCAGGATGCTGTTGAGGTGCGCGCTCATCGCCGCCGCAGCGGCATCCGCGTCGCGCGCGTCGATGGCCGCCACCACGTCCTCGTGCTGGCGGATCAGGCCGGGCATGGATTCGGCCTTGCGGAGCTGGAGGTTGCACACCCGGTCCACATGGGCCTTGATGTCGGCGATCACGTTCCAGGCCAGCCCGCAGCCCGCGCCGTTGGCGACCGCGATGTGGAACAGCTCGTCCTCCTTGCGGAACACGGTGTAGTCGCCCGCCGCGCAGGCGGCGCGCTGGCGAGAAAGGCTGGTGTCGATCGTGGCGCGCGCCCAGGGGTCGAAGCTTTCGCAGGCGCGCCGCACCACGGCCGTCTCGATGGCCTCGCGCACGAAGCGCGCTTCCATCATCTTGCGCGCGGAGATTTTCACGACCAGCGTGCCCCGCTTGGGCCGCACCTCGACGAGGCTCGCGCGGCCGAGCGCGATGAGCGCCTCGCGCACCGGCTGGCGCGACACCGAGAGCCCATCGGCCAACTCCTGCTCGGACAGCCGCGTGCCCGGCTTGAGCTTGAGCGAGATGATCGCCTCGCGCAGGTCGCGCTCCACCTGCTGAGCGGCGGAAACGCTCGGCTCGGCTGCTTTCCCGAAACCGTTCAAGGCGATGTTCATGGCCGCACCATAGCACGTTGACACCCTCGTTCAACTACCATACCGTTCCATACAACAGAGGCGCGACGCTTGCCGTATCGCTTCGAAAAGGACCATCCGCGCATGACCATCCACCCCAATTTCGTCCGCCCGAACCTCAGCGACGAGCGCTTGGCGAGACCTGCGTCCTACCGGATGCTGATCGGCGGCAAGTCGGTCGACGCCCGCTCGGGCAAGCGCATCACGCGCGAAAGCCCCGGCCATCGCGGCGCCGTCGTCGGCTCCTGGCCCGAAGCCTCCTCCGAGGACGTGGCGGACGCCATTCAGGCCGCCCGCCACGCCTTCGACCACGGCCCCTGGCCGCGCATGGCGGCTGCCGAGCGCTCGGCGCTGATGTTTCGCGTGGCCGACCTGATCGAGCGCGAGCTGGATGCGCTCGCGCTCGTGGAAAGCCTGGAGGTCGGCAAGCCGCTCACCCAGGCGCGCGGCGAGATCGGCTTCTGCGCCGATCTCTGGCGCTATGCGGCCGGCCAGGCGCGCGGCCAGCACGGCGACAGCCACAACGACATCGGCGAGAACCGCTTAGGCCTCGTGCTGCGCGAGCCGGTCGGCGTCGTCGGCATCATCACCCCTTGGAACTTCCCCTTCATCATCGCCTCGGAACGCGTGCCTTGGGCGCTGGGCGCCGGCAACACGGTGGTGCTGAAACCTTCCGAGCTGACGTCGGGCACCTCCGTGCGCCTGGGCGAGCTGGCGCGTGAGGCGGGCATCCCCGACGGCGTGTTCAACGTGGTCACGGGCTATGGTGCGGCTGCCGGCCAGCCTTTCGCGGAAGACCCGCGCACCGACATGGTGGCCTTCACCGGTTCCGTGCGCGTCGGCACCCATCTCGCAGCGCTCGCCGCCCCCCACGTCAAGCGCGTCGGCCTGGAACTGGGCGGCAAGGGCCCGCAGATCGTGTTCGCCGATGCCGATCTGGATGCTGCCGCCGACGGCATCGCCTACGGCGTCTACCACAATGCCGGCCAGTGCTGCATCTCGGGCAGCCGCCTGCTGGTCGAGGAAAGCGTGCGCGACGACCTTCTCGCCCGCGTGCTCACGATCTCCCGCAAGGTGCCCTTCGGCGATCCGCTGGGCGAAACCACGCGCATCGGCGCGATGATCTCCGAGGCCCATCTCGACAAGGTCGCAACCCACGTGCGCGACGGCGAACAAGAGGGCGCAGAGCTTCTCACCGGCGGCGCGGCCGAGAGCGAGCACGGCCTCTATTTCCAGCCCACCGTCTTCCAGAACGTGCGGCCCGACATGCGCATCGCGCGCGAGGAGATCTTCGGCCCCGTTCTGTCCACCATCGGCTTCAAGACGGCCGACGAGGCCGTCGCGCTCGCCAACGACAGCGATTACGGCCTGTCCGCCACCGTCTGGTCGCAAAACCTCGAGAACGCCATGCAGACCATCCGCCGCGTCCGCGCCGGGCGCTGCTGGGTCAACAGCGTGATCGACGGCACGCCCGAGCTTCCCGTCGGCGGCTACAAGAAGAGCGGGCTTGGCCGCGAGCTCGGCCGCTACGGCTTCGACGAATACACCCAGATCAAGGGCATCCACATCACGCTCGGCCAGCCCGCGCGCTGGTTCGAGGGATAGCGGCCCTTCACCCCGAACCCTCGCGGGCGCGGCGGGAGGAGCTTCCGCGCCCCGGGGCCAACACGAGAATCCTTGGGAGGATCACGCATATGAGCAAAGGTACATTCCGCACGATCGCGGCCGGCGCGCTCGGCGCCATGCTGCTGTCCACCGCAGCCTACGCCCAGGACACGGCGGTCAAGGCGACCATGATCATCTACCTCGACCCCAGCGTCCAGTTCTTCAACCCGGTGGTCAAGGGCGCCGAGGACGCCGCAGCCCAGTTCGGCGTCGATCTCGACGTGCAATACGCCAACAACGATCCCGTCCGCCAGAACGACCTGATCGAGGCGGCGACAGCCGCAGGCGTCGACGGCATCGCGGTCGCGATCTCGTCGTCGGACGCCTTCGACAAGAGCATCTGCGACGCGGTTCAAGCCGGCATCGTCGTGATCGGCTTCAACAACGACGATCTCGAAGGCGCCAAGGGCAACTGCCGCCAGGCCTATGTCGGCATGAACGAGTTCGCCTCGGGCTACGAGCTCGGCAACCGCATGATCGAGAAGTTCGGGCTGAAGGAGGGCGACGTGGTGTTCAACCCCCGCGAGATCCCCGAAGCGAGCTTCGCGGTCGCCCGCGGCGGCGGCATCGAGAAGGCGATGGGCGAGAAAGGCATCAAGGTCGAAACCGTGCGCGCGGGCCTCGATCTCGCGGAAGCCCAAAACATCATGGCGCAGTTCCTGATCGCCAACAAGGATGTGAAAGCCGTGTTCGGCACGGGCTCGGTCACGTCGACGGTGGGTGCGGGCGCCATCAAGGATGCCGGCGTCGACGTGCCCTTCGGCGGCTTCGACCTCGCCGTCGAGATCGCCAATGCGGTGGAATCCGGCGCCATGTTCGCGACCATGGACCAGCAGCCCTACCTCCAGGGCTACTACCCGATCGCCCAGATCGCCATGGCCAAGAAATACGGCCTCACCCCCACCGATGTGGACACCGGCCAGGGCGCCTTCCTCGACCAGGCGCGCATCGGCGCGGTGAAGCCGCTGATCGGCACCTATCGCTGATCCCGCAATGAACCCCCGGCCCTTCGGCAGCGTCCGAAGGGCCATTCGGTGAGTTTACCCCATGTCCGCCACGCACTCCGCATTGCCGGCGCGCGCCGCGCCTGCGCCGGCACCCCCGCGCCTGCGCAAGCAATCGCCCTTCATGCGCCTCATCGGCGCGCCCGCGGGCGCCATCCTGTTCGCCTTCGTGCTGATCCAGGTGGCCTGCATCACATATGCGCTGATCGCGCCCGACGAGTTCCGCTACCTGTCCTCGCAGAATCTCACGATCCTGATGAAGGCCATTCCCGTGCTCGGCTGCCTGGCGCTCGGCGTCGGCGTCCTGATGATCGCGGGCGAGTTCGACCTGTCGGTCGGCTCGGTCTATGCGCTCACCGCCGTGATCATGGCGGTCCAGGTGAGCGCGGGCATGAGCCCGTTTCTCGCCGCCCCGCTCGCGATCGGGATCGGGGTCGCCATCGGCGTCCTGCACGGGCTGATCACGCTGCGCGCGGCACTCCCCTCCTTCATCGTCACGCTCGGCGGGCTGCTCTTCTGGCGCGGCGCCGTGCTGCTCTACAACGGCGCGGTCCAGGTGCGCTTCGACCCCGGCCCGGCATTCCAGGGCCTGTTCGCGGGCACCTTCCTGGGCATCAACGCGGCCTTTTGGTGGTTTCTCGCCTTCTCCTTCCTGTTCTTCCTGCTTTTGCACCGCCACCGCTTCGGCAACCACGTCTTCGCCACCGGCGGCAACCGCGCAGCTGCCACAGCCATCGGCATTAACGTCAACCGCGTGAAGGTCATGGCCTTCGCCATCGCCGGCGGCATGGCGGCCTTTGCCGGCATCCTCGCCACAGCGCGCGTCGGCAGCGTCCAGCCGGGGCAGGGCACGGGGCTCGAGCTTCAGGCCATCGCCGCCTGCGTGATCGGCGGGCTCTCGCTGACGGGCGGGCGCGGCTCGGTGCTCGGCATCTTCCTGGGCGCGATGCTCATCCACACCATCACCAACGTCCTGCTTCTGATGCGCGCGCCGGGCTTCTACCTCGACATGTTCATCGCGGTTCTGATCGTGGGTGCCGCCACCTTCAACAGCATGATCGAGCGCAGGGGGCGCGGCTGATGCAAACGCCCATCCTCGAACTCCACAACATCTCCAAGCGCTTCGGCGCGCTGACCGCGCTCCGGGATCTCTCCTTCCACGTCAATGAAGGCGAGGTGATCGGGCTTCTCGGAGACAACGGCGCGGGCAAGTCCACCGCCGTCAACCTGATCTCCGGCATCCACAAGCCGACCACCGGCCACTTGAGCGTCGACGGCAAGCAGACCCTGTTCACCTGCCGCACGGATTCGGCGGATGCAGGCATCGAGACGATCTACCAGAACACGGCACTCGTGGATTCGCTCTCCATCACCCGCAACATCTTCATGGGCCGCGAGCGCTGCACGGGCGGCGGCATGCTCAAGCTCGGCGAGATGCGCGAGATCGCGATGGATGTGCTGCGCTCCGCCGTCCACATCTCCGGCATCGATAGTCCCGACATGCTGGTCGGCGAATTGTCGGGCGGCCAGAAGCAGGCGGTGGCGATTGCGCGCGCCGTCTATTTCAAGCGCCGCATCCTGATGCTCGACGAGCCCACCTCGGCCTTGTCCGTGCGCGAGACCGAAGCGCTGCTCAACCAGGTGCTCAAGCTCAAATCCGAGAACGTGTCGTCGGTGCTCGTCACCCACAACCTCTACCACGCCTACCAGGTCTGCGACCGGTTCGTGATCATGAGCCACGGCACCAAGGTCTTCGACGTGGCGAAAGCCGACACGACGGTCGGACAACTGACGGAATATGTGGTGCTGACTTGAACATGACCGAACGCGACATCCGCCAAGGGGCCGACCACCAGCGCTATTATTCGCGCGAACCCGTTGGCCCCCGCGCCGCGGCCGCCATGGACACGGACGCCCTGCGCGAGAACTTCCACCTAGGCGACCTGTTCGCGCCCAGCAGCATCACGCTCGCCTACACCCATTACGACCGCATGGTGGTGGGCGGTGCGGTGCCGCTCGATGCGCCGCTCGCGCTCGGCCCCGTCAAGTCGGCCGGAACCGAACGCTTCCTCGACCGGCGCGAACTGATTGCCGTCAACATCGGCCAGGCCGGCACGGTGCGGGTGGCCGAGGAAACCCACGCGCTCGGCCCGCGCGACATGATCTATGTCGGCATGGGCGAGACCGTGTCCTTTGCGTCCGAGGATGCAAACGATCCCGCGCGGTTCTATCTGCTCTCGGCGCCCGCCCACCGGGCCTGCCCGACCAGGCTCCTCACCATCGGGGGCGCCAAGCGCCTCGACCTCGGCTCGCAGGCCACCTCCAACGAGCGCTCGATCTTCCAGTTCACCAACGGCATCGACACCTGCCAGCTCGTGGTCGGCCTCACCCAGCTCGCCGAGGGCTCGGTCTGGAACACCATGCCCGCCCATCTCCACGACCGCCGCATGGAGGCCTATCTCTATCTCGGCCTGAATGAGAACGCGCGCGTCTTCCACTTCATGGGCGAGCCCGCCGAGACCCGCCACATCGTCATGCGCAACGAGGAAGCGGTCTTGTCGCCGCCCTGGTCCATCCATTCGGGCTGCGGCACGGCCAACTACGCCTTCGTCTGGGCGATGGCCGGCGACAATGTCGACTACACCGATGTCGATCCCGTGCCGATCGAGACCATGCGATGACCGACCTTTCGGCCTTCAGCCTCGATGGCGCGCGGGTTGTCGTCACTGGCGCCAACACCGGCATCGGCCAGGGCATCGCGGTGGCTGCCGCACGTGCGGGCGCGGAAGTGATCGGGGTCGCCCGCTCCTCGATGGCGGAAACGGTCGGGCTTGGCGAAGAAGCGGGCGGGCGGGTCATTCCCTTCCATTGCGATCTCGCCGAGCCCGGTGCCGCATCCGCGCTGATCGACCGGATCTCTGCCGAGCACGGCCCGCTCGACGGCCTCGTCAACAATGCCGGCATCATCCGCCGCGCCGATGCGGTGGAATTGAGCGAGCGCGATTGGGACGAGGTGATCGACCTCAACCTCAAATCGGCGTTTCAGCTCTCGCAGGGCTTCGGCCGCAGGCTTCTCGGTGAGAAGCGCCCCGGCCGCATCGTCAACATCGCCTCCATGCTGTCCTTTCAGGGCGGCATCCGCGTGGCGTCCTACACCGCCTCCAAGCACGGCATCCTGGGCCTCACCCGCGTGCTCGCCAACGAATGGGCGGGCGCGGGCATCGCGGTCAACGCGGTCGCTCCGGGCTATGTGGTCTCCAACAACACCGAGGCGCTGCGCAGCGACCCCGAGCGGAGTGCAGCCATCCTCGCGCGCATTCCCGCCAACCGCTGGGGCCGCCCGGAAGATATCGGGGCGGCTGTCGTGTTTCTTCTTGCGCCGGCTTCCGGCTACATCAACGGCGCAGTGCTTCCGGTCGATGGCGGCTGGCTCGCGAGGTAGGATCATGACACGCATCATCGGACGCGCGAACGAAGGCACCTGGGAAGACACGCCCGACGGCAACAAGCGCCGCATCGTGCTCCACACCGACGAATTGATGATCGTGGAGTTCGCCTTCGAGCAGGGCGGCGTGGGCCAGCTCCACTCCCACCCGCATGTGCAGTCGAGCTTCGTGGCCGAGGGCGCGTTTGAGGTCACGGTCGACGGCCGCACCGAGACGCTTCAAACGGGCGATTGCTTCATCGTGCCCTCGGGCCTCGTCCACGGCGTCAAGGCGCTCGAAAAGGGGCGGCTGATCGACAACTTCACCCCCCACCGCGCCGACTTCCTGGCCTGAGCGGGGTTTCCCGCCCGCCGACCCCGCCATCCCTTGGGTGGCGGGGCCGGAGCGGCGCGCGCGGTCAGTAGGTCGTGCGGCCGCCCGACAGGTCGAAGGTCGAGGCGGTGGTGAAGCTGTTCTCGGCCGAAACGAGCCAGGCCACCATGCTTGCCGCCTCGTCCACTTCGAGAAGCCGGCCGCGCGGAATGCGCGAGCGCATGTATTCGATGTGCTCGGGCGTCAGCTGGTCGAGGATGCGCGTCTGCGCGGTGGCGGGCGAGATGCAGTTCACCGCGATGTTGAAGGAGGCGAGCTCCTTGCCGAGCGACTTGGTGAGCCCGATCACTGCGGCCTTGGAGGCCGAATAGGCGGCGGCGTTGGGGTTGCCTTCCTTGCCGGCCACCGACGCGATGTTGACGATGCGCCCGTAATTGCGCTCCTTCATGCCCGGCACCAGCGCGCGGTTCACGTAGAAGGTGCCGTTCACGTTGATGTCGATCACCCGCTTCCAGGTCTCGATGTCGTAGGTGTCGAGCGGTGCCGCCGGCCCCGCGATCCCCGCCGAGTTGACGAGGATCGAGGCGGGCTTGGCGATCTCCTCGGTGCGCGCGCGCGCCCCGTCCACCGCGTCCCAGTCGGCCACGTCCACGACCACGCTCGTTGCGGCCGCCCCGAGTTCGGCCACGGCAGCCTGCAGCCGCGCCTCGTCCATGTCCCACAAGGTCACGCTCGCGCCCGACTGGACGAAGCGCTTGGCCATGGCGAAGCCCAGCCCCTGCGCGCCGCCCGTCACCACCGCGTGCTGGCCGTCGAGATCGATCCTGTTCATGCATCCCCTCCATCAGCCGCACCCAATCGGCTTGTGCGGCCTCATTATATTAGTGTAACGAAGCGCGCAACGAAAAGGGGGAGATCGGAACATGCAGGCAGGCGAAATGCGCGCCGTGGGCGCCACCGGGCTTTCGGTCAGCGTGCTCGGCATGGGCTGCGCCTCATTGGGCGGGCTTTACGCGCCTGCTCCCGCCGAAACCTGCCAGGATGCGCTCCAGGCCGCCTGGGATGCCGGCATCCGCTATTTCGACGCGGCGCCCATGTATGGTCTGGGCCGTGCCGAGCACATGCTGGGTTACTTCCTGCGCGAGCGCGTGGGCGGTGATGCGAGTGCCGTCGTCTCCACCAAGGTCGGCCGCCTGATGACGCTGCCGCGTCCCGGCCGCGCCCTGCCGCCCGAAGCGCCCAAGAACCCGCTCGATGCCGGCTGGTCGAACGGCCTGCCGTTCCGCGAGGTCTTCGACTACGGCTATGACGCCATCATGCGCTCCTTCGACGACAGCCAGCAGCGCATGGGCCGCGCGAGCCTCGACCTCCTTTTCGTGCACGACATCGGCCGCCTGACCCATGCGGGCGAGGAGGCCGACCGTCACTGGACAGCGCTCACCAAGGGCGGCGGCTTCCGCGCGCTCGAAGAGCTGCGCTCGGCCGGCCTCATCAAGGGCTTCGGCCTGGGCGTCAACGAGGCCGAGGTGCTCACCGAGGCGATGGAAGAGGCCGACCTCGACTGCTCGCTTCTCGCCGGCCGCCACACGCTTCTCGAGCAGAACGCGACCGACCTGCTCGACCGCGCGAAAGCGCGCAACATGGCCGTCGTGATCGGCGGCGTCTTCAATTCGGGCGTTCTCGCTGCAGCCGGCGGCGGCAACCGGAAATTCAACTATGGCGACGTGCCCGAAGCCGTGGCCCGCAAGGTCGAGCACCTGCGCTCAGTCTGCGACCGCTTCGACGTGCCGCTCCCAGCCGCAGCCATCCAGTTCCCGCTCCGCCACCCCGCCGTCACGTCGGTCCTCATCGGCGCCAAGCACCCCGACCGCGTCCGCCAAAACGTCGCCTGGTTCGAGCAACCCCTCCCCGAAGACCTCTGGCCTGCCCTCGACCTCTAGGATCCACCCTCTCCGTATCCCCCTCCCCCTTGAGGGGAGGGGTAAGGGGTGGGGGTAAACGGTCCCCCCAAACTCAAGACTTCAGAACGAAGCCCCGCTCACAAAGCGGCCCCCCTCACATCGTCGCCCCAAGATTCCACGGCACGAACTCGTTATCCCCGTATCCCAATTCCTCCGACTTCGTCCGCCCCCCCGAAGCCACCCGCAAAATCTCCTCGAAGATCTCGCGCCCCTTCTCCGCCAGCGGCACGCCGTCGAGGATGTCGCCGCAATTCAAATCCATGTCGTCGGGCATCTGTTCGAACACGAAGCTGTTGGAAGCCAGCTTGATCGAGGGCGTGGGCTTGCACCCGAACGCCGAGCCGCGCCCCGTGGTGAAGCACAGGATGTTCGCGCCCCCCGCCACCTGGCCCGTCGCCGAAACCGGGTCGTAGCCGGGCGTATCCATGAACACCAAGCCCCGCTCGTTGATGGGCTCGGCATATTCGAGCACCGCGCGCAGGTTCGTGGTGCCGCCCTTGGCAGCGGCCCCCAGCGACTTTTCGAGGATCGTGGTCAGCCCGCCCGCCTTGTTGCCGGGCGAGGGGTTGTTGTTCATCTCCATGTCGTGGCGCGCCGTGTAGCCCTCCCACCAGCGGATGCGCTCGACGAGCTTTTCGCCCACCGCGCGTTCCTCCGTGCGCTGGGTGAGCAGATGCTCCGCCCCGTAGATCTCCGGCGTCTCCGACAGCACCGCCGTCCCCCCCTGCGCCACCAGAAGGTCGACCGCCGCTCCCAGCGCGGGGTTGGCCGAAATCCCCGAATACCCGTCCGAGCCCCCGCATTGCAGCGCGAGCACGAGTTCGGACGCGGGCACCGGCGTGCGCGTCGCCTCGTTCACGACCGGCAGCATCTCGCGCAGTGCCCCAATCGCTGCCGCAACCGTCTTGCGCGTGCCCCCCGTCTCCTGGATCGTGAACGAGCGGAAGGTCGGGCCTTCCTCCACATTGTAGCTCTTCTTCCAGCGCGGGATCTGGAAGCCCTCGCAGCCCAGCCCCAGCATCAGCACGCCGCCCACATTGGGGTTGGTGGCATAGCCCCACTGCGTCTTGCGCAACACGTCATAGGTCGGCCCGTTCACGTCGATGCCGCAGCCCGTGCCGTGCGTCAGCGGGATCACCCCGTCGACATTGGGAAAGTCGCGCAGGAGCCCCGAGCGGTTCACCTCCTCGGCCACGAAGCGCGCCACCGATGCCGAGCAGTTCACCGAGGTCAAGAGCACCACATAGTTGCGCGTGCCCACTTTGCCGTTCGGCCGGCGAAAGCCCATGAAGGTCGCGCGCTCGGCTTCCGGCACGAAGGGCGTTTCCCGTGCGCGCGAGCCAAACGCATAATCGCGCTCGAATTCGCGCATGAACACGTTGTGCTCGTGCACCCAGTCGCCGGCCGCGATCGGCGCGCGCGCGAAGCCGATGGTCTGGCCGTATTTCACGATCGGCTCGTCGGCCGCGATCGCGCGCACCGCCATCTTGTGCCCGCGCGGAATGCGCGCATTGGCCCTCACGCCCCCCACCACCTCGCCCGCGGGCAGCGGGTCGACGGCCAGGAGAATGTTGTCGGCATCCGACAAGCAGATCGTGCGGGGCATGGGAAAACTCGATGGGATCGTGTGGCGATGCTCGGAGGCAACTTGCCGCGGATACTAATATAACAGATGCCCGCGCGCAATCGCGGCCCCAAGAGGCATCCTGCCGCGCCCGTCAGTCCAGCAGCTCTTCGGCCACGTCCAGCGTGTTGCGCAGCGAGGTTTCCAGGTGGCTGCCCATGGCGAGCGCCGCTGCTTCCGCGTCGTTGGCGATCAGCGCCGAAAGGATCGCCTCGTGCTGGGTGATGGTCTGCGCGCCATAGCCCGGCTCGGGCAGCGCGAGATAGCGCCCCCGGTCCATCTGCGCCTTGGAGATGTCCACCGCCCGCCAGATGCCGGGAAAGCCGGAAGTCTCCGCGATCGAGCGGTGAAACGCGTCGTCGAGCTGGATGGCCCGCGCAAAGCGCCCGCGCCGGATGGCAAGCCGGTGGGCGTCCACATTGTCTTCGAGCGCTTCGGCCGCCGCCTTGTCGAAGCGGGGTGCCGCGCGCCGCGCGCTTTCCATCTCCAGCGCGCGGCGGATCACATAGGCTTCTTCGAGGTCGTGCCGGCTGATCGGCGCGACGAAGGTGCCGGTCTGGGCCAAGACCTTGATCAGCCCCTCGTCGCTGATGCGCTTCACCGCTTCCCGCACGGGCGTGCGCGACACGCCGAGCGCGTCCGCGATCGACACCTCGTTCACCGGCTCGCCCGGCTTCAGCCGCCCCGCCACGATCATGGTGCGGACCATCTGGTAGATCTGGTCGCGCAGGGGCAGGGCGCGGTTCAGGCTCGATGGATCGAGGTCCATGAGAACGTTCCATGCAAGGGGAGCCGGGCTCGGCGACACTTGCATGGACCATCATTATATTAGAATGTCAAACACCCGCGAAGCTGCTCCACAGCCGCTCCCGCATCCTCGATGCCCTTTGCGGCCAAGGCCCAAAAAGCCTCTTGCCGCTCTGTTATATTAGTGTAATCAAAGGCGCAGCCAGCGATGGAGACGGGTCTCGCCCGCTCCGTGCATGCCATGGTCCGACTTGGAGGAGGCGGCCGCGATGACACGAGCACAGCCCGCCCCCCATGCCCAAGCGGACGCGCCCGCGCTCGTCATGCGCGGCATCACCAAGACGTTTCCGGGCGTCAGGGCGCTGTCCGATGTCAGCCTGTCCGTGCGCTTCGGCTCGGTCCACGCGGTGGTGGGCGAGAATGGTGCTGGCAAGTCCACGCTGATGAAGGTGCTGAGCGGCACCTACCAGCCGACCTCGGGCACCACCGAGATCGGCGGCGTCGAGGTGCGGATGCGCAAGCCCGCCGACGCCCAGCGCCTGGGCATCCGCATGGTGCACCAGGAACTCAACCTCGTGCCCGACCTGTCGGTGGCCGAAAACATCTATCTCGGCCGCATGCCGCGCCGCTGGGGCATGGTCGACAAGCCCGCGATGGTGCGCGACGCGCGCGCGGTCCTCGACGAGCTCGGCACCAGCATCGACCCGCGCGCCCGGCTCGGCGATCTCGCCATCTCACAGCAGCAACTGGTCGAGATCGCCAAGGCCTATGCGGCCAACCCCCGCATCATCGTGCTCGACGAGCCCACCTCCTCGCTGTCCGAGCACGAGACGGCCGCCCTTTTCCGCATCCTGCGCCGCATGCGCGAGCGCGGGCTCGCCATTGTCTACATCAGCCACCGCCTCAAGGAGGTTCTGGAGATCGCCGACGACGTGACCATCCTGCGCGACGGCGCGATGATCGAGACCCGCCCCGCCGCCGGCATCACCGCGTCCGAGATGATCCGCCTGATGGTGGGCCGCGACGTGCAGAACATCTTCCCCAAGACGCCCGCAGCGATCGGCGACGTGGTGTTGAGCGTGCGCGGCCTGTCAGACGGCTTCTCGTTCGCGGATGTCTCCTTCGACGTGCGCGCGGGCGAGATCTTAGGCCTCACCGGCCTGGTCGGCGCCGGCCGCACCGAGGTCGCCAAGGCCATCTTCGGCTTGGCACCCCTTTCGGCCGGCACGGTCGCGGTGAAGGGCCGGCCCGTTTCCATCCGCTCGCCGGCCGATGCCGTGCGCGCGGGGCTGGCCTATGTGCCCGAGGACCGCAAGCTCGAAGGCATCGTGCCCGCCATGAGCGTGCGCGAGAACATCTCGCTTCCCGTGCTGCGCGCGCTGTCGCGCCTCGGCCGCGTCAGCCGCCGGGCGGACCGGGCGCTGGCCGAGCGCCACGCGCGCGACTTCGGCATCGTGCCCGCCGATCCCGAGCGCCGCATCTCGCTTTTGTCGGGCGGCAACCAGCAAAAGGCGGTGATCGCGCGCTGGCTGTCCGCCAACCCGTCCGTGCTGATCCTGGACGAGCCCACGCGCGGCGTCGATGTGGGCGCCAAGGCCGAGATCCACCGCATCGTGGGCGAACTCGTCGCGCGCGGGCTCGCAGTCGTGATGATCTCGTCCGAACTGCCCGAGGTGCTTGGCGTCTGCGACCGCGTGGTGGTCATGCGCGAGGGCACGGCCGCCGCCCCGCTCGCCCGCGCGGAACTGAGCGACGAGCGCATCATGGCGCTCGCCACCGGCGAGGACGCGCCATGACAGACACCACAGCCGCCGCCCCCGTCGCGACGGTGCCCGCTTCGTCCAACACGCGCTTCAACCGCGGCAGCCGCATTTCCGAATGGGCCTCGCAGGGCGCGCTCGCGCTCGCCATCCTCGCGGTCGTTCTCTACGGCTCCTGGGCGAGCCCCGTGTTCTTCTCGGCCGGCAACTTCGTCAACATCCTCACCTCCATGGCCATCGTCGGCATCGTGGTGGTGGGCATGACCTTCGTGCTCGTGGTGGGCGGCATGGCCGATCTTTCGGTGCCGGCAACGGTTGCCTGCGGCGCGATCCTGGCGCTCGCGCTCCAGCCCCTGATCGGCCCCGTGCCCGCTTTCCTCGCGGCCATCATGCTCGCGGGCCTGTGCGGCTTCGTGAACGGCCTCTTGATCGGCTATGCCGGCATCAACCCCATCATCGCCACCTTGAGCGTGGGCACCATCGTGCTCGGCATCGTGCAATGGGCGGTGGGCGGCGTGATCGTCTATGGCACCGACCCCTCCACCGCCGATCTCGTGAAGGCGCGCGTGGCCGGCGTGCCCGTCGTGGTGCTGGTCTTCGGCGCGGTCGCATTGCTCGGCAACTTCGTCTTGTCGCGCTCCTTCTGGGGCCGCTGGACCCTCGCCACCGGCGGCAACATCCGCGCGGCCGAAGCGAGTGCCGTGCCCGTCCGCGCGGTGAAGGCCGGCGCCTTCGTGATCACCGCATTCTGCGCCGGCTTGAGCGGCGCGCTGCTCGGCCTCACCTTGCAGAGCGCCCGTCCCCTCGTCGGCCAGGGCTACGAGTTCAGCGCCATCACCGCGGTCGTGGTCGGCGGCGTCTCGATCATGGGCGGCTTCGGTTCCGTGCCGCGCGCGATCGCGGGCCTGGTTTTCGTGCAGCTTCTGTCCAACGTCATGGTGCTCGAAGGCGTGCGAACGCCGATCCAGGGTTTCGTGCTCGGGCTCCTGATCGCGGTTGCGGTCGCGCTCGATGTTTCCTTGCGCAAGCGGGGCGTGTGATGGCCGTGCTTCCCACCCTCATGCGCTTTCGCGTCGGCATCATCCTGGCCCTGACGCTGGTGACGGCATCCCTCCTCGTGCCCGGCTTCATGAGCCTGACCACGCTGGGCCTCGGGCTCGACCGCGCTTCCACCATCGGCCTGATCGCGGTCGGCCTCACCGTTCTCCTGATCGCCGGCCAGATCGACCTGTCGGGCGGCGCGGTCTTCGCGCTGTCGGGCATCGTGGCCGTGATGCTTCAGCCCGTTCTCGGCATCTGGCCGGCGGCGATCGCCGGCGTCCTCGCGGGCACGGCTGCCGGCATCGTCAACGGCATCCTGTGCGTCGGCTTCAAGATCAACGCGCTCGTCGCGACGCTCGCCACCATGCTGATCTTCCGCTCGGTCGCCCACTGGCTCACCGCGAGCCAGCCCGTCGGCGGCATCGACATCATGGTGAGCCTGGCGCTGGCCGAGATCTATGCCGAGGTCTTCACCTTGCGCTCGGCACTCTTTCTGGCCGCCATCCTCTGCCTGCATTTCTGGCTCACCCGCACGGTGGGCGGCCGCAACCTGTTCGCGGTCGGCTCCAATCCGCAGTCGGCCGAGGCGAGCGGCATCTCGCCGGGCCGCACGCTGTTTTTCGGCTTCACCTTCGCGAGCACGCTGGCCGGCCTCGCCGGCGTTCTCCAGAGCCTCGTCACCAACACCGGCTCGCCCGTCTTCGGCACGGATTTCACGGTCACCGTGATCGCGGCCGTCGTGGTCGGCGGCACGCGGCTCGAAGGCGGGCGGGGCTCGGCCCTCGGCACGCTCGGCGGCGTGCTCACCATCGCCGCGCTGACCACCGCGATGGAGTTCCAGTCCGTGCCGGCCTACGTCCAGCAGGTCGTCGCCGGCCTCATCCTGATCCTGCTCGTGCTGCTCGACCGCACCGTCCGGCAGCCCCAGCGCACCCATGCCCCGGCTGCCGCCGCAGCCGGCTGAACTTGCCGTTCCAAGGAGGAGAACCGAAATGGCATCCAAGAAATCCGTGCTTCTGGCGGGCGCTCTGGCGCTTCTGGCATCCGCCGGCATCGCCCAGGCCAAGACCGTCTGCTATGTGACGGCGGCCGACGCCCACGCCTATGCGACACCCGCCAACGAGGCGCTCCAGGCCCGCGCCAAGGAACTGGGCTTGGAAGTGCTGACGCTCAGCCAGAACTTCGACGTGCAGACCGGCACCGAGCAGATGAACACCTGCATCGCTCGTAAGGCCGATGGCATCATCCTGTGGCCGCTCGACCCGCAGGCCTACATTCCCGGCCTCGCGCGCGCGCAGCAAGCCGGCATCCCCGCCATCCTCATCAACTCGCCGATGGGCGACCAGGCCAAGCCCTTCATCAAGTCCTTCACCGGCCCCGACGTCTACGAGGAAGGCGAGATGGCGGCGGATTCGCTCGATGCCGCTCTCGGCGGCGAGGGCGCAGTCGTCGTGATCGCCGGCCAGGCCGGCAACGGCACCACCATCGGCCGCGTCGGCGGCTTCATGGACCGCCTGAAGGAGAAGAACTCCAAGATCGAGGTTCTCGACACCGTGAACGCCGACTTCGACCAGCAGAAGGCTCTGGTCGCGAGCCGCGATCTGATCACCCGCTTCGGCGACCAGATCAAGGGCGTCTACGCCAACGACGACACCATGGCGCGCGGCTTCATCGACGCCTGGAAGGAAGCCAACGCCGGCAAGCCGACCCCGCCCATCGTCGGCATCAACGGCCAGAAGGACGCCTTCGAGTCGATCCGCTCGGGCGAGATGTATTCCACCATCGTCCAGTCCCCGGTCGAGGACGGCAAGCTCGCCATCGAGACCATGGCCGAGATCCTCGACGGCAAGGAGGTCAAGGACCGCCTGCCGATCCCCTTGACCGTTGTGACCAAGGAAAACGTAGAATCGGTCGAACCCGCGTTCTGAGGCTTTTCCACGAGGTCCCTTCCCGGAAGGGGAGGGGCCTCGAAACGTCCCGGGCGCCTGTCGCTCGTAGAGGCGAAACCCAGACTTCCGCCGACGCTGCGCCGGCGGCTTTCAGGCGATCATTCGTGCCGCTCGCAGAACCTGATGCGATTTCCGAACGGGTCGTGGACCTGCATCTGCTCCCCCCATGGCAGTCGCTCGATCCCAGGGCGGCCATAGCCATAAGCCTTCGCAGTCAGTTCGGCATGAAAGGCCCGGATGCCTTCCATCCAGACGAAGGCCGTGGACCCCGGACTGGCATCGCCGTGATGCTCGGAGAGATGAAGCTCGAGCCCGGCCCGTTCGACGGCCATGTAGAGGGGCAGGTCGGGCTCGAAGCGGTGTTCCATGGTCACGGTGAAGCCGAGAAAGTCGCAGTAAAACTCGCGCGCCTTCGAGACATCGAAGATGCGCAGGATCGGGATGGCCTGTTGAAACGAGAACAAGCCCGATCGCGCGGGTTCGAGGATCGCTGAGGCTATGTTCCAGTCGCGGTGACCGAGTTCGGCGGCCACGAGCTCGAGGCATGTTGCGTGGGAGGTTTCGATCGCGTTGGCGGCCAGTGCGGCGCGCAGCCGCTTGGCCATCGCCTTGGCTTGGTCGATCGTCGGCATGATCAAGTCCTCGCGCCGGCAACGGGTCATCGGGGCTCGCCTTGCCGATCCATTGCCGGGCGGACTATCCGGTGAAGATCGCATCGTGGTGCCTTCACCATGTCCGAATGGACGCGAGCGGCCGGCGGCACCTGCCGATGCCGAGACTGTCAGCACAATGGCATCCGTGTCAACGCCGGCAGTTTCCCTTTCCGCTTCCCTCACGGGATCGCGGGTCGTGAACCGAGGCTTGCCGGGAAAGACGGTGCTGGGCTGGCACCATGCGCTGAGCCCGCCCCACAAAAACAGACTGTCGGATACGCCCCGCAACTCGTCGGTATCGGCCGCCGCGCACGCGCGAATAGGCTCGGTCCCAGTGGACAAGAGGAGCGCCGCACGAAAGCCGCGCGTCCACGGGAGGAGCGAAGCGATGAAGACATGGTTGATGGCATCCGTTGCGGGTGCCGCCGTCTTGGCCTCGGGCACGGCCTGGGCCGACATCAAGATCGGCGTGATGGCCACCCTGGAGGGCACCTACACCGTGCTCGGCGAGGACGCGATGCGCGGCTTCGAGGTGGCCCTGAAGGAACACAACAGCGAGGCCGGCGGCCAGAAGATCACCTATGTGGTCGCCTCCACCGACACCACGCCTGAAAGTGCCGTGCGCGCGGCCCGCAAGCTCGTCGAGCAGGACGGCGTCACCGTGATCGTCGGCCCGCTCTCGGGCTCGGAAGGCATCGCGCTGCGCGACTTCGCCAAGCAGAACCCCAACATCACCATCATCAACGGCCTGTCGGGCGCGCAGGAAGCGACCATGGTCGATCCCGCGCCCAATTTCTTCCGCTACAACATGGACGGCGCGCAGTGGGGTGCGGGTCTCGGCGAGTATGTCTTCAACGACAAGGGCTGGAAGACGGTCGCTTCGGTCGCCGAGGATTATTCATTCGGATATACCAATTTTTTGGGCTTCGCGCTGGGCTATTGCGAGGCGGGCGGGGAGATCACGGAGCGCCTTTGGGTGCCGCTTGGCACCAAGGACTTCGCCTCGATCATCGCGGCACTCCCCGATGACGTGGACGCAATCTACGTGGGCCTGGGCGGGGGTGACGCCGTCAACTTCCTCAACCAGTACCAGCAGGCCGGCGGCGACGCCCACCTGATCGGCGGCACCATCATGGTCGACGGCACCGTGCTCAACGCGCAGGGCGAAGCCAAGAAGGCCCTGATCGGCACCCCGTCCGGCGGTCCCCAGGCCGACATGCCCGACGATGCCGCCTGGACCAAGTTCGTCAAGCAGTACCAGGACGCGTTTCCCGCCGACAAGCGCTTCCCCTCGCCGTCGCTCTTCGCCACCGGCTACTACAACTCCACCAAGGCGACCCTGATGGCGCTGGACGCGGCCGGCGGCGACATTGCGGGCGATCAGGCGAAGTTCCGCCAGGCGCTCCAGGATGTCGTGCTCGAAGCCCCCAACGGCACGATCAAGCTCGACCAGAACCGCCAGGCCATCGGCACCAACTTCATCTCGGAAGTGGCCGAAGGCCCCGACGGCACGCTGGTCAACAAGCTCGTCAAGAAGGTGCCCGACGTGAACCAGACGCTGGGCCTGGACGCCGCCACCTTCGCCTCCATCGGCCTGCCCTCGCGCGACGCGCCGGAGTGCAAGAAGTACAAGTGACAGGCCCCGGCCGGGTGACGCAAATGTCGCCCGGTCGGACGCTCTGTTGCGTTGCAGTATAAACCCTGCGCAGTGCAGCAAAGGCGCGTGGAAGTGCCTTTGAAAGATTCCGCTTGCAGTGCAGGCCCGTTTGGATGCTTAAATCCCTCCCAATAAAAAGCCGCCCCATCGCGAAGACAGGCGGATGGAGGGAGGAATGAGCACCGCATTGGCCGTGTATCACGGCACCTTCGGGCGCGCGACGCTCTACAAGATTAACCGCGCGATGACCACGCATGCCCATCGCGAAGGCCACCTGACCTTTTTCGTCCAGGGCACGCCGTCCGTGGTCACCGCGTCCGACCGTTCCTGCCGCGTCGACGGCGGCACCGCGAGCGCGGTGAACCCCTGGCAGCCCCACAATTTCCAGCCCGGCTGCCTGGAAGATGGAACGCTGTTTCTCGTGCTCTACATCAAGCCGATCTGGTTCCTGGAGATGGGGCAGAGCGCCCAGACCGCCCTGCGCTTCGGCCGCGACCGCATCCTGGTCACGCCCACCATCCACCGCCTGGTCCAGCTCGTCGCCAACCTGCTTCTCGAAAACGAGCAGTCCGACCTCTTCGACGGCTATCTCTACGAGCTCACCAAGGAATGCTTCGACCAGACCTGGAGCTGGCGGCCCGACGCGTCCCCCTTCGACGACGAGGGCGCTCCCTTCAACCAGCAATGGTCAGGCATCCGTGACTACCGCGTGCGCAATTCGATCCGCCTGATGAAGGAGCGCCTGGGCCTCGAGCAGCCGCTCGACGGGGTTGCCCGCGCCGCCGGCCTGTCGCGCCCCCACTTCTACAAGCTCTTCCGCGAGCATGCCGGCGTGACGCCCAACGTCTACCTGAACACGCTGCGCATGGAGACGGCGATCGACCAGCTCACTACCTCGCGCGAGGCGGTGACGAATATCGGGCTCGACCTGGGCTTCGCCTCGCAGGCGAGCTTCACCCGCTTCTTCACCGCCAATGTCGGTATTCCCCCTACGGACTACCGCCGCGTGGCCCACCGGGCGATGTGACGCTTGGTGCCGATCAGGCAGCCGCCGGCGGCTGCCAGGTTCCCGTGTCGAAGAAGTGGTCCATCGTCCTCTCGAAGGGCGCGATCTCGATGCCCCGCGCGGCGAGCCATCCGGCGTCCAGGATCGTGGAGTGATAGCGCTCGCCGGGATCGCAGAGCAGCGTCACCACCGAGCCTCGCTCGCCCCGCCCCGCCATCTCGGCAATGACCTGAGCCGAGGCCCACATGTTGGTTCCCGTGGAGCCGCCGCAGGCACGGCCGATGCGCCGCAAAAGCACCCGTGCCGCCGCGATGCTCGCCGCATCGGGCACCGCATGGGCGCGGTCGATCAGGTCGGGCAGGAACGATGGCTCGCAGCGCAGGCGGCCGATCCCCTCGACCAGCGAGGGCGGTCCTTCGGCGCGGCAGATGCTGCGGTCGGCCAGGTGGCGGTGGAACACCGACGCTTCGGGGTCCGCCAGGCAGAGCCTGGTCGGCATGCGGCGGTAGCGCACGAAGCGCCCGAGCGTGGCCGATGTTCCGCCTGTGCCCGCGCCCACCACGATCCAGGCCGGCACCGGGTGCTCCTCATGCGCCATCTGCGCGAAGATGGATTCCGCGATGTTGTTGTTGCCGCGCCAGTCGGTCGCCCGCTCGGCATAGGTGAACTGGTCCATGTAGTGGCCCTCGAGCAGTGCCGCGAGCCGCTCGCTCTCGGCATAGACCTCGCCGGGCCCGTCCACGAAATGGCATTCGCCCCCGTAGAAGGCGATCTGCTCCACCTTCTCCACGGAAGTCGAGCGCGGCATCACCGCCACGAAACGCAGTCCGAGCATCCGCGCGAAATAGGCCTCCGAGACGGCCGTCGAGCCGCTCGACGCCTCCACGATCGTGGTTTGCGGTCCGATCCAGCCGTTGCACAGCCCGTAGAGAAAGAGCGACCGCGCCAGGCGGTGCTTCAGGCTGCCGGACGGATGGGTGCTTTCATCCTTCAGGTAGAGCGCGATCCCCGGCACGCCGGGCATGGGCACGCGCAGGAGATGCGTGTCCGCCGAGCGGTTGAAATCCGCTTCGATGATGTGAACCGCCTGCTCCACCCAGCCGCGATCCGCTTCCCTGTCTTGCATGGCGTCTTTCCCGTTTGCCCGCTCTCCCTAGTCGAGACCGCTTCCGCGATGAACCCTCCTCGGCACCTCTGCTGCTTGCGGCGCAGGATCAGACTGAAAGGTACGCGTCCGCGCCCGCGCGCGCTCTAGGCTTCCCCTCACGATCGAAACCAACGCGCTCGGGAGGAGGCAGCTTGGCACAGTCGATCCCGAGCCGCCTCGCGCGGCCATGAGGGAGTTCGCCCGCAGGCATCCGGCCTGGTCTCTCGCCATCTTCCTGGTGGCGGCGGTCTTCGTCTGGGCCGTGTTCGCGCCCTGGCCGGACGCGATGGAAGACCTGTTCGGCCGCAAGAAGGTGTTCCTGAGCGCGCTGCTCAACGGCATCACGCTCGGTGCGCTCTATTTCCTTGTCGCGTCCGGCTTCACGCTGATCTTCGGCCTGATGAAGAACGTGAACCTGGCGCATGGCTCGCTCTACATGCTCGGCGGCTATGTGGGCTACGGCGTGGCCGCCACGACCGGCTGGTGGCTCCTGTCCTTCGTGGCGGCCTTCATCGTCGTCGGCGTGCTCGGCGTGCTCCTCCAGATCTTTGTCTTCCGCCGCATGGAGGGCGAGGACCTGCGCCAGACGCTGGTGACCATCGGCATCTCCATCGTGCTCGCAGACCTCATGCTCTGGACCTGGGGCGGCGGCTTCTACCAGATTCTCGCGCCCGAATGGCTGGCCGGGCCCGTCGAGCTGCCGCTTGTCACCGCCATCAAGCGCTCCGGTGAGCCGGTCTTCTTGTCCTATCCCATGGTGCGGCTGGTGATCCTGCTCGGCGCCATCGCCATCGGCGTCGCCATGTGGCTCGTGCTCAACCGCACGCGCATCGGCATGCTGGTGCGCGCGGGCGTCGACGACCGCGACATGCTTTCGGCCACCGGCGTCCACATCCAGCGCGTGTTCGTGCTCGTCTTCGCCTTCGGGGCGGGGCTGGCCGGCGTCGCAGGCGTGGTGGGCGGCACGTTCCAGTCGATGGCGCCGGGCGAGGACACGCGCTTTCTGCTCGCCTCCCTCGTCGTGGTGATCGTGGGCGGCATGGGCTCGATCCCGGGTGCTGCGCTCGGCGCGCTTCTAATCGGTCTGGCCGAGCAGTTCGGCTCGGTCTACTTCCCCACCTACGCCGTCGTGCTCACCTTCCTGATCATGGTCGTCGTTCTGGCCTTCCGCCCCCAGGGCCTGTTCGGGCGGACGCGCTAGCATGGCCTCCACCGATCTCCGCTTCTCGCCCGCCCAGGATTTCCGCTGGCTCGCCTCGCGCACCGGCACAGCGAACCTCGCCGGCATCCACTGGGGCTGGTGGGCGGTGGGCGCGGTGCTGCTTCTGATGCCGGCCGCAGCGTCGGGCTTCGTGCTCTTCCAGATCTTCGGCTGGGCCTTCATCTTGGGCATGGTCGCGCTCAGCCTGATGTTCCTGGGCGGCTATGGCGGCATGGTGAGCCTGGCGCAGATGAGCGTGGCGGGCTTGGCCGCCTACATGGTCGCGGTGTTCGGCACCTCAGGCGTGACGACGATCAGCCTGGGCGCGCCCTGGTGGGTGGCCGTGCCCGTGGCGCTCGTCATCGCAACGGCCTTCGGCACCTTGACCGGCGCTCTCGCGGTCCGCACCGAGGGCATCTACACGATCATGATCACCCTCGCGATCGCTGCCGCCTTCTTCTACTTCACGCGGCAGAACTATGCGGTGTTCAACGGCTTCAACGGCTTCAACCAGGTCCTGCCGCCACAGCTCTTCGGCGTCGACTGGCGCCAGCCCGTGCCGCTCTATTATCTCACGCTGGTCTTTGCGGCCCTCAGCTACTTCGCCGTCACATATGTCGCGCGCTCGCCCTTCGGCCTGGCTTTGCAAGGCGTGCGCGACAACCCGCGCCGGATGGCGGCGCTCGGCTTCAACGTCACCGCCCATCGCATCGCGGCCTATGCGTTTGCGAGCTTCATCGCAGCCGTCGCCGGCGTGCTGCTCGTCTGGCTGAACGCCCAGGTCTCGCCCGGCACGGTAGCCGTGGGGCCGGCCATCGACATCCTGATCATCGCGGTCATCGGTGGCATCCGCCATCCGATCGGTCCCTTCATCGGCGCGCTGATCTTCGTGCTCTTGCGCACCTTCGCGCTCGACTTCCTGGTGCTGTTAGGCATCCCCGGCGAGCGCTTCCAGCTGCTTGTCGGCCTCGTCTTCCTGGCCATCGTTTTCTGGTCGCCGGACGGCATCCTCGGCCTGTGGCCCAAGCTGCGCGCGCGTATGCGGGCGGCTTCGTCCCTCCAAGGCAGCGGGGGGAAGGGGCTCTGATGGCGCTCGCTTCTCAGACCACCAGCGTCGCCCAGCGCCTTTCGGCGGCTGGCACGGCCAACGCGCTGGAACTGCGCGGCGTCACCCGCCTGTTCGGGGCGTTGGCTGCGCTCACCGATGTGTCGATCACCGTCCGCCCCGGCGAGCGCCGTGCGGTTCTGGGCTCGAACGGGGCCGGCAAGACCACGCTCTTCAACTGCATCACCGGCGACTTCCTGCCGACATCGGGCACCATCCGCCTGTTTGGCGAGGACGTGACGGCCTTTCCCGCCCATGAGCGCATCCGGCGGGGCTTGCGCCGCACCTACCAGATTTCGCTCCTGTTCGGGGGCCTGAGCGTTCTCGACAACATCTACCTCGCCTGCCGCGGCGTCTCGCGCGGCCGCTTCTCGCTCGTGCGCCCCCGCCGCTCGGATGCGCTCGTGCATGCATCCGAACAGCTTGCGAGCGCGGTGCATCTCCATGAGCTGCGCGACACCAAGGTTTCCGAACTCGCCTACGGCCAGCAGCGCCAGCTCGAGATAGCGCTCGCCTTGGCCGGCGCACCCCGCTTCATCCTGTTCGACGAGCCCGCGGCGGGCCTTTCGCCCACCGAGCGCAAGGAACTGATCGAGATCCTCGGCAATCTGCCGGGACACATCGGCTACATCATCATCGAGCACGACATGGATGTCGCGCTCCGCGTCTCCGAAAGCGTGACGATGATGCACAACGGGCGTGTCTTCAAGGAAGGCAAGCCCGCTGAGATCGAAGGCGACCCGCAGGTCCAGGAGCTTTATCTGGGCGGCCCCGGAGGTCTCGGCCATGGCTGAGCGCACGGGCCCCCCGATCCTCGAAGTGCGCGGTCTCAACGTCTTCTACGGCGCGAGCCATGCGCTCCAGGGCGTCGACCTCGTTCTGCCTTCGGGCGTGCTGTCGGTTGTCGGCCGCAACGGCATGGGCAAGACCACGCTCTGCAAGGCGATCATGGGCCTGGTGCCCGCAGCCTCCGGCTCGATCCGGCTCAATGGCCGGGAACTCGTGGGCATGCAGCCGGCCGACATCGCGCGTCTGGGCATCGGCTATGTGCCGCAGGGCCGTCGCTTGTGGCGCTCGCTGACGGTGGACGAACACCTCCGCCTGATCGGCGGCAAGGCCAAGGGCGCGTGGACCGTGGAGCGTATCTACGCGACCTTCCCGCGCCTTGCCGAACGCCGCAACAACGGCGGCGGCCAGCTTTCGGGCGGCGAGCAGCAGATGCTCGCCATCTCGCGCGCGCTGCTGCTCAACCCGCGCCTTCTCGTGATGGACGAACCCACCGAGGGCCTGGCCCCCGTGATCGTCAACCAGGTGGCCGAGATGCTGGTGCGACTGGGCGAGGAAGGCTCGGTCGATGTGCTCGTGATCGAGCAGAACATCGGGGTCGCCACCACCGTCGCCGAGCGCGTGGCGATCATGGTCAACGGCCGCATCAACCGGGAAACGGAAGCGGCGAAGCTCGCCAACGACCGCGAGCTTCAGCAGCGCATGCTGGGCGTGGGCCGCCACGGCGAGGAGAAGACTGCGGACACGGCACCCGTGTCCGAGGCGGCCGCTGCCGTCCAGACCGGCCCGCGCAAGATCTACCTTTCCAACCCCTCCCAGCCCACGCGCTGGTCGCAGCCCGTGCCTGTGCGCGTGCTCGAACAGTCCGCGCGCATCGTCTCGAGCGCAGCGCTCATCCCTGCTGAAACGGTGGGCGAGCTTCGCCCCTTGAGCGCCGGCGGGGAGCCCGTCGTGCTGGTTGCCGGCACGCTCGACACCAAGGGCGAGGAGTTGCGTTTCATCCGCGACATCCTTCGCGGCGAGGGCCTTCCCGTGCGCTTGGTCGATCTTTCCACGTCCGGCCGCCATTCGGGTGCGGACGTGCCGGCCCATCAGATCGCGGCGTTCCACCCGCGCGGCGCGAGCGGCGTGTTCTCGTCCGACCGCGGCGAGGCGGTGGCCGGCATGACGCTCGCCTTCGAGCGCTGGATGCGGGCCCGTGGCGGGGTGATGGGCGTGATCAGCGCGGGCGGATCGGGCGGCACGGCCCTCGCGACACCTGCCATGCGCGCACTGCCCATAGGCGTGCCGAAGCTGATGATCTCTACTGTCGCCGCTTCCGACACGCGCGCCTATCTCGGCGGCTCCGACATCGTGATGATGCCCGCCGTGGCGGACGTTCAGGGGCTGAACGGAATCACGCGCACGATCCTTGGCAACGGCGCGCACGCGCTGGCCGGCATGGTCAAGGCGCGCGCGGCGGAAACCAAGACACGCAAGCCGGCCGATGCGCGGCCCACGGTGGGCCTCACGATGTTCGGCGTGACCACGCCCTGTATACAGGCGGTGACCAAAGCCCTCGAAGCCGATCACGATTGTTTGGTGTTCCACGCCACCGGCACTGGCGGGCGCGCGATGGAGAACCTGATCGACGGCGGCCAGATCGGTGCCGTGCTCGACCTCACCACCACGGAAGTCGCCGACATGCTGGTGGGCGGCATCTTCCCCGCGACCGAGGACCGCTTCGGCGCCGTGATCCGCAAGCGCATCCCCTTCATCGGCTCCTGTGGGGCGCTCGACATGGTCAATTTCGGCGCGCCCGACTCTGTCCCCGAGCGCTTCCGCCGCCGGCTCTTCGTGCAACACAACCCGCAGGTGACCTTGATGCGGACGACAGCCGAGGAGAATGCGGAATTCGGCTGCTGGATCGGTGCCAAGCTGAACAGCATGGAAGCACCCGTCCGCTTCCTTCTGCCGGAAGGGGGCGTCTCCGCGCTCGACCGGCCCGGCCAGCCGTTCCACGACCCCGCGGCCGACCGCGCTCTGTTTGCAGCTCTTGAGGAAACCGTGCGCCAGACCTCCGCGCGCCGCCTCGTGCGCGTGCCCCACAACATCAACGACGCAGGTTTCGTGGACGCGGCGCTCGCCGCTTTCCGCGAGCTTCACGGCTCGCCCAAGCGGGCAGGGGCGAGGAAGAGCGGATGATCGCGCGCAAGACCATCCTCGAACGCTTCCAGGCCATGAAGGCTGAGGGCATCCCCATCATCGGCGGGGGTGCGGGCACCGGGCTTTCCGCCAAATGCGAGGAAGCCGCGGGCATCGACCTCATCGTGATCTACAATTCCGGCCGCTACCGCATGGCCGGCCGCGGCTCGCTCGCAGGCCTGCTCGCCTATGGCGACGCCAACGCCATCGTCATGGACATGGCGCGCGAGGTGCTTCCGATCGTCAAGCACACGCCGGTGCTCGCCGGCGTCAACGGCACTGATCCGTTCCGTATGATGGACGTGTTCTTGGAAGAGATCCGCCGTGCCGGCTTCTCGGGCGTGCAGAACTTCCCCACCGTGGGCCTGATCGACGGCACCTTCCGCGCCAACCTCGAAGAAACCGGCATGTCGTTCGCGCTGGAAGTCGACATGATCGCCAAGGCGCACGCCCTCGACCTGCTCACCACGCCTTACGTCTTCAACGTGGGCGAGGCGGAAGCGATGGCACGAGCCGGCGCGGACATCGTGGTCTGCCATCTCGGCCTCACCACCGGCGGCTCCATCGGAGCGGAAACGGCGCTCAAGCTCGAAGACTGCCCGGCTCTCGTTGATGAGTGGTCGGAGGCAGCCCTTCGCGTGAATCCCGACGTGCTCGTGCTCGTCCACGGCGGGCCGGTGGCGCAGCCGGAGGATGCCGAGTTCATCCTTCGAAACACCGGAAATTGCCACGGCTTCTACGGCGCCTCCTCCATGGAGCGCCTGCCGACGGAGCAGGCGCTGGAAGCGCAGACGCGCCGGTTCAAAGCCATTCGGGGCAGAGCCCCAGTGCCTCAAGGAGACGCGCCATGAACGGGCAGCTGATCGGCCAGATCGTGCTCTGGCTCATTCTCGCGGTCATCGTGATCGCGGTGGTCTATGTGGTGATGAACTGGCTCTACCGCCGCTCCACCAAGGAAGTCTCCTTCGTCCGTACGGGTTTCCTGGGTGAGAAGGTGGTCATCGACGGAGGCGCCTTCGTCTGGCCGATCGTGCACGACATCACGCCGGTCAACATGAACACGCTCCCACTCGCCATCGTGCGCTCGCGGGAAGCGGCGCTGATCACGCGCGACCGGATGCGCGTCGATGTGGAGGCCGAGTTCTATGTCCGCATCCGCCCAACGCGGGAGGCGGTCTCGCTCGCGGCGTCCACGCTCGGTCGCCGCACGCTGGAAGCCGGCACACTGAACGCGCTTTTGACGGGCAAGTTCGAATCCGCGCTGCGCACGGTGACTGCCGAAATGACCATGGAGGAGATGCACGAGCAGCGCGGCGAGTTCGTCCGTCGCGTGCAGGAGGTGGCGCAGGAGGGGCTGAACAAGAACGGTCTGGAACTGGAGTCGCTCGCCATCAAGGACATCGACCAGACCGACCTCCAGTTCTTCAACCCGTCCAATCGCTTCGACGCCGAAGGCCTGACCGCGCTGATCCAGAGCATCGAGGAGAAGCGCAAGCTCCGCAACGACATCGAGCAGGAATCGAACATCCTGATCCGCGCGCGCAACCTGGAGGCCGAAAAACAGTCGCTGGAGATCGAGCGCGCGAGCGAGGAAGCCCGCCTCGAACAGGAACGAGACGTGGAGTTCCGTCGCGCCGTGCAGCGCGCGCAATTGGCGCGTGAGCGCGCCGAGCGCGACACGGAAGCCGAGAGCGCTCAGATCACCGCGCGCGAGGCCATCGAGAAGAACCGCATCGCGCATGAGCGCGCGATCTCGGAAGCCCGCATCGCCTCCGAACGCGAGGTGCGCCAGCGCGAGATCGAGCGCCAGCGCGCGGTGGAAGCGGCCGAGATCGGCTTGCGCGAGGAGCTGGAAAAGGCCCGCATCGTGCAGGAACGCGCGGTGGCCGAAGCGCGCATCGCCAACGAGCGCGAAACGCGCGCTCTGGAGATCGAGCGCGAGCGGGCCATCGAAGAAGCGCAGATCGTGGCGCGCGAAGCGACCGAGCGCGCCCGCATCGAGCAGGAGCGGGCCGTCACCGAAGCGCGCATCCGGCTTGAGCAGGAAACGCGCGCCCAGGAGATCGAGCGCCAGCGCCGCATCGATGAGGCGGAGATCGCGGCGCGTGAAGCAACGGAAGCCGCGCGCATCGCGCAGGAGGATCGGGTCGCGACCGAGCGCATCGCGTCCGAGCAGAACGTGCGGGCCCGCGAGATCGAGCGGACGCGGGTCATCGACGCAGCGGAAATCGAGGCGACGCAAGGCGTGGAAGCCGCGCGCATCGAGAGCCAGGCGCAGTTGGAGGCCGAGCGGATCGCATCCGAAGAGTTGACGCGCAACCGCCAGATCGCGCGCGACCGGGCGATCGAGGAGGCCGAGATCAAACGCCGCGAGGCGGTGGAGCGCGAGCGGATCGCATCCGAACTTGCTCTCGAAAAGGAGCGCATCCAGTCCGCGCAGGATCGCGAGGTGAGCGACATCACCCGCAAGCGGCTGGTGGAGGAGGCCGAAGAAGCGCGCGTGATCGAGCTCGCCGCGCGGCGCTCCGAGCGCGCGGAAGCCGACGCCCGCGTGCGCCAGGCCGAGATCGAGGCGCAGCGCGCGATCGAGACGGCGGAGGTGTCGCGCGAGCGGGTGCTGGAAGCGGCGAAGCTCGAGCGCCGCCGCGCCATCGAGCAACTCGAGATCGCGCGGATGCAGGCGCTGCAGGAGGCTGAGATCGCGTCGCGCGAGGAGATCGAGCGCGCCCGCATCGCTTCCGAGCGGGGCCTGGACGAAGCCCGCATCAACCAGGAGCGCGACCGCCGCAAGCTGGAAGTGGACCGCGAGCGCACGGTGGAAACCGTGCAGATGGAGAAGGCCATCGCGCTCTCGCAGAAGTCGCTCGAAGAGTCGGCGGCGCGCGCGGAGGCAGACCTTGCGCGGGCGCGCGCAGCGGAAGCCGAGGAGCAGATCCGCACCACGCGGGAGACGGAAGAAGCTAAGCGGCGGCAGAGCGTGGATCTCGTGCTGGCCGAAAAAGTCGCGCAGGAAAAGCGCATCGCAGCCGAAGCGGAGCGCGTGCGCCGCGCGGTCGAGGCCGAGGCGCAACGGCTAGTCAACGAGGCCGAGAACGTGCTGACCGACGAGGCGCGGCTGTCGATCTTCCGGCGCAAGATGCTGGAGCATGTGGAAGGCATCATCGCCGCTTCCGTGAAGCCGATGGAGAAGATCAACGACATCCGCATCATGCAGCTGGGCGGAGGCGGCTTCGGGGGCGATACCGGCAGCACGCGCAACCCGACCGACGAGGTGATCGAGAGCGCTTTGCGCTACCGCGTGCAGGCACCACTCATCGACAACCTCCTGGCCGATATCGGCATCGAGGGCGGAAGCCTCGCCAAGATGGGCGGGCTGATCCGCGAGGCAAGCGACATGCAGCGCATCGCGAAGGACACCAAGCCCGCCCCCACCAACGGCTCGGGCAAGCCAGCCGGGAAGCAGGGCTGATCATGCCGCGCGTGTTCGTTTCCAGCGTGATCGACGCTCCCGCCGCCCGCGTTTGGGAGCGCGTGCGCGACTTCAACGGATTGCCGCGCTGGCACCCGCGCATCCGCGACAGCCGCATCGAGAACGCGGAAGCGCCCGACCGCATCGGCTGCGTGCGTGATTTCCACCTCCAGAACGGCGACCGCATCCGCGAGAAGCTGCTCGGCCTCTCCGACTACGACATGTTCTGCACCTATGCGATCCTGGAAAGCCCGATGCCGCTGACCGACTATGTGGCGACGCTGCGGTTGACGCCCGTGGTGGACGGGGACCGCACCTTCATCGAGTGGACGGCAGAGTTCGACTGCGCGAGCGATGTGGCCGACGATCTCGTCTCCGGCATCGGTGGAAACGTGTTCCAGGCGGGCTTCGACGCGTTGAAGCGGCATTTCGGGGAGCGGTGATGCCCAAGATCCGCACCAGCACCGTGCTTGAAGCCCCCGTCGACGCCGTCTGGGCCGTGCTGCGCGACTTCAACGGCCACGATCAGTGGCACCCGGCGGTCGCCGACAGCCAGATCGAGCGCGGGCAACCGTCCGACCGCGTCGGCTGCGTGCGCCGCTTCCACCTCGAAGACGGCTCGGAACTGCGCGAGCAGCTTCTCACGCTGTCCGATGCCGACATGGCTTTCACCTACTGCCTGCTCGACACGCCCGTGCCGCTTCTCAACTACGTCGCCCATGTGCGCCTCACGCCCGTGACCGATGGCGACCAGACCTTCTGGGAATGGGAATCGCGCTTCGACACCCCAGTGGGCGAAGAGGCGCGGCTCAAGACCATGGTGCAGGAAAACATCTACGAAGCGGGCTTCCGCGCCGTGCGCGCGCATCTCGGCTTGCCCGCGCCCACGGGGAGGAACTGATGCCGATCAGCGTCAGGACATTCGCGGATGCGGGCGAGGCGGCACGTGCGCTGCAAGCCTCGCGCACCGCGCGCTATCTCGGCGGCGGCACCATCGTGATGCGCGCGGTGAATGCGGGAGACCAGTCCTTCGACACGATCATCCGGGTTTCCGACCCGCGCCTGCGCCAGATCACCGCGCAGGGCGACACGATCACGATCGGTGCGGGCGTGACCATGGCGCAGGTGATGGGAAGCCGCGATCTCGCTTTTCTCGCCCCCGTCGCGCGCGGGGTCGGAGGACCCGCCGTGCGCAACATGGCAAGCGTGGGCGGCAACCTCTTCGCCGCCTCGCCCTATGGCGATTTCGCCGCGGCTCTTCTCGCGCTCGATTCCAAGATCTTGACGACCAGCGGCCAGCCTGCGGGCATCGAGGAGTTCCTCGCCGCCCGCGAGCGCGATGGCGGGCGCGCAATCGTCACCGCCATCATCGTGCCGCGTCCGCGCGAGGCGGGCTCGTTCCGCTTCCTAAAAGCCAGCCGGGTGAAGCCCAAAGGCATCTCGCTCCTGTCCATCTCGGCCCTTCTGCCCACGCAGGGCGGCCGCGTTTCCCGCGCCCGTGTGGCCTATGCCGCGATGGGCGAGCGCCCGGTGCGGGCGCTGGCCGTGGAGCGCGCACTGGAGGGCGCGGCCTTGGACGAGGGGGGTATCGCGGCTGCGCTTCGCGCGGCAACCGAGGGCCTCCAGCCGCTCACCGACGCCATCGCCAGCGAATGGTACCGCCGCCAGATCGCCCCCGTGCATCTCAAGCGGCTTTTGTTGAGGCGGTGACCTCCATGCATCACAGGCCCTCGACCCACAGACATTTCCGTTCCCCCTCCCCCTTGAGGGGAGGGGTGGGGGGTGGGGGTAACCCCTCCACCCCACTGCCGACGCCGCATGGCCTGCCGTCCGCGCAGCGGCACCGTCACCCCCACCCCGTACCCCTCCCTTCAAGGGGGAGGGGAGGCGGCAGCGTCGGCACCCCAAATCGGAGGGCCGCCTGATGGCCAAGAAGCCGGTCCAGTTCACGCTCAACGGCAGCGCGCAGGCCGTGTTTGCCGATGAGGGCGGCAACCTGCTCGACCTTCTCCGCCGCGGCGTAGGCGACCTTTCCCCCAAATACGGTTGCGGCCAGGGCACCTGCGGCACCTGCACGGTCTTGATCGACGGCGAGGCGCACTTGTCCTGCCTGACGCTCGGCGAGACGGTGGAGGGACGCCGCATCGAGACCACAAGCGGGCTCGCCGGCGCGCAGCTCCATCCGCTCCAGGTGGCCTTCGCCGAGAACTTCGCCGCCCAGTGCGGCTACTGCACGCCGGGCATGCTGATGGCCGCAAAAGCGCTGCTCGACCGCAACCCTCAGCCCTCGCGCGAGGAGGTGGTGGAGGCCATCGGCGGCAACATCTGCCGCTGCACGGGCTACGAGCCGATCATCGCGGCCGTGATGTCGGCCGCGCGCGCGGGCAGCGGCGCACGGCGTTACGGGTGACACCATGATCGAGTTTCGCAAGGAATATTTCGCCGACGAGCGGGACGATGATCTCCATGAGATCGGCAAGCCGACCCAGCGCCAGGACATGCTGGGCCATGTGACGGGCCGCTCGCCCTATTTCGACGACCACCTGTTCGAGGGCCTGCTCCACCTCAAATGTCTGCGCTCGCCGCATCACCACGCGCGCATCCGCTCGGTGGATACGGGGGCTGCCGAGCGCATGGCGGGCGTCAAGCGGGTGATCCGCGCGCGCGACGTGCCGCTCAACCTCAACACGCTGCTGTCCTTGATGAATTTCGGCATCGACGACGAGCCGCTCTTGGCCGACAAGAAGGTCTGCTACATCGGTGAGCCGATCGTGGCGGTGGTGGCCGAAAGCGAGCGGGCGGCGCTGGATGCCATAGCCGCGATCCGCGTCGACTACGAGATCCTGCCCCACGTGCTCGACGTGGAAGAGGCGCTCAAGCCCGGCGCGCCTTCGGTGAACGCGGCATATCCCAGCAACACCTTCACCTATCACGAGAAATACGACCACCAGAAGCTGCGCTTCGGCGACGTGGATGCAGCGCTCCGCACCGCAGATCACGTGGTGGAAGGGCGCTATCAGATGTCGCCCATCGAGCAGGCGCCGACGGAGACCTGCGGGGCGATCGCCGCGCCCGAAACCAACAACCGCTTCGTGGTCTACACCTCGACCCAGGCGCTGTTCTTCTCGCTCGGCACGGCCGCCAAGGTCTTGAAGCTGCCGTCCAACCGCCTCCACTTCGTCGGCGGCACGGTGGGCGGCGGCTTCGGCGGCAAGGTGGACAGCCTGCACGAGCCGATGGCCGTGCTGGGCACCATGCTGACGGGCAAGCCCGTGCGCTATGTCTGGAACCGCGAGGATGAGATGCAGGTGGGGGCGCCGCGCGGAGCCGAGCGCTGGTACCTCACCGACGGCGTGATGAAGGACGGCCGCATCGTCGCGCGCAAGTTCACCGGCTACTTCGATTCCGGCGCCTACACGCGGCTCTCGTCCTACGCCATCATCAAGAGCGTCGGCCATCTGCCGGGGCCCTACACGATCCCCAACGTGTCGGCCGACGTCTATTGCGTGTTCACCAACCGCACGCCGGCCACCGCCATGCGCGGCTTCGGCATCACGGGCGTCGATTTCGCCATCGAGGCGCACATGGACAAGGTGGCGCATGCGGTCGGCATGAACCCGATCGAGCTGCGCATGCGCAACGCCTATCTCGACGGCGACATGAAGGCCCATCGCCGGTTGGCCAAGAACACCGCGCTGATCGAGTGCTGCCAGGTGGCAGCAGAAAAGGCGCGCTGGCCGATCGGTGCGGAATATCGCGCGATGTCCTCGCTCAAGGGGGGAGGGGGCGAGCGTGCGCGGCTGCCGAACTACACCGCGACCGACCAGAAGGGCTTGGTGGGCCAGCCCCGCAGCGGACACGACCGCACGGCCCCGCCCGCCTGGCAGCCCGCTCAGCCCGCAGCCTATCCCGGCGGGCTGGACTATGCCGAAAGCGCGGCCCCTCCAGCCCCGCCGCGCCAGCCGGAACCGGCCTTCGCGCCCCGCCCGCCAGATGCGCCCGCGCGGCCGGCCACCAATCGCTTCTCCGCAATCTCCGGCCTAAGGAGGCGCTGAGCCATGTCGATCCATCGCGGCCGGGGCTTTGCCTCGATCAACTACCCCATCGGCATGAACTTGGGCGGCGATCCGAGCCAGGCGCTCGTCCATTCCAACCCCGACGGCAAGTTCACCGTGGCCTTGTCCTCCATCGATCTCGGCCAGGGCATGAAGTCGGTGACGCGCCAGATCGCCGCCGAAACGCTCGGCATCCCCGTGGAGGACGTCTATGTGGACACGGCCGATTCCGACACCGGCCCGCACTGCATGGGCTCGTTCGCCTCGCGCGGCACGCACCGCGTGGGCAACGCCGTGATCCAGGCAGCCACCGAGGCCCGCGCGGTGATGCTGGAGGCGGCCGCCGAAGAATTGGAGGTCGACGCGGGCGACCTCGTCACCGACGGGCGCGGCAACATCCACGTCAAGGGCGCGCCCTCGCGCTCCATCACGACCGCTGCCGCTTGCGGAGCCGCACAGTTCAAGCAGGGCAAGACCGTCTCGGGTCGCGGCATCTTCCTGATCCCGCTCTCCGATGTCGACCCAGACACCGGCGAGATGACGCCCGTTTCCTGCTTCGCGCATGCGGCGATGGTGGTGGATGTCGACGTGGACGACGAAACCGGTGAGGTGGCGGTCGTTGCCATGAACTCGGCCTATGAGCTCGGCCGCGCGCTCAATCCCAAGCTGGTCGAGCAGCAGCTGGTCGGCGGCGCCTGGATGGGCATGAGCCACGCGCTCTGGGAAACCACCGAGCCCTATTACCCCGACCGCTCGCATGGGCCTGTGGACTTCAACGAATATCTGATGCCCGGCCCCGGCGACATCGCCCCCCACCATATATCGGTGCTCGAACGCCCCGCGCCCGACGGCCCCTATGGCGGCAAGGGCCCCGGCGAGATGTGCGCCAACCCCGTGCTTCCCGCAGTGGCGAATGCCGTGTTCAACGCGGTCGGCGTCCGCATCGACGATCTGCCGATCACGCCCGAAAAGGTGCTGCGCGGCTTGATCGCAAACGGCGGCGTGCAGCCGGGGCCGCGTTGGTAGCATGCCCATCCGCCGCTCCATCGCCGGCATCGACGGGCCTGAAAAGCTCGCAGGCGCGCTGCAGGCGGCGCAGTATCTCGCGGGCGAGGACCTGGCGACCGCGGGCTATCTGGCGCTGGCGCTCGGCAAGCCCCTGCTGCTCGAAGGCGCGCCCGGCGTGGGCAAGACGGAAGCCGCCAAGGCCATCGCCTCCGTGCTGGGCCGCGAGCTGATCCGCCTGCAATGCTATGAGGGCATCGACGCATCCGCTGCACTCTACGAGTGGAACTATCCGCGCCAGATGCTCGCCATCCGTCAGGCCGGCGAGCATCACGTCAACATCTACGGCGACGATTTCCTGATCGCGCGGCCTATGCTGCATGCGCTCAACCGCCCGCGCGACGCCGTGCTCCTGATCGATGAGATCGATCGCTCCGACCACGAATTCGAAGCCTTTCTGCTCGAATTCCTGTCGGATTTCACTGTTTCCATCCCCGAGCGCGGCACGGTGCGGGCAGCCGAAGCGCCCGTCGTGATCCTCACCTCCAACCGCACGCGCGAGCTGCACGAAGCGTTGCGCCGCCGCTGCGTCTATCACTGGATCGGATACCCCGAGCCCGCGCGAGAAGCCGAGATCGTGATGATGCGCGCAAGCGCTGTCGCGCGCTCCACGGCAGATGCGGTGGTCAGGGCCGTCGGCCGCCTGCGCGGCGAGCCGCTGGCCAAGCCGCCGGGCGTGGCGGAAACGGTGGAATGGGCAGAGGCTGCAACCCTTCTTCACTCGCAGGGTGCTGCCTGGCCCACAGCCTTCAAGCGCGCCATCGGCGTGGTGTTGAAGGACCAAGACGACCTCCAGTTCATGGCCTCGCGCATCGAAGCGGTGCTGGAAGGAGTGGCCGCATGACGCCCCTTCCGCGTGCGGCATGGCCTTTCGTGGAATTCGCCACGCTTCTGCGCGCCAACGGCTTTGCCGTGTCGCCGGACCAGACGGAAAGCTTCATCGCGGCCGTCGGCCTGCTCGGTCCCCGCTCGGTGACCGACATCCACAAGGCGGCCCTCGCGACAATGGCCCCCGCGCCCGAGCGGCGCGAAGAGTTTGACGCGCTGTTTCGCCTGCTGTTTCTCGGCCAGTCGATGGCCGCCGCCGCTCCTTCGCCGGATGACGAGGTTCAGGCCTTCGACGAGCGCGAAGGCAATGGCGAGCCGCCCGAGGCCGACCGGACGGAGGAAAGCGGCGGCGAGGCCGCGCGCAACGAGGTGCTGGCCCTGCGCGCTTTCTCCGCAAGCGACGAGACGGAAACCCTGCGTCGCTTCCGCCGTGCGGCCCCCCGGCTTCTGCCCCGCCGCACCACCCACCGCCGGACGCCCCGCAGCAGCGGCGACCGCTGGGACATGCGCCGGACCCTGCGCGATGCCGTCAGGCGCGACGGCGAGGTGGTGAGGCTGCCGCGCACCGCACGCAAGCACCGCCAGCGCCGCATTCTCCTGCTCATCGACGTTTCCGGCTCGATGAAAACGCAGACCGAAAGCCACATGCGCTTCGCCCATGCGCTGGCGCGAGCGAGCGAGGGCATCGAGGTCTTCACGCTGGGCACCCGGCTCACCCGTGTCACCCGCGCCCTGCGCCACCGCCACGTCGAGCAGGCCCTCGCCACGGCCAGCGGCCTCGTTGCCGACTGGGACGGCGGCACCCGCCTGGGCGATGCGCTGCAAGCCTTTCTCGGCGTTCCCCGCTTCGCCGGCTTCGCGCGCGGCGCCCTCGTGGTTGTCGTTTCCGACGGGCTTGAGCGCGGCAGCCCCGATGCCCTTGTGGACGCCGTGCGCCGCTTGTCGCGCCGCGCCTGGCGCACACTCTGGCTGACGCCGCTTGCAGGCGACCCCGACTATCGCCCCCAGACGGCGGCGCTTGTTGCCGCCTTGCCGTTTCTCGACCGGCTGGGGAGTGCGGCTTCCACCCAGAGCCTCTGCGCCGAGATTCTCGACACTGCCCGGCTCGCCGCATGACGCCGATCATCGACGCCCACCACCACATCTGGCGCCGCCGCGATCTGCCCTGGCTTTCGGGCCCCATGCAGCCGCGCATCTTCGGGCCTTACGAGGAAATCCGCCGCGACTACCCGATCGAGGAATTTCTCGATGACATCGCCCCGCGCAACGTCGTGAAATCCGTCTATGTGCAGGCCAACTGGGCGCCCGACCGTTTCGTCGACGAGGTGGCCTGGGTGCAGGAAACGGCCGACCGCACCGGCTGGCCGCACGGGATCGTCGGCTTCTGCGACATGACGGTGGCGGATGCCCGCCCAGCCCTCGACCGCCTCGCGCGCTTTCCGCTCATGCGCGGCATTCGCCAGCAGTTCCACTGGCATGCCAACCCGCTCTTTCGCTTCGCGAGCCGATCCGATCTCGCGCGCGATGCCAATGTCCAACGCAACGTCGCGCGCCTCGCGGACTATGGCTGGAGCTTCGATCTCCAGGTCTTCGCCGTCCAGATGGCGGGCGCGGCGGAGCTTGCCCGCGCATGCCCGAAAGTCACCTTCGTTCTCCAGCATGCCGGGATGCCCGACGACCTTTCGGAAAAGGGCTTGGCCTTCTGGCGCACCGAACTCGCCAGGCTCGCGCGCGAACCCAACGTCGCCTGCAAGCTCTCGGCCTTCGGCACTTTCCTCCACCGCAACGACACCGGCCACATCGCCCGGGTCGTGGGTGATGCCTTGGCCTGCTTCGGCCCCGGGCGCTCTTTGTTCGGCTCCAACTTCCCCATCGAGAAGCTCTGGACCGACTATCGCTCGCTGGTGGACAGTTTCCTGATCGCGACCAGCGGCCTGGACGACGCGTCCCGCGCCCTCGTCTTCCACGACACCGCCCAGCGCATCTATCGCCTCTGACGCCATGCCACACCAAGCGCTCTCCCCCGCATTCCACGCTCTGATCGACACGGCCGCGCCCGTCACGCGCGCGGCCACCGGCTTCACCTTCGTGGAGGGCCCGGTCTGGCACCCTGCGGAGCAATGCCTCTTCTTCTCCGACATGCCCGCCGACACGCGCCGCAGGCTCGGGTCCGACGGCCGCGTGCGCGAGGTCGCCAAGCCGTCGAACAAGGGCAACGGCATGACGCTCACGCCCGGATTGGAACTGGTCGTCTGCGAGCATTCCACCTCTTCGGTCGTCAGCATCGGTGCGGACGGCCGCCGCACCGTGCTCGCCTCCCATTTCGAGGGCCGCGAGCTCAACAGCCCCAACGACCTCTGCATCCGCTCGGACGGGTCGATCTACTTCTCCGACCCATGGTATGGCCGCATGGCGGGCTTCGGCGTCGAGCGTCCGCGCGAACTCGGCTGGCAGGGCGTGTTCCGTATTCCGCCGGGCGCGACAGCCCCCGCCGAGCCCGAGCTCGTCGTCGGCCGCTACGTGTTCGGCCAGCCCAATGGCCTCTGCTTCTCGCCGGACGAGCGCCTGCTCTATGTCAACGACACCGACCAGGCGAACATCCGCGTGTTCGAGCTGCGCCCCGACGGCTCGCTCGGTTCGGCCAAGCTGTTTGCCTCGGGCATCCGCGACGGCCGCCTCGCCGGCCTGCCCGACGGCATGAAGTGCGACGAAGCGGGCAATGTCTGGGTGACGGCACCCGGCGGCGTCTGGGTGTTCGACCCCGGCGGAAGGCTCATCGGCAAGCTGTCCGTGCCCGAGGAGGTCGCCAATCTCCACTGGGGCGGGCCGGACTGGCACACGCTCCATCTCTGCGCGACGAGTTCGATCTACACGGTGCGAACCAAGATCGGCCCGCGCCGCGAGCGGTTCATGGCGGGCAAAGAGGCAGCCAAGGGGAAGGAAACGATGGCCGATGGAAGTTTCCGGCTCGATGCGAGCCGCTGCGCGCTGCTGATCCAGGATATGCAGAACGACGTGGTTTCCGAAGGCGGCGCCTTCGCAGCCTCCGGCGCGCCCGCCCATTGCCGCGAACAGAACGCGATCGAGAACACCCGCCGCCTAGCCGAGCGCTGCCGCGAACTCGGCATCCCCGTGATCCATGTCTGGTTCCTGGTCGATCCCGGCCTGCCCGGCTTCACGCTGAACGCCCCTCTGTTCGAAGGGGTCATGGAGGACAACGCTCTTCTGCGCGGCACATGGGGTGCGGAACCCGTGCCCGGCCTCGAGCCGCAAGCAGGCGACATCATCGTTTCCAAGATGCGCATGAGCGCCTGGGAAGGCACGACGCTCGAAACCGTGCTCAAGGCGACCGGCCGCGACATCCTCCTCGACACCGGCGCCTGGACCAACATGTCGATCGAGCACACGGCCCGCACAGGCGCCGACAAGGGCTTCATCATGATCGTGCCCGAGGATTGCTGCTCCACCATGAACGCCGACTGGCACCGAGCCTCCATCGATTACGCCATGAAGAATGTGGCGGCCGTGACGGGCCTTGCGGAAGTCATGGAGGCCCTGGAGAACCGCGCCTGACCTTTGGTCATGCGACATGATCTCCAGAATCCCGGTCCACGGCTGCCAATCTTCTCCCGCGCGTTCTAGACTGCCGCGGATGAGACCAGCCTGGGAGAAGACGGTGTCGGCTGTGGCAATCCACCTCGCGATGCGAGCGCTCCTCCCAGAACTTCCGATGGAGCGCGCCGATGGCTGAGCTGTTTCCTCATCTCTTTGCGCCCATCACGATCCGCTCCACGCAGATCAAGAACCGCATCCTTTCCACCGGACACGACACCACGCTGCCTAACGATGGCTCGGTGAACGACGCGCTCGTCGCCTATCACGTAGCCCGCGCGAAAGGCGGGGCAGGCCTCATCGTCACGCAGGTGGCCGGGGTGCACGAAACCGCGCGCTACACCTCGCACATGCTGATGGCGACCGACGACAGCTGCATCGAGGGCTATCGCCGGCTCGCCGAGACCTGCCATGCCGAGGGCTGCACGGTCTTCTCCCAGCTTTTCCACCCCGGCCGCGAGATCATGGAAACGGCAGACGGCCTGCTCGCCGTGGCCTACGCCCCGTCCGTCTCTCCCAACGAGCGCTTCCACGTGATGCCGCGCGAACTCGACGAGGCGATGATCTGGGAGATCGTCCATGGCTATGCGGGCGCGGCCCGGCGCATGCACCAGGCGGGGCTCGACGGCGTCGAGTTCGTGGCGAGCCACGGCTACCTTCCGATCCAGTTCCTCAACCCGCTCGTCAACCGGCGCACGGACGCCTGGGGCGGCAGCCTTGAAAACCGCCTGCGCTTCTTCCGCGAGGCGCTGTCCGCCATTCGCGCTGAAACCGACGACCGCTTCGTGATCGGCATGCGCATCAGCGCGGACGACCGCGACGATGGCGGGCTCGGCATCGAGGACGTGATCGAGGCCTGCTCGGCGCTCGAGCCGCTGCTCGACTATGTGAACGTCACCGCCGGCACCTCTGCCACGCTCGGCGGCGCCGTGCACATCGTGCCGCCCATGGCGGTCGGCAACGCCTATCTCGCGAGCGAGGCCCAGCGCTTCAAGAGCCGGCTCAAGATTCCGGTGATGGTCGCCGGGCGCATCAACCAGCCCCAGGACGCCGAGGCGATCCTGGCGACTGGCCAGGCCGACATGTGCGGCATGACGCGCGCCCTGATCTGCGATCCCGAAATGCCCAGCAAGGCGCAGGACAACCGCCCCGACGACATCCGCGCCTGCATCGCCTGCAACCAAGCCTGCATAGGCCACTTCCACCGCGGCTATCCGATCTCCTGCATCCAGCATCCCGAAACCGGCCGCGAGCTGCAATACGGCTCGCTGCGGCCCGCATCCGCGCCCAAGCGGGTGATGGTGGTGGGTGGCGGTCCCGCCGGCATGAAGGCCGCCATCACGGCCGCCAAGCGCGGCCACCGGGTCTCGCTCTATGAGGCCGAAGGCCAGCTCGGCGGGCAGGCGCGCCTGGCCCAGCTTCTGCCGCGGCGGGCGGAATTCGGCGGCATCATCACCAATCTCGCGCGTGAGTTGGAGCAGCAGCAGGTGCGCGTGATCCGCGGCGTCCGCGTCGACCGCGCGCTCGTGGAGGAGGAGGCGCCAGACACGGTGATCGTCGCGACGGGCGCCACGCCCTACCTGCCGGAATTGCCCACCGACGGCTCGGTGGCGGTGGTCGACGCCTGGCAGATCCTGCGCAAGGAGGTGTCGCCCGGACGCCGCGTCGTGGTCGTCGACTGGCGCAACGACTGGATCGGCCCGGGCTTGGCCGAAATGCTCGTGCGCAACGGCAGCGTGGTCGAGCTCGTCGTCACGGGAACGCATGTGGGCGCCGCCCTGCCGCTCTACGTGCGCGACAACATCGCAGCCGAACTCCACAGGCTTCAGGTTCGCGTCACGCCATACGCGCGCATCTTCGGCGCCGATGGCGGCACGATCTATGCGCAGCACACCGTGAGCGGCGAGCCGATCCTTTTCGAGGATATGGACATGCTGGTTCTCTGCTTCGGTCACAAGCCGGCCGACGACCTCAAGCGGGAACTCGCGGGCCTGGCTTGCGAAGTCGAGATGATCGGCGATTGCCTGTCGCCGCGCACCGCCGAGGAGGCTGTGTTCGAGGGCCTGCGTATGGGCGCGCGCTTGTAGTTTTCAGGCAGAGCGGGCGCCGACTGATAGTTGTCGCAGGCCTGATCCTCTCGACAGACGGCCCATGCTGCGCTGCACCAGAAATAGGCATTTCGTTTGGAGTGCCTAAAATGCTGTCATTCGCGAGGGCCGCCGGGAACTCTGATGGCCTCCGAGCCGGCCTCTTCTGGGTTGGCCTAGCCCCTCATCCATCTGGCACGCAGTTTGCACAGTCTTTTGCGCTGCACAAAAACAGAGAGGGTGGGCACTCCAATGCATAAAACAGGCAGGACCATTTCCATGCTGGCGCTCAGCGCCGCGCTGTTCGGCGCGGGCGTGCAGATCACAAGCGCGCAGGAAGAAACGATCAAGATCGGCATCCTTCACTCGCTTTCGGGCACCATGGCCATCTCCGAGACGACGCTCAAGGACGCCATGCTCATGCTGATCGACGAGCAGAACAAGAAGGGCGGCGTGCTTGGCAAGAAATTGGAAGCAGTCGTGGTCGATCCTGCTTCCGACTGGCCGCTGTTTGCCGAAAAGGCGCGCGAGCTGATCTCCAAGGACGAAGTCGCCGCAGTCTTCGGCTGCTGGACTTCCGTGTCGCGCAAGTCCGTGCTGCCGGTCTTCGAGGAACTCGACAACATCCTCTTCTACCCCGTGCAGTACGAGGGCGAGGAAAGCCAACGCAACGTGTTCTACACGGGTGCGGCCCCCAACCAGCAGGCCATTCCCGCCGTCGATTACCTGATGAGCGAAGATGGCGGCTCGGTCGAGCGCTGGGTGCTCGCCGGCACCGACTATGTCTATCCGCAGACCACCAACAAGATCCTCCAGGCCTACCTGAAGTCCAAGGGCGTGGCCGACGAAGACATCATGATCAACTACACGCCGTTCGGCCATTCCGACTGGCAGACCATCGTCTCCGACATCAAGAAGTTCGGCTCGGCCGGCAAGAAGACGGCCGTCGTCTCCACGGTCAATGGCGATGCCAACGTGCCCTTCTACAAGGAGCTGGCCAACCAGGGCGTCAAGGCCGAGGACATTCCCGTGGTCGCCTTCTCGGTCGGCGAGGAAGAGCTGGCCGGCCTCGACACCGGGCCGCTGGTCGGCCATCTCGCGGCCTGGAACTACTTCCAGTCGGTCGACAACGAGGCCAACGCCCAGTTCATCGAGACCTGGAAGGCCTTCACCAAGAACGACAAGCGCGTCACCAACGACCCGATGGAAGCCCACTATATCGGCTTCAACATGTGGGTGCAGGCGGTGGAGAAGGCCGGCACCACCGAGCCCGATGCGGTGATCGACTCCATCGTCGGCGTTTCCGTCCCGAACCTGTCGGGCGGCTACTCCACCATGATGCCCAACCACCACATCACCAAGCCCGTGCTGATCGGCGAGATCCAGGCCGACGGCCAGTTCGAGACGGTGTGGCAGACCTCGGGCCTCGTGGTGGGCGACGAATGGTCGGACTATCTGCCCGACTCCAAGGACCTGATCGCCGATTGGCGCAAGCCCATGTCCTGCGGCAACTTCAATGTCGCGACCGGCAAGTGCGGCGGCGCGACCAACTGATGTGACGCATTGCGCCGGTTTTGTCCGGCGCGCCTGAAAGCCTCCGGGCGGATCACCTCCTCCCGTCCGCCCGGAGGCTGTTACCCTTCCAATCGGGTTTCCCTGGATGGCGCTTGCTCGCTTCCTTTTCATCTGCATGGCGGCGCTCGTATCGCTGGCCGGCATGGTGCGCGCAGACGAGGCGCAGCTTCGCGCGATCCTCACGAAATTCGCCGATGCCAAGGGTTTTCCCGCGATCGAAGCCGTTGTGCGCGAACTCGGCGCGAGCGGCGATCCCGCAGTTGCACGCCCGCTCGAAGCCCTTGCCGCAGGTGATCTCTATTTCCGCAAATCGAATCGCGAGGTGGTGGTCCTGCGAGACGGTGCCGTGCTCGACGCGCTGACGGGCGAAGGCCGGGGGGAAGCGTCTTCCCGCGACTTCACCAAGGTCCGCGTCAACAACGGCCTGCGCGGCGCGGTGCGCGACGTGCTCGGCGGCCTGACGCTTGGTGCTGCCGACCCCGCAGTGCGCCTGCGCGCTGCCGACACGATCTTCTCGCGCCCCGATCCCGCCGCCATCCCGGCACTCGATGCCGCTCTCGCAGCCGAAGCCGATGGAAATGTCCGCAGCCGGCTCGAAGAAGCGCGCGCCGCAGCCATTCTCGCGTCGGACCTTCCCGAAACGGAGAAGCTCGCAGCCGTGGCACGGCTCGGCGAGCGTGGGGACCGGGCCGCGCTGTCGCTTTTGGCGAACTTCGCCGGGTCGACCGAAGGCCCCTTGAAGGACGCCGCCGATGGGGAAGCGTCTCGCATCCAGGCGGTGCTGACGGGCTGGGACGCCGCGCAGAACATCTGGTTCGGCATTTCGCTCGGCTCCGTGCTGCTGCTGGCAGCGATCGGGCTCGCCATCACCTTCGGCGTGATGGGCGTGATCAACATGGCGCATGGCGAGATGGTGATGCTCGGCGCCTACACCACCTTTGCCGTGCAGGAGGCGATCCGCGCCACGGCACCCGGCCTGTTCGACTGGTCGCTCGCCATCGCGCTTCCCGCAGCCTTCCTCGTGGCGGGAGGGGTCGGGCTCCTGATGGAGCGCGGCATCATCCGCTTTCTCTATGGCCGTCCGCTCGAAACCCTGCTCGCCACCTGGGGCGTGTCGCTGATCCTCCAGCAGGCGGTGCGCGTGCTGTTCGGCCCCAACAATCGCGAGGTGGGCAACCCCACCTGGATGTCGGGCTCGTTCGAGCTAGGCCAGATGGCGGTGACCTGGAACCGGCTCTGGATCGTGGTCTTCACGGCAGCCGTTTTTCTCGGCCTGCTCTACGTGATGAAGCGCACGGCCTGGGGCCTGCAGATGCGGGCCGTCACCCAGAACAGGCGCATGGCCGCATCCATGGGCATCCGCACCCCTTGGGTGGATGCCTTCACCTTCGCGCTCGGCTCCGGCATCGCGGGCATCGCCGGCGTAGCGCTCTCGCAGATCGGCAACGTGTCGCCCAATCTGGGCCAGAACTACATCATCGACAGTTTCATGGTGGTGGTGTTCGGCGGCGTGGGCAACCTTTGGGGCACGCTGGTGGGCGCGATGAGCCTCGGCATCCTCAACAAGTTCCTCGAACCCTATGCGGGTGCGGTGCTCGGCAAGATCCTGGTGCTCGTGCTGATCATCCTCTTCATACAAAAGCGGCCACGCGGTCTCTTCGCGCTCAAGGGAAGGGCGGTCGAGGCATGATCACCCAGCGTCTCTTCGCAGCCGGCTTCTCGCCCCGCATCCTTCTGGCGCTCGCTCTGATCCTCGCTGTCGCGGTTGCCGTGCCCGCTCTCAACCTCTTGGTGCCGCCGGACAGCGCGTTTCACGTGCCGTCCTATGCGGTCGCGCTCTTCGGCAAATATCTCTGCTATGCGCTGCTCGCGCTCAGCCTCGACCTCGTCTGGGGCTATGTCGGCATCCTCAGCCTCGGCCACGGCGCGTTCTTCGCGCTCGGCGGCTATGCGATGGGCATGTATCTCATGCGCCAGATCGGCGCGCGCGGCACCTATGCCAACCCGGTGCTGCCAGACTTCATGGTGTTCCTGAACTGGAGCGAACTGCCCTGGTTCTGGCACGGCTTCGACCGCTTCTGGTTCGCAGCGATCATGGTGATGCTGGTGCCGGGCTTGCTCGCCTTCGTGTTCGGCTGGTTCGCCTTCCGCTCCCGCGTGACGGGCGTCTACCTCTCGATCATCACGCAGGCGATGACCTATGCGCTGCTGCTCGCCTTTTTCCGAAACGACATGGGTTTCGGCGGCAACAACGGGCTGACCGATTTCAAGGACATTCTGGGCTTTCCCGTTCAGGCGGCGGGCACGCGGGCGGCGCTTTTTTCAGCCAGCGCGCTGGCGCTCGGGCTCGGCGTCGTGGTGGCGGCCCTGCTCGTCGGCTCGAAATACGGAAAGCTCATGGTGGCGGTGCGCGACGCGGAAAGCCGCACGCGCTTTCTGGGCTGGCGCCCTGAATATGTGAAGCTCTTCGCCTTCACCTTGTCCGCCGTGATGGCGGGGGTTGCAGGCGCGCTCTACGTGCCGCAGGTCGGCATCATCAATCCCGGCGAGTTCGCGCCGGCCAATTCCATCGAAGTCGTCGTGTGGACGGCGGTCGGCGGGCGCGGCACGATCGTCGGGCCGATCCTCGGCGCGCTTCTCGTCAACGGCGCGAAAAGCTGGTTCACCGGCGCGCTGCCCGACCTCTGGCTCTTCGCGCTCGGCGGCCTCTTCGTGTTCGTGACGCTGTTCATGCCGCGCGGCATCCTGGGCCTGTGGGACCGGTGGCAGGAGCGCCGTGCGCTCAAGCCCGAGCGCGAGCCCA
>QFNI01000075.1 GCA_003240775.1 Mesorhizobium amorphae | reverse complement strand
CGCGGAGCTCGATCAGTTCCGCGAGGCTCAACCCCGCCAGGACCCGGTCGGTGAAATGACCCGCCAGCACGAGCCCGCTCAGCGCGCCGGTGCGCGGGTCGAGTTCCATCTCCAAAGCCGCCGTGCGGACCGTGGAGCGGCGCACGCGCTTAGGGGTACGGGGCCGCGTTCTGCGCCAGCCCCAGAAGCCAAGGGCGCCCGCCAGCATCAGGCCGCCGATGGCCGCCTGGCCCAGAACAAGCAGCGCCAACCCCCCTGCCCCCAGCGCCAAGGGAAAGCCGACGCGGAGGATGCCCGCGATCGCCGTGGGATCGCTGCGCAGGAAGACCAAAAGGGCGATGGCGAAGCCCAGGACGCCAAGGATGCCGAAGATCACAGGAGCCCGAGCTCCGTGAGTTCCCGGCGCAGCTGCACCGGCATTTCCAAGAGGGCCGCGCGGTCTCCCGTCACGTCGCCCGGTGCGTCCTTGAGCTTGAGATAGCGCCAGCCCTGAAAGGGGCGCTTGGGCTGAAGATCGGTGCGGATCACCTCCGGCTCCAGGATCAGGTGGCAACGCCCGATGCCCTCGCCATCCGTGAAGGGGCGGATATCGACCAGACGCTGGCGGCACTGCACCACGCCCTTGATCACCCAATAGAGCGAGCCGCCGGCCAGAAGCTCGTCGCGCCGGACGGGCACCATGCGGGTCGTGTGGAACTGCTCCGCCGGCTCACCGGCGGCGCGGCGCGCATCGAGACGGGTGCTGATCCAGCTTTCGAGATCCTCGACCGACTCGCAGCCGACGCAAAGCTTCACCATGTGGAGCGACATGGGCCGAGGCTTTAGCCAGTGAGGGAAAATCCGGTCAAGCGACCGCAGGGTCACATCGGCTTGACGAGCGGGATGCCGCGCAAAAGAAAAGGGGCCTTGCGGCCCCTTTCATGTTCTTCGGCTTCAAGCGTGGGATCACGCGGCTTCCGCTTCCTCGGAGGCTTCCGCCTCGCGGCGGGCGCGGTCGGCAGCGCCCTTGGCGGAGGTGTCGCGATCGACGAACTCGATCACGGCCAGCGGCGCGTTGTCGCCGTGGCGGAAGCCCGCCTTCATGATGCGGAGGTAGCCGCCGTGGCGCTCACCGTAGCGGGGCGCAATCGTGTCGAACAGGCGACGCACGAGCGTCTCCGAACGGATCTGCGCGATAGCCTGACGACGCGCGTGCAGGTCGCCGCGCTTGCCGAGCGTCACCAGCTTCTCGACGATGGGACGCAGGTCCTTCGCCTTAGGCAGCGTGGTGACGATCTGCTCATGTTCGATGAGCGAGGCGGCGAGGTTCGCGAACAGCGCCTTGCGATGGCTGGCCGAGCGGTTGAGGCGGCGGCCGGTCTTACCATGACGCATTGGTTTTCTCCTTCAAGTCCCGCCGGCTAGAACCCGCGCGAGTGGTTGGGGTCAGGCCGGCGGTCCGGCTCAATACTGGTCTTCGTAACGCTTGGCGAGGTCGTCGATGTTCTCGGGCGGCCAGTCCGGCACTTCCATGCCGAGGTGCAGGCCCATGGAAGCGAGAACTTCCTTGATCTCGTTGAGCGACTTGCGGCCGAAATTCGGGGTCCGCAGCATCTCGGCTTCCGACTTCTGGATGAGGTCGCCGATGTAGACGATGTTGTCGTTCTTCAGGCAGTTGGCCGAGCGCACGGAAAGCTCGAGCTCGTCCACCTTCTTCAGCAGCGCCGGGTTGAACGCCAGCTCGGCAACCGCTTCCGAAACCTGCTCCTTCTGCGGCTCGTCGAAGTTGACGAACAGGCCGAGCTGGTCCTGCAGGATGCGCGCGGCATAGGCCACGGCGTCCTCACCCGAGATCGAGCCGTCGGTCTCGATGGTCATCGACAGCTTGTCGTAGTCGAGAACCTGGCCCTCACGGGTATTCTCGACCTTGTAGGACACCTTCTTGACTGGCGAGTAGAGGCTGTCGACGGGGATCAGCCCGATCGGCGCGTCCTCGGCACGGTTGCGATCGGCGGGCACGTAGCCTTTGCCGGTGTCGACCGTGAACTCCATGCGGATCTCCGCGCCCTCGTCCAGCGTGCAGATCACGTGGTCGGGGTTGAGGATCTCGACATCGCCCACCGTCTGGATGTCGCCGGCCGTGACCGAGCCCGGGCCCTGCTTGCGCACGACCATGCGCTTGGGACCGTCGCCTTCCATGCGGATGGCGATTTCCTTGATGTTGAGCACGATGTCGGTCACGTCCTCGCGGACGCCGGCGATCGAGGAGAACTCGTGGAGCACGCCGTCAATCTGCACGGCCGTGACAGCCGCGCCACGCAGCGACGAGAGGAGCACGCGGCGCAGGGCGTTGCCGAGCGTCAGGCCGAAGCCGCGCTCGAGCGGCTCGGCGACGAGCGTGGTCATCGTCTTCTTTTTGGACGAGAACTCGATCCGGTTGGGCTTGATCAGTTCCTGCCAGTTTTTCTGGATCATGGGACTTCCTTCCATTCGCCGTCACCATCCAATCGTGACGGCCGAGAGGGGAGCCGCGAGAAGAGCGCGCCTGTGGGCGCGCTCGGGCGGTTTGAGTAGGTGTGCTTAGACGCGGCGCTTCTTGCGCGGGCGGCAGCCGTTGTGCGGGATCGGCGTCACGTCGCGGATAGAGGTAATGGTGAAGCCGGCGGCCTGCAAGGCGCGCAGAGCCGACTCACGGCCCGAGCCGGGACCCGAGACTTCCACTTCGAGCTGGCGCATGCCGTGTTCCTGGGCCTTGCGCGCCACGTCCTCGGCAGCCACCTGGGCCGCAAACGGGGTGGACTTGCGCGAGCCCTTGAAGCCCTGCGCGCCAGCCGACGACCAGGCAATCGCGTTGCCCTGCGCGTCGGTGATGGTGATCATCGTGTTGTTGAAGGTCGAGATCACGTGGGCGGTGCCCGACGAAATGTTCTTGCGCTCGCGGCGGCGAACGCGTGTGGCTTCCTTGGCCATAGGTTCTTCCTCTTATTGGATATCGACGCCGCCGTAGTGCCAGCGGCTACACCGGGATGAAGGGGCCGGCTTGCGGCCCCTGCCCCCATTACTTCTTCTTGCCGGCAATTGCCTTGGCAGGCCCCTTGCGGGTGCGGGCGTTGGTGTGCGTGCGCTGGCCGCGAACGGGCAGCGAGCGACGGTGACGCAGACCGCGGTAGCAGCCGAGGTCCATCAGGCGCTTGATGTTCATCGAGACTTCACGGCGCAGATCGCCTTCGACCTGGTAGTCGCGGTCGATGGCTTCGCGGATCTGAAGCACTTCGGCGTCGGTCAGCTGGTTGACGCGGCGCTCGGCAGGGATGCCGACCTTGTCGACGATCTCCTGGGCAAACTTCTTGCCGATGCCGTGGATGTACTGAAGCGCGATCACGACGCGCTTGTTCGTGGGAATGTTGACGCCGGCTATACGGGCCATCGTTCTCTCTCCATGTCGGCCGGCAGCGCCGGCGGTTGCTGAAACCTCACGTCCGGTGGAGGCCGGCCCATGCGAGGGTCTTCATAAGGCAGAAGCTGGCAACGCCCTCGAAAAGGACGGCCAGCCGATTCCCCGGTCAGAAGATGGGGTGCGGATAGTGCAGGAGTGCGCCGAAGTCAACAGCGGGGCGGCATTCCACCCCGCTTGTCCGCCTCAACGACGCTTCAGGCAACTTCCCGCGTGCGGCGGTCGAGGATCGCCTCGATGCCCTCGGTCACTTCGTCCATCGACGCCATGCCGTCCACATGGGTCAGCATGCCCTTGGCGTAGTAGTAGCCGATCAGGGGCGCGGTCTTCTTGTAGTACTCGCGCAGGCGCTCCTCGAACACCTCCGGCGTATCGTCCTTGCGGACAGGCTTGCCGGCGGCAAGCGTTTCCTCGGCCCGCTTGACGATGCGGCCGACGAGAGCCTCGTCGTCCACGACAAGCTCGATCACCGCGTCGAGTTTGCGGCCCGTGCGGTCGAGCATCGCCTGAGTGGCGTCGGCCTGGGCCAGCGTGCGCGGATAGCCGTCGAGGATGAAGCCCTTGGCGCAGTCGGCCTCCTGGACGCGCTCTGCCACGATGGCGTTGACGATGTCGTCGGAAACGAGCTCGCCCGCATCCATCACCGCCTTCGCGCGCTTGCCGACCTCGGTGCCAGCCGCAACCGCGGCCCGCAGCATGTCACCCGTGGAAAGCTGCGGGATGCCGTGCTTCTGCACGAGGCGCTGGGCCTGGGTTCCCTTGCCCGCGCCCGGAGGTCCAAGCAGAATCAGTCTCATCGGCCCCGCTTGCCCCCACGCAGCTTCGACTTCTTGATCAGCCCCTCATACTGGTGCGCGATCAGGTGTCCCTGCACCTGTGCTACCGTATCGAGCGTGACGCTGACAACGATCAGAAGCGACGTGCCCCCCAGATAAAACGGCACACCCGTGGCCGATATCAGGAACTCGGGCATCAAGCAGACCATCACGAGATAGGCCGCGCCGATCACTGTGATGCGGGTCAGCACATAGTCGATATATTCCGCCGTGCGCTCGCCGGGGCGATAGCCGGGGATGAAGCCCGAATGCTTCTTCAGCTGGTCTGCCGTGTCCTTCGGATTGAAGACGATGGCCGTGTAGAAGAAGGCGAAGAACACGATCATCGCCGCGTACAGGAACATGTAGAGCGGCTGGCCGTGGCCGAGCGCCGCGAGCACGCGATTCGCCCAGTCGGGCAGCGTGGTCGAGGCCGAGAAGCCTGCGATGGTGGCGGGAAGCACGAGAAGCGACGAGGCGAAGATCGGGGGGATCACGCCAGCCGTGTTCAGCTTCAGCGGCAGGTGCGAGGTGTCACCCTGGAACATCCGGTTGCCGACCTGGCGCTTCGGATACTGGATCAGCAAGCGGCGCTGGGCGCGCTCGAAGAACACGATCAGCGCGATCACCACGATGGCGAGCACGATGATCGCGAGGATCAGCGTGGTGGAGAGCGCGCCCGTCCGGCCGAGTTCGAGCGTGCCCGAGATGGCGCGCGGAAGACCGGCCACGATGCCTGCGAAGATGATGAGCGAGATGCCGTTGCCGATGCCGCGCGCGGTGATCTGCTCACCGAGCCACATCATGAACATGGTGCCGCCGACGAGCGTCAGCACGCAGGAGACGCGGAAGAACCAGCCGGGATCGGTGACGATGCCGTTGCCGCTTTCGAGGCCGACGGCGATGCCATAGGCCTGCACCAGGGCGAGCAGCACCGTGCCGTAGCGGGTGTACTGGTTGATCACCTTGCGGCCCTGCTCGCCTTCCTTTTTCAAGGCTTCGAGCGAGGGGATGACCGAGGTCATCAGCTGCATGATGATCGAGGCGGAGATGTAGGGCATGATGCCCAGGGCGAAGATCGCCATGCGCTCGACGGCGCCGCCGGCAAACATGTTGAAGACGCCCAGAACGCCGCCGCTCTGCTGGCTGAAAGCCTGGGCAAAGGCCGCCGGGTTGATGCCGGGAAGCGGGATATAGGTGCCGAGCCGATAGACCAAAAGCGCACCCAGCGTGAACCAGATGCGCTTCTTCAGGTCTTCGGCCTTGGCGAAGGCCGCAAAGTTCAGATTGGATGCAAGTTGCTCTGCAGCCGATGCCATGGAGAAGTCTCCGCTGGGCCGCTGCTACAAACTGGCACGCGGCCGGACCGGGGCCGAGATAAGCGCCGGTTAACTACGATGCAAGCGAGGGGGCGCGTCGGCCCCCTGCCAGCTTCACTCAGCCGCAGTGTCCGCCGAGGCGCTCGCCTCGGGCAGCTTCACCGAACCGCCGGCAGCTTCGATCTTCTCCAAGGCCGACTTGGAAGCGCCGGCCACGTCGAAGGAAAGCTTGGAGACCACGTCGCCCGTGCCGCCCAAGATGCGTACGCCGTGCTTGGCGCGACGGATCACGCCGGCCTGGATCAGCGCCGCCGAATCGATGGTGGCGGAAGCGTCGAGCTTGCCGGCCTCCACCGCCTGCTGGATGCGATCCAGCGACACGGCGTTGAAGTGCTTCGTCGAGATGTTCTTGAAGCCGCGCTTGGGCAGGCGCCGATAAAGCGGCATCTGGCCGCCCTCGAAGCCGTTGATGGCGACGCCGGAGCGCGCCTTCTGACCCTTCACGCCACGGCCGCCGGTCTTGCCGAGGCCCGAGCCGATGCCGCGGCCCAGACGCTTGCGCGAGTGGGTCGAGCCCTCGTTGTCGCGGATGTCGTTGAGTTTCATGTGTTCGACTCCCCTTCCGGCGCTCAGGCCTCGTCCACGACGCGGACGAGGTGGCTCACGGAAGCGATCATGCCGCGCACGGACGGCGTGTCTTCCAGGGTGCGGCGACGGCGGATCTTGTTGAGGCCGAGGCCCACAAGCGTCGCGCGCTGCTTCTCTTCGCGGCGGATCGGCGAACCGATCTGCTCGACGATGATGGTCTTGGTGTCAGCCATCGATCCTCTCCCTTACTCTTCGGCCGCGACCGCGGTGCCGCGGCGCGCCTGGAGGGTCGAATACTTGATGCCGCGCTGAGCAGCCACATCCTTGGGATGCATCTGGCTCTTGAGGGCGTCGAAGGTCGCGCGAACCATGTTGTAGGGGTTGGACGAGCCCATCGACTTCGCCACCACATCGTGCATGCCGAGCGTCTCGAAGACGGCGCGCATCGGGCCGCCGGCGATGATGCCCGTACCGGCCTTGGCCGAACGGAGCAGCACGCGGCCAGCGCCGTGACGGCCTTCCACGTCGTGATGCAGCGTGCGGCCCGAGCGGAGCGGCACGAAGATCAGATCGCGCTTGGCCGACTCGGTCGCCTTGCGGATGGCTTCGGGCACTTCACGCGCCTTGCCATGACCGAAGCCGACGCGGCCCTTCTGATCGCCGACGACGACGAGGGCAGCGAAGCCGAAACGACGGCCGCCCTTCACCACCTTGGCGACGCGGTTGATGTGAACGAGCTTGTCGACGAAGCCATCGTCGCGCTCTTCGCGGTCGCGGCGCTCACGGCCGCCTTCCCTGCGCTCTTGTGCCATGATCCTGTTCCTTGTTCTTTTCCGGACAGCACGGGTTGAAAATTGTCCGAGGCGTTGGGCCTCGAACGGGGCTTAGAAGGAGAGACCACCCTCGCGGGCGGCATCGGCCAGCGCCTTGACGCGGCCGTGATAGATGTAGGGACCGCGGTCGAAGATGACCTGGGTCACGCCGGCGGCCTTGGCGCGCTCGGCGAGGAGCTTGCCCACCTCGGCCGCTGCACCCGTGTCCGCACCCGTCTTGCCGCCGTCCTTGAAGGCTGCGTCGAGCGTCGATGCAGCAGCCAGCGTGTGGCCGCGCGCGTCGTCGATGACCTGGGCGTAGATGTGCTTGGAGGAGCGGTGAACGGAAAGACGGGGACGATCGCCCGCGACCTTCTTGAGCTGACGGCGAACGCGATTGGCGCGACGCTGCGTGGAAGCCTTGAGTGCCATGTGATGTCTGCCTTGAAAAACGGGGCCGGCCTTTTGCGGTAGCGTGACGCTCCCGCGACCGAACCCCGTGGCGTTTCAGTTCTTACTTCTTCTTGCCTTCCTTGCGCACGATGCGCTCACCGGCATAGCGCACGCCCTTGCCCTTGTAGGGCTCGGGACCGCGATACTCGCGGATCTCGGCCGCAACCTGGCCGACCTGCTGCTTGTCGATGCCCGTCACCACGATCTCCACGGGACGCGGAACAGCGATCGTGATGCCTTCGGGGGTCTGGTAGACGACGTCGTGGCTGAAGCCAAGAGCCAGCTGCAGGTTCTTGCCCTGCATGGCGGCGCGGTAACCCACGCCCGTGATCTCAAGGCGACGCTCGAAACCGTCCTTCACCCCCTGAAGGATGTTGGTGATCTGCGTGCGGGACATGCCCCACTTGGAGCGGGCATCTTTGGACTCGTCGCGCGGGGAAACGGCGATCTGGCCGTCTTCCAGCTTGACCAGCACTTCGTCGTTCACGACGAAGCGCAGCTCGCCCTTGGGGCCCTTGGCGGTGACGGTCTGACCGTCCACCGAGGCGGTGACGCCCTGCGGCACCGCGATCGGCTTCTTACCGATACGAGACATTCTCTGATCCTCTTAATAAGGTCCGCCAGATCAGAAGATCTGGCAGAGCACCTCGCCGCCCACGTTCTGCTCGCGCGCCTCGTGGTCCGCCATCACGCCCTTGGGCGTGGACAGGATCGAGATGCCCAAGCCGTTGGCGACCTGAGGAATGGACTTGACCGACACGTAGACGCGGCGGCCGGGCTTCGACACGCGCGAGATCTCGCGGATCACGGGAGCACCGTCGAAATACTTCAGCTCGATCTCGATCTCGGACTTGCCGTTCTCGAATTCGGTCTGCGAGTAGTCGCGGATGTAGCCTTCGTTCTTGAGAACGTCGAGCACGCGGACGCGGAGCGTCGAAGCGGGCGTCGAGACGGTCGACTTGCGCCGGCCGTAGGCGTTGCGGATGCGGGTCAGCATATCGCCGAGGGGATCGCTCAAAGACATCGTCGCCTCCTTACCAGCTCGACTTGACCAGGCCGGGGATGAGGCCGAGCGAGCCGAGCTCGCGCAGCGCCACACGGCTCATCTGCAGCTTGCGATAGAAGGCGCGCGGACGGCCCGTCACTTCGCAGCGGTTGCGGATGCGGATCTTGGCGGAGTTGCGCGGCAGCGCGGCCAGCTTGAGCTGCGCCTGGAAGCGCTCCTCGATCGGCTTGGACTGGTCCATTACGATGTTCTTGAGATCGCCACGCTTCTTGGCGAACTGCTTGACCATCTTGCGGCGGCGGTTGTTCTTCTCGACTGAGCTGGTCTTTGCCATCTCGTTTTTCCTTTCTCGCTGCCGTTACTGCCGGAAGGGGAAGTTGAAAGCCTTGAGCAGAGCCCGGGCTTCCTCATCCGTCTTGGCGGTCGTGCAAACGATGACGTCCATGCCCCAGACCTGATCGACCTTGTCGTAGTTGATCTCGGGGAACACGATGTGCTCCTTGATGCCCATGGCGTAGTTGCCACGGCCGTCGAAGCTCTTGGGGTTGAGCCCGCGGAAGTCGCGAACGCGCGGCAGCGCGATGTTCACGAGGCGATCGAGGAACTCGTACATGCGCTCCTTGCGAAGCGTCACCTTGGCGCCGATCGGCATGTTCTCGCGAACCTTGAAGCCGGCGATGGAATTGCGGGCGCGCGTCACGACGGCCTTCTGGCCGGCGATGAGGCCGAGGTCTTCGGCTGCGACCGAGGGCTTCTTGGAGTCGGCGGTCGCCTCGCCCACGCCCATGTTCAGCACGATCTTGTCGATGCGGGGGACCTGCATCTCGTTGTCGTAGTTGAACTGCTCCTGCATCGTCTTGCGGATGGTCTCGTTGTAGACCGTCTTCAGACGCGGCTGGTAGGTTGCTTGTGCGTTAGCCATTGATGACGTCTCCCGTGGTCTTGGCCACACGGACCTTCTTGCCGTCGCGCACTTCAAAGCCCACGCGGGTGGCTTTGCCGCTTGCGTCGGTCACGGCGAGGTTGGACAAATGGATGGGGGCTTCCTTGGTGATGATGCCGCCCTGCTCGGTCTGGGACTGGCGGGTGTGGCGCTTCACCTGGTTGATGCCGCGCACGACGGCCTTGTCGTCCTTGGGCATCACGCGCAGCACCTCACCGGTGCGGCCCTTGTCCTTGCCCGTAAGCACGACGACCTTGTCGCCCTTGCGAATCTTCTGCATGGTTCTCGTCCTTAGGATCGGTGGCTCAGAGCACTTCGGGTGCGAGCGAAACGATCTTCATGTGGTTCTTGCCACGCAGCTCGCGCGGCACGGGCCCGAAGATGCGGGTGCCGACCGGCTCGCGCTTGTTGTCGACGAGAACGGCCGCATTCTTGTCGAAGCGGATCACGGAACCGTCGGCGCGGCGGATGTCCTTGGCCGTGCGAACCACGACCGCCTTCATCACATCACCCTTCTTCACGCGGCCGCGCGGAATGGCCTCCTTCACCGACACCACGATGATGTCGCCGACCGAGGCGTACTTGCGCTTGGAACCGCCGAGAACCTTGATGCACATGACCCGACGAGCGCCCGAATTGTCGGCCACGTCGAGGTTAGTCTGCATCTGAATCATGACTGGATGCCTTTTTTATGCGCCGCGCAGAATCGCAGCGGCCGTCTCTTTACTGAGCCTGCTCTTCGGACACAACGACCCATCGCTTGTCCTTGGAGATCGGAGCGGACTCCTGGATGAAGACCACGTCGCCCACCTTGTGCTGGTTGGCCTCGTCGTGAGCCTTGTAGCGCTTGGTCATGCGCACGGTCTTCTTCATGACCGGATGCGTGAAGCGACGCTCCACGTTGACCACCACGGTCTTCTCGTTCTTGTCGCTGACGACGGTGCCTTGCAGGACACGCTTGGGCATGGGTTTCGTCCTTACGCCTTCTTGGCGGCCGACTGCTCGGCAGCGATGGTCTTGATCCGCGCGATGTCGCGGCGCACTTCGCGCACGCGGGCGGTCTTCTCGAGCTGGCCGGTCGCCTTCTGGAAGCGCAGGTTGAACTGCTCCTTCTTGAGGCTGGCCAGCTCGTCGTTCAGTTCGTCGGCCGTCTTGGCACGGACGTCGGAAGCCTTCATCGGTGCGTTTCCTTATTCAGCGATGCGCGCCATGAAGCGCGTCTTGACCGAAAGCTTGGCAGCACCAAGGCGAAGCGCCTCGCGTGCGGTCTCTTCAGACACGCCGTCGATCTCGAACATGATGCGGCCCGGCTTGATGCGCGCCGCCCAGTAATCCACCGCGCCCTTGCCTTTGCCCATGCGGACTTCGGTCGGCTTCGAGGTGACCGGCAGGTCGGGGAAGATGCGGATCCAGACACGGCCTTCACGCTTCATCTCACGCGTGATCGCGCGGCGGGCCGCCTCGATCTCGCGCGCGGTGACGCGGTTGGGCTCCAGCGCCTTCAAGCCGAAGGCGCCGAAGTCGAGGTTCGTTCCGCCCTTCGCGGCGCCGTGGATGCGGCCCTTGAACTGCTTGCGGAACTTCGTGCGCTTCGGTTGCAGCATTGGTTGTTACTCCGAATTCCGTTTAGGCGCTTTCGCGCTCGCGCTCACGACGGCGGTCGCGATCGCGGTTGTTGCCGCCGCTCGCATCGGCCTCGGTCGCGCGGCGCTCGGACGCCATCGGGTCGTGCTCGAGGATCTCGCCCTTGAACACCCAGACCTTGACGCCGCAGGTGCCGTAAGCCGTGTGGGCCTCGGCCGTGCCGTAGTCGACGTCTGCGCGCAGCGTGTGCAGCGGCACGCGGCCTTCGCGATACCATTCGAGACGTGCGATCTCAGCGCCGCCCAGGCGGCCCGAGCAGTTGATGCGGATGCCTTCGGCGCCCAGGCGCATCGCCGACTGCACCGCGCGCTTCATTGCGCGACGGAACGCGATGCGGCGCTCGAGCTGCTGGGCGATCGACTGCGCGACCAGCGTCGCGTCGATTTCGGGCTTGCGCACTTCCACGATGTTGAGGTGCGTTTCCGACTTCGTCATCTCGCCGAGCTTCTTGCGAAGCTTCTCGATGTCTGCGCCCTTCTTGCCGATGATCAGGCCGGGGCGTGCGGCATGGATCGTCACGCGGCACTTCTTGTGCGGACGCTCGATCACCACCTTGGAGACAGCCGCCTGCTTGAGTTCCTTGAGCAGGTACTCGCGGATCTTGATGTCCTCGTGCAGCAGCTGGCCGTATTCGGCGTTGTCAGCGAACCAGCGCGAGTCCCAGGTGCGGTTGATGCCGAGCCGGAGCCCGATCGGATTGACTTTCTGGCCCATTATGCGGCCTCCGCTTTCTCTTCCACTTCGCGCACGACGATGGTCAGGTGCGAGAACGGCTTTTCGATCCGGCTCGCACGGCCGCGGCCGCGGGCATGGAAACGCTTCATCACCAGCGACTTGCCGACATAGGCCTCGTGAACCACGAGAGCGTCCACGTCGAGGTCGTGGTTGTTCTCGGCGTTGGCGATAGCCGACTCGAGGGTTTTCTTGACAGTGCCCGCGATGCGCTTGCGCGAGAATTCGAGGTCGTTCAGCGCGGTCGCGACCTTCTTGCCACGGATGAGCGCGGCAACCAGGTTCAGCTTCTGCGGGCTGACACGGATCGTGCGGAGCACGGCGCGCGCCTCGTTGTCGGCGAGCCTGCGCGGAGCCTTGGCCTTGCCCATCGTTATTTCCTCTTCGCCTTCTTGTCCGCGCCGTGCCCGTAATAGGTGCGGGTCGGAGCGAACTCGCCGAACTTGTGGCCGACCATCTCCTCGTTCACGGCGACCGGAACGTGCTTCTGGCCGTTGTAAACGCCAAATGTCAGGCCGACGAACTGCGGCAGGATGGTGGAGCGGCGGCTCCACATCTTGATGATTTCGCTGCGGCCACCCTCACGGACCTTGTCGGCCTTCTTGAGGAGGTAGCCGTCGACGAACGGACCTTTCCAGACTGAACGCGTCACGCCTCTACCTCTCTTAGCTCTTGCGCGCGTGGCGCGAGCGCATGATGAACTTGTCGGTCGACTTGTTGGACCGGGTCTTCTTGCCCTTGGTGGGCTTGCCCCACGGCGTGACCGGATGACGGCCGCCCGAGGTGCGGCCTTCGCCGCCGCCGTGCGGGTGATCGACCGGATTCATGGCCACACCACGATTGTGCGGGCGACGACCGAGCCAGCGCGAACGACCGGCCTTGCCGAGATTGACGTTGCCGTGGTCGGGGTTCGACACGGCACCCACGGTGGCGAAGCACGTGCCCGACACCATTCGCTGCTCGCCTGAGTTCAGGCGCAGGATAGCCATGCCCTGGTCACGGCCCACGAGCTGCGCATAGGAACCGGCCGAACGCGCGATCTGACCGCCCTTGCCGGGCTTCAGCTCGACATTGTGCACGATCGTGCCGACGGGCATCGCCTGAAGCGGCATCGCATTGCCGGGCTTCACGTCGACGCTCTGGCCGGCTACCACCTTGTCGCCGGGCGACAGGCGCTGCGGCGCGATGATGTAGGAGAGCTCGCCGTCCTCATAGCGCAGCAGCGCGATGAAGGCCGTGCGGTTGGGATCGTATTCCAGGCGCTCGACCGTGGCAGTCACGTCGAACTTGCGACGCTTGAAGTCGATCACGCGGTAGGTCCGCTTGTGGCCGCCGCCGATGAAGCGGGCGGTCACGCGACCGTAGTTGTTGCGACCGCCCGAGCCCGACAGGCCCTCGGTCAGGCCCTTCACGGGCTTGCCCTTCCAGAGCGACGAGCGATCCACGATCACCAGCTGGCGCTGGGACGGCGTCGTCGGCTTGTAGCTTTTCAATGCCATTGTTTCTGTCCTTCAGCCGCGAACTCAGAGGCCCGTCGAGACGTCGATCGAGTCGCCGTCCTGCAGGGTGACCACGGCCTTCTTCACGTCGCTCTGGCGGCCGATGGTGCCGCGGAAGCGCTTGACCTTGCCCTTGCGGATGAGCGTGTTCACGCCCGTCACCTTGACGCCGAAGAGAGCTTCCACGGCTGCCTTGATCTCGGGCTTGGTCGCCTTCTTGGCGACGTTGAAGACCACCTGGTTCTGCTCGGAAGCGATGGTGGACTTCTCGGTGATCGCCGGGCTGACGATCACGTCGTAGTGGCGCAGGTCAGCCATTGAAACGCTCCTCGAGGGCCTGAACCGCGGCCTTGGAGAGCACCAAAGTGTTGCGGCGGAGAATGTCGTAGACGTTGATGCCCTGGATGGGCAGCACGTCGATGTTCGGAATATTGGTGGCGGCGCGCGCGAAGTTCTGGTCGAGCTCGGCACCGCCGATCACGAGCGCGTTGGTGAGGCCCAGCGAGGCGAAGTTCGCGACCAGCGACTTCGTCTTGCCGTCGGCGAGGGCCAGATCGTCGACCACGATGATCGAGTCCGACTTCGCCTTTGCCGAGAGCGCGTGGCGCAGGCCGAGCGCGCGGACCTTCTTGGGCAGATCGTGCTCGTGGCTGCGAGCGACCGGACCATGCGCCTTGCCACCGCCGCGGAACTGCGGAGCGCGAGCGGAATGGTGACGGGCGCGGCCCGTGCCCTTCTGCTTGTACATCTTGGCGCCCGTGCGGTTGATGTCCGCGCGGCCCTTGGCCTGATGCGTGCCCTGCTGGCGCTTGGCGAGCTGCCAGCGCACGACGCGCTGGAGGATGTCCTCGCGCGGCTCGAGACCGAAGATCTCGTCCGAGAGGGAAAGCGTGCCTGCCCCCTCGCCGCCGATCGTCTTGACGTTCAGATCCATCACTCAGCCCCTTCGGTAGCAGCAGCGGCTGCGGACGAGGCAGCGCGGATCGCGGCCGGCTTCGGCGCGTTCTCCGGCAGCTGAGCCTTGACGGCATCGCGTACATAAATCCATGCGCCCTTGGAACCCGGAACCGCACCGCGGATCAGGATCAGGCCGCGATCGAGGTCGGTCGAAACCACCTCGACATTCTGCGTGGTCACGCGGGTCGAGCCCATGTGGCCGGCCATCTTCTTGCCCTTGAACACCTTGCCGGGGTCCTGGCGCTGGCCGGTGGAGCCGTGGCTGCGGTGCGACACGGAGTTACCGTGGGTCGCGCGGCCGCCGCCGAAGTTGTGGCGCTTGATGACGCCCTGGAAGCCCTTGCCGGTGGAGGTGCCGGTGACGTCCACCTTCTGTCCGGGAACGAAGTGGTCGACCGTGATCTCCGAGCCGATGTCGAGCAGATTGTCGACCGAGACGCGGAATTCCGCGACCTTGGCCTTGGGCTCGACGGAAGCGGTCGCGAAATGGCCGCGCATGCTCTTTGCCGTGTTCTTCACCTTGGCCAAGCCGACGCCGAGCTGAACGGCGGTGTAGCCGTTCTTCTCCTCGGTGCGCTGCGCGACCACCTGGCAGTTCTCCATGCGCAGAACGGTGACGGGCACATGCTCGCCCGCATCGTTGTAGATGCGGGTCATCCCGATCTTCTGTGCGATAACACCTGAACGCATCGTCCCGGTTTCCTTCCAGAATTCTGCCGGCAGCCCTGGGCCGCGCGGCGCTCCAACCGCTTAAAGCTTGATCTCGACGTCCACACCGGCAGCGAGGTCGAGCTTCATGAGCGCGTCCACGGTCTGCGGGGTGGGGTCCACGATGTCGAGCAGGCGCTTATGGGTGCGCATCTCGAACTGCTCGCGGCTCTTCTTGTCGATGTGGGGCGAGCGGTTGACGGTGAACTTCTCGATCCGCGTGGGAAGCGGGATGGGCCCGCGCACATTGGCGCCGGTGCGCTTGGCGGTCGAAACGATCTCGCGGGTCGAGGCATCGAGCACGCGGTGGTCGAACGCTTTCAAGCGGATGCGGATATTTTGTCCGTTCATGTGAACAATTCCCTGTTCTGCCGGGGGCGGGAGGCTGTGGTCTCAGCCGCCCCGCGCCAGATCCACTTGTCTCTTGTTACTCTACGATGCTTGCGACGATGCCGGCGCCGACGGTGCGGCCACCCTCACGGATAGCGAACCGCAGCTTTTCCTCCATCGCGATCGGCACGATGAG
>QFNI01000074.1 GCA_003240775.1 Mesorhizobium amorphae | reverse complement strand
GGGCCGGGATCGGCGGGTCCGGCGACGGGGATCTCCCGGCCCGCGGGGGCGAAGGGGGCGTCATCTTCCGGGGGAAGCGGGTCGTCGAACAGCCCGTCACGGGTGTCGACCCGCTTGATGACGTCAAGGTAATCCTCTGTCACCCTCTGCGCCTCACCCATAAGTCCGGAGTCGGCCGCGGCGGCGCGCGCCTCCTCGAACGATTCGCTCGAAGAGCGGCGCAGGATCTTCCTGGTATCGGTATCGGACATCATCATCCCCCAAGGATTTCGTTCTTCGCTATCACGGGTTTCCGCGCCTGTGAAGGGTTATTTCTTTTCATCATACACGTCGGTGACGAAGATGATCCCGAGCGGGAAACCCGCCGCGATCCTGATCTCCGGGCCCTTCGGGGAATACTCCAGGAGATCGGCCGAGATGGCGTCAGCGGAAGCTGCCAGGCCCGCATAGGCGGCCTGCTCCGTCGTGCGGGCCTGCTCGACGACCTCCTGGTCCCCGTCGGAATTCGTGATGATCGTCTTGTCCGGCTCCGCGGCGGCTGCGGCCAGGCCGGTGATGAAGGTCGCGCCCAGAACCGGGGCGTAACGACGCAGCAGGCGCCGGTCGATGCTGCTGCGGGTCACCGTCTCGGCGGTGAACCCGTCAACGGCGATCGCCTCCACGGGAACGGTCTTGCCCTTCTCGTCGCTCATCGAGGTGAAATTGACCGACATCTTTCCGCTCGCCTTGTCGACCCCGTAGGCGCCGCGCAGGACGTTCCCCGCCATCGGGCCGGAAACCAGCCTGGCCACGACCGGGGTCTCGCGATCGGACGTGATCGACATCAGGTTCTCGGCGTATGACACGGAACCGGCCGGGAGCAGAAGCTTCCCGCGATCCTCCTCGGGAAGGTTGGCGTCGGACACGGGGGCGGGGCCGGGCTGGCGGCCGCCGGACAGCGCGGACATCACCTCCTCTTCGGAAACCGGCGCGCCCGCGCCCGCCGCCTCGGCGGCGGCCAGCTCCTCCTCGACCGTCACCGGCTCCTCGAAGACCGTGCCGGCCCCGCCCGTCCTCGGCGTCGCCGTCTCCGCGGCCGGACCGGGTTCCGGTTCGGTCCGGTCCGCATAACCGGACCGATTCGCCGCGTCCGCCCCGGCGTTGCGGACGGTCGCGATCTCGAACGACTGCAGGCCGGAAGGCTTCTGCGCCTCCGAGATCGCCTGCATGTTGGCGGCCATCAGCCCGATATAGGGGTTCTCCGGCTTCTCCTCCGCGGATTCGTCCTGCTCGGCGACCCGGACCGTTGCCGTCTCCTCGGGAACCGCTACGCGAACCGGTTCCGCCCGCTCCATGCGCGGGGCCGGCGCGATCTCGACGTCGGGGATCTCGACGCGGACCGTCTCCGGCGCCGGGACCTCGACCTCCTTCACCACGTCCTGCTCGCGAACGGCGACGCGAACCGGGTCGACGGGGGTGGGCAGGGAGCTGACGCCCGCCTCGCGGGCGCGCTGGTCGATCAGGTCGTTCGCGTTCTGAATGCTGCGCAGGTAGTCCGGCGTCATCTCGCCGCCGATCTGGTTGCTCTCGGTCGGCGCCGTGGCGACCGTGGACGGAGCCTCCTCGATCCCGCCGCCAAGCCCGTTGAGCGCGACCCACATGGCGAACAGGACGAACGCCCCGCCGATGGCGAAGGTCACCTTGCCGCGGGAGATCGCCCGCTTTCGCGCCTTGATATCCGCGGCCGGAATCGTGGGCGCGTCAACCGTGTCGTTCGGGAGGATCTGGTCAACCTCAGCCATGACGTTCAGCCTTTCAGGGAAGATCGACGGTCGCGATCACGGGACGGCCCGAGACGGAGAACCGCAGGGTGGGGGTAAGCGGGAGACGATAGACGTTGACCCCGTCAGGCCCGGCCATCGAGCCGATCCAGGGCGGGCCCTGGAGGGCCGCCCGGGACCGCACATAGAGGTCCTTGCCGAGCACCCATCCGGTCGCGTTGACGCCGGAGATCGCGACCCGCTCCGCGTCAGCGGGCATGTCGACGCCGGAAACCGCGGACATGAGCGTCGCGTCCCCTGCCTCGCGCTCGGCGGGCGTGCCCTCAGGAGGGGGCGCGACCGGGGTGATGACCGCGTTCGGGCCCGGCATCATGATCTGCACGTCACGCCGGTAATCGACGACCTCGTCGTCGATCTCGATCCGGACGACGACCGGCTTGGGCTGGTCGCGCAGGTGGATGATCATGTTCGACCACCCGTAAGGGAGCATCGGCGTGATCACGACGGAGCTGCCGTCCTCGGAAATGGTCTGGACGTCGAAGCTGGTCTTGTCCCCGGCCATCGCCTTGACCACCGGCCAGGGCTGACCGGTCGAATCGTAGAAGCCGAGCGCGGTCGCGACCCCGGCCCCCAGACGCAGGGTGGGCGCGAGCTCGCCCGGCTCGAGGGTCAGGAAGGTCATGCCGCTCTCGCCGCGAGGCTCGGGGCGATCCAGCATCTCGCGGGTCATCGTGCGGGAGGTCCGCTTGTAGGAGCGGATCATCTCCGGGGTCATGGGCCAGCTCGTCCCCAGCGAGCTGTTGTAACCCTCCACCTTCTCGGGGGAGGTCTCCGTGCCGTCGTTCAGCCTGAGAGAGGGGTCAGCCGGGGCGACCTGCGCGCCGGGACCGGTCTCCGCCAGCGGCATGACCTCCGAGGGGAGGGAGCCCTCGATCATGCCGCTCGGCGGCGGCGCGCTGCGTCGCGTCACGTATCCCTCCGCGAACCCGGAACGGGCGTCGGAGATGCAGGTCCCGTCGGGGAGGGGAACGCCGTCGCACGCGGCGGCCGGCTCCTGGGCGAGGCAAGGGGCGGCGAAGAGGGAAAGGATCATCGCGTTCTTGAGGATTCGCATCGTCATGATCTCCGTTCACCTCACGTTGATTCGGTCCACCGCGATGGCGCGCGGGTTCTCATGGGTAGGCACGCGCACCAGGACCATGTCGGCCCGGTATTGCCGGTCGATGTTGGCGCCGGTGGTGCCCTGGTAATTGATGCGGTAATTGACCTGGACGACCCAGGAATAACGGCCTTTCGCGTCGACGCCACGGTCAATGATGACGGTGTCCTGCGGCGTGGCGGACGAGTTCAGCTTGTTGTCGCGGATGTAGTCCAGCGTGAGGCTGGCCTGCAGCGCCTCGAGGAACTGGCGCCAGCCCTCATCGGTGAAATAGATCGACGCCTCGGCGTTGTCCTCGCGCCACTTGTCGAAGGTGATTCGCATCGCGCGGGTGATCGCCTCCGTGGCGAAGTTGATCACCATGTTGTCCTGGAAGACCGGCTCATCGACGGGCTGGACCTGCGTCATCTGCCCGTTCTGGTCCAGAACGAGGTAAAGGACCTCGCGCGGCCGGGTCACGGCCCATCCGGTGATCAGAACGCACGCCAGGGTGGCGGCGGAGAGGAGGTAGTTGATGCGGACCATGTCCCGGAAGCCCTGCCTCCAGGTCTCGAAACGCGACCTCGCGGTCTCGACTGCTCCGTATCGTGCCATGTCACCCCGTCCTTCCTGGTTCGCGTCTTCTTAAAATCAAAGAAACCCCTTGGCAAGAAGGTTCTTACCAATCGAGATGCTCCGTCGCGGCGCGCAGGGCGCGGGTCAGGTCGTCCTCCGGAACCGACGGGTCCCCCGCGGCGTCCCGCCCCCCGTCCGCCGCGACGGCCCAGCCCCGCAACGCGGGTTCTGACGGGGCGCTCCCGTCCGGCGGCCAGGAGACCGCGGGGACGTCTCCGGGAGCGATCCCGTCCGCGCCGATGAGCCCGTCGCGCATCGCTCGCTCCAGGACGGCGCGAGCCGCCTTCGCCGGCGCCTGGCCGCCGGCGAGGCCGGGAACGGGGCGGTCGTCGTCTCGCCCCATCCAGACGGCCAGGGAAACGGACGGGGTGACGGCCACGAACCAGCCGTCACGCGACCCCTGGCTGGTTCCGGTCTTGCCGGCGGTCACGACGTCGCCGCCCCGGAACGCCCCGGCGGCGGTGCCGCGGGTCACGACCTCCCGCATCCCGGCAAGGATCTCCGCGACCGAATCGGGGGAGACGACGGGGAAGGGGGAGACCTCGGGCCCGACCCCGCCCACGCGAATCGATGACGGGCGCACCGGACGTCCCCCGTTCACGATCCCCGCGTAGGCGGCGGCCATCATCTCCGGGGAGCTGAGAGCCGTCCCGAGAAGGGAGCTTTCCGACCGGAACGCCTCCCCTTGCGGCCACGCGCCGAACCTCTCCGCCATTCCGAGCAGGTCATCGAGGTTCACGGAATCGGCGAGATGGACGGTCATCAGGTTGGAGCTGCGGACCAGCCCGTCCATGAGCCGGCCGAAGCCGCCCGACGACCCGTCGGCGTTGCCCGGCGCCCAGGCCTCGCCGCCGATCCGCATCCTGATCGGCTCGTTGGAGACCAGGTCGCCGGGCCGCATCCCGGCCTCGAGCGCCGCGAGGTAAAAGAAAGGCTTCGCCGCGGATCCGGGCTGACGGCGCGCGGCGGCGCGGTCAAACCCCTCCCCGCCCCGCCCGCCGAGGGAGGCCAGGATCGCCCCGGTCGCGGGACGCACGGCGACCACGCCGATCTCCGCCCCCTCGGGGACGAAGGCGCGCGCCTCGCCCAGGGCCGCTTCCCAGGCGTCCTCGATCAGCGTCTCCGCCTCGCCGGACACGCCCGCGGACATGAGACGTTCGGCGGATCGGCGCATGGAGGAGACGGCCCAGGCGGACCCCTCTGACGCCGCCGCCCGGGCGGGGGCGGGGACCGGCGGATCCCCCTCGACGCCCGCGATCGGCGCCAGGAGGCGCCATCTCCGCTCGAACGCTTCCCGGCCGCGCTCCATGTCGTAGACGCCGGGACCCTTGAGCATGGCCACGAGCCCGAGACTCTGCCCCGGGGTGATTCGGGGCCAGTCCGTCCCGAACCACGCGTCGGCCGCGTCGGCCATGCCGGTCACGCCGCGCCCGGCCCATACCGAGGAGAGGTAACCCTCAAGGATGGCGTCCTTGCTCATCACCGTTTCGGCCCGCGCCGCGAGGGCGCCCTCGACGACCTTGCGCGCCAGGGAGCGTTCGCCGCCGGTGATTCGCAGCTTGACGAGCTGCTGGGTCAGGGTGGAGCCGCCGCGAGGCGAGCCGCCGAGCGAGGACGCGGCCGCCGCGGCCGCCGCGGCCGCGTCGATCCCGGAATGCTCCCGGAACCGGGAATCCTCCACCGCGGTCAGGGCGCGGACGAGGTGCTCCGGGTAATCCCCGACCGGCAGCCCGGTGCCGTCACGGCGCGCCAGCGTCGCGCCTCCGGGCAAGGTGACCGACGCGGGATCCCGGCGCGCAAGCGCGTCCGCCAGGTCCCCGGCGGGGATGTCGGAGCCTCCGAGCGGGCCGGTCATGAAGGACATGACGGCGCCAAGGACGACCCCGGCGATCTCGCCGGCGGGGTCAGCCACAGGCGCCCCGCAGGAACGCGGAGAGGGCGCCGCGATAAGCGTGCGCGACGAGGCCCCCGTTCGCGGCGACCATCTCCTCGATTCGCTCGTGAGCGGCGCAAGGCATCCGGAAGCTCACCCTGACCCCCTTGCGGGGGGCGCGGCGCCCCTCCGAGATGGCGAGCGTCACCGCCTCGTCCCCGACGCGGATGAGCCCGTAAGCGACGCGCCGCGCGGCGTCTCCGATCCCGGCGCATCCGCAGGAGAGGCCGGAAGCGACCTCTTCCGGAAGGCTGACCGTCACGATCCGGCAAGGCCCCCGGAAGAGCTTTTCGTCATCCGTCATCGGGCCCCCCGAAAAAACCGCTGATCAGCGCCCCGACCCCGCCGGCCCCCAGCATCGCCGGGACGGCCGTCCGCAACGGGGCGGGCTCCGCCGGGGCGTAGTCGATCCGCAACGTCCCGTCCAGAGCGGAGCGGGCGACGGCGTCCGCCCCGGGAACCCCGGCGGAGGAGAGCGCGGCCGAGAGGGCCGCCCGGGGCGGCTCCCCGAAGACGAGCTCCCACACGTCGGCCAGCCCCTCGTCAGCGTGGGAGAACTCCGCCTTTCCGACAAGCCTCTCGCCGGAGTCCGACCTTGACGAAAGGAGCACGACCCTGGTCCGGGAAACCCCCCGCATGTCGACATCCAGCGAGATCCCGTCCTCCCGGCGGGAGATCGCGCCGCGCCCGGAGAAGGGCCTGTCGCCAGCCTCCGGGAAAAGCGCGCCGAACGAGCCGGAGGCGCCGGACCAGGCGAGCGAGAAGTCGCCGGAAATCGGGTCCGGAAGGTCAGCCGTGACCGCCTCCGCGCGAATCGCCGTCACGCCCCTCGCGTCTGTCGCGGCGACGCCGCTCGCCGAAAGGGAGCGGTCCGCCACGTCGAAACCGACCGACACGGCGGCGATCCGGGCCCCGGAAACGCCGACGGCCTCGACCCCGATCAGGTCCCCGCCGCTCAGCTCGGAGCACCCCTCCCCGATCGTCACGCGCAGCGTGAAGGTCCGGGCCGATACGCGTTCCGGGGCGGCGGACGCGCCGGCCATGTCCGGATCGGCCACGACCAGCAGGCCGGTGCCGGACGCGGTCGCGGGGGATCCGGCGCATCCCGCCTTGCGGGGCAGCGACGCCATGCGGGAGAGGACGTCCCGATCGGAGGGCGTGGCCGGAACGAAGATCATCGAGCCTCCGGAATCGGACCTGAGGACGAGGGGGCCGGCCGCGGCCGGAAACGCCGTCAGGACGGCGGCTGCCAGGACCGGTCCCTGGAGATGAAGCTTCCGGACCAAATCCCCCTCCTCTCGTTGCGGGCGCCCTCCTCGAGAACGCGCATCTCCGGATCTTCCGCCTCGGCCGGCGTCACCCCGGCCGCGACCGCCCATCGTGACAGGTCGACGGAGAGGGTCTCGCAGCGAACCTGCCGGTCCCCGCCGCTCTCCGGGACGAAGCAGGACGTGTCCGCGCCGTCAACGACGGAGGCGAGCGCCCTCGTGCCCCACGCGACGCAGTCGTATCCCTCGCCGGATCCGTCCACGCAGGACGCCTCCTCGAGGGAGACGGTGCCGCCGAGAACGATGATCTCGCCGTCGATGGAGATCGCGTTCGGACCCTCCGCCACGGCGCGGCCGGAGAGCACGGACGCGCTTCCGGCCTCCGGCTCCTGACGCATGACGTAACCGGAATCCGGCGCGGGCCCGAACGATGCGCGCAGGGAGGAATAGATGCCCTCCGCCACCGGGCTGAGACGGGGACCAGGCGTATCGTCGCCGATCCGCTCCGCCACGACGCCGCCGTGATAGACGTATCCCTCCGCAAAAACGTCGTCCTGCGCCGACGCCGCGGCCGGCGCGAGCGCGGCCGCGGAGAGGACGGCGGCAAGCGTGATTGTCGTTACCCTCATGCGCCCCCCCGGATCATCTCGCTGATCTCTTCGGCCAGATGGCCGACGACGTTGTCGCTCTCGTCGCTCCCCATGCGCTCGCTCAGCTCCTGGGCCCGCTTGATCCGCTTCTCGATCTCGTTCTCCGCGCTTCCGCCGGGAAAAACGCGCGCGAGGGCGCGCCGCGCCACGGCTGGGCCGTGCTGCGCGTAGAGCTTCTCACGAAGCGAGACGTCATAGGGCGTCGTCGAGAACGCCCAAAGCTCGACGGGGCCGAGCGTCAGGTAGAGATGCTGCCTGACCTCCGTCTTGTCCCGGATCTTGAACCTGGCCCAGAGGGACGAGCCCTTCGAGGAGGCGCCGCGAAGCTCGTTCGAGAGGATGCGCACGTCCTCGCCGGTCAGCGTGAAGGCGTTGTCGATGTGCCTGATTCCCGCGCCGCCGCCGGAGCTGGCGGTGATGAACCCGGTGCAGACCGACATCAGCTCGTCGCTGAAATCGGTCGGGAACTGTGAAGACACGTTCACCGTGACCTTGAACTTGCGGCCCTCCCGGCAGTCGGTCACCAGCTGGGAGTCGATCTGGGACACGTCCTTGGCGCGGTGGTATTCGTCGTAACAGATGACCTTGACGATGTTCAGGTTGTCTTCGATCTCGCGCTTGTGGATCGCGAAATACCCGCGCGGCATGTGCCCGGAGGTGACGGCGCGCCGGAACTCCTCCTCGTCCATGTAATAGCCGCGGGTCGAGGTGTGCCGGGCGAGCATATACATGATCGCCGTCTGGCGCATTCCGGCGGCGCTCTTGTCGCCGGCGACCTCCGACAGGTCCAGGGAAACGATCCGGGCCTCCCCCAGGCCGAAACGGGTCACGCCGCCGAGGTTGGGGAAGAACGACAACGCCTCGTTCAGCGACCTGATCATGACGTCGATCATCGGCTCGCCGTTGATCCGGGCCGTGCCGTAGGTGCTCTGGATGTCGTCATCGCTCGACGCGACGGAAGCGAGGTCCTTCAGGGTCGGGACCGCGTATCTCTGCGCCCGCTGCGCCATCGCGATCTGCCCCTCGGCGGCCAGCTTGTCGACGATGTCCCACCAGCCGGTCTTGCGGGCGACCGGCGAATCGCTGACCGTCATGTCGGGCGACAGGCCGAGGTCGTCGAGCGCCGCGTCGACGACGGGGTCATCCCCGCGAACATACTCCTTCGCCCCCGGCGACTTGGGGTGGCAGGAGAGGTAGGCGCGGTGAACGGTCCGCTCCAGAAGGCCGCGCAGCGCGTCAGGAGCCGCGTCCTTCCCGTTGCCGCAGATCAGGGAGAGGAACGTGACCTGGAAGAATTTCTCGAGCGGCAGCGGGTAACGCATCCCGAGGAAGGTGTCGAGCACGTTGATCCCGTCCTCGGCGGACATGCGAAGCTTGCGGAAGACCGCCAGGTGCCTGAGATGCTCCGGGAGCGCCTCCTGGACCGTCGAGATGAAGCCCCGGGACGACGGCCCGACGTCGGCGATCGCGATCCGCGGCAGCATGGCCCCGTTCTTGCCGATCGCGCTCTGCGACAGGACCGTCCCGAGGTTCAGCGCCGCCATGAGGACCGACTTGCCCGAGCCGGGGATGCCGGCGATCAGGTTGACCTGCGGGACCTGCAGCTTCGATCCGGGCTGGTAGGACCAGATCTTGCCCGTGGGGGTGCGGAACATGACCGACCCCTCCGGCCAGGGAGACGCCTGGGAGCCGATCGGCGACATGAGCAGCATGTCCGTCAACGGACCGGCCGCCGGCGGCGCCGTGGAGGCCGTGGTCGCGCCGGGAACCGACGCCATGAACGTCGCCATCTGGTCGCCGGAGATCGGGTCGACCTCGCAGTTGCCCCAACGCCTCACGGCGCCGGACAGGATCTGCGCGCGACGCCGAAGCTCGGCGTCCTGCCCCGCGGTCGCCCAGGTGCAGAAGCTGACCCGCATCCTGGCGATCGTATCGACGTTGGAGTCGATCTCCTCGTTCATCCTCAGCGCGTCGCGAATCGCCTCGTTGCGGCCCTTGTTCGTCCACGAGGCGAAGTCGAGGAAGGCTCGCCTCATCCACATGGCCTGGACGCCGCCGGACTCGATCAGGAACGAGGCGCGCCAGGGCACGTTGCGGGCCCGCTCCTGCATGTCGCGGACGATCTCGATGAACGGGCGAAGCTTCTCCGACGGGCGAGACAGGTCAAAGGCGGAAAACGTCGTGTTGCCGATCCGCACGCTGCGCTGATCCACGCGCTCCGCGTCAAGTCCGCTCAGCTGCCGGTCGAAGGTCGGGACGCCGAGGTGCCCGAGATCTCCCGACATCATGATCCCGCGCTCATCAGGGGCGCGCAAGACGCGAGAGAGCCGGTTGCGAAGACCGAGAGCCGGAAGGTCACCCTCCGGCTTCGCCCACGCCGGAAGTGCCGGGAACCAGTTGTCGATGTCGCCGCGCGCCTGCGGATCGAGCCCGAGACGGACCTCCCGCAACGCCGCGGGCACGTCGAGGACCTCGACGAGGTAATCGTGCCTGGCCATCTCGCGAGAGATCGAGGAAACCAGCGCCTCGTGCCGCATGACCAGGGAGTCAAGCGTCCGCCCGGGGCGTTGCGCCCCGTTGCCGGCCATGGGAGGCAACGCCGCGAGGCGGGCGTTCACCACCTTGTTGTCCTCCTTGGCCGTGTCGGCGTCGATCAGGGACGGGCGGGAATACACGCAGAGCAGGCAACGCTCCTCGGTGATGAAATCGGGAAGGACGGACTCCCGCTCGGAAAGGATGTCGTCCACGTTCATGCCGTAATTCGCCGCGGCGCGTCGCGCGATCCCGTTCTGCCGCTCGATCATCCGGCGCGACGCGTCAGGGTCCCGCAGGAAAACGAAGTTGAGCGCGTGTCCGGGCGCGGTCAGCGACGATGACAGGTCGACCCGGAGAAGCTTCGCGATCTCCTCGAGCCGGTCCTCGCCGCCGCCGCCGAGAAAGCCGCCGATCTCGATCATGGTGAGCAGCGACTGATCCTTCATCGTGAGGATCTTGTCGCTGACCATCGACTCGATCTGGATGTAATCGGTGAGAGAACGCGACACGCCCCCGCCGAGCAGACCCGAGATGCCGTCCAGGAAACCCATGCTTACCCCCTTGTTCGGTCCCCGGTTACCATGCGGAAAAACCCTGCGCAACGACCTTCTTCGGTCAGGGAAAAGCTCTTTTCAGGAAAGGGAGAGCACGAACTCTTCACGATCCGGCGGCGACCGGTCGCAGACGGAATCCAGGGCCCACGCGCCGCCCAGGTCGCCGCGGCTGGAAGCGGCCGCGAGAAGGTAATCCTCGTCCCGCCCGCCCCATGAGGGGCGGTCGGAAGGCGGCGCGTCCGGGAACAGGCGCCGAAGCGCGGCGGCGTCCCCCGCGGAAAGATGAGCCCCTGACCCCCACGCGGCAGAGATCACGTCGGACACGATCTCGGCCGCGTGCGGCACGCGGCAGGTGATCCTGCCGCCGCGGATGACCGTGACCTCGCCGCCGGCGCTCTCGATCGCGGCGGCAGCGCCGGCGCAGGCGATACGCTCCTGCGCGGCGATCCATACCGATTCGGACGGAACGGCCCTGGCGCCCCGACGCGAGACGCGCTGGGCGGAGGCGATGATGTTCTCCGCCAGGAGGCCGAAGCTCCAGCTGAGCGCCGCCGCCCGCTGCCCGCCGAAACTGGAGATGAGCGCGTCGAGCAGCCCCCTGGTCGCGCAGGGCGCGCTGCCGGACGCGATGAGGGCCGCGTCCACCCGCGCCCCGAAGGCGGGCTCGAAGAGGTCGATCTCCCCGTCCACGAATCGCGACCGCACCGTCTCGCCGCGCGCGCCCAGAAGCGCGGAACGCCACGCCTGGGCGGCGGCGTGGTCGGGGGACGGCATGGCGCGCCACAGGACCGGGAGCCCGAGCCCGCGGACCGCGGCAACGAACTCCGCCTCCGACTCCCCCTCGTCACGCAACGCCTTGCGCCAGTCTTCCGGCGCGGGGACGCCGGCCGGCAGGGCGGACATCGCCAGCCCGAGAGCCGGCATCCGGAACCTCAGGACGAGATCCCCGGGGGCGCCATCACCGGACGTCTGCGCCCCGTCCTGCAGGGCGCGCTCGAGATGTTCCCGCATCCCGGCGTCCGAGGGGACCGAGGCGCCGACGGCGGATTCCGAAAGGTAGGAGAGGCCGGTGGCGAGGGAGGCGGACCGGAATATCCGATCCGTCTCCGCGTCGGCGGATCCGCCCCCGAAGGACGAGACGAGATCGTGACACGCCCGGCAGACCCGGTCCGAGATGATCGAGCCGATCATGGCCGCGCGGACGGGGTCAGCGCGCCCGGCGCCCCAGTCGGACAGCATGTCGTTCAGGTCGCGCCTGAACCACGTCGAGGAGCGGATGATGACCCTTGAACCCTTGGGGAAAAGCCCCTGGGACACGTCGAAATCAAGATTGTTGACCCAGGTTCCGCGCAGGCCGGAGGACGGCGCGCCGGAACCCTCCATGGGGTCCTCCCCGCGCCTGACGGCGGCCCATCGCGTCATGGCGCGATCGAACACGAGGACGCCCGCGGGACGCGGGGCCGCGTCGCGGACGGAGTCCTTCTCCTCGACGGAAACCAGCCTCATCAGACGCCGTCCATGCCGCTGCTCCAGTCGATGTCCCCGATGGCGCTTGCGGGATCGTCGACATACTCGGGAGGATCAGGCGCCTCAGGCTCCGGAAGATCGCCCATGTGCCCGGAGATCTCTTCCCGCAGCGCGGCGATGCCGACGGGGCCGGAAGCCGCAATGACCGCGGCGCGCACATCGTCATCGACGGTGACGATCCCGCCCAGGTCCCATGACACGAAGCACGGTCGCATCTGCCGAGGCATGGCGACCCCGGTCGGGGCCCACCTCAGACCGGCCACGACGCGGGAGAGATGCGCGTCGATCATCTTGTCCAGGTCCGCCGACTTCCCCCGCTGGGCCCTGATCCTGAACGCGGACTCGATAACGGAGGACGGCAGGTCGGCGCCGACCCTCTCGGACGCGATTCGCACCCGCGTGGCAAGGTCCGCGCAGACCCGGGCAAGGGAGGCGGAAGCCTCCTGATGCTCGTCATCCTCGTCCTGCGAGAGAAGCGTTCCGGCCAGGATCGCGCCCCAGCACAACCTCGAGACGTCGGCCTGAGACAGGTCAGGCGCCCAGATGCCGGAGATAAGCGACCGCCCCGCGGCCCATCCGGCATGCTCGGGGTAATGGCAGAAGGTGCAGATCACCGCCAGCTTCCCGGTCGGGGAATGACCCTCCGGATGATGGATCTCCATGGCGTCGGGGACCCGGACGCCGCACTTGCAGCAGGTCCAGTCCGCCGCGCGCATCACACCCTGCACTTCCTTGTGGCGGCCGTGCAGCAGGGCCGCGTGACCGCGGGGGCCGAGGCTGAGGACGGATGAGGGGGTGTCGAGAAAGGACATGCGTCAGATGCCGAACACGGAGCCCGAGCTCCAGGAATCGGAACTCTTGCAGACGTCGCATATCCGATGATGCTTGCCCTGGGACCAGAAGTCCACCCTGCAGCAGAGGCAGGCGCGGTATCCCTCGTCAGGCCGCCGGACCAGAGGCTCCCCCTCGGGGCGCCGGCGCGGCGGCAGGCCAAGCCGCGCCGCCTTCACGCTGACGGCGTTGACCGTCCGGCCGCCGAGCTTGCGCGCCATGTCCTCGAGAGACTGGTCATCCTCCCACATGCGTCGAAGCTTCACGAGTTCTTCCGGGGTCCACGCGCCCCGGCGCGCAGCTCCCGCAAGGCCGGAGAGGCTCATGTCCGCGGACGTGCCGCCAGTTTCCCCCATGGGATGTCCCTCGTCTCTCGGTTCGCCCGCAGGATAGGGCCTCATGCGTGGTTCCGCAAGGAATTTTCAGCGAGGCGAAGAGGGCCTCGTAACGGGCCCCGCAACGCCTGCAACACGTCTGTTACGCGATTTGTTACACCCCAAGTCACTGAAAATGCTATTATTTATTTATTTTGTAACAATGTAATATAAATAATCCCGTATACACACGCGCATACGCACACATGCACGCGCACACGCGCATACGCGCACACGCACACACATAAACACATTTTCAGAAACCTCGTTACGTTGTTACACTCTTGAATAATATGGTAAAAAATCGTTACGCCCGTTACGGGACGAGGCGATTTCCGTTACGTGGCGGAGCCTGGCCTGCGATTTTCTGAGCCATCTCTGCCGGCGCCCTGTTTTTTTATCCTCCGCCGTTGACGCGGCCTTCGGAGCGGTTATAGAAGCGATTCGAGGTCATGGCCGCGGGGGTCCGCGCGCCGCTTCGCAGGCTCAAACGGAGGTTCCCATGAGCAAAATCACGAACCGGGCGGGAGCGACGGTATTCCTGACCCTGATGGCGGCGGTCTTCGTTGCCATGTGCGTCGATCCGGCGGCCGCCGCGACGTCGAGCAACAACATCTTCGTCAACGCCTTCGACAACGTCGGCTCGACCGGCACCGCCGCGGGCAAGGCGATCACGCTCCTGGCCTTCCCGGCCGGTGCGCTGATGGCCATCGCCGGGCTGAACAACGCCCGCAAGCGCCAGAACAACCCGAACGAGACCTCGGCCCAGCCGGCCATGATCGCGATGCTGGTCGTGGTCGGCGTCGTTCTCATGGGCTTCGGCTGGTTCTCGGAAAGCGGCATTCAGTCGCTTCTGGGCGACGACGCCGAACTGGGCTCGTCGAAGGGGTTCAACCAGCTCAAGTGATCGCCGGCGATCATCTGCGAACGGGAAAAGGGGCGGCCTCCGGGCCGCCCCTTTTTCGTCAGGTCTCGCCCGCCTGTTGCCGTCTTCCCCGGCGCGTGGCATTCTGCGCGTTGCGCGCGGATGAGGGGGCTTTGTCTTGGCCGGGAAGATCAGCTACGGTTCTTGGTCCGCGTGGCGCGATGAGGTGTTCCGGGAGGCGAGCGAGTCCCTCCCCGAGATCATCTCGCGACTGACCGGCGCCCGGTTCGTCGAGCACGCGGGCTACGTCATGTGCTGCTGCCCATTCCACGAGGAGAGGAACCCGAGCTTCAGCGTCCAGCCCGGAAAGGGTTATCGCTGCTTCACGAACGGCTGCGGCGCGTCCGGCAACGTCATGAAGTTCATGCGCGAGCACCAGGGCGTGTCCGATCCGCGGCAGGCGATTCTCATGCTGGCGTCGCTGCTCGGGAAGGCGCCGCCGAAGGGGTTCGCGGAGTATCGCGGGGGGTCGTCGTGGCGGCCTTCCGCGGCGCCGAGGCGGGCCCCGGCGGCGCAGCCCATGCCCGTGGTCATGGCCCCGGACTGCGATCTCGGGGAGCGGATGGGCGTCCGGGTCCCGCGCGGTTTCCGGCCCGCGATCGCGGGGCAGACGTTCCGATACATGCCGCCCGTTACCCGGGGCGGCCGCCCCTGGCGCGCCGTTCCCGAGATGGTTCACGTCTATCGCGACCTTGACGGCTGGCCGCTGCTCATGGTTCTCCGCGTGCTTGACGCGAAGCGGGGGAAGAAGTCCTTCCGCCAGGTCATGACCCTGCCCGCCTGCCCGGGCACGCCGGAGCACATGGTCCGCAACGGCCTCTGCTGGCGTCAGGCCGACGGCCAGGCGCGCATGCGCAAGCCCCTCTACGGCATGGGGGACGCGATCTCCCGGTTGCGGGAGAACGGCGGCAGGGTGCTTGTCGTCGAGGGGGAGAAGTGCGTCGACCGGCTCTCGGCGGTTCTGACCGCGCCTGACGATCCGCTGGTGGTCTCCTTCCTCGGCGGCAGCGAATCATGCATCTACGCCGACTGGACGATGCTGGCCGAGGCCTGCGCCGAGGCGGGCATCGGGTCCGTCGAGATGACGGTCTGGCCCGACAACGACGGCGTTCTCGTCCGCAAGGACGGGGTGAGCGTCGATACGCGGGAGCTCATGATGATGCGGGTCTCGCTCGCGGCGTCACGAGATCTTGCCCGTTGGGGCGTCCCGGTTGGGGTCAGTTTCCGCATCACCCCGGAGGCGCCGGCCGGCGCCGAGAAGGGGTGGGACGGCGCTGACGCCGTCGAAGAAGGCTGGACCGCGGACGAGATTCGTGCCAGAATGATCATCCCAGCATATGAGTTTTCCCCTTCTCCGGAAAGGGTTGACCCGGTTGCTGAAAGTCATTCTGCATCAGAGGCCGAAGCCGGCCCCTCTTGCTTCCAGGAGAGCCCGTCATGAGCGACACCGCGCCCGGTTCCGATCTCGATCTCCTCGTCGAAAGCGTCACCAACGTCACCGAGGAGGATCTGGCGCTGGCGCGG
>QFNI01000073.1 GCA_003240775.1 Mesorhizobium amorphae | reverse complement strand
TAATTTGAGGGTGCACCAGGGAAGGAAAGGTGGAAGGTTTCTACCTTGGCCCGCGCTGGTCGTTACCCAATGCTTCGTGGGCGTATTGGTGCGCGAGCTGAAAGGGCGCAGCAGATCCTAGACGGCCTACAGGCAGACGCCTGATGCCACAAGCTGTTCTCGTGCGGACCCCACTTAGAGCCGGAGGATGTCGCCAGCGGCTACCGCGCCGCTTCGGCCTGAAGGGCGGCGTGCCGTTCCGCGACCGCGATGCGTGCAGGCACCGCGAGGGAGGCCGCCGCAATCAGCGGCTTGCTGCGGAAGAGTTTGGTGACGGCCATCCGGCGGGGCTGTTCCACGCCCAAGGCGATCACGGTCTGCGCGTTGCGCAGCACGAAGTCCATGTCGTGGCAGATCAGCACCACGGCCGTGCCGCGCGCTCGCTCGGTGGCGATGATGGCTTCGAGCCGCTCGGTCCAGCGTCGGTCCAGCCCGCGCTGGGGCTCGTCCAGCAGCAGAAGCGCGGGTTGGAGCGCAAGCACGGAGGCGAGCGCCACGAAGCGGCGGGCTGCGTGGTCGAGGTCGAGCGGATGGCGGCTTTCCTCTCCGGCGAGCGCGCAGTGCGCGAGCGCCGCCGAAACGCGTTCTTCGACCACTTGCGGCACCAGCCCTAACTGACGCGGGCCGAAAGCCACCTCCTCGTGCACGGTTGCGGCGAAAAGCTGCTGCTCGGGCGTCTGAAAGAGTGTGCCGACCTGCGAGGCGATGGCATCGACCTTGCGGTCCAGGATGGTGCGACCGCCGACTTGCACATCCCCGGCCTGCGGCGTCAGGAGACCGTTGAGCAGGCGCAGCAGGGTGCTCTTGCCCGCACCGTTGCGCCCCACCACGGCAAGCGCCTCGCCGGCTTCAACCGTGAAGGAAAGCTCCGAGAAGAGCGGCGGACCATTGCCATAGGCGAAAGAAAGGTTCGCGACGCTCAACATGCAAGCGCCTCTCTGGGCAGGCGCGCCACATCCGCCAGCTCTAGCGGCAGTGGCCCCGGGAGACCCAATTCAGCATAAGCCTGGGCGACTGCAGGTGGGCCCACGGCCTCGACTGTCAGTGGGTGTAGCAGCACTTCGCGCGCGGAGCCCTCCACCGCGATGCGCCCTTCGTGAAGGAGCGCGAAGCGGGAGGCGAGGCTCAGCGCGATGTCGGGGTTCGTCTCGAGCACCACGAGCGCGGTTTCGGCCGGCAAGGCACGGAGCACAGCCGTCACGCCCTCCCGCGCTTCGGGGTCGAGGTTGGAAAGCGGCTCGTCGAGCACGAGGCAGCGGGGTTCGAGCGCGAGCGCGGATGCAAGGACGAGGCGCCGCTGCTCGCCGCCCGACAGCGTGAAGGGGTCGCGCGCGGACAGATGCGAAAGCTTGCAGAGCGCGAGCGCATGGTCGACGCGCCGCTTGATCTCGCTCACCGGCAAAGCGAGGTTCTCGGGGCCGAAGGCCGCCTCCTCCCAGACGGTGAAGGCGCGGCCCGACAGGTGCTGGACGGGAATCTGACCGACGAGCTGCACGGCCCGCGCGCGCTCGGCGAGCGGCCAGTCGCGCCACGGCCTGCCATCCGCATGGACGTGGCCGCTCGACGCCCCCTCCCCCTGCCAGCCCGCCAGCCACTGCGCGAGCGTGGACTTGCCCGAGCCGTTTGCGCCCAGCACTGCTAGCCGCGCACCCGGCTCGACGCAAAGCGTGACGCGGTCGAGCACGGGCCGGCTGCGGTAGCCGAAGGAAAGGTTGCGCGCCTCGATCACGGGAGGAGCGAAACGCCGAAGAGCGCGAGGCTCGCGACCAGGAGCGCCCAGCGAAGAGCGCGCTGGAACGGGCTGTCGGGCGGTGGATGCGCCACCGTGCGGAAGGGCAGCGCCCGGAAGCCGCGCGCGGAAAGCGCGCCCGAGCGCTCATGCGCGTCGGCCAGCGCAAGCGTCACGAGCGGCACCACCAGCACGCGCAGCGCGCGCAAGCGCTTGGAGAACGAGCCGTCGACGGCCAGCCCGCGCGCCTGCTGGGCGTCGCGGATCGCGGACGCTCGCGTGGAAAACTGTTCAAGCAAGAGGAGCGGGCTGGCAAGCAGAAAGGAAACGCCCGGCGGCAGGCGTGCCACGTCGAGCGCGCGCAGAAGGTCGGCTGGATGCGTCGTGGATACGAACAGGAGTGAGGCGGAAAGCATCAGCGCGACACGGCCTCCCACAAGCGCGGCATAGGCAAGGCCCGTCGGGCTGTAGGCGAGCAAGGAAAGCGCGCTCGGCCGGAAGTCCGGGCGGTCGAGGACCAGCCCGTGGAACACGAACACCGCAAGACTGAACGGCAGGGAGAAGACGAGAAAGCGCTTCAGGAGCGTTGAGCCGAAGCCGAGAGCTACGCCGCCCGCAAGGAGCGCCGAAACCAGCGTCCAGCTCCACAAGGGCGGCAGCGCAAATGCGAGCGCCACCGTTGCGAGAACGGCGGCGAGCTTGGTCAGCGGGTTCGCCCGGTGCAGGAAGGTCCTGCCCGGACGGAAGATCGCGTGGGCCGCCATGTCAGCCCTTGGAGTGGCGCAGGAAGCCGTAGCCTGCCGTCAGGCGCTCCGGCAGCTGGCGCACCAAGCCCCAGACGATCAGCGCGGAGACGACCTTGTCGGCCACGTTGGTGCCGAACACGGTGAGGGCCACGGAGGAAACGAGCGTCTGGCCGACCGACGAGAGCCAGGCCACGAAGAAGTCCGCGCCCGAGCCGGTCACGCCTCCGAAGAGATAGATGCGGATCGGCACGGCGACCACCGTGAGCGCCGCCGCGATCACCACGCCCGAAAGTGCCGCCTGCCAGGTGGTGCGAAACCAGCCGGCGCGCGCGAGCAGGCCGGCGGCGACCCCGATCACAAGCGCGACCGGCGCGAAGGCGGCGGCCACCGGTGAAACGAGAAGCCCCAGGATGAGGTTGGTGAGGGCACCCGCGACGCCTCCGGCGACTGGTCCCGCGAGCACGCCGACAAGGATCGTGCCGATCGAATCGAGGAAGATCGGCAGGTGGACGAGGTCGTTGAGCTGGCTGCCCACGATGTTGATCACGATCGCGACCGCGATCAGCGCCAAAATGTTCGTACTGAGTGTGCTGCGTTGTGCGATTGCCGTCATGTTCGAGCCCCCAAGCTCTTCGTTTGCGTTGAAACCCCGCGGGCGGGTTCAGCACCCGCCCGCGCCCCCTCAAGCAGCCCTCCGCCCCCGCGGAACAGGCCGCCCTCAGTTGTCTGTGCGGCTCTCGACCACCAGCTCGTCCCAGCCCGAAAGCGGGCAGGGCTCGCGGCGGAAACCGAGGTCCGTGAGTTCGGCCAGCACGATCTCGGCCGTGGTGTAGACGGCCGAACCCAGGCCGAAATGCGCGCCTATTGTGCGCCCGGTGCGGTCCGACAGCGAGATGTGCAGGTGCTCTCCCACCGCGTCGATCGTGCCGACGAGCGAGACGATCTCGAAATGGCCCGACACCTCCTTCCACACGCCGGTGTTGGCGTAGCGCAGAAGCGCGGTGTTGAGGCTGCCTACGACGGACACGATCGAGACCGCGCGCAGGCCGTTGTCGTTCACGAAGCTGCGCAACTCCGCCACCACGTCCTGGCCGGGCTTGAGGCGGAGCGCGTAGAAGCGAGCGCCGCTGGCGGTCGCATTAGCGTAGGTCATGCATGGAGTTCCAGATGCTGCCGCCCGCTTGTCGGGCTTGCTGGAAGGCTATCGGCTGCACGGCCGGGCCGACAGAACGTTTCAACCAAATCCACCCGCGAGCGGGAAAGGCGCGACCTGGAAACGCAGAGAAGAGGATGGGTTTCGTTTCGATATGACCCGGCAGCTCGGTGAAAGATCGCACCAAGCCCAAGAAGGCGTGGGTACGATCCAGCATCGCAGCCAACGCATGGCAGAATAAAAGTCTCCAATCTGCTGGGAATCGCAACAATCGTATTGCTTCAACCCATCCTCAACTCATGCGACCTTTCCACCATCGCCTTTGGAGGTCCCTCATGAGCGGCACAGAGCTTCCTGTTCTCGATCTTTCCTTGCTCGACGGCGACCGGGAAGCGCGACATGCCTTTCTGGCGGAACTGGCCAAGGCCTCACGCGAAGTGGGTTTCTTCTATCTTACAGGCCACGGCGTCGAGCCCGCGCTGGTGGACGGCGTGCTCAAAGCATCGCGCGCCTTCTTCGCGCTGCCCGAGGCCGACAAGCTCGAAATCGAGATGGTCAACTCACCGCATTTCCGCGGCTACAACCGCGTGGGCCAGGAGCGCACCAAGGGCGAGCGGGACTGGCGCGAGCAGATCGACATCGGCACGGAAGCGGAAGCGCTGCCTTCGGGAGCGGGCCGACCGGCATGGGAGCGCCTGCAAGGGCCCAACCAGTGGCCATCCGCCCTGCCCGAGCTGAAGCCGCTGCTCTTGCGCTGGCAGAACGAGCTGACGCGCCTTTCGACACAGCTCCTCGAATCATTCGCCGCGATCCTGGAGCAGCGGGAGGACGCGTTCGCAGCACTCACCACGGGCACGCCCAACCATCTCATCAAGATCATCCGCTATCCCGGCCGCGACGCGACCGAGAGCGAGCAAGGGGTGGGCGCCCACAAGGACAGCGGCTTCCTGACCTTGCTTCTCCAGGAGAAGCAGAAGGGCTTGGAGGTGGAAGCCGCTGATGGCTCCTGGATCGCCGCCGAGCCGCGCTCCGGCACCTTCGTGGTCAACATCGGCGAGTTGCTCGAACTCGCGACCGACGGCTACCTCAAGGCCACCGTTCACCGCGTCTCGACGCCGCCTGCGGGCACCGACCGCCTGTCGGTCGCCTTCTTCCTCGGCGCGCCCTTCGGCACGGAGATCCCGCTTCTCGAGCTGTCGCCGAGGCTGAAGGCGCAGGCCGGCGGGGTGACACGCGATCCCCAGAACCCGCTTTTCCGCAATTCTGGCCAGAACGCGCTGAAGAGCCGGCTCCGCTCGCATCCCGACGTGGCGCAGAGGCACCACGCCGACCTCCTCGCACAAACCGCCGCCTGAAGGGACCAGCCGATGCCGCTCGACAACCTCGCCCCCGAAACGCTGGCTCTCCACGGCGGCGCCTGGCGCTCCGACCCCACGACGGGTGCCGTCGCCGTGCCGATCTACCAGACCACCTCCTACCAGTTCCAGGACACCGGCCATGCCGACCGCCTGTTCGCGCTGGAAGAGCTGGGCCACATCTACACGCGCGTTTCCAACCCGACCCAGGAAGCGTTGGAGACGCGGGTCGCGGCACTCGAAGGGGGTGCGGCCGCGCTCGCGCTCGCATCCGGCCAGACGGCTTCCACCTTCTCGGTGCTGAACCTTGCGGGTGCGGGCGACAACATCGTGTCCTCGACCGACATCTATGGCGGCACCTGGGCGCTGTTTGCGGCAACGCTCAAGCATTTCGGCGTCGAGGTCCGTTTCGTGGACCCAGCCGACCCCGAGAATTTCGCCCGCGCAACGGATGAGCGCACCCGCGCCTACTATGCGGAGTCACTGCCCAATCCGAAACTGAACGTGTTTCCGATCGCGGAAGTGGCAGAGATCGGCCGCTCGCTCGGCGTGCCGCTCATTGTGGACAACACGGCCGCTCCCCTCATCCTGCGCCCGCTGGAGCATGGGGCTGCCGTGGTGATCTATTCTGCCACCAAATATTTGGGCGGCCACGGCACCTCGATCGGCGGCATCGTGGTGGACGGCGGCAATTTCCCCTGGGAGAAACACGCGAGCCGCTTCCCCACGCTCAACCAGCCCGACCCGAGCTATGGCGGCAAGGTCTGGGTTGAGGCGGCGAAGGCGCTCGGCCCCATTGCCTATGTCCTGCGCATCCGCACGGTGCTGCTCCGCGACGTAGGCGCGGGTCTCAGCCCCTTCAACGCGTTCCAGTTCTTGCAAGGGGTGGAGACGCTGCCGCTGCGCATCCGCCAGCACTCGGAGAATGCCGAGAAGGTGGCGGACTACCTCGCCGGGCACCCTGCGGTCGCCAAGGTCATCTTTCCCAAACACCAGAAGGGGGAAGAACGCGCGCGGGCGGAGAGATATTTCCGGCACGGCTCCTATGGCGCGCTGGTGGGCTTCGAGCTGAAGGACGGGCGCGAGGCGGGCCGGCGCTTCATCGAGAGCCTGGAACTGCTCTACCATGTGGCCAACATCGGCGATGCGCGCTCGCTCGCCATCCACCCGGCCACTACGACGCACTCCCAGCTGTCGCCGGAGAACCGGCTGCGCGCGGGCGTCACCGAGGGCTATGTGCGGCTTTCCGTCGGCATCGAGCATCCGGACGACATCATCCGCGACCTCGACCAGGCACTCGCGCGCGCTTCGGCGCCCGCGCTCAAGGCCGCCTGAGGAGGCCATCGCCATGACACGTCTCGTTCCCGTGCTCGATCTCGCGCGCCTCGACCAGGGCGTATCCGAGAAGCGCACCTTCCTGGCCGACCTGCGGGCGGCAGCACGCAATGTCGGCTTCTTCTACCTCGCCGGACACGGCATCGGGCGCGAGGCGGCGGACGCCGTGCTGGAAATGGCGCGTCGCTTCTTCGCCCTGCCGGAAGCCGACAAGTTGGCGATCGAGATGGTCAACTCGTCCCAGTTCCGCGGCTACACCCGGACGGGCGGCGAACTGACTAAGGGCAAGCCCGACTGGCGTGAGCAGCTCGACATTGGCGTCGAAAACCCCACCCTCCCGTCCCGGCGACCCCGCCTGGACGCGCCTGCAAGGCCCCAACCAGTGGCCGGAAAGCCTGCTGGCGCTCAAGCCTGCGCTTTTGTCGTGGCAGAGCCAGGTGACGGGCGTCGCCATCCGCCTGCTGCAAGCCTTTGCCGAGGCGCTGGAGCAGCCCGCCGACGCCTTCGAAGCGATCTACCGCGACACGCCCAACCATCGCATGAAGATCGTTCGCTATTCGAGCCGCGAGGGAGCCGGTCAGGGCGTGGGCGCGCACAAGGACGGCGGCTTCCTGACGCTTCTCCTCCAGGACGAACACAAGGGCCTCCAGGTGGAGTATGATGGGGCGTGGGTGGATGTGGACCCCCTCCCCGGCACGCTGGTGGTCAACATCGGCGAACTCCTGGAACTCGCTTCCAACGGCTATCTGCGCGCCACCGTGCACCGTGTGACCACGCCGGCCGAAGGGGTGGAGCGCATCTCCGTGCCCTTCTTCTTCTCCGCCCGGCTCGATGCGACGATTCCCCTGGTCAGCCTGCCCGAGGATCTCGCCGCCCAGGCGACCGGCCCAGCCAGCGACCCCGACAACCCCCTTCTGCGCGATGTCGGCTTCAACGCGCTGAAGAGCCGGCTCCGCTCACACCCCGATGTCGCCCAGCGCCACTACGCGGATCTGCTGGAGAGTGGCTTCCTCGGACGTTGAGGAACAGGCATCCGCTTTAGGGCAAAACTTTGGAACAGGGCTTGGCGACAGGACTGCGGTGAATTGAAAGAACGGGCCTGCCAAATACTGTTTCCTCCCGTTTTCAGTATTTGGCGGTCCTCTGGAGGTTTTAACCCTCCTCTTGCCGGGCTGGGCGACCAGCCCGGCTTTTTTGTTTTGTTCTTTTCAGAACGATTTGACAGCGAATACCTCGAAGTCCGAACGAAGCGGAACTCTGCTTCGCGAGGCTTTGGAAATTTGGTTTGCCGTTTCTCTGCCGGATGGCAAGCCACAGCTAGATTGGTTCCTGTTCCAGCGCCTTCCATGGCCGTTCTTCTTTTCCAGGAGCTCCTTCATCATGACCATCCCGGCTAGCCGCCGCTTCCGCTTCAGCGGGCTGCTTGCGGCTTCGCTCGCGCTCGCCAGCGCTTTCGTTCCCGCGGCCCATGCGGGCCCGACACTCGACAAGATCAACGAGCGCGGCAACATCCGCGTGGGCGTCGGCACCACGCCCGGCTTCTTCGCACCCGACAGCGCGGGCCAGTGGCAGGGCTTCTTCATCGACTACGGCCGCGCGCTCTCGATCGCGGTGTTCGGCACGCCAGACAAGGTGGAGTTCACCTCGTCTTCCCCGCAGCAGCGCCTGCCGGCCCTCCAGGCGGGCGAGTTCGACGTGCTGCTCTCGGGCGTCACCGTCACCGTGACGCGCGCCTTCCAGCTCGGCTTCCACTTCGGGCCGACGCTCTTCTATGACGGCCAGGGCATCCTGGTGCGCAAGGATCTGGGCGTGGCGCAGGCGGCCGATCTCGACGGCGCAACAATCGGCGTGCAGTCGGGCACCACGGGCGAGTTGAACATCGCCGACTTCTTCCGCAAGACCGGCAAGCAGTTCACCCCCGTCACCATCGAGGACACGGGCGAGTTCATCAATGCGCTCGAAACCGGCCGCGTGGACGCGATCACGCAGGATTCGTCGGACCTCGTGGGCAAGCGCACCCAGCTCAAGAACCCCGACGATTATGTCGTGCTGCCCGAGCGCCTGTCCAAGGAGCCGTTGGCACCCGCAATCGCAGGCGGCGACGATCGCTGGCTCGAGATCGTCAACTGGACGGTCTATGCCACGATCCAGGCCGAGGAATGGGGCATCACCAGCCAGAACGTGGACGAGTTCCTGAAATCCGAGGACCCGGCCATCCGCCGCTTCCTGGGCGAGGACCCGGCGCTGGGCCAGGCGATCGGGCTCGACCCGAAATGGGCCTACAACATCGTCAAGACGGTCGGAAACTACGGCGAAATCTTCGATCGGCACCTGAAGCCTCTCGGTTGGGACCGCGGCTACAACCGCCTCTGGACCGATGGCGGCCTGCTCTACTCGCCGCCATTCCGCTGAGCCGCTCGTGAGCGTCAGCACTGCCGTGCCGGGCTTCACCAAGCCCGGCATTTTCGGTCGGGCCAAGCTTTGGCTCGGCCCCCATCCGCTTGCCCAGGTGCTGACGGCACTTGGGCTTTTCGCGTTCCTGTTCTGGCTCGGCGCGAACACCGCTGCCACCATGGCGCGCATCGGCGTGTCGCCAGGCTTCGGCTTTCTCCGGCACTCCGCCAATTTCGCCATTGGCGAAAGCGTGATCTCGTTCGCGGCCGGCGACCCGTATCTCCGCGCGATCCTCGCAGGCCTTCTCAACACGCTGAAGGTGGCCGCACTCGGCTGCGTGTTCGCCACCCTGCTTGGCGTCGCATTCGGCGTCGCGGGCCTGTCGTCCAACCCGCTGCTCGCCCGGCTCGTGCGGGTCTATGTCGAGGGCTTGCGCAACACGCCGCTGCTGCTCCAGCTCTTCTTCTGGATCGCACTCGCCAAATCGCTGCCCGCACCGCGGCAGGCGATCGACGTGCTTGGCGCGGTGTTCCTGTCGAACCGCGGCGTGTTCGTTCCAAGCCTCTCGCTCGGGGAACTGGGGCCTGTCTTCTGGGGCGCGTGGGCGGTGTTGCTCGCGGCCCTGCTTGCTGCCGCCTTTTCCGCGCGCGGCCGCGTCCTGCCGCGTGGCGCTTGGATGCTGTTCGCCGTTCTCTTGGCTCCTCTTCTCGCCGCGCCTTTCGCGGCCGGCGGCGCTACGTGGCAGCAGCCCGTGCTGCAAGGCTTCAACATCCGCGGCGGCTGGGCGATGACGCCGGAGTTCGCAGCCCTCCTCGCCGGGCTCTCGGTGAAGTTCTCTGCCGCCATCGCGGAGATCGTGCGCGCGGGCATTCAGTCGGTGAGCCGGGGCCAGTGGGAGGCCGCGCGCGCGCTGGGCCTGCGTCCCGCCTCCATCATGCGCCTTGTCGTGCTCCCCCAGGCGCTGCGGGTGATCACGCCGCTCACCACGTCGAGCTATCTCGACCTGATCAAGGACTCGAGCCTGGCAGTCGCCATCGGCTATCCAGACCTGGTGTCGATCATCAACACCACCGCGAACACCACGGGCCAGTCGCTCGAAGCGCTCACGATCCTGATCGGGCTCTACCTCGTGCTCAACCTGGCCGCCTCGGCCCTGATGAACCTCTACAATCGCCGCGTCGCCCTGCGCGGAGGGACTATGCGATGACCGCGATCCCCCTTCCCGCTTGGCCTGCGCGCCGCTTCGACCCCTGGCGCTTCGCAGTTGGCCTGTTCGGCACGCCGCTCAACGCCGTGCTTTCATTTGCGAGCCTCGTCTTCCTGGCACTGGTCGTTCCGCCGCTCGTCCGTTGGGGACTGACGGATGCGACATTCAGGGGGACCTCCCAGGACTGCCTGGCTGCGAGCGGCGCGTGCTGGGCTTTCGTCGCGGCCAAGCTGCGCTTCGTGCTCTTCGCTTTCTTTCCACCTGCGCTGCACTGGCGCCCAGCACTCGTGATCGTGCTGCTGCTCGGGCTCGTTTCGGCCTCTGCCTTGCCGCGCCTGTGGGGTGCGAAGCTGCTTCTCGCCTGGCCGCTGGTGCTCGGGCTCTGCTGGGTTCTGATGAGCGGTCCGCCGCTTCTTTCGCGCGTGTCCGTCAACCAGTGGGGCGGGCTGCCGATCACGCTGTTCGTATGGGCGGCGTGCTTCGCGTCGGCCTTTCCGCTCGCGCTGCTGTTGGCGCTCGCACGGCGCTCGGACATGGGGCTCCTGCGGCTCATCAGCGTCGGCTTCATCGAGCTGATGCGCGCGACGCCCATGGTCGCGATCCTCTATGTCGCCATGCTGATCCTGCCCATGGCGCTGCCGGGCGGCGCGCTTCTCGACAAGATCGGCCGCGCGATGATCATGCTCGTCTTGTTCTGGTCGGCCTATCTGGCGGAAGTGATCCGCGCCGGCCTCCAGACCATTCCGCGCGGCCAGGAGGAGGCGGCCGCCTCGCTCGGCCTCGGCTACTGGCGCACGATCCGGCTCGTCGTGCTGCCCCAGGCGCTGCGCGTGGTGATACCGGGCATCGTCAACCTCGCCATCGGCTTCCTGCTCGCCACCTCGCTGCTCGCGGTGATCGGCGTGTTCGATCTCTTGAACGCCGCGCGCGCCGCCGCGACCGACCCCGCCTGGCTCGGCTTCTACGACGAGAGCTACCTGCTTGTTGCCACGATCTATTTCGTGCTCTGCTTCGCGGGCTCGCGCTACAGCCTGTGGCTGGAGCGGCGGCTCAACCCGCAAACTCGATGACGGACAGCCCGCCATTGTTGTCGGTGGCGTAGATCAGCACGTTCGTGTCCACGAAGAGGGCTGAAGTCCGACCAGGTGGAGCGGTTGAAGGACCTTGAGAAGGAGAACGAGCGCCTTCGCAAGGCAGTCTCCGACCTGACACTGGAGAAGCTAATCCTGAAGGGGGTCGCTTCGGGAAACTGGTGAGCCCCTCCCGCCGTCGCCAATGCATCAAGCACGTCATGAAGAAGCATGGCGTGAAGGAGCGTTTGGCGTGCCGGGTTCTGGGGCAGCACCGATCAACGCATCGCAAGGTGCCGAAGGGTCGAGCCAATGATGCGGCGCTGGCGGCCGACATCCTCGAACTGGCGACCCGCTATGGACGCTATGGATATCGTCGAATCTCGGCCTTGCTGCGGGATGCCGGCTGGCTCGTCAACGTGAAGCGGGTGGAGCGCATCTGGCGACAAGAGGGCCTGAAGGTGTCAGCCAAGCAGTCCCAGCGCGGCTGGCTGTGGCTGAACGACGGCTCGTGCGTGTGGCTTCGGCCCAAGCGGCTTAACCACATCTGGTCCTACGACTTCGTAGAGGATCGCACTCATAGGCACTTAGGACCGTCACGCTGATCACAAGTGTGCGCTCCCTGAGCGCTTACGAATCTTCCCTGATATGTTGGAAACTTTCCCTGCTCCCCCGAGCAGGGAATTTGCATGCTAAGCCATTGTGCTCGCTCGCCGTTTCTCCAGTCCACACACCCGATCGCTGCCTGTTTTCGCAGTTTTCCCTGTTTTTGGCCTGTTATCAGGGAATGCAGTCCCCGAGACGCGTTCGCACCGGACTGCGTGCTCCACCAAGCAGTCTGTTTTTGCAGGTTCTCGTTGGCTCTCCAAAAATAGATGCGACATAGCCGCGGGTTAGCGGTTTTTCTCGCAAAATGTGTGGTCTTTGGGCCTGCTGAGACGCCTGGTCTGGGCGGCCATTCTGAAGCCTGTCTCGGCAGTCTTTGAGCGGTGGCCACATGTTTGCCTGCGCGATGGTTGTGCATCGGTGCGGTGCAAGGTCGATGCAGGCGCGATGGTTGCCGGTGTCGATCGTTGGCGGCGGAAGTCGCACGTGCTGCCCGCCTGCGGTGGCGAGCAGAGCGATCAGGCCGGCAGGCGGGCGCGTGTGAGGATCAGGCGCCTGGGTTCGGCCGCCGCGCAGCGCATGGACGGCTCGACGCGCGAGCTGGCCGCCGGTTCGACGTCGCCGCCCTGTTCGGCACCCAGCCGGCCCCCGACGTCGCCGTAACCGGCACGGACACCACGTCGCGGGCGGACGCTTCCACGGCCCGCTCTGGCGGGCCGCTTGGGAGTGAAGAAGCTAAGTTTCCGCAAGGAGGGCGCAAGGGCCTGTCCCACAGGCCTTTGGATCGAGCGACAGTGCTCGATCAAAGCGGCACGACCAGCAGGCCGCGATTGACTCAGCAAGAAAACTCTAATCATTTCAATGAAAAAGTATCAAAGGTGAGCCGTGGTAGCCGATGATTGTTCTGCACGAATGCTGAAGCGGCGCATCGGCCCCACAAGGTCGCAAGATCGCTCCACCCTTGAGATAATCGGATCAAGAAATCTCCGGGCCAAAGAGCTGGGTCTCCCCGATAGGTGGAGTATTGGCGTAGAGATGACCCCTCCGGCATGAGATCGCGTGCTGCCGCGGTGGTCATGATGCCGTTTGGAGGACGATCTTGCCTTTTGCTCGACCACTCTCCGACAACTCCAGCGCTTGCGTGACATCCGCCAGCGGCAGCACCGTCGCCACCCGCGCCCGAAGCTTGTCCGCCTCGACCAATTCGCGAATGCCATCCAGTTGCTTGCCGTTCGGCTTGCATTGTACCCGCGCGACGCGTGGGCCCTTCAGACGATCGGCCTCGCTCGGGAACGCAACGGCCGTGACAAGGACGCCTTCGGACTTGAGCACCGCGAATGCGCGCGAGAAGATGTCACCACCCACTGTGTCAAACACCACGTCCATTTCGCGAACGACCTCTTCGAAGGGCCGGGCCGTGTGGTCAACGAACATGTCCACGCCGAGGCCGCGGACATAGGTCTCGTTCTCCTTGGAGGCCATGACAGTCACATGCGCACCCTTTGCCTTGGCGATCTGCACCGCGAGTGAGCCGACGCCGCCTGAGCCGTTGGTGACGAGCAGATGCTGGCCGCCTGTCAGGTGCGCCACGTCAAACAGGGCCTGCCAAGCCGTCAAGGCGCCAAGGGGCACCGCCGCCGCCTGAACGAAGTCGAGGTTGGCGGGCACGGATGCCAGATCCGCGGCTTTTGCAACGGCATACTCGGCGAACCCTCCCGACGCGATGATGCCAAAGACGTTCTCCCCGGCTTCGAACTCGGTCACTCCGTCGCCAAGTTCCTCGATCGTGCCGGCGATCTCCCCGCCGAGATGGATGGGCAGGCTCATTCCCATGCGTGCCCCAGCCCCGTTGCGAATCTTCCAGTCCACCGGGTTCACGCCCGCGGCCTCGATCTTCACGAGGACTTCGCCCGGTCCGGGGGTGGGACGATTGACATCCGCGTGCTGCAAAACCTCGTTGCCGCCATAGGTCTCAATGACAACTGCTCTCATTGCTTGGCTCCAGCTTCTTCTCCAGGCCTCATCCGGAGATGCTTGCGGTGTTAGCGCAATGTGTTAGCGATGAGACGCCAATGCCCATCGCGCAAAGGCCAAATCGGCGATGCCACCACCCTTCTCCCTATCTCGTGGCAGGAAACGTCGCGGCGGCGGCCTTGCGATCCACGCGCACGACGAAGCTCAGCTCACCTTCGTGATGTCGGGTATCGTGCAGGTTGAGACCAATGAGGGGCGTTGGTTCGTGCCGCCGCAACTTGCGGTCTGGATTCCGCCAGATGTGCTGCACCGCGTGGAATTGCTCGCAGACGCCGAGCTTTGGCTCGTTCACTGGCAGTCACCGGCAGTGCGGGACTGGGCACCACCGAGCCTACCTGACCGCACCTTCGCCTTGCAGGTCACACCGCTTTTGCGCGCTCTGTCGGCTGCAGTATTTTCGACCGACGTCCCTCGAAAGAAGACGGAGCTCATCGTTCGGCTCATGCTGCACGAACTCAACGAGGCGCCCGACGCTCCGACCTTCCTGCCTATGCCTTCGAGTGCTGCGGGACGGCGGGTCGCAGAGGTCGCGTTACGGGATTCCCAGAACAGGTTGAGTGCGAGCGAGACGGCGTCGCGGGCAGCCATGTCGCTCCGCTCCATGAGCCGATTGTTTCCTGCCGAGACCGGACTGACGTTCAAAGCATGGCGGCAGCGAGCCAGGATCGTGCAGGCGATGGACCGGCTCTCGCGAGGCCACTCGATTGCCCACGTGTCTGCCGGTGTAGGCTTTGCCAGCACCGCAGCCTTCTCACACGCTTTCCGGCAGGTGACTGGAACGACGCCCACAGCCTTCATCGGCTGATCGCCGCCTCGTAGCTGATCCGGAACGATGCGATGATCTCCGGCGTCGCCCGCTCACCACTCCACGCATGGCGATGAGATACATCATGGATCTGCTAGCCAGGCTTCGACGGTCAAGTTGCGGCTAGGCGGACGACGCGTTTTCTCTATCTCTTGGTTGAGTGACAGTCGGACTGAGGCCACCATGACGATGAATGGACCAAGCTCAGCATTGTCTTGGGCTTTCAAGGCTCGCCGAAGTGGTTGACCTTTCCTGGAATGCCATCAGGGAAAGGTGGCTGACTACACCGGTGCTCCTGCGTTCGCTGCCCGTCGGAGTCGTGATCGCGGCTGGGCTGCTCGCCACCACTTGGACGCATCAGTTGCTCAGCGATCACCAGGACCTCGTGGTCCACACGTTCCAGGCCATCGATACGACCAAGGACGTGTTGATTGGCCTTGATGATGCCGAGACAGGGCAGCGAGGATACCTGCTGAGCGGCGATCGCAGGTTCCTCGACCCCTATGCAAAGGCGCTTGATCGACTGACGCTGCTGCGTGCCACGCTGCGCTCGAAGATCTCCGACAACGCAGAGCAGCGAACGCGTGTGTCGGAACTCGACAGCCTTGTCGACACCAAGCTCAAGGAACTGCGCGACACCATTCGCCTTCACGATGAGGCGGGCACCGCGGCAGCCCAGCGAGAAGAGGTCGCGATGATGGAGCGCGCCACCATGGACAAAATCCGCCGCATCATCGGCGAGATCACCGAGGCCGAAAAGGAATTGCTGTTGAAACGTCAGACCCAAGTGGATGCCGACGAGTCCCGCATCCGACTGGTCGCTATCCTGATCGGGCTCGCGTCATTCCTGACCCGCGCTGGTGTCGAACTTTACCTCGCCCGCAGTGTCGCTTTGACGACCCCGGTAACAACAGGCGAGACAGTCTAGACTCAGCCATTTTAAGTCGAGCAGGGAACCACACATTCTGCCGGTCGGGGGCCGGGAGCAGGCTGCCAAGTCAGAACGTTCTTTGCTCCGATTGCTGAAGTTTTGTGCTCTACCCTAATCTTTGCCGTTCGTGCTTCTTTCGCGATCTGCCATTCGTCCGACGCTGACACCGTAGAATGCCTATGTGCGTGAAGATGGTGTCTTAAGAACTGTCGCCACTGTTTCCGTGATATCCCTAGTCGGGTTTCTTCCTGCTGGAGGCGCGACCATCGTGGCGGCGACTGCGGCGATCCGCTGCGCCATGTCCTCGGCTGTCCCGGCAGGCCTCTCGTCGCGCAGCCAGCGGATCATGAGCCACATGGCTCCACCGGCCATGACCGCCATGAGATCGTCCTTGCGGGCCCCCTGCCGGAGAGCGGCAAGCTCGAAAGCGTCGGGCAGGAAGCGCCCGGCGAGAAACGAGACGACCTCGTCGAAAAACGCGGCGTTACCGGCTCCGTCAAGCACCCGCAAGTAGAACGCCCGGTGTTGCTGCA
>QFNI01000072.1 GCA_003240775.1 Mesorhizobium amorphae | reverse complement strand
GAATGGCACGGAAACGAGCCCGAGATCCTGCGCTTCGCCGAGTTCGGAAAGCCCGAGATCAAGCTCGTGCGCGGCGGTCCGGGCACGAGCGGGGGTGAAGCCGAGCGTGTGTCGCGCATGCCCGCCGAGCACCCCGAGGGCTATGTGGAGGGCTTCGCCAACCTCTACCGCGACGCGGTCGAACTGATCGCTGCGCGTCGTCGTGGGGAAAACGTGCCCCAAGGCCTTGCGGACAAGGTGCCGTCCGTTGAAGACGGTCTTCTCGGCATGCGCTTCATCGAGGCCGCGGTGGACAGTCACGAGGCGGGAGGCCAGTGGACGGAGATCCACGCCGGCTGAACGCCCCAAAGCTACCGGGGTGCCTGACGGGCTCTCAAGAGCGATCCAGGCACAACAGCAACCAAAGGGAGAAGAACAGAATGAAGACTTGGATCAAGGCGGGCCTCGCCGCCGTTTCCGCAGCGCTCCTCGCAACGGCGGCGCATGCGCAGGACAAGACCTACACGATCGCGCTTTCCAACGGCTGGGTCGGCTCGGAATGGCGCACCCAGATGATCCAGGAAGCGGAAGCAGCAGCAGCCGCCTGGAAGGAAAAGGGCATCACGGTCAACGTGGTCGTCCAGAGCAAGAACGTGGACGTCAACGGCCAGATCGCCGACGTTCGCAACTTCATCGGCCAGGGCGTCAACGCCATCATCGTCAACCCCAACAGCCCGACCGCCTTCAACCCGACCTTCGCCCAGGCCAAGGCCGCCGGCATCCCGGTCTTCGCGGTGGACGGCGAAGTGACCTCCAAGGACGCCATCTTCGTCGGCATCGACCAGAAGGAGTTCGCCTCGCTCTCGACCCAGTGGCTGGTCGACACGCTGGGCGGCAAGGGTGAAATCGTCTCCATCAACGGCGTCGCCGGCCACCCGGCCAACCAGGCCCGCGTGGAAGGCTTCCGCTCGGTGGTCGAGAAGTATCCCGACATCAAGGTGGTCAACGAGGCCAATGCCGACTGGGACAACGCCAAGTCGCAGCAGGTGACGCAGACGCTGCTCGCCACCTATCCGAACCTCGCGGGCATCTGGACCCAGGACGGCCAGGCGGACGGCGTGTGGAAGGCGCTCGTCGCTGCCGGCAAGACCAACATCCCCACCACCGGCGACCTGCGCAAGAGCTTCGTGCAGCAGTGGGTGGACGGCAAGTGGAACTCGGCCGTCTCCGTCAACCCTCCGGGCGTGATGGGCACCGCGCTCAACGTCGCCGTGCTCATGCTTGAGGGCAACGAGCTGAAGGACGACGCTCTGCAGGGGCCGAACGGCAACTCGCTCTACGTGCCGACCCGCCTCGTCTCCACCGAGACGATCCAGACCGCCGTCGACGAGCTCAAGGACCGCCCCGACACGGACGTCGTGTCCTTTGTGGTGAGCCCCGACGAGCTCAAGCAGCGCTTCTTCAAGTAAGCCACAGTCAGGAACAGACGCATTGTCTGCCATCGCATCGAACGAACCGGGCCCCGCAAGGGGCCCGGCACCTATCCAGCCAGCGCTCGAGGCCCCTGCGCTCGAGGCAAAGGGCGTCGCCAAGAGCTATGGCGCCGTGGTCGCGCTGGAAAACGGGCTGCTTCGCCTCGAACGCGGCGAAGTCCACGTGATCCTGGGCTCCAACGGCTGCGGCAAGAGCACGCTGTGCAAGATCATCGCGGGCTCCGTGCCTGCCGATGGCGGCGAGGTGCTGCTCGAAGGCCGCCCCGTTTCCTTCCGCTCCCCCCATGAGGGCCAGGCAGCGGGCATAGCCACCGTCTATCAGGAGACGGCGCTCGTCCCCACGCTTTCGGTCGCGGAAAACATCTTCCTGGGCCAGGAGCCGCTGAAAGCCGGTCGGCGCATCGACCGCCAGAAGCTCCACACCGAATTCGTCAAGCTCGCCGCCCGCGTCGGCACGCTCGCCGAGCGGCTCGACCCCGACACGCTCGTGGGCGACCTTTCCATCGACCAGCAGCAGATCGTCGAGATCATCAAGGCGCTGTCGCGCAACCCCCGCATCATCATCTTCGACGAATCCACCTCCTCGCTCGACCGATCGCAGGTGGCGAGCTTCTTCGCGCTGGTGCGCGAATTGAAGGCTCAAGGCGTGTCGATGATCTTCATCACCCACCGCATGGAGGAGATCTTCGCGATCGCCGACCGCGTGACCATCATGCGCAACGGCCGCTTCATCGAAGAAAAGCGGGTAAGCGACACGTCCCGCGAGGAACTCGTCAACCTGATGGTAGGCAATGCCGCCGTGCGCCAGTCGGCCGAGGGGCGGCCCGCGCGCGTGGGCGGCAAGCCCGTGCTCGTCGCGCGCGGCCTGTCAGGCGGCAAGGCGGAAGCTGTCGACCTCGAAGTGCGCGCGGGCGAGATCGTAGGGCTCGGCGGCCTGCACGGCCAGGGCCAGTCCGACACGCTGCTCGCGCTCTATGGCGGCATCACGCGCCGCGCGGGCCAGGTCTCGATCGACGGGACCGATGTTCCCGCGGGCACGCCGGCCTCCGCTCTCAAGCGCGGCGTGGTCTACATCTCGGGCGACCGCGGCCGCGCAGGCGCGCTCCGCGGGCGGCCGATCGTGGAGAACCTGATCGTCGGCATCCTGTCCAAGGGCCGCAACCGCATCGCCAAGCGCGCGGAATTGCGCGGGCGCGTGCGGCCGGTGATCGAGCAGCTCAAGCTGAAGTTCGGCCGCATGTCGGACGCAATCGAAACGCTCTCGGGCGGCAACCAGCAGAAGGTCGTGGTGGGCCGTGGCCTCGCCACCGGCCCCACCGTTCTCCTGCTCGACGACCCCACCAAGGGCATCGACGTGCAGTCCAAGCGCGATCTCTTTGCGCTGATCTCCGAACTCTGCGCGGGCGGCATGGCCGTCGTGCTTTATTCGTCGGAAGACATGGAACTGCTCGAAAACTCCGACCGGGTGCTCGTCTTCAACACCGGCCATGTGGTGGCGGAAATCCCGCGCGAGGAGCTGAGCGAGTTCTCGCTCAACGCGGCCTCCCTCAAATCCGCCGGCGTCCACGCGTGAAGGCCCTCTCATGACCGCCGCTGAAATCCCCTCGCGCAACCGGACGCGCCGCTCGCGCTCCATCTCGCGCGCGCCCTGGCTGCTCGCCGCCGTGCTTCTGGTGGTGTTCCTCCTCCTCAACATCTGGTTCCAGCCGCGTTTCTTCTCGGCCTATGCCATCGGCAACATCGTCACCACGATGCTGCCGTGGATGCTGATCGCGGTGGGCCAGACCTATGTCATCTTCGGCGGCTCGATCGACCTGTCGCTGGGCGCCATCGTTTCCCTCGTCAACGTGGTCGTCGTCGTGCTGATCGGCGCGCTCGGCGGGGGCGTGGACGCGATCTTCATCGGGCTCGCCGCCGGCCTCGCGCTCGGCACGCTTTGCGGCGCCTTCAACGGCTTCCTGATCGCGGCCTTCCGGCTCCAGGCCATCGTCACCACCTTCGCCACCTCGATCATCTATGGCGGCGCGGCCCTGGTCGTGCTGCCGCAGGCGGGCGGCAGCCTGCCGCCCGAATACTTCACCGTCTATTCCGCGGGCTTCTTCGGGCTGACGCTGCCGATCTATCTGGTGGGCGTGCTCGTGCTCGCAGCCCTCTTCATGGCCGGCACGCGCTTCCAGACGCATCTGCTCGCCACCGGCGGCAACCGCCAGGCGGCCTTCCAGACGGGCCTGCCCGTGCGCCGCATCACCGTGATCTCCCACGCCATCGCGGGCTTCATGTCGGCCGCTGCCGCGCTCTGCATCCTGGGCGTGGCGGGCGCGGGCGATCCGCTGATGGGTCAGGCCTTCACACTCGGCTCGGTCAGCGCGGTGGTGCTCGGCGGCACGGCGCTCGCCGGCGGCTGGGGCAGCGTCGGCGGCTCGATCATGGGCGCGGCCATCCTGGCGCTCATCAACAACATCATCTTCTTCTCGGGCATCGGCTACATCTACCAGGCCATCGTCCAGGGCGGCATCATCCTGGCCGCGCTCGCGGCCGGCGTGTTCGCCTCGCGGCGGCAGGGCTGAGGGGCCAATGTGCCGGGTCACGGTCGAGCAAGTAGGCGCTGGCTTCGACGCCTCCCTCCCCCTTGAGGGGAGGGATACAGGGTGGGGGTTATGGGTGCAGGAACTGGTTCGACGGCACCCCCACCCCACCCCCCTCCCCTCAAGGGGAGGGGAGATCGGATGTGCAGGAGTTTCTGGAACATCCCGTCAGAGTTTTGCGCTAGCCGCTGAGGAGCGCCGATCATGAGCGACACCGCCTCTCCCGCCCGCCGCGACCACCCGCTCATGCGCGCGGTCTCGTTCGCCTTCGGCACGCCGGCCATCGCCACGCTGTTCGGCTGCCTCGTGCTGCTCGTGGTCGGCGAAACGATCCGTCCGGGCTTCGCCTCGCTCGGCCAGATCGCGAGCCAGCTCAATGTGGCAGCCATCCTGGCGCTCGTCGCGGCCGGCCAGGGCATCGTGATCCTGTCGGGGCGCGAGGGCATCGACCTGTCGGTCGGTTCTACCATGACGCTGTGCGCACTGCTCGCCGGCAACACCATGAATGGCTCGGACGGCGGCATCCTGCCTGCCCTCGTGGTCGCGCTCGCGGCCGGCGGCTTCGTGGGCCTGCTCAACGGCCTCGGCATCACGATCCTGCGCATTCCGCCGCTCGTGATGACGCTCGGCATGGCCGGCGTGATCACCGGCCTGCTGGTCGTGCTCACGCAGGGCCAGTCATCGGGCCAGGCGGCGCCCGCCTGGGTGCAGTTCGTGGCGCGGCCCTCCTTCGTGTTCGGCCTGCCCGGCATCCTCTTCCTCTGGGTCTTGATCATCCTCCTGATCGAATGGGGCCTGCGCTACACGCGCTTCGGCATCAACCTCTATGCTGTCGGCTCGAACGACCATGCGGCCCGGCTCGCCGGCATCGCGGTGGGACTGACGCGCATCCTCGCCTATGTCGCCTGCGGCGCGTTCGCCGGCTTCGCGGGCATGGTGCTCCTGGGCTACACCGGCAACATCTTCCTGGGCGCGGGCGAGCAATACATCCTTCCCGGCGTGATCGCGGTGGTGCTTGGCGGCACATCGCTCGCGGGCGGCAAGGGCAACTATGTGGGAACGGCCGCGGGCGCCGTGTTCCTGACGCTTCTCACGGCCTTCCTGATCACCGTCAACGTCGCGCCCGCCCAGCGCCAGATCATCTTCGGTGCGATCCTGATCGGCTTCATGCTGATCTACGGCCGCGAAAAGGCCACGCGGTAGGAACCCTTTCTCCCCGCTTCGTCGGGGAGAAAAAGCGCTGCCTCAGCTTGGGCTCGTGCCGCCCAGCGTTCCATAAACGCCGGTTTCCAGGAACGATTGCGCACGCTTGCCCACCCGCGCGCGCAAGGCCGCATCCCCAGCGATGTCGAGGCCAAACACCCCTTCCTCGCCGAGCACCCGGTCGGCGAACGCCGTGATCGCCCCGCCGCTGTCGCGCGCATGGCGCTCGACCGCGGGGCGGATCGGGTCGTCCAGGCTCCACGCCGCGCCGAACGCACCTTGTGAGCGCGCGAGATAGGCTACCCAGGCGCCCAGCGCGGTCTCGAGCAGCGGTGAGGCGAGCCCCCTTTCCCGCCGATCGCGCAGCGGCTCGAGCAGGCGCTGGTTGATCTTCTGGGAGCTGTCGGTCGCGATCTGGTGGTTGCGGTGACGGATCGCGCGGTTTTCGAGGCGGTGGAAGGTGAGCGCCGTGTAGGGCTCGGCTTCCATGCCCTTCAGCACCGGCAGCACGGGCGCCGTCTCATCCAGGATCATGCGGCGCGCGAAGCCCGCGATCTCGGGGTCGTGCGCGTCGTCGCCGGTGGTTTCCAGCCCCGCCAGGGCGCCGAGCCACGAGAAGGTGGACTGTGCGGCGTTGAGCACGCGCATCTTGACGTGCTCGTGCTCTTCAACATCGCCCACGAATTCCGCACCGCCCACATCCCAGCGCGGGCGGGTGAGCGCGAAATCGTTCTCCATCACCCATTGCCGGAAGGGCTCGCCCACCACCGTGCCGGCGTCCTCGACGCCGAGCGCCTCGCGCGCGAAGGCCAGGTCGGCTTCCGAAGTGGCGGGCACGATGCGGTCCACCATGGTGGAGGGAAAGAGCACGTTCTCCTCGATCCATTTCGCGAGCCGCTGATCTTCGGCTTCCGCGAAGCCCAGCACGGCCGCGCGCAGGATGCGGCCGTTGGCGGGGATGTTGTCGCAGCTCACCAGCGTGACGGGCGCTCGCGCCTCCATGCGGCTCCGCAGCACCGCGCACAGGAAGCCCGGCACCGACTGCCGGTCCGCGCCGCGCGCGAGGTCGGCCTCGAGCTCGGGCCGTGCCCAGTCGAGCGCGCCGGTCGCGGGCACGTGGCAATAGCCCTTCTCGGTCACCGTCAGCGTGATCGTGTCGATGGCAGGCGTAGCGAGTGCCGCAATCGCATCGGTGGGGGCGTCGCCCGCATCCATCACGCGGCCGATGGCGCCTATCACCCGCGTCTCGCGCGTGTCGCCTTCCTGAAGCGTGCGGGCATAGAGCCCGTCCTGCGCGCCCAGCTGCGCGGCGATCGAGGGCGGGCGCAGGTTGACGCCCAGCTCCAGCCGCCGCTCGGCGCCCGCTTCCAGCGCGTCCTCCAGATATTCCGCCTGGTGGCAGCGGTGGAACGCGCCGACGCCGAGATGGGCGAGCCCGAGCGGCAGGCTCGCGCGATCATAGGTGAAGCTGCGGACCGAGGCGGACCGCGTTCTGGCTGAAAGCCGTTCCATCAGTCGCGCGGCCCCATAACCCATTGTTCCTGGTCGATCAGCGCGCCCGTCATCGGCTCAGAGGCGGGCGACAACAGGAACAGCGCGAGCCGCGCCACATCGTCGGCCGAAAGCAACCGGCCGAAGGGCTGGCGCGTGGCCTCCCCCTCCAGCCAGCCCGGCCCCTTGCCCAGCGTGTCCGCATGCATCACGCGCTCGGCCGGCGTGTCGGCCCAGCCCATGTTGATGCCGTTGATGCGGATGCGGTCGAAGCGGTGGGCATGCGCCGCGTTCTTGGTGAGAAGCGCGAGCGCGGCCTTGGAGGAAGCGTAGACCGCGAGATCCGCGGTGCCCCCGTGCACGTTCATCGAAAGCACGTTGACGATGGCGCCCGGCTTGCCGCGCTCGCGCATGTCGCGGATGGCGCGCTGCATCAGAAAGAACGGCGCCTTGGCGTTCACCGTGTGGAGCCGGTCCCACAGGCCCGGCTCCGCATCCAGAACGGAAGCGCGGTCGGTGAGGCCAGCCGCGTTCACCAGCATGTCGATGCGTCCGAAGGCCGAAAGGGCGGCATCCGCCGTCGCGTCGGCTGCGCCCTCTTGCGCCAGGTCGACCGCGCAGAAGCGGGCGCGCGCCCCAAGCGCTTCGACTTCCGCGACGACGCCTGCCCCCCTCGCCCCATCGCGCCCGCAGACGAGCACCGCTTCCGCACCGTGCCGCGCGGCTTCGAGTGCTACCGCGCGGCCCACGCCCTGCGTCGAGCCGGAAACCACTAGCACGGCGCCCGAAAGTGAAGGGTTCATCGGCAAAGCCCCGCGGGAAAAGGAAAGCTCCTGCTATCAGCCCGCGGAAGACTGCGCGAGGGCCGCCCGCGCAAGCTCGGGCTTCTTCCAGAGATCGATGGGCTTCTCGATCCCCATCGGGCGGAAGGGCATGAGGATCTTCTGGCCGAGCCCGGCCGAGGCATAGGCCGCATAGAGCACCTCTTGCACCACGCGCCCCGTTTCGCCATCGGCGATCGGGGTCTCCAACCCCCGAACGCAGCGGGCGAAGTGGCGCATCTCCTGCGGGAAGCCGTAGTTCCAGTGCTCCTCGAACACGGGGTAGGTCCAGCCCTTGGTGGTGGTGGCTTTCTCCACCGCATAGCCGAAGCCCGTCTCGGAATAGGTGGGCAGCGCGTTGCCCATCAGCATGTCGGCGTATGTCTGGCCTTCCGAGCCGAAGATCTCGATGGAATCGTCCATGCCGCCCGGCTTGCACCAGGAGTTCTCGACCATGCCGACCGCACCGCCCTCGAACTCGATGATGCAGATGGCCTCGTCCTCGCCCTCGGTCTTCGCTCCATGCACCTGGGTGGAAAGCTGCGCATAGACCGATTTCACCTTGGGCTTGCCCAGGAACCACCAGCAGAACGCGATGCCGTGGCAGCCCAGGTCCATCAGCGCGCCGCCGCCCGACTGGTTGGCGTCCCAGAACCACTCGGAATGCGGCCCGAAATGCTTTTCGCCCTGCTTCACCAAGTGGATGCGCCCGAAGGCACCCTCGTCGGCCATCTGCTTGGCCTTGACGTATTTCGGCGCGAAGAACAGCTCCTCCGCATACATCAGCAGCACGCCGGCCTTCTCGCAGGCCTCGTTCATGGCGTCGGCCTCTTCCAGCGTGACGCAGAGCGGCTTTTCGCAGACCACATGCTTGCCCGCCTTTGCCGCGGCGATCGTCATCTCCGCATGGAGCCGGTTGGGCGCGGTGATCGAGACCATCTCGATCTCGGGGTCGGCCAGCATCTCGCGATAATCGGTGAAGTGCTTGGCGATGCCGTGGCGCGCCGCGAAATCGCGCGCATTGGTGCCCGATGGCGAGGCCACCGCCACCACTTCCGCCTCGTCGCCCGCCATCTTCACCGAATGCGCGATGCAATCCGCCTGGAAGCGCGAACCGATGATGCCGACCTTGACCCTGCCCTCGGAAGCCATATGCCCTGAACCCTTTCATGCGAGGAAAACTTTTTCCTCCTTGTTCCATGACGCAACGTCGCTTGCCAAGGGCGGAATGGGGGCGAATTGCTGTGGATTGCGGGTGGTGTTGCCCGCTCTCCCATCACGTTTGCCGGCTGGCGGTTGCGCAGGCACGCATCCACGGCCTAATCCCAGAAACGAGAACAAAACAGCGACGGGACCCATGCCCTTCCGCTTCGTCCACACGGCCGACATCCACCTCGACTCGCCGCTCCGCACACTTGCGCTGCGCAACCCCGAGCTGGCCCAGCTCGTCGGCAACGCCACCCGCCGCGCGCTCTGCCGGATCGTCGACCTGTGCCTGGACGAGGGCGTCGACGCGCTCTTGATCTCGGGCGATCTCTACGACGGCGACCAGACCTCGATGAAGACCGCGCGCTTTCTGGCGGGCGAGCTTCGCCGCCTGCACGAAGCGGGCGTCCGCACCTTCGTGGTGCGCGGCAACCACGACGCCCTTTCCCGCATCACGCGGGAACTCGTTCTGCCCGACTCCGCGCGCGTGTTCGGCGGTCGCGCCGACACGGTGCACCTGCGCACCGAAAACGGCCTCGAAGTCGCCGTGCACGGCATCTCGTTCGCCCAGTCGCATGCGCCCGAAAGCCTGTTGCCGCGCTACAAGGCCCCCGTCTCCGGCGCGATCAATATCGGCCTCCTGCACACCAGCCTCGGCGGCGCCGTCGGCCACGACGTCTATGCGCCCTGCTCGGTTGCCGAACTCTCCGATTCCGGTTTCGACTATTGGGCGCTCGGCCATGTCCACAAGCGCTCGGTGCCCAAGGCCGGCCGCACCGTGGTGATGCCCGGCATGCCGCAGGGCCGCGACATCAACGAGGCCGGGCCCAAGACCGCCTCGCTTGTGACGGTTCGCGACGACGGCACGGTGGAAGTCGAGGAGCGCATCACCTCCACCGCCGAATTCGTGCGCGTACCCGTGGATCTCTCGGGCGTGATGGAATGGGCGGACATGGCGAATGCCGTTTCGCGCGCGCTGGAAGGCGCGCGGGCCGCCACGCGCTCCGAGCACATGGTCGCCCGCCTGCTGCTCACGGGCGCCACCCCGCTCGCCTGGCAGATGCGCCGCGACGGCGATCTTCTCCGCACCGAAGCCGAGGACCGCGCGGCAGGCGTGGGCAAGGGCTGGATCGACAAGGTGGAGGTGGCCTGCGTGCCGCTGGAAGCCGGAAGCATCTCGCACCCTGCCGGCGATCCGCTCTTCGAGCTGCGCCGCCTGCTCACGGAAGAGGTCGCGCTTTCGCCTGAGCTCGAAGCCCAGGCGCTCGCCATGGCCGACGAGTTGCGCGCGCAGCTTCCGCCCGAGTGCCGGCACATTCTCGGCCGCGACGAGGCCGAGCACCGCTCGGTCATTGCCGACCTCCTGAGCGAAGGCGCGGAAGACGTGCTTGCCCGCCTGGGCGCGGCACCTGCGATCCCGTCCTGATGCGGCTCCGGCGCCTCGACCTCACCCGCTACGGACGCTTCACCGATTTCGCGATCGATTTCGGCGAGCGCGATCCCGCGCAGCCCGACTTCCACATCGTCTACGGGCCCAACGAGGCCGGCAAGTCGACCGCGTTCTCCGGCTATCTTGACCTGCTCTTCGGCATCCCCACCCAGAGCGATTACGGATTTCTCCACCCCTACAGCGCGATGCAGCTTGGGGCCGCGCTCGAATGGGACGGCGAAGCCTACGAGTTCCTTCGCATCAAGCGGCCCAAGAACAGCTTGCTCGGCGCAGGCGGCCAGCCCGTGGCCGAGACCGCGATCGCGGCTGCGCTCAACGGCATCGGCCGCGACAGCTACCGCGCAATGTTCTCGCTCGACGACGACACGCTTGAAAAAGGCGGCGACACGATCCTGCGCTCCCAGGGCGATCTCGGCCAATTGCTGTTTTCCGCAAGTGCCGGCCTGTCCGAACTCTCGCAGACGCTGGCCGGTCTGCAGGCCGAAGCCGACACCTTCTACAAGTTCCGCGCGCGCTCTGGCGCCCTGTCGGAGCTCAAGGCGAAGCTCACCGAGTTGAAGGAGCGCCGCGAGGGGATCGACACGCTCGCCACGCACTATGCCCAGCTTGCCGCCGACAAGGCCCAGAGCGAAACGCAGTATGCCGAGGCGCGTGATGCGCGTGCGGCCTCGCGCACGCGGCTCGACAGCATCCGCCGCCTGCTCGACGCCCTGCCCCGCTTGGCGCGCCTTGATGCGCTGCGCGCCGAGTTGGATGCCTTGGGCGCCCTGCCAGAGCCCCCGCCCGGCTGGGCCGGCGAGTTGCCCGAGCTTGCCCGCGAGGAACTGACGCTCAAGGTCCGCGAGGAAACGAGCAACGCGACGCTCGAGCGCTTGAGTGGTGAGATCGCGCAACTCGCGCCCGACGAGGCCGCACTTCAAAGCGTCGAAGCCTTCCGCCGCCTGGGCGACGGGGCCGCGCGCACCATCACCGCGGCCGAGGACCTTCCCAACCGCCGCCGCGCGCTGGCCGAGACCCAGGCGCGCATCGGCACGATCCTTTTGCAGCTCGACCGCGCTTCGGCCGATCCGCAGGGCCTGATCCTGTCCGCCCTCGTCACCGAGCGGCTGCGCGAGCTGATCGAGAAGGGCAACACGCTCCTCCTCAAGCGCGAGGCGGCCGAAAAGGAAAGGCTTGATGCCGCCGCCCGCCTCGCTGATGCCGAAGAGACGCTCCGGCGCGCAGGCGGGGCCGGCGACAGCCTGGGTGCAGACTGGGCCCGCGTGCGCCAGGCTCTCGTCGACTGGCGCAAGAGCGAGCATGCCGCGCGCTTGCGGTCGGCCCGCAAGACGGAAAGCCATGCGGGCGCAGTTCTTGCCGAGCGTATGGCAGCGCTCGGCCCCTGGACCGGCGATGCCGACGCTCTCCTCGCGCTGCCCACGCCCGCGCCTGCCACCGTGGAGGGCTGGAAGGTGCGGGGGCGCGACACCGAGGCGAAGCTCGCCCGCCACCGGGCGGATGCCGAGCGCGAGGAAACCGAGCGCCAGCGCCTCCAGGCCGAACAAGCGGTCGACGCGCGCTCAGGCATGGTGAGCGAGAGCGAGGTCAACGAGACCCGCGCCGCGCGCGATGCCGCCTGGGCCTCGCACCGCACGGCGATGGACCCTGCCAGCGCCCAGGCCTTCGAAGCGACCCTCGAAAAACACGACACGCTTGCCGCCCGCCTGCTCGCACAATCGGCCGAGCGCGTGCGGATGCTGGAAGTGGCGCGCGCGCTCGGCGTTTCCGAAGCGGCCATCGCCCGCTCCCAGTCGCTGGCAGCCGAGGCCGAGGCAGCACTTGGGGCGCTTGCCGAGGAGATGCGGGAAGCCCTGCCCGCCCTGCCTCCGGCCTGGCCCTTCCCCGAGCGCGAAGCCTGGCTCGCGCGGCGCCTGGCAGCGCTCGATGCGGCAGCCGTGTTCCGCACGGCCGAGCGCGACAGGGCCGAGGCTGAGCGCGATGGGGTGGAAGCCGAGACGCGCCTGCGGGGAGCTCTGCTTGCTGCTGGCATGGGCGTTTCCACCGATGTGCCCGCCGAAACCCTGGTTGCCGAGGCCGAGCGTCTTGCGGCCCAAGGTTCTGAACTGCGCGCGCTCCAGCTCGACACGGAAGCCCGACGCCGCGACGTCGAAGCACGAACAGCGCGTCAGACGGGCGCGGACGCCGAAAAGGCAGCCTGGGAGGCCGAGTGGGCGGAAGCCTGCCGCGCCACATGGCTCGACGCGGGAGCCACGGTCGGCACCGTGCGCGGCGTGCTCGCAGCGCTCGACCGGCTGGCCCCTGCACTTGCCGAGCGCGACGGATTGGCCGACCGCATCGCCAAGATGGAGACCGACCAGGAAAGCTTCGCGCGCAATGTCGGGCGCATCGCGGAAGTGCTCGAACCCGTGGCGGGCGAGACCACCGATGCGATGGCGCTTTACGAGGCGGTGGGCGCGCGGGTGCGCGGCGCCGAGAACGCGGCCGACGCGCGGGCGCGCAAGGAGCGCGAGCGCGAGCTGGCAGTCGCCGAGGCGCGCAAGCTCGGCGAGGCGATCCAGCTTCACGAGCGCCGCGCGAGCGCCATGCTGCGCTTCTTCGCCGTGGGCTCGCTCCATGAGGTCGCGACCAAGCTGCGCGACGCCGAGCGCCGTGCTGGCCTGATCGCCGAGCGCGACACGCTCGAGCGCACGCTTCTGGCGGGCATGGCCGAGACCGATCTGGGTGCTTGCGAGGCCACGCTCCGTGAGGCTGATGCGTCGGCCTTGGCCGAAGAGCTCGCAGACACCGAAAGCCGCTTTGAGGCCGAAGACGCGCGCGTGAGCGAGCTGTTTGCGGCGCGTTCCAAGGCTGCCGACAAGATTGAGGCCATCGGCGGCGACGATGCGGTGGCGCGCATCGAGGAGGAGCGGCGCACCGTGCTTCTCGCCATCGAGGATGGCGCGCTCCACCATCTGCGCCTGCGCGTCGGCATCGCTGCCGCGGAAGGCGCGCTGCGCGCCTACCGCGACCGCCACCGCTCCTCCATGATGGAACGCGCCTCGAACGCCTTCCAGACCATCAGCCGCGGCGCCTATTCCCGCCTCGGCACGCAGCCGGAGAAGGATGCGGAGGTGCTCGTGGGGATCACGGCCGATGGCGCCTCCAAGCTCGCCAAGGACATGTCGAAAGGCACGCGCTTCCAGCTCTATCTCGCACTCCGCGCCGCGGGCTATTTCGAATTCGCCGAAACCCGCGAGCCCGTGCCCTTCGTGGCCGACGACATCATGGAAACCTTCGACGACTTCCGCGCGGAGGAGACGTTCCGCCTGTTTGCCGAAATGGCGGGGGTGGGACAGGTGATCTACCTGACGCACCACCGGCACCTTTGCGCCATCGCGCGCGAAGTCTGCCCGAGCGTCAAGGTCCACGAACTGCCGGTGTCCGTGCCCGGACCAGGGCGTTAGAGGCGGTGACGTTTCGAGTTCCCCTCCCCCTTGAGGGGAGGGGTAAGGGGTGGGGGTGACGGTCCCGCTGCTTGCTGGATGACGGTTGGCAGGGTGGATGCGTTACACCCATCCTGCGTCCCCTGCCCTTCGCCTGGGCTCGCTGCGTTCGATGGTCAAAGAGCCATCCCCATGGCCTGCGGCCGTCGCCTCTCAGCCCCTCAAGGGAGAGACATGGCGTCGGTGTCGGTGTTCACCTGTGCCAGGTCGGAGAGGGCTCCCGGCAGTTCGTGCATGGTGGCAATCACGGCGTCGGCACCGAGATTGCCCGCGCCCTCCGGCGTGTAGCCGCCTTCCACGATCACGGCCTTGATCGCGCCGGCATGGGCCGAGATCACATCCGCGCTGCTGTCGCCCACCATCACCGCGCGCGCCGGCCGAGAGCCCAGCCTTTCCACTGCACGAAGCAGCATGTCGGGCGCGGGCTTCTTCGCCACCCCGCCATCGCCCCCGATCCAGAAGTCGAGCAGCGGCAGAAAGCCGTAATGCTCGAGCACGGCCTGCGTGAACTGCGCGGGCTTGTTGGTGACCACCGCGAGCTTCGCGCCCTCGTTCTTCAGGGCGCGCATCGCCTCCAGCGTGCCGGGCATGGCGGTGGTCAGCCCCGTGAGGTTGCGCTCGTAGATCGGCAGCATCCGCTCATGCTCTTCATCGAGAGCGGCCTCGTCCAGCGGGTGCCCGACATGGACGAAGGCGCGCTCCACCAGCTTGCGCACGCCGTGCCCGATCATCCCCTTCACCGCATCGAGCGGCACGGGGGGCAAGTCGTAGCCCGCCAGAAGCTCGTTCAGCGCCGCGCGCAGATCGGGCGCGGAATCGACGAGCGTGCCGTCGAGGTCGAACAGCACGGCATCGAAAGAAGGCGTCACGCTCCGCCCCGCAGCCGCGCGATGCGGTTCGCGTAATCCACGCCGCCCGAAAAGATCGCGGAACCCGCGACCAGCACGTCCGCCCCCGCCTCGATCACGAGCGGCGCGGTCTCGGGCGTGATGCCCCCGTCCACCTCGATGTGGACCGGGCGGTCTGCGATCATGTCGCGCACGGCGCGGATCTTGGGCAGGGTCGCCGGAATGAAGGCCTGGCCCCCGAAGCCGGGATTGACGGTCATCACCAGCACGAGGTCGAGCCGGTCGAGCACGTGCTCGATGGCCGAAACGGGCGTTGCCGGATTGAGTGCCACGCCGGCCTTGCAGCCGGCAGCCCTGATCGCCTGGAGCGTGCGGTCGAGATGCGGCCCCGCTTCCGCATGCACCGTGATGAGGTCGGCGCCCGCGCTCGCGAAATCCGCGATGAAGGGGTCGGCCGGCGCGATCATCAAGTGGCAGTCGAAGAAGGCCTTCGTGCGCCCGCGCACCGCCTTCACGACCGGCGCCCCGAAGGTGATGTTGGGCACGAAGTGCCCATCCATCACGTCGAGATGCACCCAGTCGGCACCGGCGCCCACCACCGCCTCGATCTCGTCGCCGAGCCGCGAGAAGTCGGAGGCCAGAACCGAAGGCGAAAGAAGGATCGGCCGCGCCATCAGGCGGTCTGGCCGATCTTGGGGTCGAGCTTGCCCGCCTTGTAGCGCTTGGCCATTTCACCCATCGGCACGACCTTGATCTTGGAGGCGTGGCCCGCCGTGCCGAACTCCTCGAAGCGCTGGTGGCAGAGCTTGCGCATCGCCTCCATCGCGGGCTTGAGGTACTTGCGCGGATCGAATTCCTGGCGGTTCTCGGCGAACACCTTGCGGATGGCGCCGGTCATGGCCATCCGGTTGTCGGTGTCGATGTTGATCTTGCGCACGCCGTGCTTGATGCCGCGCACGATCTCATCCACCGGCACGCCCCAGGTCTGGGGCATCTCGCCGCCGAACTCGTTGATGATGTCCTGCAGTTCCTGCGGCACCGACGACGAGCCGTGCATCACAAGATGGGTGTCGGGCAGCTTGCGGTGGATCTCCTCGATCACGTTCATGGCGAGCACCTCGCCGTCGGGCTTGCGCGTGAACTTGTAGGCGCCGTGGCTCGTGCCCATGGCGACCGCGAGCGCGTCCACCTTGGTGAGGCGCACGAATTCCACCGCCTCGTCGGGGTTGGTGAGAAGCTGGTCGTGGGAGAGCACGCCCTCCGCGCCGTGGCCGTCCTCGGCCTCGCCCTGGCCGGATTCGAGCGAGCCGAGAACACCGAGCTCGCCTTCCACCGAAGCGCCTACCCAATGCGCCAGCTCGGCCACGCGCGCGGTGATGGCGACATTGTAGTCCCAGTCGGCC
>QFNI01000012.1 GCA_003240775.1 Mesorhizobium amorphae | reverse complement strand
CCTGCATTCTGGCGACTTCCTCACCCATGCTTATGGTGTCAGGTGGGCTCGCCGGAAAGACGTCACCGCACTGCTCAACTACTACGGACTCGTCATAGATTCCCTCGTCGGTTCAGGCGAATTGGAGAAACCCGCATCTGGCCAGTTCGGATACGGGGTGAGTGGCAAGGCGGTGGCTACCATCGCTCAGTTCGAACTGGACGAACGCCGACACCGCGAGAATTCCAACACCCAGCGGCGTATCGTGATGCTGACGGCGGCCGTCGTCTTGATCGGCGGTGCGCAGGCGCTGGCGGCACTGTTCGGCCCTGTTGCCACTTGGACGCTTGGGTCATCTTGGTCGCATTTTGGAGGATCCGTAGTCCACAATGCGCCTGCGCCATCCGCCTTGCCGATACCCGACAGACCGTTTGGGCCCCGGTAGCGGAGGGCGGCGTCGATACCAAAATTCTACTGTCGGACTGTACAACCTTGATGTCGATCTGCTGTCTTCGCTAGTCGTCGCAGCGTCCCTCGACCGGCTGCGCCTGCGAAGACCAAACGGCGCCTAAGACCGGTTCCACCTCGTCGCCACCGCCCAGAAGTTCCGCAGACTCGCCAAGCTCATCCCGATGCCAAGCCCAAAGCTCGCGTGAAGGACGCAGACGTCTCGTCGCGCCGCAATGTCGGCGAAACATCCCACAGCCGATGGCCGACTTTTTCAACGGTATCGGGTCGAGCGCAGACCGGCCGCTTTCCAGCTTCGACTTGCTTGGCCTCAGCAACTCGCTATCTGCGCGGGACAAGCAAGCTGACGCACGAAAAGGGCTCCCATGGCCGACACCGAGAAGTTCCCGCCTGAGAAGAACCTGCCTGCCGGCTACGTGCCCCCGGAGGTCTGGAACTGGAACAGGGGCAACGGCGGCGAGTTCGCGAGCATCAACCGGCCGGTAGCGGGTGCAACCCACGAGAAGGTGCTGCCCGTCGGGCGGCATCCGCTTCAGCTCTACTCGCTGGGCACGCCCAATGGGGTGAAGGTCTCCATCATGCTGGAGGAGCTGCTCGCCGCCGGCCACGAGGGCGCGGAATACGACGCCTGGCTGATCAGGATCGGCGAGGGCGACCAGTTCGGTTCGGGCTTCGTCGGGGTCAACCCGAACAGCAAGATCCCGGCTCTGCTCGACCGTGCGCCCACGGAAGGCGGCGAACCAATCAGGGTCTTCGAGTCGGGCTCGATCCTGGTCTACCTCGCGGAGAAATTCGGTGCCTTCTTGCCCTCGAACGGAAGAGCGCGCGCCGAAGCGCTGAACTGGCTGTTCTGGCAGATGGGGTCCGCGCCCTTCGTCGGCGGCGGCTTCGGGCACTTCTTCGCCTATGCGCCGATCAAGATCGAATATGCGATCGATCGCTATGCCATGGAGGCCAAGCGCCAGCTCAGCGTGCTCGACCAGCATCTCGCGCGAAACGAGTACATGGCCGGCGAGGCGTACACGGTGGCCGACATGGCCATCTGGCCCTGGTACGGTTTGCTTGCGGCGAACGAGTCCTACCCCGATGCCGGCACCTTCCTGGCGACGGGAGAGTACGAGAACCTCCAGCGCTGGCAGAAGCTCGTGGGCGGGCGCAAAGGTGTCCAGCGCGGCCGCATGGTCAACCGTACCTCGGGCGACCCCGCTTTCCAGCTTCGCGAGCGCCACGAGGCGTCCGACTTCGACACGAAGACGCTGGACAGGATCGAGGCGCAAGGCGAAAGCAACGCCTGACCGGCGAAGAGCGGACGTCATGCGCCGCATCGATCACCTCGTGCTGGCCGTCCGCGATCTCGACGAGGCAGCCGCCTTTTACGCAAAGCTCGGCTTCCAGGTCGGCGCGCGTAACCGCCATCCCTGGGGCACAGAGAACCGGCTGATCCAGTTCGGCTCGTCGTTCATCGAGTTGATCACGCTGGGCGCGGATGCAGGGATGATCGCCCCGCATACGCCCGAACGGTTCAGCTTCGGCGCCTTCGTGCGCGACTTCCTCCAAACGCGCGAAGGGCTCGCCATGCTCGTGTTGGACAGCCGCGACGCGAAGGCCGATGCGGCAGCGTTCAAGCGCGCCGGGCTCGGCACCTCCGAGCCGTTCTTCTTCGAACGCAAGGGGCAGCGGCCCGACGGCTCGCAAACTCATGTTGCCTTCACGCTCGCCTTCGCCACCGATGGGGCCGCTCCCGACATCGGCTACTTCGTGTGCCAGCAACATTACCCGGAGAACTTCTGGAACCCCACGCTGCAAGAGCACCCCAACGGTGCGACTGCGATAGCGGCGGTCGCCATGCGCGCCCTTGAGCCACAAGCGCATCGGGCCTTTCTCGCGGCCTTCACCGGGGAGGCGCCGGAGGCGCAGAGCGGAGGCGGTATGTCTTTCGCCCTTGCAAACGGCCGTGTCGAAGTAGCTCCATTCCATCCCACCGAAGCTCACCCCTCCGCCCGCCTCCAGTCCCTCACGGTCGTGGTGAATTCCCTCCAGCAGCAAATAGAACGGATGCGCGCTGCTGGGATACCGTTCGATGAACGTCTCGACGGCCTGGTGGTGCAGCCTTCCGCAGCGGCCGGCGTCGAGATCGTCCTCCACGAGGTCTAACTCTCGCCGCATGCAGGGGGCCCTGGGATCGTTGTCCCGCCTTGTCCCACTTGTCTCGACACAGAAGTTGTCGGGACCGGACAAGCGGGACACCCCCTTTAGGGGATGTGCCCTCGGTTGTCCCGGATCACCACCGGGACACGGGAGGGTGTCTGTCCCTGCCCCGTTTTGTCCAGGCCTTTGTGAGATTACTTTGCGCCGTGCAGCGCGGAGCGTTCTCTCAGCCCACGAGCGATGCTGGCTTCAACCAGCGCACCGTCGAACGCGCAGGGCAGCTTGCGCTCATGGTGTTTCAAGGCTTCGCGGAATGCATCCCCAAAGGCGTGAAGGTTGACCCAGTTCTTTTCCGCCAACTGGATCGGCCAGTCGTAGAAGGTGCCGTCCTCCCGCGTCGTCTTCTCCAGCATGCGCTCCGCCCGGATGACGTAGTGATAAGGAGCTCGACCCTCGATGGACTCGAGGCCTGCTCGTGTGACGCGCCACTGGCGGTTGCTGAACAGCGCCACGCCCGTTTCCTTCCTCAGAATGCCTGCCTGTCCCCGAGAAGGGGGACGGTGCTCTGCCCATAGTCGCGTCGTCGATTGCGCTCCTGACGGCGTAAGTAGCCCGGTGAGACGGCCTCGCGCAGGCTGTTCAGGAACAGGTAATCCAGCGCCGGCCGCACATAGAACAGGCTGGCGCCGGGCGTGTTCGACACTGCGAGGTTGAGCGCCTGAGCGGCAGGGAAGCGCTCGTCTTCTCCGAACGAGGTGTAGATGCCCTTCTGTGCCGTCTCGCGCGCCAGATCGAGCGCCTGTGCCACCGTGCCGGCGGTCGGACCAGCGATCGTCTCCAGCAGGCCGCCGCCGTAGCGGTTCGAGTCCGCGAATAGGAAGTCGCTGTAGAGGCCAGCCGCACCCGACTGCATGAGGGCTGCCATCAGCACCTTCGGGTCGGACGGATCACGTGGGGGCCAGTAGCCACGCATCAGTTCCTTCATGGTCATCACCATGTAGCCGCCCACCGTGAGGCCAGCGAGCAACGCGCCGATGTGCTGCCCCTTCTCGATGACCGACGCATTGCTACGATGCCCGCTGAAGGCCCGGCCGAGCACGCGCTGCGAGAATACGGTTGGGAACTGCTTGAATTGCGCGACGAAGCGCAGCGCCTCCCCTGCGAAGGTGCCGGGACGGTTGCCGCGATAGACGAAGCGGTTGCTAGCCGCGTCCGCTTCCAAGATGCCAGCCGACGTCTCGTCGGCTACGAAGCGGCGCACGTCCATCTCCAGCCCACGGCGCCCGTCGTCGATGATGGCCGCGATCCGCTCGGGATGCTCCGCCTCATCGCGCGCCGCTGCGTCCACACGGGCCTGCTCGCGCGTGTAGACGCGATCCGCGAAGTCGTTGAGTTCGGCAAGGCGCCCCTGGAAGGCCTCGTTGAGCCGGTCGCTCGCGGTGACGTCTGCTTTGTTTGCCTTGCGCTCGATAATGACGATCTGTTTGCGCAGGTCGCGGATTGTGGCTAGGGCTCGCTGGTAGCGCTGACCGAGCGCTTGGCCATCGCGGAAGTCCGCGCGCGTGACCCGGGCGACGAGACGCTCGCCCTTGTCCTCCAGCTTGCCGGCGCTGGCATCGCGGCGTGCGCTTTGCAGGAGCTTGCGCACGTCCTCGGTGGCGTCACTCTCACGCGCGGCAGACAGCAGTTCCATCTCGGTGCGGGCTTCCTCGATCTGGGCCTTCTCTAAGTCGATGCGCCGCTCGACAAGCTGGCGCTCGATCTCGGTCCTGATCTGCCGGCCGCCCGTCATCGAAACGAGGCGCGCATCGGCGCGGGCCGTCCACTCGTCGAGCTTCCGGCGCCGGCCGGCGAGCCATTCCCGATCCCGCGCGTCGAGCGTGCGGCGGGCGACGCGGCGAGTCTCGAGCGCAGCATCGGCCGTGGCGATCCGATCGGCAACGAGGTGGCGCACGTCATCGTCCGCGAGGTCGCGAATGCGGTCGGGAGTGACATAGGTGCGCCCGTCCGAGACACGGAACTGCGCCTTGCGGATGGCTTCCCATCTGCCTTCCGTGATGCCGTTCAGGCCGAGCACATGCCGATAGGCGGGCGGCAGGTCAGGGAACGCAGTGCGCGACCGCATTCCCATCTCGGCCGCCACCACGCGCGCAGCGGTGGCCCGATTGACGTCCGTCCACCAGCTTTGCCCGTTCCAGCGGAAAAAGGTCTCCATGAGGCGCGACAGGGTGCCCACAGGGCTATCCTGCGCCGCAGCCGGCGCAACTATGTGCCCGAGCATTCCGTCGAACCCCTCGCCGAGGAGGTAGGAGATTTCGGCCGCCTCGCCCTTGGGTCGTCCCTTGAGGATGCCGCCGATCTGCTGCGTGAGCCCGCGCAGGAAGCCGCTGCCGCGGAACATGGAGGCTGACGCTGCTACCGGCAGGTCGAGTGCCGACGTGATGACCGAGCCGCCGAGCTTCGCCATCGACTGCATCGCGCGAATGTCGGAGCCGATCTTCGCCGCCGTCATGTTCACGGGGCGGGAAGCGAGCCCAGTTGCAACATCAAGCGCGTTGCGCAGCGAGCCGGCATCAAGGCGGAGCTCATTGGAAAGGTGTTGCCGATCCTTCGCTTCGAGCTTCGAGTCGTGTGCGACCTTGCGCTGCCACTCTGCCGTGACGCCATCCAGCATGTTCTCCGGGTTCGGCCCGAAGGTTTCCATCACGGATGCCATGCGTGCCGAGCGACGCATGTGACCTACGATGCCCGACACCGTGTTGCCGAAACCGAACTCGTCACGATAGGCAAGTGCTGCCTCTGCGTCCCGGAAGTGCAGCACACGGCTCTTGCCAAGCGACTTCGCCAGGTTCGCTGGGTTCACCCGCTGGCCCGCCTCGCGGCTCGTGGGTTTGGCAGGCACGCCCGTGATGATCACGTCGAACATCTCGTCCAAAATGCCGCGCGCCTCGTCGGGCGTGGCGTCGGGGAAGGTGCGCTCCAGGTCGAGCTTCGGCAGAACCGAATTCACCCATGCGTCCTTGCCCGCGGCGAGCATCCGTATATCGTCATGCGACTGCGGCCCCGCCCAGCCATCAAGCTTGCCGATCGAGGCGCCCAGCCGGTTCAGGTCCGCGCGCGCAAGCTCGGCGAATTCCGAGAAGGTCTTCGCCACATACCGCGCATCATCGTTGCCGGTGACACCTGGCTTACCGCCCTCATGCAGTTCCGCCATCTCGCGCAGCACGTCGGCGTCGAGCTTGTCGTCGCGGAGCGCGTCGAGCAGGTGAGGACGCTCTGCCTGGAAGCGCGCGAACAGGTCGCCGACGAAGCGCCCCTCGTAGGCGTTGCGCAGCGCGTCCACGCTGGAGCGGCCACCCTCCACGCCGCGCGCGGTGCCTTCCATGATGGCGAGAAGCGACTGCCGGGGGGTGAGACCCGCTGCCGCGTGGCGCTCGATGGTCTGGTTCAGGCGGTCGCGCACCAGGAGGTTGAGGTTGGCGTGCCGGCGCTGGAGAGCCGCTGCGATCCTGGCCTGCTCGCCTTCACGAGTGGCGAACTCCGAGAGGCGCGCTGCTCGCCCCGTCGTGTCGCCCTTCGCACGCATCCGGTCGCTGTGGTCGGCCACGCGCTGGAAGGCAGCCTCGATCTCGTCCGCGGTCAGGCGCCCGCCAGAGGCGGCAGACGCCGCGGCGAAGCATTCGGGGCTCGGCTTGTAGCTCATATGATGCACCTTGCGGCGGCTTGGAGCGCCTGGTCATAGGCGGTGGCGTTGTCGAAGGTCTCTTGCGCCTCGCGCAGCACGCGCATGTCCTCGTCGGACACGCGGCCCTCGGCAAGGAGTTGCGCGATCTCGGCCTCTTCCGCGAAGGAGCCCGTAACGGGATCGACGCGGAACTGTTCGGCCATGGCCTTGAACGTGTCGGGCTTGCCGACGGCGCGGGCAGCGTCCGCGAGGTCGATAACGTTGGAACGGGATTGCAGGCTGGCGGGGTGCCAGCGGTCGGAGGCTATGCGTCCGGGCTGGTCGTCGGGCTTCCCGCTTTCTGTGCCTCGATCTGCTTGCCCAGCCGCTCTGCCTCCGTCGCGAAGCTCTTGTCGCCCGTCCGCTGCGCGGCCGTCTCGGCGGCCTTGCGCAGGAGTTCCAGCTTCGTCCAGCGATCTGCCATCGAACAATCCTTTCCCGTCGACTCGGCGCTGGGCACCTTGGATGATAGCGCGCGGCTCGGCCACGTCACCAAAGAGTTGCGGCTGGCCGGCCGCCTCGATCTCGTCGGCAAGCGCATCGAGATAGGCCGCGATCTTCTCGCGCGACTTCGCCCGCTTGAGGTCGCCGCCCTGGAACAGCGCCCGCACGAGCGCTTCCGTGGTCGGATCGAAGTCGCCCGTGAGAAGGTCGCTCTGGCGCAGCATCTCGTCGAGCACTCGACCGACAGTGCGTCCTTGCGCGGCGGCATCCTCCCGTGCCTTGGACACGGTGCGCAGGGCGTCCAGGATGTTTCCGGTCATGTTCACGTCGGCGGCGATCTCGCGCCGATCGAAGCGCCCGCGCAGTCGGGCCCACTTGCCCGCCGAGTCCACCAGCGCGCCCGTGATCGACTTCGCGTTGTCGTCGAGCGATTCCGCCATGCGCGCCACCATGTCGGCGTCACCATAGGCGGCGGCCACAAGTGCACGCTCTGCGCGGCGGGCACCGTCGGCGTTGAGCGCGCCGCTCGCGTCCATCAGGTTCGCGCGCTCATTCTCGGGCAGCCTGCGGAGGAAGGCGGAGACGAAGTTCCGGTTGCCGGCAGAAGCAAGGTCGCCGCCCGTGTGCAGCGACACCACGGCGTCCGTCATGGCGCGCGTGTCGACGAGCGCCTGTTCGGTGGCAGACATGCGCGCGATGGCCGACGAGTTGGAGTCGTTGACGAAGCCGACGCGCTGCTCGTCCGAGAGGTCGGAGAGCCGGCGCGAGACGAGGATCGGCACGCCCTGGTCGGGCACATCGAAGCCCATGTCGCGCAGCGCGCGCTTGTAGGCGTCGAAGCGCTCGGGGTGGAGCTCAGCCGCGCGACGGATGGCAGCCACGCGCCCGTTGCCGGACTCCACAATGTTGTCGGGGCCGACGATCGGTGCGCCGCGGTCGGCCTCGGGTGCGGGCAGGAGGCGGTCGGGGTCGAGGTTCGCCGCAATGTCGGCGATCTGCGCCTCGCTCGCTGCCCTGGTGCGGTCGCGGGGCTGGAGGTCGCCGCTCGCGCGCACGAGCTGCGTCGCGTCGATCACTTCGGGGCGAACCTCGATGCGCGTGCCGGTGGGCGTCACGGCATAGCGGGCGCGCTCGTCCAGCACGTTGCCGACCTTCGCACCCATGCGGGCAATCACGTCCTCGCTGTTTGGCCCGAGTTGCACCCGGTCCCCCATCGCCATCTGCTGCACGGCCTCGGATAGGGGAATGCGAGCTTCCCGCTGCGCCTCAAGCGTGCTGACGCGATCCGCGACCGACGCGATGGTGGCCGGCGTACCGCGCAGCCGGCGCTTCTCCACCGCCTTGTCGATGCCGCCCGCAGCCGTACCGAATGCCGAGCCGACGAGGGCTGACATGGCGACTTCCTGCGCCAGCCCCTCGATCGTCACCTCGTCGCCGAGCCGGTTGCGGGCGTCCATCGTGAGCGCACCGAAAAGGGCCGTACTCGCCATCGCGTCGGCTGCGCCCTTCCCGGCTTGGCGCAGCACAGAAGCGCCGCGCGCGGCGGGGCCGAAGATCGGCACATAGTTGATGGGGTCCACGAAACCCGCGGTCAGGCTGCCCATGAAGGCCGTGATCGGACGCTTCTGAGCATAGAACTCAACGAGCTTCCGTCGATCGTAGGAGTCGGCCAGCGCGGCGGCGCGATCCTCGGTCATGCCCTTGTCCCACGGGACGCCCTTGCGGAAGTATCGCGACTGCGCCCACGCGTCTTGCTCCATCGCGCCAGCCTCGAAGCGGCGCTGCTGGAACTCGAAAGATGTCTCCGGACGGGTGGTGTCCGCGTTGCCAAACATCGTGCGGCGGCGCGCAAGTTGCGGCGTGTCCGGGGCAACGCGCACACTGCCATCGTCCATTTGAATGCGGATGCCGGGGTCGGTCGGTGCGGCTTCCGGCAAGGAGCCTTCTCGCACCACTGTGCCAACGACGCTCTCGCGAACGCCCTGAGCGAAGCTGTCGGAGAGCGTGCGCAGTGGGCTGAAAGGCTGATTAAATGCTTGATCGAGCAGGTCCGCATCCGTCATGGGACTGAACTGAGGACTCTTCCGAAGGCGGTACTGGCTCCAAGAACTATCAGATCTGGAGCGCTCCACCCTATCCGACACCTGACCGACCATCACATCGCACCCCAAGGCGTTGGTTCGAATCCACCTGATTTTTCAGGCAGGACAGGAGTGACAGGCGTGAGCACGGGAGCGGTTTCCTCGCCCATGAGCGCATCCCGAATGCCTAAGCCAGAGTCGGGTTGGGAAAGTGGCCGCGAAGCTGGGCGTGATGGTCGTTCTGCTGCAGGGCCTGGCAATCGACCGACGAACGTGCCGGCTGCGACTGCACCCTGCGACGTGCGGCCCGCGGCCAGCACCTCGTCGGGCGAGAAGATGATCGCTCGTCCTTTCGCATCTGCGATGGCGAGCCCACTGTAGGGGTTCACGAAGGCAAAGCCGCCGCCTGCGTTGCGGAACACACCTTCCGCCATGATGGCGTCGCTGGCGTTGGTCAGCACGCCCGAGCGTAGCGCCTCCGCGCCCATCGCCTGAGCATCGTAGAACCGCTCCTGTGCCTCGTGCAGACGTTCGGCGTAGGCGGTCGCGTCGTCAGCGCTGGCGAACTTGCCAAGGTGCTGCCCAGTCGAGCGGTAGAGGTCGAGCGCCTCGTCGTCGGACAGGATCTGTCCATCCGGCGAGACGGTCGGCACAAGCACCTCCTCCCCGTCCTCCTCGAAGGACATGGATCGCACGGTTGCCGTCGAACCGTCTGCCGTCTTTGCGCGCGGGCGGGTCGCGAGGTCGATGTTGCCGCGTTCCATCAGACCGGGGGTCGGGCCCTGCGGCGCAGCCGACGGGGCCATGCGGGTTTCCTGGTCTTCAAGCGCTCTGCGGACTCGGGGGAGCATTGCTTCCATGCCGGCGCGCAGCACTATCGGATCGGCATCGGCAGGCGCTGTCACCTGGACGTTCACCCGGCGGTCGCCCGTGACCACCTGCACATCGCCGAAAAGGTCGCGCGCTGCACCCGTCACAGCCGCCTCGATCGGCTCGCCGCGGCGCATCCGCAGGTTGGCGGCGTTGGCGATCAGCTTGCCGTCACGCTCGGCCGCCGCAAAATCAGCACCGGTGCCCGACGAGATGCCATAGATCACATCGCCTACCATGCCCTTGTTCATGATGGACGCCTGCACCTGCTCGTCGATCTCGGCAGGCGTGGCAGGCGCCTTGCCAGGAATCTTGCTCGGGTCGAAGGTCGCGGCCTCAAACAGGCGACGAGCGCCGCCAGCATCGCCCCGAGCGAGAGCCTCGAACGCGCCTTCCGTCATCTCGGGCAGGCCCGCGTCCACGAGCTGCCGGAAGATTGCACCCTGCATCACGGGATTATCGCTTGCCATGACGAGCCTCGCGGCCGGAGCCATGCGATCGTCGATGGACAGCGCCTCGTCGGTGCTGGCGAATGCGGCCACGGCTTCCGTGACCGGCTGGGCGGGCACCAAGCGGAGCTTCTGCACGCCGAGCTCGGCCTGCGCCTTGGCTGTCACCTCGATCGCCGTGCGCGTCGTCTGCGGATCGGTGGCGCCCGCCCATGCCTCGCGCACGGTGGGGACGGTCTTGTTCACGAAGGCGAAGGCGTCATCCTTGAGCGCCTTGTCCTGAGCGTCCGAACGCGCCTGGAGCGCGTCTCGGATATGTCGATCGGCGACCGTCGCCCCATGCTCCTGCATTGAGGCGTTCAGCGCATCGAGATAGGCACGGCGCTGGGCGGGGTCGGGCATCTGTTCTTCGAGCGCCTGCACCGCCGTCGTGGTCTGGAGCATCTCTGTCAGGCGGCCCCTCACCTCGGGATTGTTCACGAGCGGCAGGGCCTCGGCCAAGCTCTGGAAGTCGGCGAGCGGCGGCAGTTCATTGCGCTTGAAGGAATCTTCCCATCCATCGAGCGTCAGGCGCACGTTCTCTGTTACTGCGTCCCGGTAGCCATCGAGCACGTCGGGATCGACCATCGCAGGCGCGGCCGCCGCAACCGGCGCGACCATGCCCGCCGTGCCCTCCATCTTTGCGGTCCACAACCCGGCGAACTCGGCTGCCGTCATGTCGGCGCGCCCGCCGTTCAGCAGGACGGCCTTCTGACCCACGAGGTCGGACGCGAGCGCGGCGGGGTTCTCCAGAAGCTCCAGCGCGCCGCCCGGTCCCTGCTGGTGCGCAAGGTAGAGCTCGCCCGCCGTGGGCTCGCGCCCGAGCCGGCCGCGCAGGAAGCGCATGTTGTCGGCGGCGAACCGGGCCGCGCCCTCGGCCGACTGCGCCGCGTCGAAGCGGTTCGCCACCCCATACTGAGCCGCGTTGCCGTCGGTCTGCTGGAACAGCCCGCCCGCCGACGAGCCGGGGTTCTGCGCGTCCGGTCGCCCCTGGCTCTCGATCATGGCGATCCGCATGAGCACGGAGGGATCCACACCGTTGCGGGTGGCAGCATCCGAGATAATTGAACGCACGTCGCCGCGAAGGCCGCGCGTGGTGAACAGCGCCCGGTTGATGGCACCCTGCTGGCCGCCCGACAGGTGCTTGCCGATGGCGCCCTGCGCCCAAGCCGGCACAGATTCTTTGCCGTGAGACGGGCCCCACACCCGCCGCGAGCCCGTGTCGATGTGGATGCTGTTCGCGTAAACGCCGATGCCCGTGAAGCCGGCAGCGCTGGCCTCCTCGATCAGCCGAACGCGCTCGGACTCAGGCATCCCCGAAACATCGAGGTCCAACGCGTTGCCATGCATGTGCTGGGACTTCTTCGCTCCGCCCGCCTTCGCGTTGCGCGACGGGTCCCGATAACCCGACATGATCGGCACCGATGCGCCGAACGCATCTTGAAAAACCTGGAAGCGGTTCATCACGTCGGGCTGCACGTTCGCCACGTCAGCCTGCCCGACGCGTCCCGCGGCGACCGCGTTGCCCGTCACCACAGGCACGCGGCCGTTCGCCTGGTCATAGACCTGCCGGGCCGCACCCACCACGTCGCTCAACGGCGTGCTCGGCTCGCGCAGGCCGGCAATCGCACGATACGACTCTCGAGCCTTGGTCAGTTCCCATGCTTCCGACGCCTTGCCGCCGGCCTGGAGCGTGGCGATTGTCTGATCCACAAGCGGGTTGTCGAAGCCCGTGCCCTCCTCCTTCATCGTCTTGATGAGGGCCTTGCTCTGCTCAACGACGGGGCGAAGAAGAGCGTCATTTTGGACACCGAACGCCTTGATCCGGTCCCCCATCATGCCTGCATATTGCTTCCGCTCCGCAAGCGAGAGGGCGGAGTCGGTATCGGCCTCGAACTCCTTGACGGCGCGCATGGCGGCAGGAACGCCGCCCTTCTCCAGAATTCGGTCGATGTTCCCGACGACGGCCTCGCCCTCTGCCCGGCTCGCAAGCCCGCGCAACTCGATGTCAGCCTCGCCCTGGCCGAAGGCGAAGTCGGGGTTGTTGGTCAGCTCCGTGTTCAGCGTGCGAAGGTCGCCCATCGCTTTCTGGAACTCGCGTGTGCCGGTGCCCCCTTGGCGCGCAAGCACCATGATTTCGTCGGTGAGTTCGACCTTCCTGGCGCCGATGTAGCCGGCGTTGATCTTCGATTGGCGGGACCGATCTGCGTTGATGAGCCCAACCCGCTGCTGCCCGATCACGTCTTCCGCGTCGGCCTCGAAGGCGCCGCGCACGTTTTGGGGAACTCCCTTCAGGAACTTGCCGAGGTAGCCCTTAATTGAGGCGTCGAAGTTCGCAACGTTCCCATTCGCCGTTCGAGCGAACTCCGTCACGTCGCGGCGAAGGTCGGACTGCTGCCGAGCCGCCATCGCGACCGACTTCTCGCGCTCCCACACGTCGGCCGCGCGGCCGGTGAACGGGTTCTTCGCGACCTGCAACGTGCCGTCTTCCGCCCGCGTCACCGCGTTGCGGCCCTGCGTCTGCGCATCCTCCATCGCGTCACGCTGCATCACCGTGCCGATCTCGCCGAAGGCATCGGCCACGGCGAGCAAAGGGCTCGCAATGTCGCGTGCCGAGAGTGACGACTGCGGCGCCTGCGTAAGAACAGGCTGGTTGGAGATTTGCGGAAGGCGAGCCATCGTCATTCCCCTCGATCGGTTGCGAGCAGGCGGCGCACATGCGCGCGCATCGCCGCCCGGTGCAGCGCCAGATCCAGACCCGACAGCCCGAGATCGTGCTGGCGCAAGTAGTTCTCGCTGATCTCCAGCGCGTCCTCTTCGCCAAGCCAGTGTTCGCGGTCGAGGGAGCCGAAGCCGGCCGCATCCACCATCGCCCGCTTCAGCGAACGGAAAGCTTCGTCACGCTCCTCAGGTCGCACGCACGCTGCCCAGTCTGCCGAGGAGCGCAACGCTTCCAGTCCGAGCGTCAGATCGTCAGTCGATCCTTCGCCTGCGCGGACGCGCCACAGAAGGTCAGCGAGCCGCTCGTCCAACGCCGGGCTTCGATCAGTGCTCGACATGATCCCTCCACACGGTCTGCTCCCACACGAACAGGCGCAGGTCGCGGCGCTCAATCGGAGTGATCTCCACTTCGCCGAGATAGTCCTCAAGCCGGCCGAGCGCCTCCGCCTCACCTACCGTGGGCAGCGAGGCCTCCATGATGCCGACGGCGACCTGCTCGATGCTCGACATCTGCCAGAAACGGACATCGCGCCAGAGCGCGGCTATCTCCGCAGCCGATGACGTATCTCGAACAAGCCCGACCCGAGCCTCCATCAGGCCATCGAGCTGCGACTGATGGGCCGCTGTACAGACAACACCAGCGCGCGCCATCCGCATCAGTTCGGCGGCCTGTCCGGCAATCGCTGCGCGGCAGGCAGGGCAACCAGGGCGGCGCGCATCCATCGGAGTTTCCGGACGGAGTGAAAAATTCTGGTCCGGGTGTTCTACAGAGGGGCTACACACTGCGCAGGGCACCATGCTGGGAAAGCGCGCGGGATTTTCCCCCCGGCCCTCCTCGCGCGAGCCCGCCCACGTTTCGGGGGTGGGGGGTGCAGCTCGCTCCGCCCCTACCGGCTGGACTGGGTGGCGGAAGGGGATGACCCGGCTGTCATGCGTCATGGTTGGCCGCCTCGTGCTCGATCGTGAAGGGTTCGCGCTCTGGCGCGTGCGGCGCCTCTCGCGCTGGCAGGCGGATCACGTAACCGGCCGTCTCCATGGCCACATTCACGGAGGTGTTGACGTTCACCTCCACGCCATTGCGCGCGTCCGGATCGGTCTCGAGGGCAGTGACGGCCGCGACCCGAGCTCGGGCCCCGGCTGCGTTCCCTTTCAGCGACGGGTCGTCCCGGATTTCCATGAGGGTGCGGACGTTCTGAGCCCCCTGCCCCGTCCGAAGCGCCCTCACCTGCTGCTGATGGAAAGCCTGGACGCTGGGCTTCTGCCAGGCGGCGCGAAGAGAGCGAGGCGAGATGTTGGCGTGCTTGGCCGCCACTTCCATCGTGATCACGGTGTCAGGGCACATGCCATCGAAGCCCCAGACGAGCGCCTCGATCGCCTGCTTCACCCGCGGCGTGAGGCCGATCGCTTTCTTCGAGGGTTTGGTCGCCATGTGCTGGCGGGCCTTCGCTAGTGCCATCGGTGATGCGTCGTGACGGACGGCCATTTCAGTTCTCAGAGCTGCAACGTCGCTGATTGTAGCCCAGGCGTTGCCCTGAACGAGAGTATGACAAGGCCAATCCGCATACAATCCACTGTTTTATCTGACCTTTCTCATTCTAGAGCTACCGGTACCGAGCCGGTCGTTCTGATTGAACGGTTCTTGCTGACGCACGGCTTTCGGTCCGCTCGTGCCGAGCGGATTTCTGGCGGAAGGGGTCCGCGGCCGTATCGAACACCACCCTCCACCTCACCCAACACCATTCTGCCCGACTGCACGGGGGTAGGTCGGGCGTGGTTGTGCAGGTTAGGCACTCAACCCTCAGCGCGCGGCACCCCCTAAAAGGGGGGCGCACAGCGCAAGGGGGTGTGGGGGAGTGTGCGCCCCAGGCTGGAAGGGGGCTGGAACAGGTTGGAAGGGGGTTGGAAGGGGGGGGCTGGAAGGCGGCTGGAAGGGGGCTGGAAACATCACGCACGCCCCTTACCGGCGTCGGGTGAGACGATGACGCAGCGCCGCTCTTTCGAGCGCGGGCCATACACGTCAGTCGTGATCTCTTGCCTCTCGAACAGGCGGTTCATCGCATCGCGAAACGCCGACATGGTGACACCAAACGCGCGGGCGTCTTTTGAGAACACGGTGGGCAGGTAGTTGGCTGACGGCTGGGCGCTGACGTGACGCCCGTTCGCAGTGTAGGACGCCAGCATCTCCAGCAGCACCCGCTCGGCCTTGGTGGGCGCGCCGAAGGTGGCCTCCTCAGTCTTCGGCCCAACGGTGAAGGCGCCGCGTTGCCAGCGGATGACCTGCTCGCTCCCCTTTGCACTGTAGTTGCCCTTCATGTGCTCGAGCACGCGCTGGTCGGGGTCGATCGTCTCCTTGTCGCCTTTTGGATAGCGCATGTAGATGAAGCTTCGCACAGCGGCCTTCCAGCCCGTCGATCCGGACTCGCCCGTGCCGTTCGCCAGACCCGCACGGCTGGGATGGGCGGTCAGGATGATCGTGCAGCCATACTTGCGGCAGGCGCGCTTGAAGATGTTGACGAAGCGTTGGCACTCGACACGATCGTTCTCGTTGCTGGCGAAGATATTCGAGAGAGGGTCAATTACGACGAGGACCGGCCTCAGCTCGGCAATCGTCATCTCGATCCTCAACCACAACGGCGTGGGGACGACCGCGCCCCTTTTGTCCATCGGGAAGGCAAGAGTGGATTCGTCGTCGACTAGGGAGCGCACCCGCAAGCCGCCTTCGCCAAGGTCGGCGAGGCTCACGCCCAGGTTGCTCGCCACGTCATCAAGGCGGCGATGCAGCTCGTCGTCGTCGTCCTCGGCAGTGAACAAGAGGGCACCGCCGCGCTTCGTCTCATACCCCAGCCACAAGCCGGTGCTGGAGACGGAAGCGCAAAGCTGGAGGGCGAGGAGGGTCTTGCCGATACCAGAGTCCCCCGCAAGCAGGGTCGGGACACCCTCGGGGATCACGCCCGGAACGATCCACCGACGAGGGGGCACAGGCTTGCCATCGAGGTCGGCCGGATTGTTGACGTCGAGCGGCTTGGGCGGCGCTTCGTGGTCGGCATCCTGCAAGGGAACGAAAGGCTGCGGGCCTGCATACTGGCTGGCATTGGCGGGCGTGTGATGCTCCACGGTGAAGCCGTTGGGGTCTTGGTTAAACTCAACCATGACGACGGGCTCCCATCAGATCGGCCACGTCCGCGCCTGGCGCATTCGGTCGGATGATGAAGGCCTCCCCCAGCTGACGTGACGCGGGCGGCAAGCGCGCGTGTGGCCTTCTCGCCGGCCGGATCGTTGTCGAGCGCGAGCCAGAAGGATTCGACCCCTGACATGGCGGGGAAGCGTTCAATGCCGCCCGCCGAGATGGCCGCCCACACGGGCAGGTCAGCGCTGCCAGCCGCGAGCACCTGGAGGGCAAGCGCCGTCTCGATGCCTTCCGCCACCCCGAGAGCAAGCGACACGTCCTCGTCGGGCGTGAGCTTGATGACGCCGCCGCCGATGGGGCCGAGCGCCTTGCGGGCTATCTTGCGCGCGTGCTCGTCGAGCGCCGTGCGGTGGAGCGCTTGCGGCTCGCTGGTGGCAATGTTGCGGACGAGGGCGACCATGCAGCCGTGCCGCACGCCTTGACCGAAGGGACAAGAAGGATGCCAGCGCAGGGCCGCGCCGTCGTAGGACAACCCGCGGCTCGCGAGATACACGGCGGCCGGCGTGCCCTCGATGGGGCGAGCTTCCTGCCACAGCGCCACGGCGCGGGCGGTGCGCTGGGCGTCCTCGTCATCATGCTGGCGCACGGGTGCGACACGGACGGCGGGGCGGGACGCGTGGTCAGGCCGTGATGGGCGCCAAGCTTCGAGCCCGAGCGCCGCGCGGACGTGATCTCGGCACAGCATCGCGTCGTCGCCAGCGTGCGAGTACACGGCGAAGCCGTCCGGGAACTCCGCACCGAAGCGGACCGAAAGTGAGCGATCCTTGCGGGAGTGGCTCGGGCCCGGGCATAGAATGCCACCGCTGGCGACATTGCCACCGAGTTGCCGGGCTGCGGCCGCGAGGGAGATGCCGGCGCCGTTCATCGGTACGCTCCGAAGTCGGCGGGTGCCAGCAGGAGCATCGTTGCATTCGCGACCGAGCAGAGCCGCTCCATCAGCGCCATGAAGCCCGTGGTGTGCCGATGGTCGAAGTGGTCGCCGCCGAACAGATCGGGCAAGCTGTCGAGCACGATCAGGCCAGGCTGGCGCTCTTCAACGAGTTCCAGGAGCTCGGCATAGACTGCAGTCGGTTCGAGGTGCCAGGGCGCCTTCGCCGGCCGCGCGAGAACGCGGTCGCTCCCATCTGCGGGGCAGAAAAGCATGCGTTTGAGCGCCTTGCTTTTGAGTCGGAGCCCGCGCTCGATCTCAGCGAAACTCTGCTTCACCTGCCACGGCTGAGCGACCGTGGACAGCACCAGCGCTGAGTTTGGACCACGCGGCAGCTTGTGACCCAGGAACGGCTGCCCGGCGGCGAAGCACATGGCCAGCTGCAAGGACAGCGTGCGTGCATCGCGCTCGTCCGCAGATTGAAACATGGTGACTGTTCCAGCCGGGAGCCATCCTGGTACGAGCCAGTCTTGACCTTGCCGCGCGCGAACTTCTTGATTACTTTCTGGAGCATCAATCCCGCCACCAAGCAGATTGATTTCTCCGGCCCGGATCGCGCCCACTAGCGCTTCCGGGCCGTATCGTTTGGAGGCCATGGCTCAGGCTGCCTTTCCAAACTGAGCGTCGCGTTCCGCGATCCGATCCCTGAGGTAGGTGTCGATCTCGCTTTCGACCCAGCCGTTCCGGCCGGCGCTAATCTTAATCGGTGCTGGGAACTTCTTTGCCCGCACCAAGCGCCAGATTTGGCAGCGGGAAAGAGTTATGCCCTTCTCTCGCAGCCCTTCCGATCCAATCACCTTCATTGCATCGCCTCGCATCGCGTTTGATTGCGTTGCGAAGCTCTTCCAATACTCCAGTCTTACATATGTCCGACATGAGTATCGCGCAGTCGTCGGACGTCCGAATAACTAAGTGCCAACGAAATCGGACCTACCGAAAATCAGTTTGAAGACGCGTTCCCCGTCGCCCTCCTCTATCTCTGGTATCTGTTCGAGAAGCGCAGCGTATTTCCTCAATTGGGCGGAAGAGAGCTGCACTCCTGCATCAGCTGCTAGTCGGTGCACGGCGTCCACAAATGGGTTCTTCCTTGCCTCCCCTAGCCTTTTGAGTAGATTTTTCGCCGCGCCTTCTTCCGTAGTCGTGTTTCGCTGTTCCTCCTGTGCGACCGCGCGCAGCCCGTCCGCTTGGCTTCCTCCTTGCTCGAGTCCACTTTCATAGACGTCGGCGACAAGGCGAGCTGCAGATGCAACCGCACTCCTGGTTTTCTTCTTGGAGATCGGCCTATTCTGTACCCGCATCCCTGGGACGTGGGCATCCGCTAAGGCAAAAAGCAAATCTTCCATTGTTTTGACTTTGTAGAAAGCCATGAGCAGAAGAAGTTTTGCAAATTTCTCAGCCTTAATTCTCTGAGTTTCACTACGGATGAATTGTTCGTCGCCGATAGTAAATTCTGAAAGACGGATCGCGGTAATTGGTGTCGCAAGCGGGCCCGAGTACTTTCGGTTCTTGGTCATCATTCTAACCTCGCCCGTGTAGGCGATGTGGCTCACTAAGCGGTTGTTCGAGAATAGTTCGCAAGCGAGATGCCCAAAGCTCTAAAGCCTCGCGCTTCTCGTCAAAGTAGTCGTGGTGGTCGTAGGTGGCTTTGAGACCCGGCCGAGCGTGCGCCAACAGCGCCTCACGGGCCTCCTCTGCGATCCGCAATTTTGAAAGGTTCGATCGCACAGTGCGTCGGATGTCGTGGTTCACCCAGGCTGGCAGCACCGCGGCGGTTGGATCGTCGCCACTGCGCCGCGCGAGCGCGCGCAGTGTGTGCAGCATCCGCGCGTCGATGCGTTGCTTAGCCTTCTGCGACATCCAGACGGGCTTCACGCCCGTCGTGGTCGAGAAGAGAAACTTGCCAGAATTCGGTCCGGTGAAGCGAGGGAGACTGGCGAGCACCGCTGCAACCTCCGCGGTCAACGGAACAGTGTGCGCCCTCGCCTTTCCGTTCCGGCCCTTCATGCGGGCCGCAGGTATCGTCCATGCCTCGTCTGCGGCGCTGATCTCAGGCCAGGACGCGTCCGCCACTTCGTTCAAACGCAGCGCAGTCAGGACGAGAAGCTTGTAGACCGGCCCGTATGGATAGCCGAGGCGGCTCGCAGCTCGCCAAAGTGCAAAGAGCTCATCGTCGTTCAGGATGCGATCGCCAACGGTCTTCTCGCCGACGATCTTCGATGGCCTGAGGTGCTCGGCCGGCGACAATTTCAAGCCATAGCTGCGCTGATCAACCGCCCACGAGAATAGACGCTTGACGAGGCCGAGTAGATTCCGCGCTTGCGCTGGCGCAGTGCGCCGCTTTGCCTTCACCAGAGCGAGCACGTCCATTTCGGACACGTCCAGGATGGCCTTCTTGCCCCAGGCCGGGATGAGTTCGTTGCGTACGATACGCTCGATCTCCTTCCCCTTGCGCTCAGAGGGCAGCTTGTCGGCGATGAAGTCCTCTGCGACCGCGCTGAACGTGTTCCCACGCTTCAGCTTTTCAGCGCTATGCTGGCGCTCCTGTTCCTCTTTGGGATCGACGCCTCTCTTGATGAGCGCATGCCACTCGCGCGCTTTGTCGCGAGCTTCCTCGAGTGTCAGCGACCCATACTCTCCCAGAGCTCTGCGGGTGGGGTTTGCCGACTCGCCATCTAGCTTTCGACCACCAGGGAATCGGGCTCGCAGCATGAATGTCCGCACACCCTTGTCGGTGACACGAATGCCCAACCCAGGCACCAATGCATCCATGATTTCGTAGCGCGAGCCGGATTCCGCCGCCTTCAGCGATTTCAATCGCTTGTCCGTCAAGATTTCTCTGCTGGCGACCAACCGGTGAACTCCTTCGGGCAACATCGGGGCAACAGAACATGCGAGCTGTAATGTTGCCCCATGAAACGCGATGATACGGTCTATTTGGAAAAGCGCAATGGAAACAGTGTTGACGGGCTACAGGATGCACCGGTATGAAACGCGGTGATACGGACGGGAATTCTTCTGTTAACCGGTTGGTCGCTGGTTCGAATCCGGCCCGGGGAGCCACTTCTTCGCAGTGAGTTGCGGGGCGATGGCAGCGCGAGTTCACAAACATTGCTTCAAAGTTTTGCCTTTACCGTGCCGCGATCCCGAGTCTTTTAGCCGGGGATCGAACGAGCGAGGAGGCGGAGCATGGTGAGGATGGGGTCGGCCGCGCTCTTGGCGGGGGTCGTGATCGTGTCTTCGAGCCTCGCATCGGCGCAGGAGGCGGGGAGCGAGGTGGTGGCCGTCGCGGGGTTGGCGGGGGGTGATCTTCTGAACATCCGCGAGAAGGCGACGGCCTTCGGCAAGGTGGTGGGAAGGCTGCCCAACGGGTCGCTGCTTACCAAGATTTCGTGCGAGCAGATCAAGGACCACCGGTGGTGCCGCGTGGCGTCGCAGGAGACGCCGACGCTGATCGGCTATGCGCCGGAGCGGTATCTGCTCTCCACTGGGGGCGGAGGCGCAGCAGCGGACGCTGGCACTGAGCCCATGCAGGAAACGGTGGGGATCTCGGGCGGATATTCGATCCTTCCCTCCAATGCCACCGAACCTGAGCTGATGGCGGTGGTGAACGTGTTGCCCTATCCGGCCGACCGCTCGGGCCAGCAAGCAGCCGTGGGCGGCACGGAGGCGAGCGTCGAAGCCATTCTCGATGCGGCCGAGCAGGAGCAGGCGCCAAGTGACGCGCGGCTTTCGCCCGAAGCGCTTGCGCAATGGGCCAGCGCGAATGGCGAGACCCCCGCTTCGGCCGAAGAAAAGATGGCTGCAACCGACACCGCGCCGGAAACTGCGGCTGCCGACGCACCAGGCTCGACGGGCAAGGGGGACCGGACAGCGGGCGAGCGGGTCGCAGGCATCGGATCGGCCGAGACCAGAGGGCTCGTGCCCTGCGCGCAGCAGGTGGGTCAGCCGGCGAGCATCTGCTCGGCACGGGTGCGCCGGCTCGGGCCGGGTTCTGCCGAAGTCGTGGTGGAATGGCCGAACGGCGGCACGCGCTCGATCAGCTTCAAGGACGGGAAGCCGGCGGAAAGTGCCGGCGCCCCCGTGCGCTTCACGCGCGAGGGGACGCTGAACTTCATCAAGGTGGGAACGGCCGAGCGCTTCGAGATCCTCGACGCGCTGGCTTTTGGCAGCGGAACGGCGTCCGCTCAGTAGTCGAGAATCGGGCAGTTCCGGCCACGGCCGATCGACATCACCACGCGCTCCCCGTCCAGACGGCCGGAAATCTCGATGGTGCGGCGGCCGACATCCACGATGCGGGCGCGGCGTAAGCCGAAGTCTTCAGCCTTGTCGAGCGCACGGTCGGGCGTGCATTCGCGACCACGCTCGCGCTCGCGGATGCGCTCGCCGCGGCGCGGAGGCGGGGCGTCCGGCTCTGGCAGCAGCACGCGGGGGCCGTTGCGGTCGATGATGATTTCCTGTGCGCTGGCAAGTGTCGGCAGGGCAGACATGCCGGCGGCTACGGCTGCGAGCATGAAAGCGCCCTTGCGGAACAGATTCGGCATGGGTTGGTCTCCGTGAAACACCGCCGATAACGCGGAGGAAGCGGATTCGTTCGGCTCCGGCGGCGCGCACCGTGTCGCCTAAGCGGGAACCTGCCCTTTGCCTCGATGGTTGGGGGCGGGCATGCGGGCTCTAGCCTGCCTCCGAAACACGTCCAGGGAGACCAGCCGGATGGATCTCGATCCGCAGACCGCCTACACGAGCGTGCAGAACGCCTTCAACCAAGTCAGCGCGCTGCTGATCGCCTATTCCTTCTCGTTTCTGGGTGCCGTGCTGCTGCTTGTCGGCGGCTACTTCGTGGCGGGCCTCGCCGAGCGCTGGGTCGCAGCAGGCCTCGGCCATATCCACGGCATCGACCTGACGCTGCGCAGCTTCTTCTCGAAGCTCGTGCGCTATGCCGTGCTGGCGCTGGTGATCGTGATGGTGCTCGGCCAGTTCGGCGTGCAGACGGCGTCGATCATCGCGGCCGTGGGCGCTGTCGGCCTGGCCATCGGGCTCGCGCTGCAGGGCACGCTTCAGAACATCGCGGCCGGCGTGATGCTGCTCGTGCTGCGCCCGCTCAAGGTGGGCGAAGACGTGCAGGTGGGACAGCTGCGCGGCGTGGTGGGCGATATCGGGCTCTTCGCCACGACGCTTCGCACCGCGGACGGCCTGTTCGTGCTGGCCCCCAACTCCACGCTCTGGAACCAGCCGGTGACCAACTACACGCGCAACGGCAAGCGGCGCGCGGATGTGGTGGTGGGCATCGGCTACGACGACGACATCGAGCTTGCGCAGCGCACGCTGCTGGAACTGGTGGAGGGAGATCCGCGCGTACTGGAGGAACCCGCCCCGCGCACCTTCGTCAGCGCGCTGGGCGACAGCTCGGTCTCGGTGACGCTGCGCTACTGGACCGCTGCCGACGACTCCTTCACCGTGCAGATGGACCTGAACAAGCGCGTGAAGCTCGGCTTCGACGCGCGCGGCATCTCGATCCCCTACCCCCAGCAGGATGTGAGCTACAAATCGGCGGCTTGAGACAGCCGTCTCAGGCGCCGGCCGGAACGTCCGCCGACAGGCGCAGCTCGCGCAAGGGGCGCACGCGCGCGGTGGTCTCGCTGTAGGTGGGGTGGGCCTTGTAGGCCGCGAGCGCCGCCTCGTCCGCGAATTCTCCATAGACCACCACGTCGACATCGTTGCCCATCGGGTCGACCTTGCGATTCTCGGTCACCTCGAACAGCGTGGAATGCGGGATGGTGGCGAGCCTGCGGAGGCCAGCCACGATCTCCGGCAGGTCCGCCTTGTTCTTGGCGCTGAAGAAGACGATGTGGCGGATCATGCGGGCAACACTCGGCGGTTGGCTTGGGCGGGCTTGTGGGGACGCGGGCTGGGCCAGTCAAGGCAGGCTGTGGAACCAGGGGGCTGCACCCGCCCTTCCCGTCTTGCAATCCCTTGAAGCGACTTTCCTTTCGTGAAACATCGGAAGGATCGTCGCAGGCGCGGGGAAAAGGGATGGAAGCGGAGGTCGAACGGCTCGAGCGGCCCAACATCGGACGCATCGCCCAGGGCGCGCCGGCCCGCGTGCGCATGGTGCTCAACGCGCTGATCGACCTGCCGCGGGGCTCGCTGACCATCACCCTGCCCGACAACAAGCGCGTTCTCGTCGGCGGAAACGGGCCGGGCCCTCGCGCGGACCTCGTGCTCCACAACTGGCGGATGCCCGGCCGGGCCTTCATGGGCGGCACGATCGGCTTGGCCGAATCCTACATCGACGGCGATTGGGAAAGCCCCGATGTCACGACCTTCCTCGAACTGTTCCTGGTCAACGAGAAGGCCGGCGAGCAGCTGGCGGGCGGGGCGAGCTGGCTTTTGTCGGCCTTCCAGCGCCTGCGCCACTGGTTGAACGAGAACACGCGCTCGGGCTCGCGCCGCAACATCTCCGCGCATTACGACCTCGGCAACCGCTTCTATGCGGCCTGGCTTGACCCATCGATGACCTATTCCTCCGCACTTTTCACGACAGGCGCGAACGATCTCGAAAGCGCGCAGCAGGAGAAGTATCGGGCGCTCGCGCGCGATGCCGGCATCGGGCCCGAGCACCACGTGCTCGAGATCGGCTGCGGCTGGGGGGGGTTCGCGGAATTCGCCGCGCGCGAGATCGGCTGCCGCGTGACGGGTCTGACGATCAGCCAGGAGCAGTTCGATTTCGCCCAAGCGCGCATCGCGCGCGCCGGGCTGGCGGACAAGGTGGAATTCAAGCTGCAGGACTACCGTGACGAGACCGGCTCCTACGACCGCGTGGTATCGATCGAGATGTTCGAGGCGGTCGGCGAGCGGTTCTGGAACACCTATTTCGACAAGGTGCGTGCCTCGCTGCGGCCGGGCGGGATGGCGGGGCTGCAGATCATCACCATCAACGAGAAGTCGTTTCCCGCCTATCGCGCGCAGCCCGATTTCATCCAGCGCTACGTGTTTCCCGGCGGCATGCTGCCGACGCCCGCGATCCTGCGCGAGCTCGGCGCGCGGTGCGGGCTCTCGCTCGCGGCCGAGCGCGTCTTTGCGCAGGATTACGCCCGCACGCTCGCCGAATGGCGCCAGCGCTTCTGGCAGGCGTGGGACCGCATCGCGGGCATGGGCTTCGACACGCGCTTCCGCCGGCTCTGGGAGTTCTACCTGCATTATTGCGAGGCGGGGTTCCGCAACGAATATATCGACGTGCGGCAGGTGGTGTTCCGCGCGTAGAGCAGTTCCGGCAAAAGCGCTGAGCGGGTTTGCGGCGGAAACTGCGGGCGAAGGCCCCTAATACTCGAAAATTCGCCGGAAGATGCCCGGTGCGATGGCCGAAAGCGGGTTCACTTCGAGATCGGGCGCGCGCGCCTTGCCGGCGAGGCGGAAGGTGACGCCGATCAGGCCGCGGTCACGGCCGTTGCCGAGGATCGCGCCGAACAGCGGGATCTCGCCGAAGATGCGGTTCACGCCATAGGCCGGCATGAAGGTGCCGGTCATGTCGATGTTGCCGTCCTTGTCGTAGAGCGTGCCCTGGAAGGTGGAGCCGATCGACTGGCCGCGCAGCACGCCGTCCGCGATGCGCAGGAAGCCTGTGCCCTTGCTGACGACCGCCGAGCCGCGCTCGAAGCGCACGCTGGCCGTGTCGATGCGGTTGTCCACGGCTTCATTCAGGCTTCGGCCGCTGCCGCCGGGCGGGCGCGTGCTCACGAGGCGGCCGAGACGTGGCTCATCGGCGATCACGAAGTCGCGTGCGTTGATGCGCCCGTCGAGCGGGCCGTCGCCGCTGCTGGCGAGTGCCACTTCGATGCTGCCGCCGCGCATGTTGGGGTAGATGTCGAGGAAGCGCAGAACCGAGCCCGCATCGCCCGAACTCAGCGTCAGGTCGCGGCGCCCGTTCTTGCGCTGATCAGACGCCGAAACCGCACCGCCGTCGCTGGTGGCGGCCTGGAGCTTCAGCGTGCCGCCGCTGCGGTAATCCACTTCGGCGTTGCGCCAGGATTCGCCGTTGAAGCCGACGACCTGGCCGAGCTTGGCCGAGACGGCGACGCCTGGGCCTTCGCGGCTGCGGCCGCCCTCCTCGGCCGAGGCCCCGCCCGTCACGGTGCGCAGAAGGGCGCGCGCGTCGAAGCGGTCGCCTTGAACCGCGACGCGGAAGAGCTTGCCGTCGCGGCGCACATCGACGGACACCGCATCGTCGCGGTTGAGCTTGAGGTCGGTGAAGCGGGCATTGGCGAGGCCGCCGCTGTCGAGCGTGGCGGAGCCTTGGGCGGTGAAGCTTTCGCCCTCGATGCGCAGCTTCTCGATCCGCGTGCCCTCCCCGCTCTTGGTCATGGCGAAGTGCGCTTCGGCGGCGATGCCCGCGCCCTTCGACCAGCCGAGCCAGGGAACATTGAGGCGGGCGCGGGTGAGGTCGATAGTGAGCGTCTGCTCGGGCTTGCTCACATCGGCCTCGACCTTTACGGGACCGCTGACGAGCCCGCGCAGGCCGGGCGCGAAGCGGCGCACGCCTTCGGCGTCGAGCGCAAGCTCCACCATCCGGCGGCGCTCCACGCCATCGGCCCGCACGGGCTCGGTGAGGTCGAGGGTGGCGGTCTCGCCGTTGAGCTTGCCGGCCAAGTCGATCTCGGCCTTGTCGGGGTCGATCACCAGGGTGCCGTCGGCATCGGTGAGGGTCTGGCCTTCAAGCGGCTTGCGCAGCGCGAAGTCGTCGAGCTTGGCCGAGACCTTCCAGGCGAGGCTGTCGCGGGGGATGTCGCGCGCGAGCGGGATGTCGGCTTCCACGTCGGCCTCGATGCGGCCGGCGAAATCGTCGGGCAAGAAGTCGAGGCGGCGCAGCGCGTTGAGCGGCTGGAGGCTCGCGAACTCCGCGCCCGCCGCGGCATCGCCCGCAACGCTGATGGCGAGCTTGCCGATCAAGGGCGGGTGGTTCACCGCGCGCAGTTCCAGCCGTCCGTTGGTGGCGTCGAGCGTGCGGCCGCTCGGGAGCGTGGCGCGGCCCGTTGCGAGCGCGATGTCCACATCGTTGCCACGCAAGGTGAGGTAGCCGTCGGCCGCCTGGACGCCGGGCAGGTCGCCCACGAGGTCGAAGCCCGTGCCGAGCACGCTGAACTCGCCGGTCAGGTCGGTCGGCCGCATGGGAAGGCCGCTGCCGAGACGGCCGGGCTCGGCGAAATAGGAAAGGCGGCTGTCTTCGAGCGTGCCGCCGTGAAGGTGGGCGAGTGTCCAGAGCCGCGCGCCGCGCCCGGCGAAGAAGGGCCAGAGGTGCTTGGCCTCCGCGACCGGCATGGTGGGCACGGTGATGGAAACGCGCACGCCCGGTGTCAGCCCCGGCTCGAACTGCACGGCCGCGTTGCCGCCCACGCTGCCGCCGGGCGTGCGCACCACGAAGCGGTCTGCCGAGACGAGATTTGCGGCCGGATCGTAGCGGCCCTCGGCGACACCGGTGGCGGCAAGCGGCGGCTCGGGCGAGCCTTCGGGTGCGGAATGGATGCGTTCGGCTTCCACCGAAAAGGCGTAAGCGCCCTCGCGCGCTGCGACGCTGCCGTGGACGTCGACCGCCAGGCCGCCGGCCTGGGCAGTCAGTTTCTCCACCACCAGCGAATCCGTGCCCGACATGACGGAGGCGTCGAGCGAGCCGCCGCCGGCGAGCACGCCGCGATGGCCGAGATCGGCCGAAGCCTCGGTCACGTCCGCGCGGACGCGGAGTTCGGGCAACTCGGTGCCTGCCGCGCGCTCGCCCGTGAGCGTCAGCGTGGCGGAGCCGACAGACAGCGTCTGGGGCGAAGTGCTGAGAATGGCGTCGGAATCGAGTGTCGCGGTAAAGCTCTGAAGGGCGCCCTCCGCACCCGCGCGGGCTTCGCCACGAGCGGTGAAGGGGCGGCCGTCGAGCGAGCCTTCCGCCGAAAACGATAAGACGTCGCCGGACAGGGAAGCCTGGGCCGTGCGCACGAGCACGGTTCTGGAAACCTTGCCGGGCAGTTCGATGGAGATGTCGGACAGCGCCAGCGTGCCGTCGGAATTGGCGCGCAGGGCGACGAAGGCGCGTTCGAGGGCTGCGAACACCACATCGGGGGCCTTGCCTGGGGCGAACAGGCCGGTCTCGTCGCGGAAGGGCAAGGTCCAGTCGCGCCCCCCCTCGGAGCGCAGCGGGCTCGCCACGAAGCGCGCATTGGCCACCGTGATGCTGCCGAGTTCGACTTCGCCGCGCAGCAGCGGCAGCAGGCGCAGGCCGAACTGCATGGTGCCGACATCGGCGACCGATGCGCCGACATCGCCCGCCTTCAGGCTGACATCGCTGACTTCGAGGCCGAGAATGCGTGAGCCGGAAAGAGAGACGCGCGCGCCGCCGATGGCAGCGGCCATGTCGCGGCCGGCAAGCCGCTCGATGGCTTCTTCCGCGCGCGCGCGAAGCTGCTCGCGCCCGACGCCTGACACGCCCACCAGATAGATGCCGAGCGCCAGCACGAGAACGAGGCCGGCGGCCACGGCCGATGCCACGCCCGCCACCGTGACCAGCCTTCGGCGGCGCCACTTCCGGCCCGCCCGCAAGGGAGCGGCGCCCGCCGAAGGCAGGCCCGCGAGATCCACGATCTCGCTATCCCGGAAGCGGATGCGCTCATGCCGAGGGGCTCGGTCGTTCACCAGGCTTCCTGTCGGGTCGATCGAGATGGACGGTTCTTCTCGACCTGCGGTAGAGAATGCCCGCTCGATTGAACCGCAAGAAAGGCAGCGTCATGGCAGATTTGGCGGAAGGTGGCGAGGCGCCCGATTTCACGCTCACCGACGGGGCGGGCAATCCCTGGCGCCTGGCCGACCAGAAGGGCCGGCTCGCCGTTGTCTACTTCTACCCCAAGGACGACACGTCGGGCTGCACGGCGGAAGCCATCGACTTCTCGCGGCTGAAGCCGGAATTCGAGGCGGCAGGCGCATCCGTGATCGGCATCTCGCCCGACAGCGCGGCGAGCCACCGCAAGTTCAGCGACAAGTACGGGCTCGACTTGGCGCTCGGCGCCGACCCCGAGCGCACGGCGATCGAAGCCTATGGCGTATGGGCGGAGAAGAGCATGTATGGCCGCAAATATATGGGCGTCGACCGCTCGACCTTTCTGGTCGGACCGGACGGGCGCATCCTGCGCATCTGGCGCAAGGTCAAGGTGCCCGGCCATGCACAGGAGGTTCTGGATTCCGTGAAGCAGGCGGGAACTGCCGCGGGGTGAAAACGTTGCGCCTGTGATCTTTTCACGGAGCGCGAGACACGATGGCAAAGGGACTTCTTCTCTGGTTGGTCGGCATTCCCATTCCGATCATTCTGCTGATCCTGTTCCTGACCTGACGCGTCAGAGAGTGCATGAGATTGCGGCCGCCTTTCGAGGCGGCCGTTTTCGTTTCCGCCCTACGGTGTTCGTTAACCCTAATGATGTGTGATGCCCGCTGAGCCGAATCCTGAGCGGAGGGAAGATCCTTGGGTGAACAGTCACAAGCGCCGGTGTTCCGTCGCGCCAAGGAACCGCACACGCTGATCCTCGCGCGCGGCGACACGGTGCGCCACGTAACCCTTCGCCCGTGGGCCACGGCCGCACTCGGCGCAGCCGTGGCATTGGCCGCGGTAGGCTATCTCACGGCCACCACCTATCTCGTCTTGCGCGACGACCTCTTCAACGCATCCGTCGCGCGGCAGGCGCGGCTTCAACAGGCCTATGAGGACCGCATCTCGGCGCTGCGCACCCAGGTCGACCGCATCACCAGCCGGCAGGTGCTCGACCAGCAGGTGATGGAGCTCAAGGTGTCCGAGCTTCTCGACCGCCAGCAGCAGCTCGCCGACCGGCATGTGCGGCTTGCGCCCGTCCTGTCGCGCGCTGGGCTCCTGCCTTCCGAGCCCACGCCCCCTGCCCCGCGCCCCGACGAGCGCGCGGAACTCGGGCTGCAGGGCATGCCTGCCAACGAGTCCGACCGGCTGTTCGGCGAGCTGAGCCGGTCCCTCTCTTCCATCGAAACCGAGCAGCTCGCCAAGATCGACCGGCTGGCGGACGACGCATACCGCACGACCAGCGACATCCGCGACGCGCTGAACGCGGCCGGGCTGGAAGTGCAGGAAGACGACACCGCCCAGGGCGGGCCGTTCATCCCCGCCTCTGCCGAATCGGCCTTCGACGCCAAGGTGCGCAATCTCGACGAGGCGCTGGAAGCGCTGGAAGACGCAAAGGCCGATGTGGCCGCCCTGCCGCTCGCCAACCCCGCCGAGGGCCGCGCCATCACGAGCACTTTCGGCCTGCGCCGCGATCCGCTGATCGGCGCGACCGCGATGCATGCCGGCATCGACTTCCGCACGCCGACCGGAACCGCCGTGCGCGCCAGCGGCGGCGGGCGCGTGGTGAAGTCGGGCTGGAACGGCGGCTACGGCAAGATGGTGGAGATCGAGCACGCCGACGGGTTTTCGAGCCGCTACGCGCATCTGAGCCGGATCGACGTGGCGGAGGGTGAGAAGGTCGAAGCCGGTGCGGTGATCGGCGAGACCGGCAACACCGGGCGCTCGACGGGCCCGCACCTCCATTACGAGGTGCGCGAGAACGGCGATGCGCTGAACCCCTTGCGCTTTCTCAGGGCCGGAAAAGCGATCAGCCCGCTTCTTTAGGGAAACGGGCTGATCAAGCAAGCGAAACGGGTTGGGCCGCTCATCAGTCGATGTCGGCCACCCCTCCGTCGGGACCACCGCTGATGCGCTGCGAGAGCGAGGCTTCCATGAACTCGTCGAGGTCGCCGTCGAGCACGTCGTCGGGGCTCGTGTTCTCGACGCCCGTGCGCAGGTCCTTCACGAGCTGATAGGGCTGCAGCACGTAGGAGCGGATCTGGTGGCCCCAGCCGATGTCGGACTTCGAGGCTTCCGTGGCGTTGGCCGCGGCCTCACGCCGCTTCAGCTCTTCCTCGTAGAGGCGTGAGCGCAGCATCTCCCAGGCCTTGGCCCGGTTCTTGTGCTGCGAGCGCTCGGCCTGGCAGGCCACCGCGATGCCGGTCGGGATGTGGGTGATGCGCACGGCCGAGTCCGTCGTGTTGACGTGCTGGCCGCCCGCGCCCGACGAGCGGTAGGTGTCGATGCGCACTTCCGATTCCGGGATCACGATGTCGATGGAATCGTCCACCACCGGATAGACCCAGGCCGAGGCGAACGAGGTGTGGCGCCGCGCGTTGGAATCGTAGGGGCTGATGCGGACGAGGCGGTGCACGCCCGATTCCGTCTTCATCCAGCCATAGGCGTTGTGGCCCTTGACCAGAAGCGTGGCCGACTTGATGCCGGCTTCTTCGCCGTCATGCATTTCCAGCACTTCGATCTTGTAGCCGCGACGCTCCGCCCAGCGCGAATACATGCGCAGAAGCATGTTCGCCCAATCCTGGGACTCCGTGCCGCCCGCGCCCGCATGGACTTCGAGATAGGTGTCGTTGCCGTCCGCCTCGCCCGAGAGCATGGTGGCGATCTGGCGTTCCCGGACCTGGGTGCCGAAGGCGCGGATGGCCGCTTCGGCCTCTTCCACGATGGTCTGGTCGCCTTCGTCCTCGCCGAGCGCGATCAGCTCGACATTGTCGTCCAGCGCCTGGCTCAGGCCACGGATGGCCGTGATGTTCTCGTCCAGGCTCTGACGCTCGCGCATCAGCTTCTGGGCTTCGGTGGCATCGTTCCAGAGCGCGGGGTCTTCCGCGCGCATGTTCAGGTAATCAAGTCGCTTTATGGCCTGATCCCAGTCAAAGATGCCTCCTCAGCAGGCTTATGGCCTGCTTGATTTCGTCGACGATGTTCTGCGTTTCCGCGCGCATGGTGTCCGCTTGCGTTGGAGGAAAGGAAAAGGGTGGGCGGGGTATATGGACCCGCACCCACCCTGTCAAAGCATCCCGAAGGTGCTCAGTAGAGGCCGCCGCCGCCCTGCGAGATGGCTTCGGACGCCTGCGGCGAGATGGCGGTGGCGCCGGCGCCGCCCCCATCGTCCATGCCGATCACCCAGTAGGAATCGGCCGGGCCCGTGCCGGGCTTGAAGGCCTCGATGATGGTGCCCGGCTCGCCTTCGCCCGCTTCCATGCCGTTCTTGCGGTTGATGGCGATGAGCTTCATGCCTTCGGGCACCTGGAAGTCGATCTTGGGCTTGCCCTTCATGGCATCCGCCATGAACTCCTTGAACACGGGCGCGGCGAGGGAGCCGCCGGTGACCTTTTCGCCGAGATTGGCGGGCTTGTCGTAGCCGATATAGAGGCCCACCACGAGGTTGGGCGTGTAGCCGATGAACCAGGCGTCCTTGGCGTCGTTGGTGGTGCCGGTCTTGCCGGCGATGGGGCGCTCGAGCTCGCGCAGCGAGGTGGCCGTGCCGCGCTGGACCACGCCCTCCATCATGGAGGTGATCTGGTAGGCGGTCATGGGGTCGAGCACCTGCTCGGCTTTGTCCACCAGCTCGGGCTCGGCCTGGTCGCTCCATTCCTGCGCGTTGCAGTTGTCGCAGGCGCGCTCGTCGTGGCGGTAGACGGTCTTGCCGTAGCGGTCCTGGATGCGGTCGATCAGCGACGGCTTGATCTGCTTGCCGCCATTGGCCATCACCGAATAGGCCGACACCATGCGCATCACGGTGGTCTCGCCCGAGCCGAGCGACATCGCGATGTGCTGGGGCATCTTGTCGTAGACGCCGAAGCGCTCGGCATATTCGGCGACGAGCGGCATGCCCATGTCGTTGGCGAGGCGCACGGTCATCAGGTTGCGCGAGCGCTCGATGCCCGCGCGCAGCGTGGACGGGCCGGCGGGCTTGCCGTCGTAGTTCTTGGGCGTCCACACCTCGTTGCCGATGCGGATCGTGACGGGGCCGTCCATGATCACGGAAGCCGGTGTGTAGCCGTTGTCGAGGGCAGCGGCATAGATGATCGGCTTGAAAGACGAGCCGGGCTGGCGCTGCGCCTGGGTGGCGCGGTTGAACTCGGATTCGCCGAAGGAGAAGCCGCCGACCATGGCTAGCACGCGGCCCGTATGCGGGTCCATGGCGACCATGCCGCCTTCCACGCCGGGCGGCTGGCGCAGCACATAGGCGTCGTCGCTCTTCTTTTCGACGAACACCACGTCGCCGGCCTTGAGCACCTCGGCCGGGGAACGCGCGCGCGCCATCTTGCCGTCGACCATATGGCGCATCGCCCAGGCCATGTCGTCGGCCGCGATGAAGCCGCGGGCGCGGTCGGGGCCGAGCGCGCCGGAAATCTCGCGCGCGGGCTGGATGCCGATCGAAACGCCCTGGCGCGAGCTTTCGAGCACCACGGCAAGCTTCCACTCGGGAACGTCGGACAGAGCGGGCACCTCGCCCAGCGGCACGCCCCAATCGCCGGCAGCATTGATGGCCTTCACCGGCCCGCGGAAGCCGCGCGCGGTGTCGTATTTCACGAGCGCGTGGTGCATCGCCTTGCGCGCAGTGAGCTGGATCTCGGGATCGAGCGTGGTGCGCACCGAGAGACCGCCCTCGTAGAGCGCGTTCTGGCCGTAGCGCGCGATCAGCTCGCGCCGCACTTCCTCGGTGAAATACTCGCCCGCCGCCACATAGGTGCCGGTGCGGCGGGGCTTGGCGCCGAGATCGGTCGCCTTGGCCTTCTCGCCCTCTTCGGCCGAGACGTAGCCGTTCTCCACCATCTGGTCGATCACCCAGTTGCGGCGCTCGATGGCACGCTCGGCATATTTGAACGGGTGGTAGTTGGAGGGGCCGCGCGGCAGCGCTGCGAGATAGGCGGCTTCGGCCACCGTCAGCTCGTTGACGGACTTGTCGAAATAGGTGAGCGCCGCGCCCGCCACGCCATAGGCGCCGAGGCCGAAGAATATCTCGTTGAGGTAGAGTTCGAGGATGCGGTCCTTGGAATAGGCCTGCTCGATCCGGAACGAGAGCACCATCTCCTTGATCTTGCGCTCCATCGTCTGGTCCGACGAGAGGAGGAAGTTCTTGGCGACCTGCTGCGTGATGGTGGACGCGCCCACCGGGCGGCGCGAGCCGTAGTTCTGGATGTTGGTGAGCACCGCGCGCACGAGACCCGTCAGGTCGATGCCGGGATGGGTGTAGAAGTTCTTGTCCTCGGCCGAGAGGAACGCCGCCTTCACGCGGTCGGGCACGGCCTGGATGGGCAGGAACAGGCGTCGCTGGCGGGCAAACTCGCCCATGAGCGCGCCGTCGGAAGCATGGATGCGCGTGGTGACGGGCGGCTCGTAGCGGGCCAGCACCTCGTAGTCGGGCAGCTCCTTGGTGAGGTGGCCGATGTAAAGCGCCACGCCGCCGGCTGCGAGCAGCGCGAGCATCACGCCCACGCCGAAGAAATAGCCGATCAGCCGAATCATGCCTGCTCCCGAACGCCACCGACAAAGGCTGCCTGCGCAAGCTTGCGCCCGGCTGCCCCGCCGGCGAACAACCCGAGGCCGCGCCATGGGCCTCCGATGTGGGCAAAATGGGGCGGCGCGGGCTAAACCCGAGCGCTTGTGAGCAAGCCGCGGGCCGGTTGCAAGGGGGTGTTGCAGTCGGGCAACGCGGGGCCCGCGTCAGCCGCCCGCGCGCGCCGTGCCCGTCTTCACGCCGGCGAAGTCGGTGATGGCGCGGCTGATGGCGCCGATGGCGGTCGCGCGCCACTCGGGATCGCGCAGGCGCTCCTCGTCCTTGTCGTTGGAAAGGTAGCCGAGCTCGATCAGAACGGAAGGCACGTCGGGCGCCTTGAGCACGCGGAAGCCGGCGGAGCGGTGGGGGTTCTTGATCAGGGCGACCTTGCCCGTCATCTCGCTGATCAGGTTGCGCGCGAAGTGAATGGACAGGCCGTGCGTTTCACGGCGGATGAGGTCCACCAGGATGTCGGCGACATCGGCGTTCTTCTCCTCGGTCACGATGCCCGCCAGGTCGTCGGACAGGTTCTCGCGGATGGCGAGCGCTTCGGCCTCGGGGTCGGATGCCTTGTCGGACACCGTGTAGACGGTCGCACCGTGGATGCCGGGCACGCGGATCGTGTCGGCATGGATGGAGACGAGCAGGTCGGCGCCCTGGCGACGCGCGATGGCCACGCGCTCGTCGAGACGCAGGAAAGTGTCGTCCTGCCGCGTCAGCGCGACCGCGATGTCGCCGCCTTCGAGCTTTGCGGCCAGTTCCTTGGCGAAAGCGAGCGTGATCTCCTTTTCCACCGTGCCGTTGGCACTCTCCGCGCCGCCGTCGAAGCCGCCATGCCCGGCATCGATCACCACCGTGAAGCGCGGGGCTGCGGGCGCGCTCGGCGCAGGCGCGGCCCTGATCGAGCTCGTCGTCTGAGCCTGGGCGGCAAGCGCCTCGCTGAAGGCCGCTTCCGTGGCGGCCGAAAGCTCGGCCGACAGGCGGAAGGTCTCGGTGCCCTCCACTTTCGCGACATCGAAGCGCTTGAGCGCGAACGGGCCGTCGGCCGCGAGCACCAGGCGGGCCGTGTCCTTGTTGAGCGCGCCGTAGCGCACCGAGCGCACGAGGCCGCGGGGCTTGGCATCGCCGGGATCGAGCGCCAGGCGCGCGCCGCTCACGTCGATCATCAGGCGATGGGGGCCGCGCAGCAGCGTCCAGTGGATCTGGGGTTCGCCGGAGAAGTCGAGAACGATGCGGGTTTCAGCGGCGTTGCCTGCCATGCGGAGGTCGCGCGCCTCGATCTCGGCGGCGCTTGCCGCGGTCAGGACGCCGAGCATGCCTAAAACAGCGGCAACCACTTGCCGGAAACCGCTCAAGCGGGACAGCCTACTCAGCACACTACGCTCCGGCACGGTGGGTCGCGCCCGGCTTTGCGAGCCGGGGATTACCGGAAGGTAGACAAACGCGGTTAACGAATGCTTCCGGCTGGGGGTATGGCGCCCGGTGGGCTTGCAACCGCCCCTTGCAGTCCATAATGTAGGCATACGATCTTTGCCGGCGCTCCGAGTCCGGCCTCGCCCAAGGCTTTTCAGACAATGCTCTGGCGCGACGGTGGCTCACTCGCGGGGTGCGATGGTGCCGGCGATCGTATCGATTTTCTCCGTGGCGCTCCCGTATGGGGAGTCCCTTGAGCGAGGAAAAGCCGCCGGCCCGAGCATCGTGTTCGACCGGCAAAAGGTCACGCTGGTCCGAACAATCGGACCTTGGTTCAAGAGGTTTGCCGGTTCGTGCAATGAACAGGAGCGCGCTCCAGGAAAGGCTTGAGAGGTTCCGTGCATTTGTGCCGGGCCATCCTTCCTGCGCCCCTCATGCCCGTCCGACGGCCCATCAATCGTCCGGCATCCGGTTTCCCATGCGCTTGAGACGGCGGTTCCCGCCCTCCCCGCTGCGGCACGCGGCTGTCGGGGAGACAACAGTCAATGCCCAACAACAAAATGCTGATCGACGCCTCCCACCGGGAGGAAACACGGGTCGTCGTCACACGCGGTAGCCGCATCGAAGAATTCGACTTCGAGTCGCAGGACAAAAAGCAACTTCGCGGAAACATCTACCTGGCGCGCGTCACGCGCGTCGAGCCGTCGCTTCAGGCGGCTTTCGTGGAATATGGCGGCAATCGCCACGGCTTCCTGGCCTTCTCCGAAATCCATCCCGACTACTACCAGATCCCGGTCGCTGACCGGCAGGCGCTGCTGCGCGCTGAAGCCGAAGCGCATGAGGACGAGGACGACGAGGACGGCGAGGAGCGCAACGGCCGCCGCCGCAAGCGCCGCGGCGGCAAGAACCGCCGCGACGAGGCACAGGCCTCGGGCGCCGGCGAAAACGGCGGCGAGGAAGCGGCTTCCGAAAGCGAGAGCGGCGAGGAACTCGTCTCCATCGAAGCCTTCGAGGCGCATGGCGAAAGCCTGGACACGGGCGAGACCGTTTCGACTGACGCTGAGGAAACCGCGGTTTCCGAAGCAGGCGACGCGGTTGCGCCCGCAGAAGACTCGCTGACCGAGCGCGCCGACCAGCCGGTCGAGGAAGCCGACAGCGAGCGCGAGGCGCCCCAGGCGGCAGCGCCCGAAGGCGACGAGGACGGCGAGAACAAGACCATCCCGATGTCGGTCGAGGACGAGGTGGTCTCCGAAGCCGTGGCGCCCGAGCAGCTGGCCGACGCGCCCGAGCCGCTCCAGAACGAGATCGAGGAAGTTCCCGCCTCGCACTCCGACGAGGGCGAGATCGAATCGGTGGGCGCCGAGGACGCGCTGGAAGAAGTGCGCGAGCGCCGCCGCACGCCCCGCCGCCACTACAAGATCCAGGAAGTCATCAAGCGCCGCCAGATCCTGCTCGTGCAGGTCGTAAAGGAAGAGCGCGGCAACAAGGGCGCGGCTCTCACCACCTACCTGTCGCTCGCAGGCCGCTACTCGGTCTTGATGCCCAACACCGCGCGCGGTGGCGGCATCTCGCGCAAGATCACCAACGCAGCCGACCGCAAGCGCCTCAAGGACGTGGTGAAGGATCTCGACGTGCCGCAGGGCATGGGCGTGATCCTGCGCACCGCAGGCGAAAACCGCACCAAGCCCGAGATCAAGCGCGACTACGAATATCTGATGCGCATGTGGGAGACCGTGCGCACGCTGACGCTGCGCTCGACCGCGCCCGCGCTCGTCTACGAGGAAGGCTCGCTCATCAAGCGCTCGGTGCGCGATCTCTACAACAAGGAGATCGACGAGATCCTGGTGGCGGGCGACGAGGGCTACCGCGAGGCCAAGGACTTCATGCGCCTCCTGATGCCGAGCCACGCCAAGGTGGTTCAGCCCTATCGCGACCCCACCCCCATCTTCGCGCGCGCCGGCATCGAGAGCCAGCTCGACCGGATGCTCCAGCCGCAGGTGACGCTGAAGTCGGGCGGCTACATCATCATCAACCAGACGGAAGCGCTGGTTTCCATCGACGTGAACTCGGGCCGCTCGACGCGCGAGCACTCGATCGAGGACACGGCCCTTCACACCAACCTGGAAGCGGCCGAAGAGGTTGCCCGCCAGCTCCGCCTGCGCGACCTCGCGGGTCTCATCGTGATCGACTTCATCGACATGGAGGAGAACCGCAACAACCGCGCGGTCGAGAAGAAGATCAAGGACTGCCTGAAGAACGACTCGAGCATGAAGCCCTGCCCGCATTGCGGCGGCACGGGCCATGTGCGCTCGGACTCTTCCGTTGCGCTGCTCGTCATCCGGGCGATCGAGGAGTTCCTGCTCAAGGACGCGCGCAACCACATCACGGTGCGCACGCCCATGCACACCGCTTTCTACGTGCTCAACCACAAGCGCTCGACGCTGGCCGACTTCGAGAAGCGCTTCGGCGTGACGATCACGCTCGAAGCCGACGAGACGGTCGGCTCGCAGCATTACGTGATCCTGCGCGGCGCCGTCGCCGACAAGCCCGAGCCGATCGAGGTGGTGCAGCCCACCACCCCGCCGATCGCGCCCGAGATCGAGGATGAAGCCGAGATCGAGGTGGAGGCCGAGGAAGACGAGGTCGTCGAGGCCGCGGACGAGCAGGACGACGCGGAAGCCGGCGAAGGCTCCGAAGGCAATGGCGACCGCAAGCGCAAGCGCCGCCGCCGCCGCCGTGGCGGCGGTCGCGACCGTGAGCAGGGCGCAGCCGGCGATGCCGTGTCGGCAGCAGCCGACGGGGACAGCGAGGACGAAGACGAGGCCGAAGGCGAGCAGGCGGCGTCCGGCGAGGACGGAGCCGCGCATGCCGATGGCGAAGGCAAGAAGCGCCGTCGCGGCAAGCGCGGCGGCCGTCGCAACCGTCGCGACGACGAGACGGCCATCGAGGCCGGCGCGTCGGACGAGGCTGAGGGGGATGCCGCTCCGGCCGGCGAAGTGATCGAGACGGTGGAAGCCGTCTCCGTCGAGGCGGAACAGCCTGCGGCCGCCGAAGAGGCACCCGTCGAAGACGCGGTCTCCGAAGAGGTGGAAGCACCCGCCGTGCCGCTCTCCGCGTCCGAGCCTGTTGTGACGGCGGCGATCGAACTGCCGCAGGCGCCCGAAGCCGAGACGCCGATCGAGACCGAGGCGGCACCCGCCCGCGCTCGCTCCAACCGCCGCCGCGCGGATGCCGACACGAATGGCGGCACCGAGCCCGTGGTGTCCTCCACCGGCGCGAGCGAGGTTGCGACCGACGAAGGCGCCGCGCCCAAGCGCGGCGGCTGGTGGCAGCGCAAGAGCTTCTTCTGATCGAAGAGCCGAACACGAAAAAGCCGGGCCTTGCGCCCGGCTTTTTTGTTGGCTTTTCGATGCGGTGCGGCGGTCAGTTGCCGTTCAACCAACTCCCCATGCGGCTCAGCGCTTCGCTGACATCGGCATCGCTGCCGGCATAGGAAAACCGCATGAAGCGGGCGCCCGAGCGGGTGTCGAAAGCCGCGCCCGGCGTGGCGGCAACGCCTGCCTCGCGCAGCATCCGCTTGGCGAACTCCATGCTGTCGTTGGACAGGCCCGACACATCGCAATAGGCGTAGAAGGCGCCGTCCATGGGCGCCGCGAAGCGGAAGCCGAGCGCCGGCAGCCCGGTCTGGAGAAGCGCGCGGCTGCGGGCATAGCGCTGCTTCACCGCTTCAAGCTCCGCGCTGGCGCCGAAGGCTTCGATGGCCGCGCGCTGCGACAGCTCTGGCGCGGAGATGTAGAGGCTCTGGGCGATGCGTTCGACCGCGCGCACCATGCCTTCCGGCACCACCATCCAGCCGATGCGCCAGCCCGTCATGCAGTAGTATTTCGAGAACGAGTTGATGATCACCGCCTCATCGTCGAAGGCGAGCGCGGTCGTGTCGGGGCCCGCATGGTTGAGGCGGTGGTAGATCTCGTCGGAGATGACGGCGATGCCGAGCTCGCGCGCGGTGTCGAGCAGGTGCGCGAGCGCTTCGGGCGGCAGGGCTGCGCCCGTGGGGTTGGCGGGGCTTGCGAAGAGCAGGCCGCGCAACGGCTTTTCGGCATGGGCCGCGCGCAGGTGGTCGGCGTCGAGGAACGGCGCGCCGTCGAGTTCCACCTCCACGACATCGAGACCGAGCGCGCGCATGATGTTGCGATAGGCGGGATAGCCGGGGCTCGCGATGGCCACGCGGTCGCCTGCGTCGAACATGGCAAGAAAGGCCAAGTTGAAGCCGGCGGAGGAACCCGTGGTCACCACGACCCGGCCGGGCGACACCGCGATACCGTAGTGCTCGCGGTAATGCGCGGCTATGGCCTCGCGCAGGTCTGCCAGCCCCAGCGCGTCGGTGTAGCCGATGGCGCCGTGGCCGAGCGCGCGGGCGGCCGCATCGCGCACGGCCTGCGGGGCGGGGTCGGAGGGCTGACCGACCGCCATCGAGACCACGCGCTGTCCCCCTGCGCGCAGGCGGTTCGCCTCGGCGAGGATGTCCATGGCATGGAACGGCTCGACCGTTCCGCGACGCGAAAGTGCGATCAACGAAGACCTCGACTGGTGGAGAGGCCGCACAAATGCCCGAATGGTGTGGCGTCCACAAGGCGATGACCGCGCTCGCTCCCCTCCTCCGCCGCCTCGCGCCGCTGGCGCTTTCCGCAACGATCGCGCTCGGCGCGGCCCTGCCCGCAGAAGCGCAAGGGGGTCGGGTCGCGGTGGTGCGCGATGCCGAGATCGAGGCGCTGCTGCGCGAATATGCGCGGCCGATCTTCAAGGCGGCGGGGTTGAACCCCGACCTCCAGATCATTTTGGTCAACGACTCCCGCTTCAACGCCTTCGTGTCGGGGCGGCGCATGTTCATCAACACGGGCGCGCTGATGCAGGCCGAGACGCCCAACGAGATCATCGGCGTGATCGCGCACGAGGCGGGCCACCTCGCGGGCAACCACCAGGAGCGCCTGCGCCAGCAGCTCGACCGCGCGCAGACGACCGCCATCATCGCAGCGCTCTTGGGCGCGGGCGCGATCGCAGCGGGTGCCGCAGCCGGCGAAGGCGAAGTCGCCAAGATGGGCGCGGGCATCGCGGCCGGCGGCGGCGAGTTCGCGCGGCGCGGCCTGCTTTCCTACCAGCGCGGCGAGGAAGTGACGGCCGACCGCTCCGCCGTCACCTATCTGGAAAAGACCGGCCAGTCGGCGCGGGGCATGCTCAAGACCTTCCAGCGCTTCCAGAGCGCGCTCTCGCTTTCGGGCACGCGGGCAGACCCCTACCGGGTCAGCCACCCGATGCCGCGCGAGCGCATCGCGAACCTGCAGAACCTGGCCGAAAAGAGCCGCTTCTTCGAAAAGACGGATTCGCCCGAGCTGCAGCAGCGCCACGACATGATGCGCGCGAAGATCGCGGCCTTCACGCAAGGGGCTGCTCCCGCGAGCCGCCTGCTGCGCAACGCGCAAAGCGGCACGGAAGCGACCGCCTATGCCGACGCGCTCAACACCTATCTCAACGGCCAGCCGCGCGCAGCACTCGCCAAGGCGGACGCGCTCGTCAAGCAGCATCCCAAGAACCCCTATTTCCAGGAGCTTCGCGGCGACGTCTTGATGAAGGCGCGCAAGCCCGCGGAAGCCGCTGCCGCCTATGCCAAGGCGATGTCGCTCGACAAGGCGAAGTCCAGCACGATCCAGTTCGGCTATGCCAATGCGCTGGTCGCGACGGGCGACCGCGCCTCGCTCGAAAAGGCGGTCGGCGCCGTCACCAAGGCGCTCGAGCGCGACCGCGAGAACGTCGCGGGCTACGAGCTTCTGGCGCAGGCGCACGGCCAGCTCGGCAATGTGGCGGAGTCCGAGCTTGCCTCGGCCGACGCGCACTTTTATCGAGGATCGATCCGCGAGGCCAAGATCTTCGCAGGCCGCGCCCAGCAGAAGATGAAGCGCGGCTCGCCGGGCTGGCTGCGCGCGCAGGACATCATCAGCTTTCGTCAGCCCAAGCGCGGCTGACGCGCCTTGAAGGCGGGGAAACACGGCATGACAAGAAAGTGGTTCGTGGGAGCGGCCCTCGCCTCCTTGGCGATCGCAGGCGTGGTTTCGGGCATCCGCACCGAGCCCGCGGCGGCGCAGGAGGCGCTCGACCGCGCCCAGGTCGAGACGATCATCCGCGAATATCTGCTCGCCAACCCCGAGATCATGATCGAGGTGCAGGCCGAGCTGGAGAAGAAGCAGGAAGCGGCCCAGCGCCTGGCTTCCGTCGACGCCATCCGCGCTTCCAAGGCGGAGATCTTCGATTCGGCTCTGGACGGCGTGATCGGCAACCCCAACGGCAAGACCACGGTGGTCGAGTTCTACGATTACAATTGCGGTTTCTGCCGCCAGGCACTGCCCGACATGCAGGCGCTCGCGGCGTCCGACCCGGACCTTCGCGTGGTGCTCAAGGAATTCCCGATCCTCGGCCCCGACTCGCAGAAAGCGCATCTCGTTTCCATGGCCTTCCGCTCGCTGATGCCGGAGAAGTATGGCGAGTTCCACAAGCGCCTGCTCGGCTCGGAAGGCCGCGCGGGCGAGGCTTCGGCCATCGAGCTTGCGGTCTCGCTGGGCGCGGACGAAGCGAAGCTGCGCGAAGCGATGGAAGACCCCGCCATCATGGCGGCGTTCCAGCAGACCTACGAACTCGCCAACCGGCTGGGCATCAACGGCACGCCCGCTTACGTGATGGGCGACCAGGTGGTCTCTGGCGCGCTCGGCTTGGACGTGATGCGCGAGAAGGTGGCCGAAGTGCGCGCCTGCACCGACGCCGGCACCTGCTGAGGGTGCGAGAGAAACTTTGCGCTTGCGCCATGCGTGAGTATAGAAGCCCTTCGCGCGCGAATGGCGCGGAGGAACCCACGGCTTGACCGCGATCTTCGTCCTCAACGGTCCCAACCTCAACATGCTCGGCAAGCGCGAGCCGGGCATCTATGGCTCGGCCACGCTTCAGTCGATCGGCGAGGATTGCCGCAAGGCGGGCGAGGAGTTGTCGCTTGCCGTCGACTTCCGCCAGACCAACCACGAGGGCGTGCTGGTGGACTGGATCCACGAGGCGGCAGACGCTGCCGGCGGCATCGTGATCAATCCGGGCGCCTACGGCCACACTTCCATCGCGCTGCACGACGCCATCCGGGCGGTGGCGCCGCTGCCTGTGATCGAGGTGCACCTGTCGAACATCCACGCGCGTGAGCCGTTCCGCCACAAGACCATGACCTCGCCCGCCGTTGTCGGCGTGATCTGCGGGCTCGGGCCGCTCGGCTACCGGCTCGCCATCCAGGCGCTCCAAGCGCGCCTCTAGCAATCAAAGAAAAGAAGGCTCCCCCATGTCGACCGAGAAGCCCGGCCAAGAAAAGGCCGGCCCTGCACAAAGTGGCATCGATCAGGCCCTGGTCCGCGACCTCGCGAACATCCTCAACGACACCAACCTCACTGAGATCGAGGTCGAGCACGGCGAATTGAAGATCAAGGTGACGCGCAAGCCAGCACCCGTGCAGGCGATGGTGCAGCCCATGCAGGGCTATGCGCCCATGGCGCCCGCGCCGAGCCAACCCATGCAGGCCGCGCCCGCTCCAGCTGCCGCGCCAGCGCCTGTCTCGGCACGCGACAACCCCAACGCGGTGCCCTCGCCCATGGTCGGCACGGCCTATCTTTCGCCCGCGCCCGGCGCGCGGCCCTTCATCGAGGTGGGCGACACGGTGCGGGAAGGCCAGACGCTTCTGATCATCGAAGCCATGAAGACCATGAACCAGATTCCGTCGCCCCGCGCGGGCAAGGTCGCGGCGATCCTGTGCGAGGACGCCCAGCCGGTGGAATATGGCGAGCCGCTCGTGGTGATCGAGTAGAGTTGGGGGCCGCATGTTCCAGAAGATCCTGATCGCCAACCGCGGCGAGATCGCGCTGCGCGTGCTGCGCGCGGCCAAGGAGTTGGGCATCTCGACCGTGGTGGTGCATTCCACGGCCGACGCCGACGCCATGCATGTGCGGCTTGCCGACGAGAGCGTGTGCATCGGCCCGCCGCCCTCGCGCGACTCTTACCTCAACATCCACCAGATCGTGGCGGCCTGCGAGATCACGGGCGCGGATGCGGTGCATCCGGGCTACGGCTTTTTGTCGGAGAACGCGAAGTTCGCCGACATCCTCGCCGCCCACAACATTACCTTCATCGGCCCGACGGGTGACCACATCCGCATCATGGGCGACAAGATCGAGGCCAAGCGCACGGCCAAGCGCCTGGGCATTCCCGTGGTGCCGGGCTCGGACGGCGCGGTCACCGACGAGGTGCAGGCAAAGAAGATCGCCTCCGAGATCGGCTATCCCGTGCTCGTCAAGGCGTCCGCCGGCGGCGGCGGGCGCGGCATGAAGGTGGCGCGCACCGAGGCCGACATGGCGGAAGCGCTGCACACCGCGCGCTCGGAAGCGGGTGCCGCCTTCGGCGACGACGCGGTCTATATCGAGAAATATCTCGAAAAGCCCCGCCACATCGAGCTCCAGGTGTTTGGCGACGGCAAGGGTGGCGGCATCCACTTGGGCGAACGCGACTGCTCGCTGCAGCGCCGCCACCAGAAGGTATGGGAAGAGGCCTTCTCGCCCGCGCTCAACGAGGAAGAGCGCGCGCGGATCGGCGGGATCGTCGCCAAGGCCGTGGCCGATCTCGGCTATTCGGGCGCTGGCACGATCGAGTTCCTCTATGAGAACGGCGAGTTCTATTTCATCGAGATGAACACGCGCCTCCAGGTGGAGCACCCCGTCACCGAGGCCATCACCGGCATCGACCTCGTGCACGAGCAGATCCGTGTGGCGTCGGGCGCCGGCCTCTCCGTGCGGCAGGACGAGGTGCGCTTCCAGGGCCACGCGATCGAATGCCGCATCAACGCGGAAGACCCGTTCAACTTCACGCCTTCGCCGGGCACGATCAGCCACTTCCACACGCCGGGGGGCCTCGGCATCCGCGTCGATTCCGGCGTCTATTCCGGCTATCGCATCCCGCCCTACTACGACAGCCTGATCGGCAAGCTGATCGTGCACGGGCGCAACCGCGTGGAATGCATGATGCGGCTGAGGCGCGCGCTGGACGAGTTCGTGGTGGACGGCATCAAGACGACGCTGCCGCTGTTCCGCGAGCTTGTCGGCAACCCCGACATCGCCAACGGCGACTACGACATCCACTGGCTGGAGAAGTACCTCTCCCGCGAGCGCTGAGGGGTTCATGGCGCGGCCCCTCGCTCCGGGCTTCCGCATCCCGCCAGACATGCTCCTGCGCGCCTATGCGTCGGGAGTGTTTCCGATGGCCGAAAGCGCCGATGACCCGGAGGTCTTCTGGGTCCGGCCGGAGCTGCGCGGCGTGATCCCGCTCGACGAGGGGTTCCACGTGCCGAAAAGCCTGGCCAAGGCCGTGCGGCAACGCCATTTCGGCATCCGCTTCTCCTGGGATTTCGCGGGCGTGATCGAGGCCTGCGCGGAAGAGCGCGCCGAGCGGCGCTCGACCTGGATCAACGAGCCGATCCGCGAAGCCTATGGCACCCTTTTCTCGCTCGGCCACGCGCACACGGTCGAAGCCTGGCGGGAGGGCCGGCTGGTGGGCGGGCTCTACGGGGTGACGCTCGGGCGCGCCTTTTTCGGGGAAAGCATGTTCTCGCGCGAGACGGACGCGTCCAAGGTCTGCCTCGTGCACCTTGTGGGCCGCCTGCGCGAGCGCGGCTTCGTGCTTCTGGACACGCAGTTCACCACCGACCACCTCAAGCGCTTCGGCGCCGTCGACGTGCCGCGTCGGCAATATGAGCGGATGCTGGAGGACGCCGTGCAGGGAACGGCGATCTTCGCCCCCTGAAAACCCAGCCTCACACCACCGTCGACGCCCTCCCTCCCCCTTGAGGGGAGGGATACAGGGTGGGGGTAACCCCTCCACCACTCAAGCAGTCATCCAGCCCCCCAAACAGCCCCGCGCCTAATTCGCCTGAGACGTGGCAGGCGCAGGCAAATTCGAGTCCTGCTTGCAGGTCTTCAGCCACACGTCATAGACCGCGTGCTCCACCGCATTCAGGCCGGGGCTCTCGGCGAACATCCAGCCGGTGAAGATGCGCCGGATCTTCCGGTCGAGCGTGATCTCGTCCACTTCCACGAACGAGTCCGTCTTGGGCTCCTCCGCGTCGGGCCGCGAATAGCACACGCGCGGCGTGACCTGGAGCGCGCCGAACTGCACGGTTTCGCCGATATAGACGTCGAAGGAAGAGATGCGGCCGGTGATCTTGTCGATGCCGGTGAACTCGGCGACCTTGTTTGCGACCCGCTGCGGCTGAACGGGCGTGGGCTGCTCCTGCTCGATCGTCTCGCCCTGCTCGGCGTCGGGGTCGAAATCCGGCAGATCGCCCGATTCATCCTGCGCGAAAGCGGGTGCTGCAAGGCAGAGCGCGGCAAGGCTGGCGAGAAGCGACTGGCGCAGGGTCATGAAAGCTCTCCGGACGCGCGCCGTCCAACACGCGCCACGCAGAGCCGCCTTACGATCCGAATATGGCGAGAACCTTGCGAACGGGGCGGCATCAGCCGCCGGGCGTCCACGCATCGTAGTCGCCCGTCACCACCGGGCGCTTGCCCTGGCCGAGCAGCGAGCCCTTGGGGCGATAAGCGAGATCGGTGCCCGTCAGGTTGGGCTCATGCGGCTTCTGCCATTCGCGCGGGCGATACTCCTCGCGCGAGGGGGGCGTGTCGAAGCGGTGGTGCATCCAGCCGTGCCAGCCGGGCGGGATCTTCGAGGCTTCCGAATAATCGGCGTAGATCACCCAGCGCCGCGTGCGACCTTCGGAGTCCTTGCCGCCTTCGTAATAGACGTTGCCCCACTCGTCCTCGCCCACCTTCGTGCCGAAGCGCCAGGTGTGGAAGCGGGTGTTGAGGTTCTGCCCGTGCCACCAGGTGAAGAACTGAAGCAGGAACTTCTTCATCGTATCTCTCGGGGCATCTCTGGGGCGACTGCGCCCGCTCTATCGCCTGTCGGCGGGCTCGGCGCAAGGCGCAGCCTTGCCGCATCAGGCAAGCGGCTTCGAAAGCGTCAATGCGGGAATGACGAAGCCCGTTCCGCCGGGCGCCAGCTCTTCGCCGGTGTCGGTGAATCCGCGGGCCCGGTAGAAACACAGCGCGTTGGAGTTCTGGCTCTCCACTTCGACGCGCAGGGTGCGCGCATCGGGAAAACACTCTTCGATCTCCGCCAGCAGGTCCGAGCCCACGCCGCGCCGCTGGAAGGCGGGCAGCACATAGAGCTGGTGCAGGGTGACGATGTTGGGATCGGTGGTCGCGGCGGCATAGGCCATGCCGCCGATGCGCGCGCCGTCATCGGCCACCAGGAACTCCGCGCGGGGGCGTTTGAGGCGCGCCTCGAGGGAGCGGACGGAATGCCACTCGTCGGTGATCTCTGTCACGCGCTCGCGGCCATAGATGCCGTCATAGGTGGCGTGCCAGGTCTCGACCAGAAGCGCGCGGACGGCGCGAAGGTCGCGCTCGCCCGCGCTGCGGACGAACACGGCTATTCCTCCAGGCCGAGCTTGGCCTTCACCAGGGCGTTGACCGCCTGCGGATTGGCCTTGCCGCCCGTGCCCTTCATCACCTGGCCGACAAACCAGCCGGCGAGCGTGGGCTTCGCCCGCGCCTGCTCGGCCTTTTCGGGGTTGGCCGCGATCACCTCGTCCACGGCCTTCTCGATGGCGCCGGTGTCGGTAACTTGGCGGAGGCCTCGGGCTTCCACCAGCTCGCGCGGGTCCCCGCCCTCGTTCCAGACGATCTCGAAGAGGTCCTTGGCGATCTTGCCGGAGATCGTGCCTTCGCGGATCAGGTCGATCACCCCGCCGATCTGGGCCGGCGAGACGGGTGACTCGTCGATGCTCTTGCCCGCCTTGTTGAGCGCGCCGAGCAGGTCGTTGATCACCCAATTGGCGGCGAGCTTGCCGTCGCGGCCCTCCGTCACCTTCTCGAAATAGTCGGCGACGGCCTTTTCGCTGACCAGGATCGAGGCGTCATAGGCGGAAAGGCCGAGTTCGCCGATCAGGCGCTCGCGCTTGTCGTCGGGCAGCTCGGGCAGGCCCTCGGCGAGAGCGTCCACATAGGCCTGGTCAAATTCGAGCGGCAGGAGGTCGGGGTCGGGGAAGTAGCGGTAGTCGTGGGCTTCTTCCTTGGAGCGCAGCGAGCGCGTCTCGCCCTTCGCGGGGTCAAACAGGCGCGTTTCCTGGGCGATGGTGCCGCCGTCCTCGATCACGGCGATCTGGCGCCGCGCCTCGGATTCGATGGCCTGGCCGACGAAGCGGATGGAATTCACGTTCTTGATCTCGCAGCGCGTGCCGAAGGCGCCGCCGGGCTTGCGCACGGACACGTTCACGTCGGCGCGCATGGAGCCCTCGTCCATGTTGCCGTCGCAGGTGCCGAGATAGCGCAGGATGGTGCGCAGCTTGGTGAGATAGGCCTTGGCCTCGTCGGCCGAGCGGATGTCGGGCTTGGAGACGATCTCCATCAACGCCACGCCCGAGCGGTTGAGGTCCACATAGGACTGGTTGGGGCTCTGGTCGTGCATCGACTTGCCGGCATCCTGCTCGAGGTGCAGGCGCTCGATGCCGATCTCGATCTCCTCGAAGCGGCCTTCGCGGTCCGGCCCGACCGCGACCTGCACGATGCCCTCGCCCACGATGGGCTGCTTGAATTGCGAGATCTGGTAGCCCTGCGGAAGGTCGGGGTAGAAGTAGTTCTTGCGGTCGAACACCGAGCGGTGGTTGATCTGGGCCTTCAGGCCGAGCCCCGTTCGGATGGCCTGGCGCACGCACTCCTCGTTGATCACGGGCAGCATGCCGGGCATGGCCGCATCCACCAGGCTCACATGGTCGTTGGGCGCACCGCCGAAATCGGTGGCCGCGCCCGAGAAGAGCTTGGCTTCCGACGTCACCTGGGCATGGACCTCCATGCCGATCACGATTTCCCAATCACCCGTCGCACCTGGGATGAAGCGCTTGGGATCGGGTGTGCGGGTGTCTGTGATGCTCATGCGGATGCGTGCTCCGGCAAACGGAATTCAGCCCGCTGGCTAGTGCAAACGGGCTTTCCGGGCAAGCCGCAGCGAGGCCCTCAGGCCATCGCGATATACTGCTTCATGTCTTCGGCCTCGCGCTCGGCATCCTCGATGCGCCGCTTCACCACGTCGCCGATGGAAACGATGCCGCAGATCTGGCCGTCGCGCTCGACGGGCAGGTGGCGGAAGCGGCCGCGCGTCATGATCTCCATGACCTCGGCCACGGTGTGGCCTTCGTTGCAGATGTTGACCTTGGGCGTCATGGCCGCGCGCACGGTTTCCTCGAGCGCCGCGGCCCCCTTCTCGGCCAGGCAGCGCACGATGTCGCGCTCGGACAGGATGCCCACGATGCGCTGGTCGCCGTTGGTGACGACGAGCGCGCCGATGCGGTACTCGGCAAGCAGACGCACGGCCTCGGCCAGCGTCTCGTTGGGGCCGAGCGTCACGACATCGCTGCCCTTGGCGTCCAGAATGGCCTTCACCGTCATCGCCGATCCTCCTTCGACACTGCCGTGACGCCGCAAAAAGCGCCCGAACGGCATGGTGCCGCCTGCGGCGCCCGAGTTCAAGCCATGCGGCGCGGCAGGAAGGGGCCGACGAACAGGAAGCCGAGCAGGAAGCCGCCCAGATGCGCTTCCCAGGCGATGCTGGGCTCGCCGGGTGCTGCGCCGAGCAGCCCTGTCGCGAGGTTGACCGCAAGCCAGATGCCGACGAACACGAGCACGTTTCGCGAGGAAAGGGCTGCGGCGATTGAAAGCGGCTGGCCCGCGAAGCGCGAGCCCCGGCCGGATCGGTCGATGCGGAAGGCGAAGCGGGCGGCGGCCCCCATCATGCCGGCGATGGCGCCCGACGCGCCCACCAGCGGCGCCTGGAGCGTGGGGTTGAACGCAAAGAACACGAGCGCGCCCGCGACCGATGCGGCGATCCAGAACAGGACGAAGCGCCAGGCGCCCATGCGGCTCGCGAGCGGCGAGCCGAAGGCCGCGAGCCAGACCATGTTCACCCCGAGATGGAGGATACCGCCGTGGAGCAGCGAATAGGTGACGGTGGAGGCAAGGGTCCAGATGTCCCAGTCATAGGGGCCGGACAGGAAAACGGGCACGAAAGCGGTGCGCAGGAGAAGCGCGAGATCCTGGTCGGCGTTAAGGATTTGCGTCCGCACGAGGTGCACGCCCACGCAGAGCGCGATCGCTGCCAGAACCACCGGGGGAAGGTTGAAGGCCGGCTCCGAGCGGGGCGTCCGGGCCGGGCCGTGGCCCCCGACCGCAGGCACGTGATGGCGCGGCGCGCCTCGCCATCCGGCATTCCGCCCATCTTCCGCCTGGCCGTTCCCCTCATCGGTCACAACACGAAACTCCGCATTTTCCGCAGCCAGCACAGGTGCTTGGCGACGCCTTCTCACTCGCTTCCCGAAGCAGCCTTCGCGGCAAAAAAGAAAGCCGTCCAAGGGTTACCCTGGACGGCCAGCCGATGGTTCGGCAACAAGAAAGCTGACTGGAGAGAGGCATCCGCAGTGGCCTGCGAGCACCGTCTAGGAATGAACGGAATGTCCCACCGGTCGGTTCCCTAAGCAAGCGCAACGTTCTGTTAACCTTAACTCGGATGGGTCTCCGGTCGTGACTCGAGGGGTCTGGCACTGTTCGTGCTCCGCGACGCATTAAAGCCGTCATGAACACCCGAATCGTTCGAGGATGGCACAACGCGACAGCTTGCGGAGCGCCCCGATGAAGCAAGATGGATCGACTGCCCTTTTTCGATACTGGAACGACCTTCGCGACGGACGCCCTGCCCCGCGGCATTCGGCGATCGAGCCCGCGGACATCCGCTCGCTGTTGTCGGACACCTTCATCCTGGAGCGCGACGGCCGCGGCGAAGCGGTGTTTCGCCTTGCGGGCACGCGGCTTTGCGCCACACACGGGCGTGAGTTGAAAGGCTTCTCCTTCCCTTCGCTGTGGCGCGCGCGCGACCAGAACCTGGCGAGCCAGCTCGTCGCCTCGACCTTCGATCACCAGTCGGTATCGGTGATCGATTATCGCGGCTTCACCGAGAAGGGCCGGGCGGCGCGCTTCGAGCTTCTGCTGCTGCCCCTGGAGGGCCCGAGCGAAGCCGAGCGCTGCTTAGGCATCACGGTCGCCGTCGACAACCCGTTCTGGCTCGGCGCGGAGGCCCTGGTGTCGTGCGAGATCGAGAGCGTGCGCAGCCTGGACGTGGATGCGGAAGCCGCGGGGATCGAGCGCCGCATGGTGCTTCCCGTGCCGCCGCTCGCGCCGGACGCGATCCTGGTCGCGCCAAACAGCGGCGGCGCGCGCCGCGTGCGGCACCTGCTGGTTCTCGACGGGGGTCGCGAAGACCTTCACTGAGGGGTGGAGAAGAGCGCTCCCTGCGCTCGCGATCACCCAGCGTTAACCAGCATCCTGTTAAGCATCATCACGAGCCATCGGACAGCGATGGGTCTTCGCTCGATAGGTGATGTCATGAGGTCTGAGGCCGTCGGCTATGTTGCCCCGCCCGCGGAGCGCCGGACCTTCCAGCGCGTGGCCGTCAGGATCCACGGTCGCTACATGCTCGAGGACCGCAGCGAGCACCCTTGCATGGTGCTCGACATGTCGCCGGGCAACGTCGCCTTCCGCTGCGAGCGCTCGGGCGAGCCGGGCGAGCGCGTGATCGCCTATCTCGACCATGTCGGCCGCATCGAGGGCGTGGTGACGCGCCATCTCGACGACGGCTTCGCGATGACGGTGATGGCGTCGGACCGCAAGAAGGAAAAGCTCGCGGCGCAGCTCACCTGGCTCGCCAACAAGCACGAGCTCGACCTGCCCGAAGACCGCCGCCACGACCGCGTGGCGCCGCGCAACCCCCTGACCGTGCTTCAGCTCGCCGATGGCCGCCAGTATCGCTGCCGCATCATCGACCTGTCGCTTTCCGGCGTGGCCATCGAGATCGACGTGCGGCCGGCAATGGGCATGGAGGTCCTGATCGGCAACATGCGCGGCCGCGTGGTGCGCCAGTTCGAGGAGGGCGTGGCGGTAGAATTCGCGTCCGTGCAGCACGAGCACGCGATCGAAGCGAACTTCAACCAGATTCATTCCTGAGGGCAGCAACCTACAGGCAGTTGGAAACCGGCCCTCGCGGCCGGTTTTTTCGTTTGGGCGGTGCGACCCTCATGGCTAATGGAAAACTACCGGCGATGCGCAAATACCGATCTTTGAATCAATCCAAATAGAACTTCCGTTTCCAAGAAGTATATTACAAATCTAATCAATATTGACGCCCTCATTTCGCCGCAAATCAAGGCGTGCGTGCGATTGTCTTCTCAACAAGGGAGACAAAAGCAATGGGCGCAGGGATCGTTGGGAAGAGCTTGGTGGCAGCGGCGCTCATCGTCGTGGCCGGCCTGTCGAGCGCGGCGCAGGCCTCCTCGGCCATGCCCACGGGCGGACGCTCCACCCAGCCGATCGGCCACTGGGAGTTCTGCCAGTCGAACCCCGCTCCTTGCGCCGTGACCAGCCGCAACACGGCGCCCATCCGCCTGACCAAGGGCATCTGGTCCGAGATCGTGGCCGTCAACAACCGCATCAACGCGGAGATCACGCCCATGACCGACATGGAGATGTGGGGCCGCGAGGAGTTCTGGTCCTATCCCGACGGTCGCGGCGACTGCGAGGACTACGTGCTGGAAAAGCAGCGCGCGCTGATGGCGCTCGGCCTGCCCGCGTCGAGCCTGCTCATCACGGTGGTGCGCCAGCCCAACGGCGACGGCCATGCGGTGCTGACCGCGCGCACCGACCGCGGCGACTTCATCCTGGACAATCTCGAGCCCCGCGTGCTGGGCTGGCTGGAAACCGACTACACCTTCCTCAAGCGCCAGTCGGAGCGCTCGGCTTCGGCCTGGACCGCAATTGAGGACGGCCGCTCGGTGGCAGTCGGCAGCGTGCGCTGACCGATCCTTTCGGGTCCGGTCTCACGTCCCCTTCCCGGCCCGAAACGGTGAGCCGGCCTCCCCCGAGGCCGGCTCTTTTTTTGCTGTCGAGATGGCCACCAGCCCCAGGCGGAAGCGCTTGGCGTTCTCGGAATAGTGGAGCGCCGAAGCGTGGAGGCGCGCGACCGCGCGGTCGTCCAGCGTGCGCACGGCGCGGGCGGGCGAGCCGACGATCAAGGAGCGGTTGGGAAACACCTTGTTCTCCGTGACCAGCGCGCCCGCCCCCACCAAACACTCCTCGCCGATCACCGCTCCGTTGAGCACGATGGCGCCCATGCCAATCAGGCTGTTCCGCCCCACCGTGCAGCCGTGCAGGATGGCGCGATGGCCGACCGTGCAGCCTTCACCGATGCTGAGCGGAAAACCGGGATCGGTGTGGAGCACCGAATGCTCCTGGATGTTCGAACGCTCGCCGACATCGATCCATTCGGTGTCGCCCCGCAGCACGGCGCCGAACCACACGCTGCATGCCTTGCCCAGGCGCACCTTGCCCATCAGCTCGGCGCCCGGCGCTACCCAGACCGCTTCGGGATCGAAGACCGGGCGCACCCCCTCGAGCTCGTAGATCGCCATCACAGTCCCTCCCCGAACTTCCCAGCGGCCGAGCATGCAAAAGGCCGCGGCGGCGCGCAAGCGCAAGGTAAGCCGGGGGCTCGCGTCACCACTCCTTAACCATGTTCGGGGAAGGCTTGGGGTATGCAGCGTGGGTGGAAACGATGAGCGAGGCGATCAAGCCGCACAAAGAGCGGTCGCTGCGGCGCAGCCTCGGCCTAGTCGTCGGTGGGCTCGCGGCGGCGACGGCCCTGATCGTCGGCTTCGCACCCTCCATCGGCCACACGATCGCGATGGGCGGACACACGGAAAGCCAGGCGCGCGCGGAAGTGGTGGTGGGCAACGACGTGCTGACGGTGCCGCTCAACATGATCCGCAGCCCCACAGCCCGCAGCACGGGCACGGCGTCCCGGCTCGACCTCTACTGGCGCTGGCCGGCGCTCGACGGATACAGCGAAGCCGCGCGGGGCGACTTCAACAACGCGGATGGCAGCCGCAACATCGTGTTCGCAACGATCGAGCCGCGCGGCATGTCGCGCGACATGAGCGGCAGGCTGGAGCCGGTCTATGCACCGTTGCTGGAAGACGGGGTGTCGGAAGGACCGGCCGGCCTGAGCGTCCGCAATCTGCGGCGCGACAGCGGCTACACGGACGAGACGCTGGTGGTGGGACCTGCAGAGGGCGGTGCCCGTTTCGTCGCACGCTGCCTGGCGGGGCCTGCGGCGGAGACCTCGCTCGCACCCTGCGAGCGGGACCTCTTCATCGGCAAGAGCCTGAGCCTCACCTATCGCTTTCCCAAGAGCCTGCTCGGGAACTGGCGGGAGCTCGACGGGCGCATCAGGGAGCGCGCCGCCTCGCTCCTGCCGGAAGCGGGCTGAGCCTCAGCCCAGGTCGATGTCGAGGATCGCCATCGAGAAGTTGTAGTCGCCGTCTTCCTCGTCCTTGAAGACGATGCCCAGGAACTCGTCGCCGAGATAGACCTCGGCCGAATCCTCCTTGCGGGGGCGGGCCTTCACGGTCAGCTGGGGGTTCTGGAAGGCGCGCTTGAAATAGGCGTCCAGCTTCTTGATTTCGTCGGGCTTCACGCGTGTCTCCGATTGGGTGCGGCGGCGCCGCTTGGCAACGATCGGCGGCGCCCCGCCGGGAGGGCGCATCTGCCACGGGGGCGGCAGCGGTGTAAAGGCGCGGGCAGCCCCGCCCTTCAGATGTCGAACGACAGAACGTGATCCATGGCCTGCGAGGGCAGCGCCTGGTTCATGTCGCGCGCGGGCTGCGCGCAGCCGGATTCGCCCACCACGCGCGCGGGGACGCCGGCCACCGTCTTGTTGTTGGGCACGGACGCGAGCACCACCGAGCCCGCCGCCACCTTGGAGCAGTGACCGACCTCGATGTTGCCGAGGATCTTGGCGCCCGCTCCGATCAGCACGCCATGACGGATCTTGGGATGGCGGTCGCCGCCCGCCTTGCCGGTGCCGCCGAGCGTCACGCCGTGCAGCAGCGACACGTTGTCCTCGATCACCGCGGTCTCGCCCACGACGAGGCCCGTGGCATGATCGATGAAGAGCCCCTTGCCGAGGCGAGCGGCCGGGTGGATGTCGGTCTGGAAGACGGACGAGGAGCGGCTCTGGAGATAGAGCGCGAAATCCTGGCGCTTGCGATGCCACAGCCAGTGCGCCAGGCGGTGCGTCTGGATCGCGTGGAAGCCCTTGAAGTAGAGGATGGGCATCATGAAGCGGTCGCAGGCCGGGTCGCGGTCGTAATAGGCCTGGATGTCGACGCGCAGCATGCCCGACCATTCCGGCTGGTCGCGCATCATCTCGGTGAAGGTCTGGCGGATCAGGTCGGCGCCGAGATCCTGGTGGGCCAGGCGCTCCGACAGGCGGTGGATCACCGCCTGTTCCAGGGTCTCGTTGTTGAGGATCGTGGAATACAGGAAGGCTGCCAGCACGGGGTCGTTGGCGACCGCGATCGCGGCCTCCTCGCGCACCGCGTCCCAGATCGGATCGATCTCACGCAGCTTGGCGCGGCTTGCGCTCACAGGGGTCATGACACTCTCCGGCCGGAACACTTGCGCCGCCCATAGCAGGGAACCGCCAGCGGCAGAACCGCAATTGCTTGAGCATCCCATCAATTGGAATGGATGCGGTGGATTTCAAGTTTCCGGGAAACGGGCGTTTCGCGCGGAAAGCGGATGCTGCGCCAGAAATTCCAAAGCCCGCGCCTTGAAGGTGCGGTCGCCCACCGCGAGCATGTGGTCGCGGCCTTCGATGCTGAAAGCCTGGGCGTTCGGCATGAGGGCGGCAAGCGCCTGGGCCGAGCCCGCGATGTCGTCGCGCGTGCCGACGCCGATCAAGGTTGGCTGCGCGATCCCAGCCGCGTCCGCTTCGGAAACGAGCGTGCGGGAGGTCGCGATGCAGAGCGCCAAGGCTTCGCGGTCGCTGCGCGTCTGGTCGGCGAAGGTGCGGAACATCTTGGGGCGGCCGGGCGGGAGCGCGGATGCGTCGGGCGCCAGAAGCGCGTCCGCGATCGGGTCCCAGTCGCCCACGCCCTCCACGAGCCCGATGCCCAGGCCGCCGAGAATGAGAGAAAACACGCGGGCCGGATAAAGGAGGGCCGCGAACACGGAAACGCGCGCGCCCATCGAGTAGCCGAAGAAGTGCGCGCGCGGCAGGCCGAGATGGTCGAGCAGCGCCACCGTGTCCGCCGCCATCCGCTCGGGCGCATAGGCTTCCGCCACGCGCGGCTTGGCGGACTGGCCGTGGCCGCGATGGTCGAACGCGATCGGTCGGTATCCCGCCCGGCCCAGGGTCTCGACCCAGCCGGGTGCCAGCCAGTTCACCTGGGCGCTCGAAGCAAAGCCGTGCACCAGAAGCACGGGCTCGCGGCCCGCTTCGGGAAACGGGTCGGAGAAGGCGAGGTCGAGCCCTTCGCTTGTGAAGACCTGCGTCACGGCACGCCGTCAGTTGCGCGGGGGGGTGGCGATGGCGGGATGGCGCACGCGGTCGCCCGCCTCGATGCCCAGGCGCTTGGCGGTGCCGGCCTTCAACTCCAGCACGAAGCGCACGGGCTCGCCCGGCGTGATCACCGCTTCCGACAGCGGCTCGCCCTGCATGATGCGGCGGATCGTGCCGTCGCCCGCGATGAAGAGGAGGTCGAGGGGCATCGGCGTATTCTGCATCCAGAAGCCCACCTGCTCCTCGCCGTCCATCACGAACAGCATGCCGTGGTCGTCGGCCATGGTCTGGCGATACATCAGCCCGGCGGAGCGTTCGGCGGGCTCGTCAGCGATCTCGATGGAAAACGAGCGCTCGCCGCCATCCGTTTCGGCCACGAGGCGGGCGGGGTCGGTCGGCAGCATCATGGCCGCCTCGGTCGCCCGGCTGGGGCTTACCATGAGGTCGGAAGCGGCCACCGCGCCGGCCATGCCGATCGCGACCAGCAGTCTCAATCCCAGAAGCATCAACGATCCCCTCAAGCGCCCCGCCCGTCAGTGGGGCGAGGTCAGGGTCCCGATATCGGGGTGGATTTCGGCAGCCATAAGGCCCTTGTCGCCGCGGCCGAAGCGAACCAGGATCACCTGGCCCGGACGAAGCTCGGCGATGCCGTAGCGGCGCAGCGTTTCCATGTGCACGAAGATGTCTTCGGTGCCCTCGCCGCGCGTCAGGAAGCCGAAGCCCTTGGTGCGGTTGAACCACTTCACCAGGGCGCGCTCCAGCCCGCTTTCGGGCGACACCGAGACATGGGTGCGCGAGGGCACCTCGGCCGGGTGAACGGCGTTGGCGGTGTCCATGGACAGCACGCGCAAGGCCTGGCGACCGCGTTCGCCCTGGCGCACAAGGCAGACCACGCGCGCGCCTTCGAGCGCGGTCTGGAAGCCGTCGCGCCTGAGGCAGGTCACATGCAGGAGAACGTCGCCGCCGGCCGGCTCGTCGGGCAAGACGAAACCGTAGCCCTTGGCGACATCGAACCACTTGATGGTGCCTGCGATCTCGGCGAGATCGTCGTCCTCGGTGATGACGGGCAATTCGGCGGCCAGTTCAGCGCCCTCCCGGCTCCCGTCCTTGCCCCCCATGGCATGGCCCCCTTCAACCAACGCAGCACTGATTCTCCGTGCACACTAGCACCGGGGATTCCTGTCTCCGCAAGGGCAGGATGACGCATTTTTCCGCTTGGGTTGCAAAGGGGTTACGGGACGGGCCGCGGCCGCGAGGTTGTCGCGGGAAAGCCGCGCATCATATGGTCGCGCATCGCTCAACGAGAGGGCTCACATGCGCTATCTTCACACCATGGTCCGGGTCACGGACGTGGACGTTTCGCTCGACTTCTACTGCCGCAAGCTCGGCCTCAAGGAGGTGCGCCGCTTCGAGAGCCAGGAGGGGCGCTTCACGCTGATCTTCCTCGCCGCCCCCGAGAACGAGCACACGGGCGTGACCGAACAGGCGCCCCTTCTGGAGCTCACCTACAACTGGGACCCGGAGGAATATTCGGGCGGCCGCAACTTCGGCCACCTCGCCTATGAGGTGGACGACATCTACGCAACCTGCCAGCGCCTGCAGGATGCGGGCGTGACGATCAACCGCCCGCCGCGCGACGGCCGCATGGCCTTCATCCGCTCGCCGGACGGCGTGTCGATCGAACTGCTGCAAAAGGGCCAGTCGCTCGACAAGGCCGAGCCCTGGGCGTCGATGGAGAACACGGGCTCCTGGTGAGGCCCGTCAGGCCGCCTGGTTGAGCGCGGCCTGGTATTCGTCGAGATCGACATAGAAGAGGGCGAGCATCTCCTCGAGAAGCTCGTTCTCGTCGCATCCGTGCTCCCGGAAGATCTCCAGCGCGCGGGCGATTTCCCGCCGGTCCGTCAGCCGCTTGCGCTTGTGATCGTCCTTGACCGCGAAATGCATCCGCCGGGGGTCTCCGCCAGTTTCCTCAACCGGCTGCGATCCTCCGCTGCCTGCCTTGCCCGGAGCTTGCTTCAGGCCTTTTGCTCGAGCATGTCCTTCACCACCGTCGCCAACTGCTTGAGCGAAAACGGCTTGGGCAGGAAGCCGAAGCGCGCGTCGGGCGGCAGGTTCTTGGCGAAGGCGTCCTCGGCATAGCCGGACACGAAGATAAACTTGATGTCGGGCTGGATCTTGCGCAGCTCGCCCAGAAGCGTGGGGCCGTCCATCTCGGGCATCACGACGTCGGACACCACGATGTCCACCTTGCCGCCGACGGATTCGAACATCTCCAGCGCTTCCACGCCCGAGGAGGCTTCGAGCACCTTGTAGCCCTTGGACGACAGCGCGCGCTTGCCGCCCAGCCGCACGGCATCCTCGTCCTCGACCAGGAGCACGGTGGCCGAGCCGGAAAGATCGCCGCTCGCCTGCGTGGGCTTGAGCGGGGTCGGCAGGGAGACCGTGTCGGCGGCCTCCGAGGCGGGCTGGGCGGACGGCTCGAAGCGCGGCAGGAAGATGCGGAACGTGGCGCCCTCGCCCGGCTTCGATTCGCAGAAGATCGAGCCGCCCGTCTGCTTGACGATGCCATAGACCATGGACAGGCCAAGCCCCGTGCCCTTGCCCACTTCCTTCGTGGTGAAGAACGGCTCGAAGATCTTGGCCTTCACGTCTTCGGGGATGCCGGTGCCGGTGTCGGACACCTCCACCAGCACATATTCGCCGAGCGGCAGGTCGCGGTAGCCGGTGGCGGCGGCTTCCTTGGCCGAAACGTTGCGGGTGCGGATGGTGACTTCGCCGCCATCGGGCATCGCGTCGCGCGCGTTCACGACCAGGTTCACGGCCACCTGCTCGAACTGGCCGAGATCGGCGCGCACCGGCCAGAGATCGCGGCCATGCTCGATCTTGAGCCCGACTTCGGCACCCGCGAGCCGCGCGAGCAGCATGCGGACATCGGCCAGCACATCCGTGAGGTTGAGCACTTCGGGGCGCAGCGTCTGGCGGCGCGAGAAGGCGAGAAGCTGGCGCACGAGCGAGGCCGCGCGGTTCGCATTCTGCTTGATGTTCATGATGTCGGGGAAGGACGGGTCCGAAGGCCGCTGGTTGGTCAGCAACAGGTCCGACGACATGATGATGGCGGTCAGCACGTTGTTGAAGTCGTGCGCGATGCCACCCGCAAGCTGGCCCACGGCCTGCATCTTCTGGCTCTGGGCCATCTGGCTTTCGAGCGCCTTCTGCTCGGTGGTTTCCACCGCATAGACGATGGCCGTCTCCTCGGCGCCCTCGCCTTCCGCGCCGTCGGCGACCGCATTCACGTAAAAGCGCATGTGGCGCTCAGGGCCCTTGCCTGGCAGCACCGTGTCGATGGCCGCGATGTCGGCCTGGCGGTCGCGCGCCTTTTCCAGGGCTGCGGCGAGCACGGGCCGGTCGCGCTCGTGGATCACGGAATCGAGGCGCACGTGACGGTCCACCGCATCGCGATCCACCACGCTCGCAAACAGCGACAGGAAGGGCGCGTTGGTGCGCAGGATGCGGCCCGAGCGGTCGACGCCCGCGATCGCCATCGGCGTCGAGTTGAAGAAGCGCGTGAAGCGCACTTCTGCCGCGCGCAGTTCGGCCGAGGAATCCGAGCCCTGCGTGCGGTTGAGCACGATGGTGCGCGAAGGTCCCGCCGCCCCGTCGCGGCTCGCGGTGACGCGCTGCATGAAGCGCACGGGAAGGGCCGTGCCCGCCGTGGTCGAGAGGTCGAGGTCGATCACCGCGTTGCGCGTGGAGCCGGGATCGGCCTTGACCGAGCGCACGAGCGCCATGCCGTCGCCCGCCACGATCTCGCGCAAGGTGAGCTGTCCCGGAACGAAGCTTGCGAGGTCGATGCCGAGCCAGCCGGCGAGCGTCGCGTTCACATAGGTGATGCGCCCGTCGCCATCGGCGGCGAAGAAGCCGGCAGGCGCCTGGTCGAGGTGGTCGATGGCCTTTTGCAGATCGAGAAAGAAGCGCTCCTGCTCGGCGCGCTCGCGCGAGATGTCAGAAAGCTGCCAGGCCGACAGAAGCGGGCGCTGCCCGGGCACGGCGAAGGTGCCGGCGCGCAGGCGGTACCAGCGCGAGCCACCGCCGGCACCGGGGCGGATCGACTGGCCGAGGCGGAACTCGCCGTCGTTGCTCTGCCCGTCCTTGAGGCCGGAAGACAGGCGCTCGATCACGGGGGCTGCCTCGGGCGCGTCGGCGAGCAGGCCCTCCACCGTCTTGAGGTTGCCGGGCTCGGTGGCGCCCGTCATCTCGGCATAGGCGCGGTTGGCATAGACCACGCGGCCCTTGGAGTCGGTCACGAGCAGCCCCGAGGGCATCGCGTCCACATAGGCCTTGGCGAGGTCGTCACCCGTCGAGCGCGGCGCGATGCGGATGAAACCGATGGCCGTCGCAAACAGGTAGCCGACGCCGATCATGGAGAGCACGCCCAGCATCCCCATCAGGAAGGGATCGCCCAGGCTTTCGCGGAACACGCCGAACACCAGGGCCGCACCTGTCAGAACCACGATGAACACGATCAGGCGCACCACGGGACCGGGCGACGGGCTCCGGTCGATCACGGGCGCGGGGTAGAACTCGCTGCGGGGCTGGCTCGCCATGGTGTTCCTTGGCCCGGCGGGAACCGCGGGCATGCCTAAAGGGCGCAGGTTGAATCACACTGCGGCACGATCGAACAAGGGATGCCCGACTTCGCTTGCGGGAAAATGGAATAGTTCGTCTCAAAGGCCTGTGAATGCGCCGGGGCGCATAGGTATGTTTGCTTGCGGCGGCCCGAAGGGAGCGTCTAGTGTCGCCCCCGCGGACGGGCACGAGGCGAGACGGCGATGCGGGACTGGATTTCGGGACTTGCAGGCGCTCAATATGCCGATGCCATCCTGCTCACGCTCGGCGCGCTTTTGGTGCTGGCGCTCGTCTTGTTCGGCGTGAAGCTGGTGCGCGGCATGAATTCCGGCACTTTCGTCGCCGGCGGCCGCAACCGCAGGCCGCGGCTCGCGGTGATGGATGCAACCGCCGTCGACACCCATCGCCGCCTGGTTCTGGTGCGCCGCGACGATGTGGAACACCTCGTTCTGATCGGCGGGCCGACGGATGTGGTGGTCGAGCAGAACATCCGCGTGCAGGCCCAGGCTCCGGCCCGGCGCCCGTCGAGCGGGCCGCGGCCGATCGATCTCGACACGGATCTGGACGATCTCGTGCGCCCGGCCGAACAAGCACCCGTCGCCGCCCCGCCTCCTCCTCCGGCTCCCGAGCCCCGCCCGCAGCCGCAGCGGCCCCAAGCCGCGCCGCCCCCGGCCGAACCCGCGCGCCGCGCACCGGAACCCGCGCCTGTTCAGCGCGCACCCGCCCCAGCCCGGCCGCAGCCACAATCTCAGCCGCAGATTCAGCCCTCGGCACCGTCCGCCGCCCCGCGCCCCGCCGAGCCGCGCCCGCCGGTGATGCGGCCGGCGCAGCCGATCGCTGCACGCCCCGCACAGCCGCGCCCGGCGCCGCCCCCACCGCCGCAGCCGGCAGCAGACAGCGATGAGCTCGACGACGCGCTGATGAGCGAGCTGGAAATCTCGATGGACGAAGAAGAAAAGATCGAGCGCAAGCCGGTCTCGCTGGACGACGAGATGACGCGGCTTCTGGGCGAACTGTCGGGACGCAACCGCCGCTGATCAGCGGCGGCGGCGCGGGACCATCACATCGGATGGAAGAGTTGATCCGCCTGTCGCGGATCAATCGTCGCGGTAGACTTTTTCGCGGCGCTCGTGGCGCTCCTGGGCCTCGATCGACAAGGTGGCGATCGGGCGGGCGGCGAGGCGCTTGAGGGCGATCGGCTCGCCGGTCTCCTCGCAATAGCCGTAGGTGCCGTCTTCGATGCGGGTCAGCGCCGAATCGATCTTGGAGATCAGCTTGCGCTGGCGGTCGCGGGCACGAAGCTCGATGGAGCGGTCGGTCTCGGAAGAGGCGCGGTCGGCGAGGTCTGGATGGTTGGCGTTTTCCTGCTGGAGGATTTCCAGCGTCTCGCGCGCCTCGCGAAGAATGTCGTTCTTCCATTCCAGCAACTTGCCGCGGAAGTACGACTTCTGCCGTTCATTCATGAACGGCTCGTCATCGGAAGGAACATATACGGTATTGATGCTCGACACCATCATAACAGTCCCCCACGACCGCCCGTTTTCGGCGCCATATACTCATGCTGCGGAGACTGCACAAGCGGGCTGCCGAGTGGAGTCACGCAAATGTCAGGCCAGTTTGCCTGCCCATCGATAAGCCGCACATATTTGCCACAGGCACGGTTGAAGAAGGGTTAGCTGCTCTGGCATTCCCCAGCCTGGATCGAACTCATTGCTTGGAAGCGAGAGACTATGGCCCTTCTGTTTCTGATGCGTCACGCCAAGGCCGTGAAGGCAAAGCCGGGAATGGCGGATTTCGACCGTCCGTTGGAAGAGCGTGGACATCGTGACGCGGCAGCCGTCGGCGAACGGCTCGTGGCGGAATTCGGCGCGCCGGCGGCCGTTCTGTGCTCGGCCGCGCTGCGCACGCGCGAGACGCTGGCTGGCCTGCCCTTCGCGGCCGACGAGCACACCCGCTTCTCGCGCACGCTGTTCGATGCCGACGGAGCGGGCTATCTGCGCGAGATCAAGGCACAGGATGCGGCCGACCGGCTGATTCTGATCGGCCACAACCCGTCTGTCGCCGAAGCCGCCTTCGAGCTTGCCGGTCGGGGCGACGACGACGCGATGAGCCGTCTGGCGAGCGGCTTTCCCACGAGCGGGATAGCCGTGATCGAGATCGGACCCGAGCTTGCCCCGCGCAGCGGCACGCTGCGCGCCTTCATCACGCCCGCCTCGCTGCGCCCCTGACGCCTCGCAAAGCGGGCGTTCCCCGCCTATATGCGCCACCGCACAGGGACGATGGGACTTCGCGCTTGGCCGGCACAACACGCTTCACCGACGAGGCGCGCATCGCGCTCGACACGCTGGCCGGGCGCGCGGGCGACTGGGTGTCGCCCACGCTGCGGCTCGGCGTCACCGGCCTGTCGCGCGCAGGCAAGACGGTGTTCATCACGGCCCTCGTGCACAATCTCCTGCATGGCGGGCGCCTGCCGCTGTTTGAGGCCATGCGCTCGGGCCGCATGACGCGCGCGACGCTGGAAGAGCAGCCCGACGACGCCGTGCCGCGCATCCAGGTGGAGGACCACATCGCGGCCCTCGTGGAGCAGCGCGTCTGGCCCGATTCCACCCGCGCCATCTCAGAGCTTCGCCTGACGATCGAATACGAGTCGGCCAGCGCCTGGGGCCGGATGTTCGGACGCGGCAAGCTCTCGCTCGACATCGTGGACTATCCCGGCGAGTGGCTGCTCGACCTGCCGCTCCTGTCGAAAAGCTTCGCCGAGTTCTCGCGCGAGGCGTGGGAACTGGCGGAACTGCCGGTGCGCCAGGACCTTTCGGCCGCTTGGCGCGCGCTTGCGGGCGAGACGGACCCGGCGGGCAAGGCCGACGAGATGACCGCGCGCGCTTTGGCGGAGGGCTTCGCGGAATATCTTCGCGCCGGCAAGGCCGATGCGCGCGCGCTTTCCACGCTTCCGCCCGGCCGGTTCCTGATGCCGGGCGATCTCGAAGGCTCGCCCGCGCTCACCTTCTCGCCGGTGCGCCCCCTCGAGGGCGCGGCTCCTTCGGGCTCCCTGTTCGCCATGATGGAGCGGCGCTTCGAGGCCTACAAGACGCATGTGATCCGCCCCTTCTTCCGCGAGCATGTGGCAAAGCTCGACCGCCAGATTGTGCTGATCGACGCCTTGCAGGCCTTGAATGCGGGGCCGGCCGCCGTGCTCGATCTCGAACGCGCCTTGACGGAGATCCTCGCCTGCTTCCGGCCCGGCCGCTCCTCGCTTCTGGCGCGGCGCCTCGACCGCATCCTGGTCGCCGCCACAAAGGCCGATCACCTCCATCACGAGAGCCACGACCGGCTCCAGGCCATCGTGCGGCGCTTGTCGCAGCGCGCGATCGCGCGGGCGGGACTGTCGGGCGCGGAGGTCGACGTGGTCGCGATGGCCGCCGTCCGCGCCACCCGTGAGGGCACGGCGCGGCAAGGGTTGGAAACGCTGCCCGTGATCATCGGCACGCCGATGGAGGGCGAGACCATCAACGGGCAGCGCTTCGACGGGCAGACGGAGACCGCGATCTTTCCCGGCGACCTGCCCAAGAACCCGCAATCGGTGTTCGAGGGCGAAACCAACGCGCCCATCCGCTTCGTGCGCTTCCGGCCGCCCAAGCTCGAGCGCAGCGCGGACGGGGCCACGCTGTCGCTGCCGCATATCCGGCTCGACAGGGCGCTTCAGTTCCTGGTGGGGGATCGCCTGGCATGAGCGAACAGCGCCGCACGCCTTCCGCTTTCCGGGTCGAGACGCCCGAGGAGGCCCCCGCCCCCATCCGCCCCCCGCAGGCCTTCGGGCTCGATGCGGCGGATGTGGTGGCCGCAAGCCGCGACGTCTTCGAGGAGCCCGATCCGCTGGACGTCCCGCCCCCGCCCGCGCCGCGCCGCAAGGGCTGGCTCGGCCCCGTCTTCGGCACGGCCTTCGGCATCCTCGTTTCCCTGGCGCTCGGGCTCTGGACGGACGCGCTGGTGCGCGACCTCTTCGCGCGGGCGGAGTGGCTGGGCTGGTTCGGGCTGGGGGCCGCGGTGCTCGCGGGGCTCGCCCTTTTCGCCATCTTGGGCCGCGAGCTTCTCGCGCTGCGCCGCCTGGCCTCGGTGGAAGAGATGCAGCAGCGCGCGCAGCGCGTTCGCCTCGCGGGGGATGGCAAGGGCGCGCGCGCCCTTGTCAGTGAGCTCGATGGGATGTTTGCGGGGCGCGCCGAGGTTTCCGAGGCGCGGCGGCGGCTCGACGATCTGCGCAGCGACGTGATTGACCCCGATTCGCTGCTCGACTTGGCCGAGGTGGAGCTTCTCGGCCCCCTCGACATCCGCGCGCGCCGGCTGGTGCTCGATGCCGCCAAGCGCGTCTCGCTGGTGACGGCGGTCAGCCCGCGCGCTGTCTTCGACGTGGCCTATGTGGTGTGGGAGGCGAGCCGCCTGATACGCCGCCTGGCGCAGCTCTACGGCGGGCGGCCGGGCACGCTCGGCTTCTTCCGCCTGGCGCGCTCGGCGCTTGCGCATCTGGCTGTCACCGGCTCGATCGCGGCAGGCGACAGCGTGATCCACCAGCTCGTCGGCCAGGGGCTCGCCGCACGCCTTTCGGCCAAGCTCGGCGAAGGCGTGATCAACGGAATGATGACCGCGCGGATCGGTGTCGCGGCCATGGAAGCCGCGCGGCCCCTGCCCTTTTCGGCCGTGTCGCGCCCCGGCATGGGCGACTTCCTGACAGCACTCGGCCGGGCCGCCGAACGCGAGCGCGACGAGGCGCGGTAGCGAAGCATTAACCTTGTGCGGCGATGGTCAGTCGACCTCGAAGCGTACCGGGTTCCCCATGAAATCTGCGTGTCTCCTGGCGCTTGCGCCCCTTCTCTTCTGCATGCCCGCGGCCCAGGCTGCGGACAAGGACCATGCCTTCTTCAAGGGCGTGAGCGGCGATTGGACAGGCCCCGGCGAGATCGTCGCCGGCAAGTTCAAGGGCACGAAGTTCGTCTGCACCTTCAACGGCGCGCCGCCGAAGAACAAGGTGGGCATCGAGATCGACGGCTCCTGCCGGGTCGGCATGTTCACCCAGAAGATGTCAGCCACGATCGATCGCGAGGCGCCTTCCCGCTACAGCGGCAAGTTCCAGGACGGCGCCGAGGGCAAGGGGCTCGACATCGTGTCCGGCAACGTGGTCGAGGGCAACCGCATGGTGCTCGCGCTCAATCGCAACCAGCTCAAGGGCGCGATGCTCGCCAAGCTGGTTGATTCCGAGACGATGACCGTCACCATCTCCGTGCGCGTCGAGGGCCAGCTCGTCCCCGTGATCGGCGCAAACCTCAAGCGCGTGGACACGGCCTCCACCGCCTCGATCCCGCGCTGAGGCGCCAAGGTCCCGCGCCCGAGCCGCCCGACCTGGGCGGCTCTCCCGCTTCCCCTATCTCGTTGAGCAAGGCCTCGGCCGCCAGCGAGTTTCCGGGGAAACACCCAATGACCGACACCAGCGATGCGATCGGCCCCGAGATCGCAAAGGCCGCGCCCGACCTTCTGGCCGAGAAGGCCGAGAGCCCCTGGCCGCGCATGGCCGCACTGGCGCTTCTCGCGGGCGCCTTCATCTCCTTCGGCTCGATCGCCTTTCTGATCGCCCAATCCGTGCCCGGCGGGCCGACGGGGCCGGTTCAGCTTCTGTCGGGCGTGGCGTTCTCGGTCGGCCTCCTGATGGTGATGGTGGCGGGCGCCGAACTTTTTACCGGCAACACGATGTTCGTGCTTCCGGTCGCGCGCGGGCGGCTGTCGGCGGGCCGCATGGCCGGCGCCTGGGCGCTCGTCTGGTTCGGCAACCTCCTGGCGAGCCTCGGGATCGCCTGGCTCTTCTTTGCGGCGGGCGGCACCGATGCGATGGACGGCGCGGTGGGCGAAGCCGCGCGGCGGGTGGCCGGCGACAAGCTCGCCAAGGGCGCGGGCGCGGTGTTCGCCTCGGCCATCCTGGCCAACATGCTGGTGTGCCTGGGCGTCTGGATGTCGATGGAGGCGCGCACCGTGACGGCCAAGGCCGTGGCCGTCGTGGCGCCGGTCGCGGTCTTCGTGGCGGCGGGCTTCGAGCACTCGATCGCCAACATGTCGCTTCTGCCGATCGGCTTGCTTGCGGGCGCGCCCGGTGAGCTTTCGGCCGTCCTCCTCAACCTCGTCGTCAGCACGCTCGGCAACATCGTGGGCGGTGCCGCGATCGCGCTTGCGCTCGCCTACGGACACAGTGGCGGCGACAGCTAGCGGCGCCATTGCAATCGGGCCTGCCGATACACATAGTCCGGCCGCACGAGCGAGGGCGGCATGGCGGTTGAAGCGGCGGGAAACAGCGATCTGGTCCAGGTCGTGGCACTGCTGACGGCGGGTGTCGTCGCGGTGCCGATCTTCAAGCGGCTGGGGCTCGGTTCGGTGCTCGGTTACCTGACGGCCGGGCTCGTGATCGGCCCGTTCGGCCTCGGCCTCTTCACCGACCCGCAGGCCATCATCCACGTGGCCGAACTCGGCGTGGTGATGTTTCTCTTCATCATCGGGTTGGAGATGCAGCCCTCGCGGCTGTGGAGCCTCAGGGGCGAGATATTCGGCCTGGGTGCCGCGCAGGTGCTCACCTGCGGCCTTCTTCTCACGGGGCTCGGCGTGCTCGCGGGCTTTCCGCTGGCCGTGTCCTTCGTGGCGGGCATGGGCTTCACCCTGTCGTCCACCGCGATCGTGATGCAGCTTCTGGGCGAGCGCGGCGAGACATCGACGCCCGAGGGCCAGCGCATGGTCTCGATCCTGCTGCTCGAAGACCTCGCCATCGTGCCGCTTCTCGCGCTGGTCGCGCTGCTCGACGTCAACAGCGGCGGCGACGGCGGCAGCCGCTGGGTCTCGGTGGCGATCGCGCTCGCCTCGCTCGGCCTGCTGGTCGCGGCCGGCCTCTGGCTGCTCAATCCCTTCTTCCGCCTGCTCGCCGCCGTCCAGGCGCGCGAGGTGATGACGGCCGCGGCCCTTCTCGTGGTGCTGGGCTCGGCGCTCGCCATGCAGCTCGGCGGGTTGTCCATGGCGATGGGCGCGTTTCTGGCTGGCGTGCTGCTGTCTGAGTCCACTTTCCGCCACCAGCTCGAAGCCGACATCGAGCCCTTCCGCGGCATCCTGCTCGGCCTGTTCTTCCTGGGCGTGGGCATGTCGCTCGACCTCGCCGTGATCGGCGCGCAGTGGCCGCTGATCCTGGCGGCCGTGATCGGCTACACGCTGGTCAAGTCGGCCGGTATCTACGGCGTTGCGCGGCTGCTCAAGGCCACCAACCGCGAGGCGCTTCACCGCACCAGCCTCTTCGCGCAAGGCGGCGAGTTCGCCTTCGTGCTCTACGGCGCCGCCGCCGCAGCCGGTGTGTTCGACACCGAAACCAACGCGGTGATGACGGCGACCGTGATCATCTCCATGGGTCTGACGCCCCTTCTCACCATGGCCGTCGACCGCTTCCTGCCCGAGCGGACGGTCTCGCTCGACGGGGTCGACGTGGTGGACGGCCAGCAGGGCACGGTGCTGGTGATCGGCTTCGGCCGTTTCGGCCAGATCGCCAGCCAGCCGCTCCTGCTGCGCGGGGTGGACGTGACCATCATCGACAACGACGTGGAGATGATCCAGGCGGCGGCCGATTTCGGCTTCAAGGTCTATTACGGCGACGGCACGCGGCTCGACATCCTCCACGCCGCGGGTGCCGGCACCGCGCAGGCCGTGCTGATCTGCGTGGACAAGGGCGAGACCGCCATCAGGATCGCCGAGCACATGAAGGCGGAATACCCCTTCGTTCCCGTGCTCGCCCGCTCCTTCGACCGCGGCACCTCGATCGAGCTGATCGGCGCGGGCGTCGAGTTTCAGCTGCGCGAGACCTTCGAATCCGCTCTTCTGTTCGGGCGCGCGACGCTGGAAACGCTGGGCGTGGACGACGCCGATGCGGACGATGTGATCGAAGACGTGCGCGAGCGCGACGCGGCCCGCCTGGAAGCGCAGATCGCGGGCGGCATCAAGGCCGGCCGCGGCTTCATGAAGGGCAACCTGCCCGTGCCCACCCCGCTCACCACCCCGCGCCGTCCCGGCCGGGCGATGAACGCGGAAACCGAAGGCAAGCTGAAGGAGCGCGTGCCCGATCAGTCGTGAGCGCGCCACCAGTCGGCCGGCGCGGGCTCACGCGTGATGCCCTCCGCGCCGATGGCGCCGAGCAGATCGCGCACGCGCCTTCCCTCGATCACGAGGTCGGGCGCGATCTCGGCCAGCGGCACGAGCACGAAGGCGCGCTCGCCGAGGCGGGGATGGGGCAGCTCCAGCCCTTCCTCGCGGATGGTCCGTGCGCCATAGGCCAGGATGTCGATGTCGATCAGCCGCGGCCCCCAGCGCTCGGCGCGCACGCGCTTGAGCGCGCGCTCGGTCGCAAGGCAAAGGTCGAGCACGGCGCGCGGCGAAAGCGTGGTGCGCAGTTCGGCCGCCGCGTTCAGGAAATCCGGCTGGTCGAGCTTGCCCCAGGGCGGCGTGCGGTAGAGCGAGGAAACAGCTGTCATCGCGCAGTCGGGGTGCGCGTCCAGCGCCTGAAGCGCTTGCGCCATGGCCTTCGCCGGGTCGCCCAAGTTCCCGCCCAGGCTCAGGAAAACGCTTTCGCTCACGGCACGCTCACCGTCACTTCGGCATGGTCGAGCAGGCCAGCGATGGGAACAGACGGCTTGCGCACGGTGACTTGCGCGCGGCTGATGGCCGGGAACCGCGCGCGCAGCGCCGTGCCCACGGCATGGGCAAGCGCCTCGATCAGTTTGAAGCGGCGCTCCGTCACCACTTCCGCCACAACGGCATAGGCTTCGCCGTAATGCACGGTGCCTGCGATGGCGTCCTCTTCCAGCGCGCGGGGGGCATCCACCGTCAGTTCGACGTCGAGAAAGAAGCGCTGGCCGAGTTCGGCTTCGGCGTCGAGAACCCCGTGGCGGGCGAAGAAGCCGCAATTCACCAGGCGGATCGTGTAGCTCAAGCGCGTTCTCCCCAGTTTCGGACGGCATCGGCCACGCAGAGCGCGTCGCGCGTGGACGCCACATCGTGCACGCGGAAGATGTCGGCGCCGGCCAGCCGCAGCAAGGCGTTGGCGGCGGCGGTCGCGGTGTCGCGGGCGGCTGCGTCCCGGCCGGTCAGGGTGCCCAGGAACCGTTTGCGCGAGACCCCTGCCATCAGCGGCATGCCGAGCGCCGTGAGCTCGCGGTGCCGCGCGATCAGAGCGATGTTGTCGGACGCTTCTTCCTTGGCGAAGCCGAAGCCGGGGTCGAGCACGATCTGTTCGGAAGCGACGCCCGCGGATGCGGCGACCTCCAGGGCACGGCGCAGAAACACGAACTGGTCCTCGATGGGGTCGGCGAGCTTCTCGCGGCCGCGCCCCGTATGCATGATCACGAGGCCCGCGCCGGTTTCGGCCGCCACTTGGGCGATGAGGGGTTCGCGGCTCAGGCCCCAGACATCGTTGACGATGTGCGCGCCCGCCGCGATGCCGAGCCGGGCGGTCTCGGCGCGATAGGTGTCGAGCGAGACCACCATGCCCTCACCTGCCAGCGCCTCCACCACGGGCAGCACGCGCGCCTGCTCTTCTTCCGCTGAGACGGGCTCGGCGCCGGGGCGGGTCGACTCGCCGCCGACATCGATGATGGAAGCGCCCGCCTCGCGCATCGCGCGCGCCTGGGCGACCGCCGCATCGAGGCCCGCGAAGCTTCCGCCATCCGAGAAGCTGTCGGGCGTGACGTTGAAGATGCCCATGACGAGGCCGATGTCGCCCAGGGCGAGGTGCCGGCCATGGGCGAGCTGCCAGATGCGGGAAACCATGCGCGACCCTGCTGTGGACAGCGGGCACATCGTGCGCCCGCGGCTTTCCGGGCGTTGCCATGCCGGGCGGGCGGGCGCAAGCTCGGGCCATGTTGCGTTCCCTGTCTTTCGCCGCCGCAGGTCTCCTGCTCTTCTCCACCGCAGCAGGGGCCGCGAGCGTGTCGCGCTCCTACAGCTACTTCACCGTCGGAGGCGCCACGCTGAGCGAGATCGAAGCCGATCTCGGGCGGCTCGGGCCGCATGTGGAAAGCACGGGCCGGCGTCATCCCGGCTCGACCGCGATGGCCTTCACCAACAGCCTGACGTTCACGCAGACGCCCGGCGCCTGCCGCATCGAGAAGGCGGTGGTGCGGGTGTCCGCCAAGGTGACGCTGCCGCGCTGGAAGCGCCCGCAGGACGCCGAGCAGGCGACGGGGCTGATCTGGGGCACGCTCGCCGCCGACATCAAGCGCCACGAGGAAAGCCATGTGGGCATCGCGAAGGCCCATGCCCACGAGCTGGAAAAGGCCCTGATGCGGCTCGGCCGGTTTCCCACCTGCGACGCCGCCAACACGCGCGCCCAGGAAGTGACGGCGCGCATCCTCGAAAAGCACGACGAGGAGCAGGCGCGGTTCGATCGGGTGGAAGCGAAGAACTTCGAGTCCCGCATCATGCGCCTGCTGCAATACAAGCTGCAGCGCATGGAAGCCGCGCGGCGGACGCAGTGAGTTCCTGGGCCTAGGTCCCGGAATTCATTCCGTCGCGGAGGACGCCCTTCCCCAGCCTGCCCTGAAGCGCGCGGGAGGTGCTGGTGTGTTCGGTGCCGCGCCTTTCGCCCGGCCGCACGAGGGCGCGAACCGCCTGCGCCATCAGCGCCGCCTCGTGAAAGGCCGACAGGATCAGGGGCAGCTTGCCGGGGTAGGACGCCGCGTCCCCGACGGCGAAGATGCCGGGCACGGCGCTCTCGAAGCGCGCGGTGTCCGCCGGCAGGCGATCGCCGTCCAAGCCGATCCCCCACCCCGCCAGGGGCGCCGGGTTGCGCACCAGCGAGCCCGTGCCCGTCGCCAGAACCACGGCCTGCGCGAGCACGGCGTCGGTCTCGAGCCGGATGCCGAAGCGCGCATCCGGCTCACGCGTGATGCTTGATGCCGCGCGGCCCAGGCTGAAGCCGGGAGCAAACGGCGCGATCTGAGCCATCAGGCGCCCGATCAGCCCGTCACCCGTGATCTCCGGGTGGCCGGGAATGTCGTAGATCGGCTTGTCGGGATAGAACGCCGCGCACTGGCCGCCTGGCCGGTTGAGCGCGTCCACGAGATGGCTGCGGATGCCGAACAGGCCGAGCTGGAAGGCCGCGAACAGCCCCGCCGGCCCTGCCCCAACGATCAGAACGTCGGTCTCGGCCGGCAGATGCGCCATCGCGAAGCGTCAGTTCTGCCGTTCGGGAACGCTGACCACCAGGCCGTCCAGCGCGTCGTTGACGCGGATCTGGCAGGACAGGCGAGAGTTGGGACGGACCTCGTAGGCGAAGTCCAGCATGTCTTCTTCCATCGCCTCGGGCTCGCCGACCACGGCCACCCACGCCTCGTCCACATAGACGTGGCAGGTGGCGCAGGCGCAGGCGCCGCCGCACTCGGCCTCGATGCCGGGCACCGCGTTGCGGATGGCGCTTTCCATCACGGTTGAGCCGTTCTCGGCGTCCACGTCGAAACGGGTGCCGTCGAAGGCGACGAAGGTAAGCTTGGTCATGAGGCCCCCGCATGAATGCGCCCGTCCGAGATAAGCACGGGAAAGCGCGTGTCAACTCGGCTCACGGGCTTGCCAGCCGTTCTCGCGCGGCTGCGGCGGCATCACGCAGTGCCTCGGCGAGATCGGCTAGCGAGGCGGCATCACAGCCTTGCGCCTCGCACGCCTCGCAGGCTCGCGCCACCGCATTTGCCCCCACGCTCCGCGCGGTGCCCTTGAGGCGGTGAACCAGGGCCGCCTCGCCCTCAGTCAGCGTTTCCAGGGCCCGATCGCACTCGATCACGAAGAGCGCGAGCACCTCGCGGGCGAGCGTCCCGTCCCCGCCAGCTTGATGATCGAGCCGCTCCCAGTCGATGGGAGATCCCACGTTCTCCACAGGCGAAAGCCCGGATTTCTCGGGTACGATCCTGCTCATCCCCTGAATCCTTTCTTGCCACGATCGCTCAAACTGGCATTCGCCGGTCGAGCCGGGCTTAATGGGAAGCTTGTAAAAGCAAGTTTCGAGGAGGTGTCCGGACTGGGGATATCCACGGCTTCGCCATCGTTAACCCTTTGTTTAAAGTTTTAGACAGCGGGCGGTGGCGGCAGGTTCCTTTCCCCGGTTCCGGCTCGTACCTTGAAGCGAGTGCAAGAGTGGCAGCGCTCGGTCCGTGGCATCGGTTCGCCATATGATCGTGCGCAATGAGTACGGGATAGGGCGACATGGCTCGGAATCCGACCAGCGGCAGCAAGTCCAGCGGCGACGTGTCCCGCGAGCTTGAGGAAGCCCTCGACATCGACCTTTCCGGCAACGGTTCGGGCGACCTCGACATGGCGAACTCCATCGCCGACCTCGAGGCGCAGATCTCGCAGGCCGCCGACGAGCTGGCGCGCGAAGGCCGCAGCCGCAACGGCGACGCGCCCTCGGCCGAGCCGGCCGCGAACACCTCGCCCGGCACGCCCGCCCGCCCCGAGCCCCGCGCCGAGGAGCCGCTCCAGCCGCTTCAGCCCGCGGGCCATTCCGCGGCCAACGACGACACGCGCGCCCAGTGGGACGCAGCGATCGCGGCCCGCCGCCCCTCCTCCGCCATCTACTGGGCCGTCGGCCTGCTCTCGATCGGCTGGGTCGCGGGCGGCCTGGTGCTCGCCAACAGCGCGGTGTCGCCCAGCCCCTGGTCGGTGCAGTCGCTCGACGAGTTCGTGGCGCGTCCGGGCCTGCTCGCACTCGCGGCGGCGATCGTGCTGCCGGTGATCCTGTTCTGGGCCTTCGGCGTGATGGTGCGCCGCGCGCAGGAGTTGCGGCTCGCGGCCCTCGCCATGGCGGAAGCCGCCCAGCGCATCAGCGATCCCGGTGCCCATGCGCAGGACCGCGCGATCTCGCTCTCGCAGGCCGTGCGCCGCGAGGTGGCGGCGATGGGCGAAGGCATCGAGCGGACGCTTGCGCGCGCCGTGGAACTCGAAGCCCTCGTGCACACCGAGGTCAACCAGCTCGAACGCTCCTATTCGGAGAACGAGTCGCGCATCCGTGCGCTGGTGGATGGGCTCGGCACCGAGCGCGAGGCGGTGGTCAGCCACGCCGAGCGGGTTCGCGCGTCGATCTCCGGCGCGCATCAGGCGCTCAAGGACGAGCTGGGCGCAGCCGCCGAGATCATCGGCGTGAACATCGCCAAGGCCTCCACGCAGCTCACCACCACCATCACCAATTCGGGCGACAGCCTGATCGACCGCTTGAACGAGTCTGGCCTGTCGGTCGCCGGCACGATCGACGAACGCCTGGAAGGCATGGGCGAGCGCATCGCGCGTTCGGGCGAAAGCTTCACCGAACTCCTCGACGCCCGCCTGGACCGCCTGGCGATCGCCACCGACGAATCCGCCAACCTCCTCTCCGAGCGGCTCGACGAGCGCTCCGGCATCTTGCTCGCCGCAGCGCAGGAAGCGGCGCAGACGATGGATGCCGGGCTTCAGGCCCGCGTGGTCGAGCTTCACGCGACGCTGGAAGAGCGCGGCGCGGCCCTGGGCGAGCAGTTCGCCGCGCGTGTGGAAACGCTGGAAGCCGGCAGCGAGCGGCTGGTCGAGGCGCTCGACACCCGCGCCCGCGGCATCAACGAGGCGCTGCTGGAGCGCGCCCGCGAGATCGCCGCCACCTTCACCGCGGGCCGCAACGAGCTGTCCGACGCGATCGACCACGCCAAGACGGAGATCGGCACCGAGATCGGCGGCCTGGTCGAGCGCGCGGGCGACATGATCGAGGAGCGCCGCGCAGCCCTTGCCGACCGCTTCGCCGAAGGCCGCGCCGAGCTCGCCCGCGTGCTGGACGACGATCTGCGCCAGCTGGCGGATGCCCGCTCCGACATGGCGGCCCTGGTTTCCGACCATTCGGCCGTGCTCGAAGGCGCACGCTCCGAGCTTCTGGAGCGCCTGGAAGGCGGTCGCGCGGCACTCGCGGGCACCGTCGGCGCGGAAGTGGAGCGCATGGTCGCCGCGCGCGATGCCGTGGACGAAGCCGCCGCGCGCCATGCGGAGATGCTGGATGCCCGCATCGCAGCCTTCGGCGCGGAAGCCGCAAAGGGCAGCGAGGCCGTCTCGGCTTCGGTCGAGGCCGATCTCGGCCGCCTCGTGGCATTGCGCGGCACGATCGACGCGTCGCTGTCGGAGCATCTGCGTGCCATCCGCGACAGCTCGGACACGTTCAGCTCGCGTCTGGCCGACGGCCGCGGCGTGCTCGCCGGCGCCCTGGAAGCCGATCTGCGCAAGATCGGAGAAGCGCGCGACTCGGTGGACGTGGTGTTCGCCGAACACGCGGAAACGCTCGACGCCCGCGTCTCGGCCTTTGCCGCGCGCTTGTCGGACGAGCGCGCTGCCGCGAGCCGCCTGATGGATGCCGATCTCGGCAAGCTCGAGGAAAGCCGCGCTTCGCTCGACGCGATGGTGCGGGATCACGCGGCGCGTCTCGAAGAAACGCGCGAGCGCCTGGCTTCCACGCTCCAGGACGAGTTTTCCCGCTTCGAGGAAGGCCGCAACGCCCTCGACAATGCGGTGGGCGTCCATGTGATGCGCCTGGCGGAGGGCCGCACCGTGCTCGCTCGCGCGCTGGACGACGATCTCGTGCGCATGAACGAGACCCGCTCGGGCCTCGACGCGTCCTTCGCGAGCCACCTCCAGCGCCTGGAGGAAGGCCGCAACACGCTGGCGCATGCGCTCAGCGAGGACTTGGCCAAGCTGGCGCAGACGCGCGGCCAGATGGACGAGACCGTGTCCGCTCATGTCGGCCGGCTGGCTGAAGGCCGCTCGCTTCTGGCGCGCGCCCTGGACTCCGACCTCCAGCGTCTCGCGGAAAGCCGCTCGGCCATCGACGGGCTCGTGGCGGGCCAAGTGGAGAAGCTGGCCGAAGGCCGCGACATCCTGCGCCGTGCGCTGGAAGCCGACCTCGAGAAGCTGGACAACGCCCGCGTCGACATGGCCGGCGCCTTCACAGCACTCGCATCCGACCAGGCCGAGCAACTGGCGCGGGGCCGCGAGGCGCTGACGACGGCGCTCAAGGCCGACCTCGACAAGATCGCCGAAAGCCGCGCCGACATCGACGGGCTGGTGGCCGGCCAGGTGGAAAAGCTGGCCGAAGGCCGCGACGTGCTGCGCCGCGCCTTGGAAGCCGATCTCGAGAAGCTGGAAAGTGCCCGCGTCGACATGGCCGGCGCCTTCACAGCGCTCGCCTCCGATCAGGCCGAGGAACTGGCCCGTGGCCGCGAGACGCTGACGGCAGCACTCAAGGCCGATCTCGCCAAGCTCGCCGAAAGCCGTGCCGACATCGACGGACTGGTGGCCGGCCAGGTCGAGAAGATCGCCGAAGGCCGCGACGTGCTGCGCCGCGCACTCGATGCCGATCTCCAGTCGCTCGACGCGTCGCGTGTCGAGATCGCCCGCACCGTGAGCGCGCTCGCATCCGAACAGGCAGCGCAGCTTGCCCGTGGCCGCGAGGCACTGACCACCGCGCTCGAAGAGGATCTGGCCAAGCTCGCTGAAAGCCGCTCGGGCATCGACGGGCTGGTGGCCGGTCAGGTGGAGAAGCTGGCCGAGGGCCGCGACATCCTGCGCCGCGCGCTGGCATCCGACCTCGAAAGGCTGGAAGCAAGCCGCGCCGACATCGACCGGATGCTCGGCAACCTCGTGACCGTGCAGGCCGACCGCCTGGCGGAAGGCCGCGCCACGCTCGCCCGCGCGCTGGAAGACGATCTCGCGAAGCTCGCCGAAAGCCGCTCGGAGATCGACACCATGGTGTCGGGCCAGGTGGAGCGTCTGGCCGAGGGCCGCGACGTGCTGCGCCAGGCGCTCGAAGCCGACCTCCACGCGCTGGCGGAGGGCCGCGCAGACCTCGATGCCCGGATGGCGGCAATCGGCGCCGAACACGCCCGCATGCTGGCCCAGGGCCGCGACACGCTCGCCGTGGCGCTCGAAGCCGACCTCGCCCGGCTGGCCGAGAGCCGCGCCGAGATGGACACGCTGCTGGCCGCCCAGATCGAGCGGCTGTCGCAGGGCCGCACCGGCCTCCAGGCGGCGCTCGCCGCCGATCTCGACAGGCTGGAAGAGGACCGTGCCGCAGCCGACGCGCTGGTGGGCACCCACCTCGACCGCATCGCGCAGGGTCGCTCGGAGCTCGACGCGCGTCTGGCGGAGATCGCCGGGGAGCATGAGCGCCGCGTTTCCGAAAGCCGCATCGCGCTGTCTGCCGCGATGGCAGCCGACCTCGCCTCGCTCGCCGATGCGCGCGGCGAATTGGAACGCCGCATGGCCGACCTCGCCGCAGCGCAAGCGACCGCGCTCGAAGAAGGCCGCGCGAAGCTCGCAGAGGCGCTCGACGCCGATCTCGCGAAGCTTGCCGACAGCCGCGGCGGCGTGGACGAGCTTCTCGTCACCCATGCCGGCCGCCTGTTCCAGGGCCGCGACCACCTCAAGCGCGTGCTGGAAACCGACCTCGAAACCATCGCCTCGGCCCGCGACGAGTTCGAGGCCCGCGTGGCCGCCATGGCCGAGGGCCAGGCGCGTCGTCTCGCCGACGAGCGCGAAGGCCTCTCGGCAGCCTACGAGGCAGACCTTGCCCGCCTGCGCGACGAGCGCGCCTCGCTCGACGGCCGCTTCGCGGAACTGGCCGACGACCAGGCCCGCCGCATCGCGGAAGGCCGGGCCGAGCTGACCGCAGCCCTCGAACGCGACATGGCGGCGCTGCGCGAGGATCGCGCCTCGGTCGACACGCTCGCCGCTTCGCATGCCGACCGCCTGCTCCAGGCGCGCCACCAGCTCAAGCGCGAGCTGGAAGCGGATCTCGGCGCGCTCGCCCAGACACGTGCGGACCTCGACAACCAGCTTCGCCTTCTCGCGGACGAACAGGCCGAGCGGCTCGAAGCGGGCCGTGCGGCACTGGCCGATGCCCTGCGCGGCGATCTCGCCGCACTCGACGAGCAGCGTTCCGCGCTGGACGGCCTCGTCTCAGCCCAGGTCGAGCGCCTCGTGGCGGCTCGCGAAAGCCTGACGACCGCACTTTCCGCCGACATGCAGTCGATCGCGGGTGCCCAGGAAGAGCTGGAAGCACGCCTGCGCAGCACGGGCGGCGAGCAGGCCGAGCGCCTGCGCGACAGCCGTGCGGCTTTCGCCGAAGCCTTTGCGGCCGATCTCGGCCAGCTCGAATCCAACCGTGCGGCCGTGGACCAGCTCATGGCAGCCCAGGCGGGTCGCCTGGTGGAAGGCCGCGTCCATCTCCAGCGCGCGCTGGAAGCCGACCTCCAGACCCTGGCGGATGCCCGCACCGAACTCGACGAGCGGATCGCGGCCATCGCAGCCGAACACGACCGCCGCGTGGCCGAGGGCCGTGCGACGCTGGCCGAGGCGCTTGACGCCGATCTCGGCCGCATCGCCGAAGCCCAGAACGCGCTCGAAGCCCGTGTGGTGGCGCTGGCCGACGAGCACGCCCGCCGCCTCGGCGAAGGCCGCGACGTGTTCACCGAAGCGCTCGAAGGCGATCTCGGCAAGCTCGCCGACAGCCGCGACGCGATGGCCGCCTTCATGGCCGACCAGATCGCGAGCTTGTCCGAAGGCCGCCGCGACATCCACCGCGTGGTGGAAGCCGACCTCGCAGCCATCAACGACGCCCGCGAGGAGCTGGACGGCCGTCTGGCGCTGATCGCCGCCGAGCATGGCGAGCGGCTGGCCGCCGGCCGTGCGGCGCTGAACGAGGCGCTCGCAGCCGACCTCGCCAAGCTCGAGGAAAGCCGCTCGGGGGTGGACGCCCTTCTGGCCAGCGGCGTCAGCCGCCTGGTGGAAGCGCGCGACCACCTCCAGCACGCGCTGGAGCAGGACCTGGAAGGCATCGCCGCGGCCCGCGAGGACCTCGACGGACGCCTCCGCTCCATCGCCTCCGAGCATGGCGAGCGCCTCTCGCAGGGTCGCGAGGCGCTGTCGGCCGCGCTCCGCGCCGATCTCGGCCAGCTGGAGGAAAGCCGCTCGGGCGTGGATGCCCTGCTGACCAGCCAGGTGGAACGCCTCGTCGAGGCCCGCAACCACCTGCGCCGGATGCTGGACACCGACCTCGAATCCATCACCGCGGCACGCGGCGAACTCGAAGAGCGCGTGGCAGCGATCGCCGCCGAGCACTCCGAGCGCCTGGCCGCAGGCCGCGCCGCCCTGTCGGACGCGCTGCGTGAGGACCTGGGCGAACTCGAAAGCAGCCGCGCCGATGTGGATGCGCTGATGGCCGCGCATCTCGACCGCCTGGCCGATGCCCGCGCAGCGCTCCGCGACGCGCTGGAATCCGACCTCCAGGCGCTGTCCGATGGCCGTGGTGCGCTCGACCAGCGCATCGACGCCATCGCAGCCGAACAGGCCCGCATCCTGGCCGAAGGCCGCGAGACGCTGGTGCGCGCGCTGGAGGCCGACTCGGTGTCGCTCGCCGAGGAGCGTGCCGCGATCGACGCACAGGTCGTGGCGCAGGTCGGCAAGCTGGCTCAGGCCCGCGACGTGCTGACCCAAGCGCTCGACGCCGATCTCGCCAAGCTCGCGGAATCCCGCAGCGCGATCGATGCTCTGGTGACCGAGCACGCCCGTGGCTTGGCCGAAAGCCGTGCCGGGCTGGAGCGCGGCCTCGAAGCCGATCTTTCGCGCCTTGCCGCCGAACGCGGCGAACTCGACACGCGGATCGCAGCCATCGCCGACGAGCACAATGCCGCCATCGGCGAAGGCCGCCGCCAGCTCGCAGCCGAGCTGGAGCGCGACATGAACAGGCTGGCCGAAAGCCGCGATGCGGTTGACGGAATGCTGACCAGCCAGGTGCGCAAGCTGGCCGAAGGCCGCGACGTGCTGCGCCGCGCGCTCGATGCCGATCTGGCCAAGCTGGAGGAAAGCCGCGCTTCGCTCGACGGTGCCGTGGCCGACCAGTCGGCGCGTCTCGTGGAAGCCCGCGAGGCGATGGGCCGGGCGCTCGAAGAAGATATCGTCAAGCTGGGTGCTGCGCGCGCGGCACTCGACGACACGCTTCGCCGGGCCTCCGACGACCACCAGCAGCGGCTGGCGGAAGGCCGCCGCGACCTGTCGGGCGCGCTCGACGCAGACCTCGCCAAGCTCGCGGAAACGCGGGCCGCGATCGACGCGATGGTGTCGCAGCAGATCGAGCGCGTGGCCGAGGGCCGCGAGCTGATGCGCCAGGCGCTGGAAACCGATCTCGGCAAGCTGCGCGTCGAGCGCGGCGTGATCGACGAGGCGGTGGAAGCGCAGGTCGCCCGCATCGCGGAAGGGCGCAACGCCCTGGCCCGCGCGCTCGGCGACGACCTCGCGCGCCTCGAGGAAAGCCGCTCGGGCATCGACCTCCTGGTCACCGGCCAGGTGGAAAAGCTGGCCGAGGGCCGCGACATCCTGCGCCGTGCGCTGCGGGCCGATCTCGAATCCATGCAGGCCGCGCGCACCGAGCTCGACGAGCACTTCGCCGCCCACCTGGACGCGCTCTCCCGCCGCCGCGACGACCTCTCGCACCGCTTGCGCGAGGACGTCGACAGCCTCGACGCCTTCCGGGTCGACCTCGAACGCCATCTGGGCGAGCACGTGGCGAGCTTCGCCGAGCGCCGCGCCGAGATCACGGCAGCGCTTGCCGCCGATGTCCAAAGCATCGAAGGCGCGTTCCGCCGCCAGTCGGAAACCATCGGCAAGCGCACGCAAGGGGTGCGCGAGGCGCTCGCGGAAGGTGCGGACTCCGTCCGTGCGGTTCTCGACAGCAGCGCCTCGCAGGCGGCCGGGCTTCTCCGCGACAAGGTCGTGGAACTCGCGGCCATGCTGTCCGACGAGTCGGGCCGCGCTCTGTCCGAGGCGGACCAGGCGGTTGCCCGCCGCGCCGAGATGACGGCGGACGCACTCGTCGCCCGTACGGCCGAGATTGCCGACCGCTTCGACGCGGTGGACCGCAAGCTCGCCGAGCGTGCCCGCGCCAATGCGGACACGATGCTCAGCCGCAACGAGGAAGCGGTGGGTGCGATGGCCAACGCGGCTCTCGAACTCGCCCGCACGCTGGAAGCCGCCGAGGAGCGTCTGCTCCGCCGCGCCGACCAGACGGCCGAGCTTCTGGCCGCCCGCGTCGATGCGGTCGCCACCAATCTCGACGGCCGGGCCGGCGAGATCGGCGAGGGCTTCGAGCGCGCCGAGACGCGCCTCGTCGACCGCATGGCGGAAAGTGCCGAAGCGCTCGCCGGCCAGAGCCGCGAGACCGCCCGGATGCTGGGCCAGCGCGCCGAAGAGCTGAAGACCGCGTTCGCCGCTGCCGGCCAGGCGCTCGCCGAGCGCACGGCGCAGGCCGGCGTGGAGCTGCTCGAACAGGCCGATGGCGCAGGCCAGGCCGTCGCCCATCGCCTGGGCGAGGTGCGCGGAGCCTTCGCCAATGCGGACGGCCTGCTCGCCGCCCGCAACCGCGAAACGGTCGAGATGCTCCAGGAGCGCGCCGAGGAGATCCGTGCGATCTTCGAGGAAGGCGACCAGAAGCTCGCGGCACGCGCCGTGGAAACGGCGAGCACGCTCGCCCGCCGCGCCTCCGACCTCGTGCGGACCTTCGAGGATGCCGACGGCATCGTCGCCCGCCGCGTGTCGGATGCGGCGACCGCGCTTTCGGCCCGCGCCGACGAGATCGCCGGCGTGTTCGACGACGCCGAGCGCCAGCTCGCGGCCAAGGTCGACCTTTCGGCCGCGACGCTCAACACGCGCGCCACCGAGATCGCGGGCGTGTTCGACGACACCGAGCAGCGCATCGCGACGCGCCTTGGCCGCAGCGCGGCCGAGATCAACGCCCGTGCCGGCGAAATCGAGGCGAGCCTTGCGGCAGCGCAGGACCGCATCATCGAGCTGACCGACCGCGCGAGCAACGACATGGACGACCGCTCCGGCCAGTTCGCCGAAGTGTTCGCCAAGGTGCACGAGCGCGTGGTGGAACTGTCGCGCCGCGCGTCCGGCGAGCTCGATGCCCGCGTGATCGACATCTCGCGGACCTTCGAGACCGCCGAGCGCCGCATCGCCGAACAGGCCGCGATCGCCCGCACGGAGATCGACGGGCAGGCGGCGAGCTGGTCCGAGCGCATGGACGAGACGGCACGCGCCGTGGTGGAGCGGGTGCGCGAGAGCGCAGGCGCCATCGACGAGCGCGCCCGCCTGATCGACTTGGCCGTGGGCGCGGCCGACGAGCGCCTGGCCGCAAGCGCGAGCGCTGCCGCCGAGCTGCTGGCCGAAGAGTTCGGCAAGGCCGAGGACCGGGTGACGCAGACGGCGCAGGCCGTCAGCCGCGCCATCCGCGTCAGCGCCTCGGAGACCGAGAAGCAGCTGTCCTCGCGGGCGGCGACCATCTCGGGCACCTTCGAGACGGTGGGCCAGCACATCGTGCAGACCACGGGCGAGGCCGCGCGCGCCATCGGCGACAACACGCGGGAACTCAGCCGCATGCTGGACGAGCGCACCAACGAGATCGCCGAGCTGCTCGACGGCACGGCGCGCCCGCTGGTGGATCGCTTCTCGGCCAACGGCAACGAGTTCCAGCGCACCATCGAGCTGACGGCGGAACGCGCGGCCGACGCGCTGCGCGCCGAAGGCGAGGCGGTCGCCCAGACGCTCGCCGAGCGCACCGAGCGCTCGCTGGAAGCGGTGGCGGGTGCCCGCCAGAGGCTGGCTGACGGCGCGGGGCAGATCCTCGGCCAGGTCACGCAGTCGAGCCGCGACCTGTCGCAGGTGATCGACCGCGCGGGCGAAAGCCTGGGCGAGGTGGATCGCAAGCTGCGCGAAAGCACGGAAGCCTTTGCTTCGAGCGCGGAACGCTCGGCGCAGAGCTTCTCGACCTCGGCACGCCTGATCGACTCCAATGTCGGCCGGGTGGCGGAGCTCTCGTCGCGGACGCTGAGCGAGGTGGCCTCCATCGCGTCGAGCTTCGACAAGCATGTGCGCGAGCTGACCAACGCGGCCGACCTTCTCTCGTCCGCGCAGTCCAACCTCGTCACCACGCTCGACCGCCAGGGCGAGATGGAAGACCTGGCCGTGGCGCTGGTGAAGAAGTCGGAAGACATCGAGCGCATGATGAAGGGGCTCGAAGGCTATCTCGACGAGGTGCTGGAGCGCGCCGAAGGCCGCACCAAGGCAACCGCCGAGACCATGCGCTCGGCCGTGGCCGCGGCCGTGGAGGATGCTTCCCAGCGCTTCGCGGACGCGACCGAAGAGCTGCGCCGCACGGCGGGCACGATCCGCACGGAGCTGACGGAAACCCGCGCGGAACTCACCCGCGGCGTGCTCGACATGCCCGAGGAGGCCAAGCAGTCCACCACCGCCATCCGGCGCGCGGTGACCGAGCAGATCAACGCGCTCAAGGAACTCTCGGAGATCGTCGCCCGCACGGGCCGTACGGTGGACGTGTCCGAACCGCGCACCCGCTCGGCTGCCAAGCCGCAGGCAAGCAGCCAGGAGCCCGACCTCTCGACATTCGAGGCGGACCTGCGCGGCTCGCTCGACCTCGATCCCGAGCCGGCCGAAGCCCCGGTCGCGCCCCGCCGCGAGGCGAAGGGCAAGACCAAGGCGGCCGAAACGCAGGCCGATCCGACCGAAGCGCTGCAGGCGCTCGCGGTGGAGATCGCCCGCGCCCTCGACCCCGAGGCTGCGGCCGAACTCTGGGACCGCTTCCGCCGCGGCGAGCGTGACGTCTTCACGCGCCACCTCTATGCGGTGCGCGGCCAGGACAGCTTCGAGGACACCAAGCGCCGCTACGAAGACGATGCGAAGTTCCGCGTGCTGGTCGACCGCTACTGCGACGACTTCGAGCGCACCGTGCGCGACGTCGCCCGCACCGACCGGGGCGGCATGAAGCGGATGCTCGGCACCGACACGGGCAAGCTCTACACCATGCTGGCCCACGCATCGGGCAGGCTGCGCTGAGCGCGGCCGAGCCTGAAACGAGAAAGGGGCGCCTCGAGCGCCCCTTTTCTTTGATGCCTTTTGGGTAAGCCGATCAGATGCGGCTGCGGGTCCAGTCGACCATCTCGCCGGCAACCTCGCCGAACGCGCTGTTGAGCGCGGCCACATAGGCGGCGTTGGTGGTGCCCGAAACAGGTGCCGTGGCCTCGAAGTCGCGCACCGCGCGCACCGTGCCGTTGCGGTCGTTGAGCAGCTTCACGGCAAAGGCCACGCGCGCGGAGCGGCCGCCGTTCACGGCGATCTCGAAGCGGCGCACCTCGACGATCAGCTGATAGTCGATGGCGAGCCCCTGGCCGGGGCGGCCGACGCCGTTGAAGCCCGACGCGTTCTGGAAGGTCTCGACCAGGCGCGCCTGGACCACGCGCGGCAGGCGGTCGGCCCACTGGGCGCCGCCCAGATATTCGAGCGAGCCGGGCGCTGGCGAGATCACGATGTTCTGGCTGTCCAGGATCTGCAGCGCGGAAGGGTCGGCGACCAGGATCTGGGTTCGGCCGCGCGAGGGGCGCTCGGGCAGGCTCGGCGCGGAAAGCTCGTAGGTGTCGAGCGGCTTGGGGCCGCCGCCGGGAAGTGCTGCGCATCCCGCGAGCAGCGATGCCGCAATCAGCGAACAGGCCGTCAAACGCCCAAAAGCCACGCGCAACCCCTCAAACCGGCAGCACGAACCATTGGATGCTGCAAACACTGTGGCGAACCGCGCGCCGCGCAGCCGGCCGAATCCCCCGGATCGGGCCGCGCGGGCGTCGCCTCAGCCGTTCTTGCGGGGATGACCCGGCAAAGTCAACGCCGGTGGTTAACGGCGCGGGGCGCTGCCGTCGTAGCGCCGCACCTCGCCCTGGCCGCCCGAGATGATGCGCTGGGGGTTGCGGCTGAGGTCGGTGATCGACTGCTCGATGCGGTTGATCGACTGGCCGGTGGAGCGCACCAGTTCCTGCACGCTTTGCAGCCCCTGGCCGGAGAAGCGCGTGAGGTTGTCGGCGATCGGCCCGATGCGGCCGTTCAGCGTGCCGGCGACCTGGCGGAAGGCGCGCAGCGTCTCGTCGGCATTGCCCGCGAGCCCTTGCGCGGCGGGCGACGAAACCAGGCGGTTGAGCGAGTCGGCCGTTTCGCGGAAGGAGCGGAAGGTCGCGCCCGCATCCACGATCAGCCCTTCGGCCTCGTCGGAGCCGATCAGCCCGTCCACCTTCTGGAGCACGCCGTCGACGCGCACGGCAGCGGCGTTCAGGCGGGCGGCGAGCTGGCTCGCATCGGCGATCGCCTGGTCGATCTCCGCGCGGCGGCCGGTCACGGTGCTGGTCACGCCACGGATGTCGTCGATGGCCGACGAGGCGTTCTGGCTCACGTCGCGCAAGGTCACGAGGGCCTCGTTGGCGGTGCGCGTGGCCTGCTCGATGTTGGCGACCGAGGAGCGCACGGCCTGCGGGTCCACGCCGTCGAGGATCGTGTTCACCCGGCCGATCGCGGTCTGGCCGTTGGTGGCGAGCGTCTGGATCGAGGACAGCGCGCCGTCGACGCCGGCGACCAGGCGGTCGATGTTGGCGCTGGTGCGGCGCAGGTCCGCGGTGACGCCTTCCACGTTGGAAACGATGGCGCGCACCTGGTCGGGCTCGACCGAGCGGAGCAGGCCTTCGGCCGCGGCGAGCGTGCTGTCCACGCGGCCCGACACGCCGGCCAGCTCGTCCGAAAGCGCGGCCACGCTTGCCAGGAAGGTGTCCACGCCGTTCGCGTTGCGCGCCAGCGCGTCCGAGAAGGTCTCGACGTTCTGGATGGTCTCGCCGAGCGGCCCGCGCGCTTCGGTGACGAAGGATTCGAGTTGGTTGATCGTGCTGTCGGCGCGGCGGAAGATGTCTTGCGCGGTCTGCAGGAGGTTGGTGACGGCCGAGGGGTTCGCCGTGATCTCGGCCACGCGGCCTTCGGATTCCGCCTGGTCGATCAGGCGCGGCTCGGCCAGATCGCCGCCGCGCAGCTCGATGTTCGCCTGGCCCGTGAGGCCGGCCAGGCCGATATCGGCCTGGGTGGAGCGGGTGATGGGGGTGAGGCGGTCGATCTCGGTGTCGGCGATGGCCATGCCGGGGTTCTGCGCGTCGATGAAGACGCGCTGGATGTCGCCCACCTTCACGCCGTTGAAGAGCACGGCGCTGCCGCGCCCGAGGCCCGAGGCGGAGCCGGGGATGCGCACGCGCAGGATCGTGGTCTCGCCGCGGTCGCCGATGGCCGCCGTCCAGTAGACGAAGCCGAAGGCGGCAAGCACGGCGACCAGCGTGAAGATGCCGACGATGACGTAGTTGGCCTTGGTTTCCATGCCGTCTTTCGTTTCAGGTCTGCTCGGTGGCCGCGCGCTCGCCGCCCGTGTCGATGTGGCGGGCGCGCTTGCCGCGGAAATAGGATTTCACCCACGGCTCATCGCTCGCGAGCATGTCTTTGATGGTGCCTTCGACCATCACTTTCTTGTTGCCGAGCACCGCCACCCGGTCGCAGACGGAGAACAGGCTGTCGAGGTCGTGGGTCACCATGTAGACGGTGAGGCCCATCGTGTCGCGCAGCTTGTCCACGAGCTCGTCGAAGTCGGCGGCACCGATCGGGTCGAGGCCCGAGGTGGGCTCGTCCAGGAACACGATGTCGGGGTCGAGTGCGAGCGCGCGCGCCAGGGCCGCGCGCTTGATCATGCCGCCCGAAAGCTCGGAAGGGAATTTCGTGGCGGCGTCCCGCTTGAGGCCGACGAGCTCGATCTTGAGAAGCGCCAGCTCGTCCATCAGGGGCTTGGGCAGGTCGAGATATTCGCGCATCGGCACCTGGATGTTCTCCAGCACCGTCAGCGCGGAAAACAGCGCGCCGTGCTGGAACAGCACGCCCATGCGCATGTCCACGCGGGTCTTTTCCTCGTCGGACGCCTTGTCGATGTCGACCCCGAAGATCTTCACCGTGCCCGACTGCTTCTGGTTGAGCCCGAGGATGGTGCGCAGCAGCACCGACTTTCCCGCGCCCGAGGGGCCGACGAAGCCCAGGATCTCGCCGCGCCGGATGTCGAGGTCGAGGTTTTCGAGCACGGCCTTGCCGCGGAACGCGACGGTGACGCCGCGAGCCTCGATGATGATCTCGTCCGGGTCGCCCTCGGTCACGCTCTGCGTTTCGTCCACCCGCGCATCCATCAGAAATTGATCGCCGCGTAGAAGATGGCGAACATGCCGTCGACGATGATCACCACGAAGATGGCCTTCACCACCGATGCCGTGACGCGCGCGCCGAGCGACTCGGCGCTGCCGCCCACCTTCAGCCCTTCCACGGAAGCCAGCACCCCGATGATCAAGGCCATGAACGGGGCCTTGATAAGGCCGGCGAACACGGTGGACACGTCGATGGTGGAGCGCATGCGTTCGATGAAGGTGTCTGGCGAGATGCCGGAGTAGAGATAGGTGACGAGGATCGCCCCCCCGAGCGCCGCGAAATTGGCGGCGATGGTCAGGCAGGGCAGCGCGATCACGAGCGCGACCAGCCGGGGAAAGACGAGCACGCCGACGGGGTTCAGGCCGATCACCTTGAGCGCGTCCACCTCCTCGCGCATCTTCATCGAGCCGATCTCGGCCGTGATGGCGCTGCCCGAGCGGCCGGCGATCATGATGGCGGTCAACAGCACGCCCAGCTCGCGCCAGACCAGGATGCCCACGAGATCGACCACGAAGATCTCGGCGCCAAAATAGCGCAGCTGGAAGGCGCCCTGCTGGGCGACGATGGCGCCCACGATGGCCGACATCAGGCAGACCACGGGAATGGCGCCCACGCCCATGCGGTCCATGTGATGGACGATGGAGGTGATGTTGATGGAATGGCCGCGGCCCGAATTGGCGCGCGCGCCTGCGATCGTGGCGCCCAGGATGTTCATGGAGGCGATGAAGTCGTCGCGCATGGAATAGACGCCGCGCCCGATCGAATCGAGGGTGCGGATCACCATGTTGCGCTTGTCGGTGGCGTCGGGCGTGTCGCGGTTGTGCGCGCTCTCACCGACCGCATCGAGCAAGGTGGAAACGGATTCGCTGCCGCCCGTCACCTCGACCTCGGTGCCGCCGTCCGACAGCGCCGCGACGAGCCTTTCCACGACCCAGGCACCCGCCGTGTCCATCTTGGCGACATCGGACAGGTCGAGCGTGACCTTGCCCTTCTGCGGGCTCGCCAGCTCGCGCATCTCCGCGTCGATCAGGCCGACGGTGCGCGTGGTCCAGACGCCGGACAGGCGCAAGCCCAGGCCGTCGCCGCTTTCGCTGCGTTCGACGCGCGGGTGGGCGTCCGCCTCGCGGGCATGGTCCGGGCGCGGGGCTTCCGCCTCGCTTGCGTCCTGGCTGTCGTTGGTCAACATGGAAGGGAACCGGGAAGGGTGGGCGTGCTGTCATAAACCGGACTGCGCCGGGTGTCACTTTCCCTGTTCGTCGCGACCAATCCCACATGCAGGACCGATCTCATGCGCCGACAGATCACGGTTTCGGCCGAACGCTTTCCCATAGCGGGCTCCTTCACCATCGCGCGCGGCGCAAAGACCGAGGCGCATGTGGTCGTGTGCCGGGTCAGCGGCGAGGGCGCGGAAGGCTGGGGCGAGTGCGTGCCCTACCCGCGCTACGGCGAAAGCGTGGAAAGCGTGGTGGCGCAGATCGAAAGCGTGCGCCAGGCGCTCGAAGCGGGTGCTGGCCGCGAGGAGCTCGAACGGCTCCTGCCGGGCGGCGCCGCGCGCAACGCGGTCGACTGCGCGCTGTGGGACTGGGAAGCCAAGCTCGCGGGCGAGCGCGTCTGGCAGCGGCTGGGGGGCGAGGCGCCCGGCCCGCTCGAAACGGCCTACACGCTGTCGCTCGGCACGGCCGAGGCGATGGAGGAGGCGGCGCGGCGCAACAGCGTGCGGCCGCTCCTGAAGATCAAGCTCGGCGCGCCGGAAGGCGACGTGGCGCGCATGGAAGCGGTCGTGCGCGGCGCTCCCCGCTCGCGCATCATCGCGGATGCCAACGAGGGATGGACATCAGCCAACCTAGAGGCTCATCTCGAAGCCGCGGCAAGGCTCGGCATCGCGCTCGTGGAACAGCCCCTGCCCGCGAACCAGGACGGAATGCTGGAAAGAATCGCCCGGCCCCTGCCCGTCTGCGCCGACGAAAGCGTTCATGGGCTCGACGACGTGGAAGCGCTCGCCGGGCGCTACGATGCCGTGAACATCAAGCTCGACAAGACCGGCGGTCTGTCCGCTGCGCTTCTGCTGAAGCAGCGCGCGAGCGCAAGCGGCATGAGGGTGATGGTGGGCTGCATGGTCGGCACCTCGCTCGCCATGGCCCCCGCCGTGCTGCTCGCGCAGGGTGCGGATTTCGTGGACCTCGACGGCCCCCTGCTTCTCGCGCGAGACCGCGATCCGGCGCTGCGCTACGAGGGCTCGCTCGTGTTTCCGCCGGCGCCCGAACTCTGGGGATAGCGCCGCGCCGCCAGCGCGAAGCCGAGGCCGGCGCCCGCCAGCACCGCCATCGCCCAGAAGCCCTGCGCGCCGAAGCTCTGGTAGAGCGCGCCGGAAACGAGGGTGGCGATGCCCAGCGCCAGCGTCTGCGCGAAGAAGGCCAGGCCTTGCGCGCCGCTCGTCAGGTGATCGGGCACGGAGCGCGCAATCGTCGCCTGAAGCGCGATGATGATCATGCCGGTGGAAAAGGCGTGCAGGCTCTGGCTGACCACGAAGCCCGCGAGGCTTAAGCCGGCGGGCTCGATCAGCGGCAGCGTGAGCCAGCGAAAGAGCGCGGCACACCCCGCCATCACGAGCACGCGGTCGGGCGAGAGCCGGCCGAAGAAGCGCGGGAACACGGCGAACAGGATGACTTCCGCCAGCGTGCCCACGGCCCAGAGCCAGCCGATGGCGGTTTCCGAGATGCCGATCGCGCGCCAGTAGATCGAGCCGAAGCCGTAGACGAAAGCGTGGCTCGCCTGCAGCGAGGCATAGGCCAGGATGGTGAACACGAAATAGCGGTTGCGAAGCAGCGCCACACCGCCTGCGGGGTCGGGCCCGTGCAGCTTGCGGGGCCGCCCGAGCCGCGGCGTGAGCGCGAGCGCCACCCCGAGCGCCAGCGCCATCGAGGCGGCATAGACCCAGGGCAGGAAACCCGCCCCCCAATGGGCGAGAAACAGGCCGCCCGCGATGTTCGACACGAGATAGGCGACCGAGCCCCATATCCGCATCCGCGCATAGTCCGAGCGGTAGCGGCGCACGCCCGAAACCGCGAGGCTGTCGGTCAGCGTCGTGTGGAGCGGCTGGAGCACGGCCAGAAGAAGCGAGACCGCGAGCACGAGCAGGAAGGTGGGCGGCAGGAGATAGCCGAGCGAGAACACGAAGGCCCCGCCCACGGTGAGAATGAACATCGGCGCCCGGTCGGGGCGGGTGTCGGCCAGCGCCGAGAAGAAGGGCGTGGTGGCGAGCCGCAGAAACATCTGCGCGGCCAGGATCACGCCGATCTCCTCGGGGCTGATGCCGACATGCTCGAGCCAGAGCGGCAGAAACGGCAAGAGGAATCCGCCCGGCAGGATCACGGCCGCAAACAGCGCTGCCATCCGCATCTCGAAGAAGCGTGGCTTCGGGGGGAACTCTTCGGAGACCGATGGGTGATGCGGCATGGAACTGCGTGGCGCGGGGTGGCCGGCCGCGGCTAGCACGCGGCAAGCTGCCCGTCACGCACGGGCTGCCTTGCTTCGCTCGCGCCCCGCGCGATAGACCATCCCAAAGCCAAGGAGGACGCCCATGGATCTCGGCCTGAACGGCAAGTCGGCAATCGTCTGCGCATCGAGCCGCGGGCTCGGGCGGGGCTGCGCCACCGCACTCGCGGAGGCCGGGTGCCGGCTCACGCTGAACGGTCGCGACGAGGCGGTGCTCGCGCGCACGGCCCAGGAGCTGCGCGACCGCTTCGGCGTCGAGGTGCAGGAGGTCGCGGGCGACGTGTCGGAGACCGCCGTCCAGGACCGGCTGCTTGCCGCCTGCCCCGACCCCGACATCCTCGTCAACAACAATGGCGGCCCGCCGCGCCGCGACTTCCGCGAGCTCGACCGAGAGGCGATCCTGAAGGGCGTCACCCAGAACCTCGTGACCCCCTTCGAGCTTCTGAAGGCGGTGATCGACGGCATGGCGAGCCGCGGCTTCGGGCGCGTCGTCAACATCACCTCGCTTTCGGTCTATGTGCCGATCGAGGGCCTCGACCTTTCCTCGGCCGCGCGCGCGGGCCTCACCTCGTTTCTCGCAGGCATCGCGCGGGGCGTGGCCGACCGCAACGTGACGATCAACAACCTTCTGCCCGGCAAGCTCGACACCGACCGCATGAAAAGCGCGTTCAAGGCGGGCTCGGGCACGGAAGAAGAAAACAAGCGCAAGCTCGCGGCCGACATCCCCGCCAAGCGGCTGGGCACAGCCGAGGAGTTCGGCCAGGTCTGCGCCTTTCTCTGCTCGGCCCAGGCGGGCTACCTGACGGGGCAGAACATCCGCGTGGACGGCGGCCTTTATCCGGCGGCCTTCTGATGAGCGACAGCAAGGACCTGAGCGACCTCGACCGGGCGGCGCTCTTCTTCCACCAATATCCCAAGCCCGGAAAGCTCGAGATCCAGGCCACCAAGCCGCTCGGCAACCAGCGCGACCTCGCGCTCGCCTACTCGCCGGGCGTGGCGGCGCCTTGCCTCGCCATCCGCGACGAGCCCGAAAAGGCCGCCGACTACACGAGCCGCGCCAACCTCGTGGGCGTGGTGTCCAACGGCTCGGCCGTGCTGGGGCTCGGCAATATCGGCCCGCTCGCGTCCAAGCCGGTGATGGAGGGCAAGGCCGTGCTCTTCAAGAAATTCTCCGGCATCGACGTGTTCGACATCGAGATCGACGCCCCCACCATCGAGCGCATGGTGGACACGGTGTCGGCGTTGGAGCCCACCTTCGGCGGCATCAACCTCGAAGACATCAAGGCGCCCGAATGCTTCGAGGTGGAGGAGCAGCTCAAGGCGCGGATGGCCATCCCCGTCTTCCACGATGACCAGCACGGCACGGCCATCATCGTGGCGGCGGCCGTGCTGAACGGGCTCGAATTCGCCGGCAAGCGGATCGAGGACATCAAGATCGTGTCGTCGGGCGCGGGTGCTGCGGCGCTCGCCTGCCTCAACCTCCTGGTCTCGATGGGCGCGGACATCGAGAAGATCTGGGTCACCGACCGCTTCGGCGTCGCCTATAAGGGGCGGCTCGACGAGATGGACCGCTGGAAGGACCCCTACGTCAAGGACACCGACGCGCGCGTGCTGGCCGACGTGATCGGCGGTGCCGACGTGTTCCTCGGCCTGTCGGCCGCGGGCGTGCTCAAGCCCGAGCTTCTCCAGCACATGGCGGAAAAGCCGCTGGTTCTCGCACTCGCCAACCCCACGCCCGAGATCATGCCCGCGGAAGCGCGCGCGGCGCGCCCCGACGCCATGATCTGCACGGGGCGCTCGGACTTCCCCAATCAGGTCAACAACGTGCTCTGCTTCCCCTATATCTTCCGGGGCGCGCTGGATTGCGGGGCGAGCGCCATCAACGAGGCGATGAAGATGGCGGCCGTGCGCGCCATCGCGGGGCTCGCGCGCGAGGAGCCCTCGGACGTGGCGGCACGCGCCTATTCGGGCGATACGCCGACCTTCGGGCCGGACTACCTGATCCCCTCGCCCTTCGACCCCCGGCTGATCCTGCGCATCGCACCCGCCGTCGCCCAGGCCGCGGCCGACACGGGCGTGGCGCGGCGGCCCATCGACGACATGAGCGCCTATGTGGATCGGCTGAACCGCTTCGTGTTCCGCTCGGGCCTCGTGATGAAGCCCGTCTTCTCGGCGGCCAAGGCTGCCGGCAACAAACGCGTGATCTATGCCGATGGCGAGGACGAGCGTGTGCTGCGCGCCGCCCAAGTGGTGCTCGAAGAAGGCATCGCGCAGCCGATCCTGATCGGGCGCCCGCATGTGGTCGAAGTGCGGCTCAAGCGCTATGGCCTCAAGATCCGCCAGGGCACCGACTTCGAGCTGATCAACCCCGAGGACGACCCGCGCTATCGCGACTATGTGGACCTCCTGGTCGAGCTCGCCGGACGGCGCGGCTACACGCAGGAAGGCGCGCGCACGGCGGTTCGCACGGAAACCACGGTGATCGCGGCACTCGCGCTCAAGCGCGGCGACACGGACTGCATGATCTGCGGCCTCGAAGGGCGTTTCGAGCGCCATCTGCGCAACGTGTCGCTGATCATCGGCCCGCGCGCCGACGTGACCGACCGCGATCTCTCGGCGCTGTCCATGCTGATCTCGCAGTCGGGCGTGACCTTCTTCACCGACACCTATGTGACGGTCGATCCGTCGGCCGAGGAGATCGCGGCGATGACGGTGCTGGCGGCGGAAAGCATCCGCCGCTTCGGCATCGAGCCCAAGGCAGCACTCCTGTCGCATTCCAACTTCGGCTCGCGCGACTCGCCCTCCGCGCTCAAGATGCGGGAGGCCGCGAGCATCCTGAAGCGCATCGCGCCCGAGCTGGAAAGCGACGGCGAGATGCACGGGGATTCCGCGCTCTCCTCGGCACTGCGCGCCCGCGTCTATCCGCACTCCAAGCTGAGCGGCGAAGCGAACCTGCTGGTCTTCCCGAACCTCGATTCGGCGAACATCGCCCTGACCACGGCCAAGCAGATGACGGACGCGCTCCATGTCGGCCCGATGCTGCTCGGCACCGACAAGCCCGCGCACATCCTGACACCTTCGGTGACGTCACGCGGCATCGTCAACATGACCGCACTTGCGGTGGTCGAGGCGCAGGGGCGCTGAAACGGTGATGCGGGCTGCCGCGCCTCGCGCGCCGGCAGCCCCGATGATCAGGGCCGGCGGGCGAGCGCGCCCTCGCGGCCGAGGAGCGGCAGCAGCTCGGCGAGTTCCGGGCCCGACGACAGGCCGGTGAGCGCCACGCGCAGCGGCAGAAACAGCGCCTTGCCCTTGCGGCCGGTCGCCTCCTTCACATCGTCGGTCCAATGCTTCCAGGTGCCGCGGTCGAAGGGCTCCTCGGGCAGAAGCTCGAAGGCCTCGCGCGCGAACGAGCGGTCGTCGTCGGAAAGCTCTTCCGCGGGCTCGGGCCCATTGCGCACGATCTGCCACCAGCGCGCGGCGTCGGGCAGGCGCGTGAGGTTGCCGCGCACCGCGTTCCAGAAGGGCTCCGCCTCCTCGCCGGACACGCCGAGCGCCAGAAGCCGCACGGACACCTCGTCGAAGCCCATGCGGTGAAGGATCGTGCGGTTGAGCACGTCGAGATCGGCCGGGTCGAACTTGGCCGAAGACTTCGACACGGTTTGCGGATCGAAGCGGGCGGCCAGGGCCGCCATGTCGGGCTCGGCCGCCACCTGCTCGGCGGAGCCCGTCAGCACCGCGAGCGAGGCGATGGCCATCGGCTCGAGGCCGGCCTCGCGGAGCGAGGCGATGGACAGCGCGCCCGTGCGCTTGGAAAGGCCCTCGCCGCTCGCCGTGGTCAGGAGGTTGTGGTGGCCGAACACCGGCGGCTCCGCACCCAGCGCCTTGAAGAGCGCGATCTGCACGCCCGTGTTGGTCACGTGGTCGTCGCCACGGATCACATGGGTGATGCCCATCTCGATGTCGTCCACCACCGAAGGCAGCGTGTAGAGGAACGTGCCGTCCTCGCGCACCAGAACGGGGTCGGACAAGGAGGCGAGGTCCACCGTCTCCTCGCCGCGCACGAGGTCGGTCCAGGTGATGTCGGTGCGTTCGGTCTCGGCCGGGTCGCTCGCGAAATTGGGCAGCAGGAAGCGCCAGTGCGGGCGGCGGCCTTCCGCCTCCAGGGCAGCCTTCTCGTCGCCCGACAATGCGAGCGCCTCGCGGCCATAGACGGGCGGGAGCTTGCGTCCCAGCCGGATCTTGCGCTGGAGGTCCAGTTCCTCCACCGTCTCGTAGCAGGGATAAAGAAGCCCCTTGGCTTTCAGCGTCTCGACGGCCCGCTCGTAGAGCTCCGTGCGGCGCGACTGGTGCTCGATGGCGTCGGGGAAGACACCCAGCCAATGGAGGTCGTAGAGGATCGCGTCGGCATATTCCTGCTTGGAGCGCAGGGCGTCCGTGTCGTCGAAGCGCTGGATGAAGCGGCCCCGGTTCTGCAGCGCGAACAGCCAGTTGAACAGCGCGGTTCGCGCGTTGCCGATATGGATGCGGCCGGTGGGAGACGGGGCGAAGCGGACGGTCACTGTCATGCCCCGCCGTTAGCCACGCCATGTGGCGGAGGCAAGGCAGCTTAAAGCGCGTGACCCGCAAGGCGCTCGGCAATTGCCAGCGCCCAGATGCCGCCCGCGATCAGGATAGACAGAAGCACAGCGAGCGAGCCACAGTCCTTGGCGATGCGGATGTCCGGGCGAAAGTCGCGCGACACAGCATTGCAGGCCGCTTCCACCGCCGTGTTCAAGACTTCGACGATCATCACGAAGATCACAGCGCCGATCAGCAGTGCATAGCCGCGCCAGGTGTCGGCCAGGAACCAGCCCAGCGGAAGCGCCGCCGCAAGCACGATCGCCTCCTGCTGGAACGCCGCCTCGGAGGCCAGAAGCGCGCGGGCCGCGCGCGAGGAGTGGAGAAAGGCGTTGATCAGGCGGCGCAATTTTTTGTCCGTTCGGTAAAATTCAAGCGGCAGCGAGTGAGCCGGCACTTCTTCTTCGGCGATGGGCGGCCTGACTTAAGGAAACTTTAGCTGCCGCGATCTTACGTTTCGGAACATGTCTCGATGCGCAAACGCACGGGCCATGCAGAACGGCCGCAAAGGCCAAGTGGGGTCGGGAGTTATGATGCAGCCAGCTGCTGCGCAATCCAAGCGGGTCACGGACCTCGCTTCCACGGTGCTCGCCACCATGCGGCAGATGGGCGTGGCCGGGCTGCCGCGGAACTACGAGATCTATTACGAGGCGCTCGCCGGCTCCAACGAGGAGTTGAGCCTGGAAGTGGTGTCGCTGCCCAACCGCCCCTCGCAGGAAGACCTCGACCAGATCGGGCGAAAGTATTTCGCGCACCACCACGGCTACAGCGTGGTGGACGACGCGCGGCGCATCGTGGCCGCCGAACTGGAGGAGGTCGCGGGCCTGTTGAGAAGCGAGCGCTCGCATCTCGAACGCTACAGCGCGATCCTGTCGCAAGGCTCGGCCGGGCTGACGGGGCGCCAGTCGACGAGCCGGGAGTTGCTGGAAAAGATCCTGGCCGTGGTGTCGGTCGCGACCACCACGACGATCGAGCAGGGGCGGCAGACCGCCGAGACGCTGAACGAGAAGACGGTCGAACTGGAAGCGGTGAAGACCAAGCTCCAGGAATACAAGCGCCTCGCCGACACCGACCCCCTCACCCAGCTTTCCAACCGCCGCGCCTTCGACCGCGAGCTTCTCCAGATGTTCGAGAACCGCGGCACGGTTTCCACCCAGGCGCTGCTTCTGGCCGACATCGACAGCTTCAAGGCGATCAACGACCAGTTCGGCCACCCCGTGGGCGACAAGGTGATCCAGATGACGGCGGGCTTCCTGCGCTCCAAGCTGCGCGCCGACACCTTCGTGGCGCGCACCGGCGGCGAGGAGTTCGCGGTTCTGGTGGAGGGCGCGCCAGAGGACACGATGATGGCGATCGCCGAACGCGTGCGCCAAGCCGTGGAACAGGCCTCGCTCACCTCGCTTCTCGGCCCGGGTCACAAGCCGGTCACGGTGTCGTTCGGGCTTTGCATGGTGTGGGAAGCGGAAAGCGCCGACGATCTCTATGCCAAGGCCGATCGCGCGCTCTACCGTTCCAAGATGAACGGGCGAAACCGCGTGACGCGCCATTCGAGCCTCAACGAGATCCGCGCCGCCCCGGCCGTGGCGGCGCCTGCGCCGGCCCCCGCCCCGGTTGCGAAGGACTGGCTGATCTACAGCCAGTCCTGACGCGTTCAGCCGGCGGACGCCGCGCGGCGCTTCACGGGCGCCTGCTCTTTCTTGAGCAGTTCCGAGACGAGGAAAGCGAGCTCGATCGCTTGGTCGGCGTTGAGGCGCGGGTCGCAGTGGGTGTGGTAGCGGTCCTGCAGCTCTTCGGCCGTGATGGCGCGCGCGCCGCCCGTGCATTCGGTGACGTTCTTGCCGGTCATCTCGACATGGATGCCGCCGGGATGCGTGCCCTCGGCGCGGTGCACGGCGAAGAACGATTCCACCTCGCGCAGGATGCGGTCGAAGGGCCGTGTCTTGTATCCGGCGGCCGTGATCGTGTTGCCGTGCATGGGATCGCACGACCACACCACCTTGCGGCCCTCGTGCGCAACGGCGCGGGCGAGCTTGGGCAGATGGTCCTCCACCTTGTCGTAGCCGAAGCGCGCGATCAGCGTCAGCCGGCCCGCCTCGTTTTCGGGGTTGAGCACGTCGATCAGGCGAAGCAGCCCGTCGGCATCGAGCGAGGGGCCGCATTTGAGGCCGAGCGGGTTCTTGATGCCGCGGCAGTATTCCACATGGGCGTGGTCGGGCTGGCGGGTGCGGTCGCCGATCCAGATCATGTGGCCGGAGGTCGCGTACCAGTCGCCCGAGGTCGAATCGACGCGCGTCAGCGCCTGCTCGTAGCCGAGCAGCAGGGCCTCGTGGCTCGTGTAGAAATCGGTCTCGCGCAGCGCGTGGTTGGTTTCGGACGTGATGCCCACCGCGCGCATGAAGTCCATGGCCTCGGTGATGCGGTTGGCGAGAGCCTCATAGGCCGCGCCCTGCGGGCTGTCGGACACGAAGCCCAGCATCCACTGGTGCACGTTCTCCAGGCTCGCATAGCCCCCTTGCGCGAAGGCGCGCAGAAGGTTCAGCGTGGCCGCCGACTGGCGATACGCCATCGCTTGGCGCTGCGGGTCGGGCACGCGGCTCTTCTCGTCGAACTCGATGCCGTTGATGATGTCGCCGCGGTAGGACGGCAGGGTCACGCCGTTCTTGGTCTCCTCGCCCGACGAGCGCGGCTTGGCGAACTGGCCGGCGATGCGGCCGACCTTCACCACCGGCTGCGCGCCGGCATAGGTGAGCACCACCGACATCTGGAGGAACACGCGGAAGAAGTCGCGGATGTTGTCCGCGCCGTGCTCGGCGAAACTTTCGGCGCAATCGCCGCCCTGCAGCAGGAAGGCTTCGCCTTCGGCGACCTGGGCCAGCTGCTTCTTGAGCTTGCGCGCCTCGCCCGCAAAGACGAGCGGCGGAAAGCTCGCCAGACGGCTTTCGGTCTCAGCCAGTGCCGCCGCGTCCGGATACGCCGGAACTTGGCTGATCGGCATGCCGCGCCAGGAATCCGGAGACCACTTCTTCATCGCACTTGACCCAAACACCGTATTTGCCAACCCGGCGCCGGAAAACGGGCGCCGGAAAAGCCGGCTCTATACAGCAAGCCCGCCGGAAGCGGCAACCCTTGGGTCGGGGTCGGGCCTCGAGCGCTTAAGACGCCGCGCGGCTGCGGCCGAGCGCCGCCTGATCGATCAGCGCATTGGCGATCTGCATCCGGCGCAGCGCGTGGTCGCGCAGATGGGGGGCGACACGGTCGGGATGGTTGCGCATGGCGAACACGCGGCGCGCGCGGGCAAGGTCGTGCGCGCCCGCCCCGTCCAGGCCGAGTTCGGCGGCGATGGCATCGGGCGAAAGCGAAGGCATCTCGCCCAGCACCTCGGCCTGGCGCGCTTCCAGGATGGCCGCGAACTCGTCTTCCAGCGCCACGTCGCGATAGGAGGCTGCGGCCTCGCTCGGCGACACCAGCGGACGGTCGGCGGGCGCTTCCTCGACGGCGGCCAGAAAGTCCACGGCGGGCGCGGCACTCGCCGGGCGCGGCGGAGCCGGGGCTGCCGCGGCAACCAGTTCTTCCAGAAGGCTCGAGAAACTGCCGGATCGGTCCATGGCTCATCTCCTTAGCGCGCTAACGCGAAGGAATGGTGGAGGGTTCGGCGATAAATCAGCGTGGTTAACGCGGCGTTGCCATGCGCGGACGCTTCATTGCGCGAGCATCCAGTTGAGCGTCTCGCGCCAGTCGGTCATGCGGATCGGCGTGCCATGCGTGCCGCCCTCGAAAGCCACGAAACGCGCGGGATAATCGGGCGCGGCCTTCAGGATCGAGCGGAAGAACGCGGCTTGGCTCGCCAGAGGAAAAACGCGGTCGCGACTGCCCTGGCCGAAGAAGACCGGCACCCGCCGCCCGAAGGCGGCACTCTTCAGAAACGCATCGTCCCAATGGGAGCCCAAGAGAAGCAGGCCGCCGAGCTTCGGGGCCAGGTCACTGTCCTGCGCCAGCCCGTAGCAGACCCCGCCGCCCGCCGAGCCGCAGGCGACGAAAACGCGCGCGGATGGCGACTGCGCCGCATAATGGCGGATCAGGCTCGCCACGACGCGCGCGCCGCCCTGGCCGAAATCGGGAAAGTCGGGGCTGAGGTAAAGCCCGCCCGCTTCCGCGACGAGGTTCTTGATGCGGTTGAAGTTGCCGCCGAAGGTGAAGTCGTCGGCACCCTGGCGGCGGCTGCCGCCCTGCCCGTGCAGATAGACCACGATCAGGCTCGCGCCCTCGCGCCGGCCCACCGCGACGTGGCGGATCTCGCCCGCGTCGGTGCGCAGCTTCAGGTCCGCCTGCTCGCGGCGTACGCCGAGCGCCACATAATTCGCCCGCACGCGGCGTTCGGGAACCTCGTCGCGCCGGTCGATGTCGCGCGCCTCGCTGTAGTCCACCGTCTGGAAGCGGTCGCCGTCCTCACGCGACAGCACGGCCGGGTAGCCGAAGAGTTCGTCCTTGAAGGGCGCGAGTTCGAGCGCGGAAGCGGGCACCGCGAAAAGGCCGGCCAGAAGCGAAAGGGCTGCGACGCCCATGCGCGGGAAAAGACGCTTGCTCGATCTCATGCGCCCACCATATCCGCCCCATGCCCAAGATGAAACGCAAAGGCGATCTGCCGGAAAAGCTCTGCCAGGCCTGCCGGCGCCCCATGCAATGGCGCAAGAAGTGGGCGGCGAACTGGGACGAGGTGCGCTACTGCTCGGATCGCTGCCGGCGCATGAAAGCCGTTCCCGCTCAGTCCTGAAGCAGGCCGCCGGCCGCGGCGAGCGCTTCGGGCGTGTCCACGTCGAGCAGGGCGCCCTCGCCCAGTTCCACATCGACCGCATCGGCCGCTTCCACGATCTGCCGCGCGCCGGTGTCGCCCTCCAAGAGGCGCACCGCGCCAAACAGCGCGCGCGGCAGGATCACGGGGTTGCCGCGCCGGCCGAAAGCCGTGGCCCGCACTACGCTCTCGCCGCCGCTCCGCCGGAAGGCCGCGATCATGCGGTCGAGATCGGCGCTGGAAACGGCGGGCATGTCGCCCAGGATCACCAGCGCCCCATCGGCCTCTTCGGGAACGGCGGCGATGCCTGCCTTGAGCGAGCTTGCGAGGCCCGAAGCGTAATAGGGGTTCTCGACGAGCCGCACCGGCAGGCCGCCCAGCGCATCCGCCACGCGCTCGGCCTGATGCCCCGTGACCACGGCCACAGCCATCGCGTCCGAGGCGAGCGCGCGCTCCACGATGATGCGCACGAGCGGTGCGCCTTCGAAGCGGGCCAGCAGCTTGTTCGGCCCGCCCATGCGGCTCGACCGGCCGGCAGCCAGCACCACTGCCGCAACCTTCGCCTCTTCGCTGCACGGCAGATCGCGCGGCTGGGGGCGGGAGGGAATTTCGGTGAGGAGGCCGCCGACGCCCATCCCCGCGAGATCGGTGCCCGCCACGGGCAGGCCCGCGGCGATGCGGGCCAGAACCCAATCGAGCCCGTTTTCCTTGGGGCTGCGCGCGCAGCCGGGAGCGCCGATCACCGGCTTGCCGTCGAGCGCGCCGAGCACGAGCAGGTTGCCGGGATCGACCGGCATTCCCACCCGCTCCACCACGCCGCCCGCCGCGCGGATGGCTGCGGGCAGCACGTCCGCCTCATCGCTGACCGCGGAAGCGCCGAAGAGGATGGCGATGTCTGCGTCCGGCAAGAGCGCCCGGACGGCGCCCGCCACGGCATCGGCCTCGTGGGCGACGCGGCGCTCCGCTGCGACGCACCCGCCGAGAGCCGCCATGCGCTCGCCCATCACGCGAGCCGTCTTGTCGAGCACGGATGGCTTGAGGCCCGGCAGCTCGGTCTGCACGAGTGCTGCGCGCAAGGGGCGGAAGGAGTGGACGGCCAGGCCCTCCGCACCTTCACAAACGGATTCCGCTTTTGCCAGCAAGTGGCTGGAAACGCCGAAGGGAATGATCTTCACGGTCGCGACCATGCCGCCCACGGGTACGCGCGAGAAAGCCGGCAGGGTCGCGATGGTGAGAACGGGGTCGAGCGCGTTGATGCGGTCGATCAGCGCGCGCTCTACGCTGAAGAGCCCGTCCACCGTCGCGTGGAGGTTGACGCGCCCCGTTGCCGCCCTGCGCGTCTCGATGCCTTGGGTGGGAATGGCGCGCGCAAGCCGCTCGGCCGCTTCGTCCTCTCCCAACTCGTCGGGGTCGAGCTTGGCTGCGATCACCGCGTCCAAGCCCGCTTCCTGCAACCGCGCGACGTCCCCGGCACTGAGCACGTGCCCTTTGCGCAGACGCAAACCCTTCACCGAAACGGAATGCGCGAGCACCGCGCCTTGCGCGTCACTGAGCGAAAGCGGCCCGAACCTCATGCGCGGCCGCGGCTGCGCAAGGCGGCGATCACCTCAGCCAGCACGGCCACCGCGATCTCCGCCGGGCTCGCCGCGTTGATCGGCAGGCCGATGGGGGCCTTGATGCGGACAAGCGCTTCCGCCCCCGCGCCGGCTTGGGCCAGCCGCTCCAGGCGCTTGGCGTGGGTCTTCCGGCTCCCCAGCGCGCCGACATAGAAGGCACCGGCTGCCAGCGCCGCTAGGAGCGCGCCATCGTCGATCTTGGGATCGTGGGTGAGAGCCGCCACCGCACAATAGGGATCGAGCGGACGCTCGGCCAGCGCTTCCTCGGGCCAGCGGGCGTCGAGCGCCACGTCCGGAAAGCGCTCGGGCGTCGCGAACGCCGTGCGCGGATCGATGACCTCCACGGAGAGACCGCCGAGCTTCGCCATCGGGGCCAGCGCCTGGCTGATATGAACGGCGCCGATCACCACCAGGCGCGGTTCGGGCAGATGCGTGGCGAGAAAGAGCGAGCGGCCGTCCACCTCCACCGCGCCCGAATTGCCCGATGCGAACGCCGCACGGGCCGCCTCGCCGAGCGCGCCTTCGATGACGTCGCCTTCCCGGATCAGGCTGTCCTCTCCGCCCCCGAGATCGGACACGAGGATGGCCGCACGGCGCGCGCGGCGCTCGGCGTTGAGATGCGCGAGCAGGCTGCGGTCCATGTCAGCCGAGCCGTTCGAGCCGCACGCGGATGCGCCCGCCGCACGACAGGCCGACCCGCCACGCCGTCTCGTCGGCCACGCCGAATTCGAGCATGCGGGGCGCGCCGTCCGCGATCACGTCAGCGGCTTCCGCCACCACAGCGCCCTCCACGCAGCCGCCCGACACGGAGCCCTCGAAATTGCCGTCGCCGTCGATGGCCAGATGGCTGCCGACGGGCCGCGGCGCGGAGCCCCAGGTCTCGATCACCGTGGCCAGCGCCACCGCGCGGCCCTCGGCCGCCCAGCGCTCTGCGGTGAACAGCGGATCGTGCTCCATTCGGTTCTCCTCGGGTGGCGGGCAACGAGGTCCGGGCTCGCTCGGGTGCAGGGACGCTACCGCCCATGCCGGGGCATGTCACCTGGGCCAATCAGGGGAAACGGTGGTCGCTATATGGAACGGCCCCGGCGCTGGGCAAAGTGCGGCACTTGCCTCCCACGGCTCAGCCGTGACACTTGGCGGCGATGCGACACCCCCTCACCCCCTGGCTCGCGCCGGCAACGGCGCTCGCGCTCCTTGCGGCCTTTCCGGCATCGGCCGAGACGGTGATCGGCGTGGCCGCGCCCTTGAGCGGGCCGACCGCCCCCCTCGGACGCCAGGTGCTCGAAGGCGCGCAGGCCGCAGCGTCGGCCAAGGGCGACATCCGCATCGTCAGCGCGGATGACGCCTGCTCCGCCGAGGGCGGGCGCGCAGCCGCCCTCGCCTTCGTGGCGGCGGGCCCGGAGGCCGTGGTGGGCTTTCTTTGTACCGAAGCCGTCGAGGCGGCACTCCCCGTGCTCAAGGATGCCGGCATTCCCGTGCTGGCCCTGGGCGTCCGCACCGACAGCCTCACCGACCGGCGCGACCGCTCGGGCTGGCCCGTGGCACGGCTCGGCCCCCGTGCCGATGCGGAGCGCGAGGCAGCAAGCAGCCTGATCCCGCGGCTCTGGCGCGACGCGCCCTTCGCCATCGTGGACGACGGCACGATCTATGGCCGCGAACTGGCCGAAAGCGTGCGGGCGGGCGCCGAGGCGCTCGGGCTCAAGCCCGTCTTCGTGGACACCTACCGGCCCGGCAGCGAAAACCAGGTGGCGCTCGTGGGCCGGCTGCGCCGCGCGGGCGCGGCTCACGCCTTCGTGGGCGGCGACCGGCAGGACATCGCCACCATGGCGCGCGATGCCGCGGCAACGGATGCCGCGATCACCTTCGCAGGCGGCGAAGCGCTGCGCAGCGAGCCCGGCCCCGTGCCGCTTTCGGCGAACACGCTGATGGTGGGCCTGCCCGAACCGGCCGAGCGCGCGCCGGCCGAGCTCCTCGCCACGCTGCGCGAGGGCGGGCGCCTGGTGGAAGGCTATTTCCTGCCGGCCTATGCGGCGGTCGAGATCGCCGCCTCGCGCACGGCGGGCGCGCCCGAGGATTTCGCCGGCCAGAGCTTCCAGACAGCCATCGGCACCGTGGCCTTCGACGCCAAGGGCGATCTCGCGCAGAACCCTTTCCGGCTCTTCCGCTTCGATGGAACGGCTTTCATCGAGCTTCCCACCCCATGAGGCCTGGGCCCCGCAACGCGCTGACGGATGTGGCGGGCCTGCGCGTCGGCAACGCGCAGGATGCGCGCCTGCGCTCGGGCGTGTCGGTCGTTCTGTGCGAGGAGCCGGCGATCGCCGGCGTGCAGGTTCTGGGCGGCGCGCCGGGCACGCGCGAGACCGACCTGCTTGCCCCCCACAACACTGTTCAGGCGGTGAACGCCGTGGTGCTCTCCGGCGGCTCGGCCTTCGGGCTCGATGCGGGTTCGGGCGTGCAGGCGGCATTGCGCGAGGATGGGATAGGCTTTGCCGTGCGCGACCACCGCGTGCCGATCGTGCCGGGCGCCATCCTGTTCGACCTCACCAATGGCGGCGACAAGGCGTGGGGGCGCTATCCGCCCTATCGCGAGCTCGGCTACGAGGCCACGCGCAACGCAACAGCCGAATTCGCGATCGGCACGGCGGGTGCCGGGTTCGGCGCGCTGACGGCGGGGCTGAAGGGCGGGCTCGGCACGGCCTCCACGGTTCTCGATTCGGGCTTCACGGTGGCCGCCCTCGTCGCCGTCAACGCGTTCGGCTCGGCAACGGTCGGGCGCACGCCGCATTTCTGGGCAGCATCCTTCGAGGAAGACAGCGAGTTCGGCGGGCTCGGGCTGCCGCCCGTCTGGCCCGAGGACGCCAGGCTGCCCCGCTTCAAGTTCCGCGAGGAGCCGAACCCCGTCGCATCCACCACGATTGCCGTGATCGCGACCGACGCGAAGCTCACCAAAGCCGAGGCCAAGCGGCTTGCGGTCGCCGCCCATGACGGCTTCGTGCGCGCGCTCTGGCCCACGCACACCCAGGCCGATGGCGATCTGGTCTTCGCGCTCGCCACGGGCCGTGCGGATGCGGCACCCGACCCCCTCGCCATGCTCGAACTGCACGCGTTCGCCGGCACCACCATGGCGCGCGCCATCGCGCGCGGCGTGTTCGCGGCCACCCCGCAAGCGGGCGACGTGTTTCCCGCCTGGGCCCAACGACGGGTTTGAGCCCGCAGGCTTGGTCTGCTAGAGCCCGGCCAGCCCACTTATGCTTGCGAGACGCCCATGATCCCGCGCTATTCGCGCCCGGAAATGACCGCCATCTGGTCGCCCGAAACCCGCTTCCGCATCTGGTTCGAGATCGAGGCCCACGCTGCCGACGCGCTCGCCGATCTCGGCGTGATCCCGAAGGAGGCAGCCGCCAAGATCTGGGAGAAGGGCCGGGACGCTGAGTTCGACGTCGAGCGCATCGACGCCATCGAGCGCGAAACCAAGCACGACGTGATCGCCTTCCTGACGCACTTGGCCGAGATCGTCGGGCCCGAGGCGCGCTTCGTGCACCAGGGCATGACATCTTCGGACGTGCTCGACACCTGCCTCGCCGTGCAGCTCGTGCGCGCGACAGACATCCTCCTGGCCGACATCGACCGGCTGCTTGAAGCGCTGAAGACACGCGCCTTCGAGCACAAGGACACCGTCACGATCGGCCGCTCGCACGGCATCCATGCCGAGCCCACCACCTTCGGCGTGAAGCTCGCGCTAGCATATGCGGAGTTTTCGCGCTGCCGCGAGCGCCTGGTCCATGCGCGCGAGGAGATCGCCACCTGCGCCATCTCGGGCGCGGTGGGCACCTTCGCCAACATCGACCCGCGCGTCGAGGAGCACGTGGCGGCCCAGCTCGGCCTCAAGCCCGAGCCCGTCTCCACCCAGGTGATCCCGCGCGACCGGCACGCGATGTATTTCGCGACGCTCGCCGTCATCGCATCCTCTATCGAGCGCCTCGCGACAGAGGTTCGCCACCTCCAGCGCACCGAGGTGCTCGAAGCGGAAGAGTATTTCTCGCCGGGCCAGAAGGGCTCGTCGGCCATGCCGCACAAGCGCAACCCCGTTCTGACCGAAAACCTCACGGGTCTCGCCCGCATGGTGCGCGCCTATGCGCTGCCCGCGATGGAGAACGTCGCACTCTGGCACGAGCGCGACATCTCGCACTCCTCGGTCGAACGCATGATCGGGCCGGATGCCACGGTCACGCTCGACTTCGCGCTGTCGCGGCTCGCGGGTGTGATCGAGAAGCTCGTGATCTATCCCGAAAACATGGAAAAGAACCTCAACAAGTTCCGCGGGCTCGTCCACTCCCAGCGCGTGCTCCTGGCGCTCACCCAGGCCGGCGCGTCACGCGAGGACGCCTACCGCCTCGTGCAGCGCAACGCGATGAAAGTGTGGGAACAGGGCGCGGACTTCCTCGAGGAGCTTCTGGCCGACAAGGACGTGCGCGACGCCCTTTCCGAGGAAGAGATCCGCGAGAAGTTCGATCTCGGCTACCACACCCGCCACGTGGACACGATCTTCGCCCGCGTGTTCGGCGCCTCAGGCTGAAGCGGGAACCACGCGGATCTCGGTGCCCCAGGGGTCGTGGAGCACCTTCTCACCGACCGCATCGCGGGCGGCGAGTTCCACGAAGTCGAGGCCCGCGCGGCTGGGATCGCGCGGCCCCGCGCCCTTGGAGCGCCAGACATTCGCGCCGATGTGGTGGTGGTAGCCGCCATCCGCGAGAAACACCGCCGCATCCCCGTAGCGCGCCATGGTGCTGAAGCCGAGTTGGTCCTTCCACCAGCGTTCGGCCTCGCGCGGATCGCCCACGCGCAGGTGGACATGGCCCACCACCGTGTTTTCGGGGGCGCCCTGCCAGCCCGCATCGCCCGCGGGCAGCGAGCCGATCAGGCCGTCGATGTCGAGCCGCAGCGTGGCCATCGCGATGCCGTTCGCGTCGCGCGGCCACTCGGCCTCGTCGCGGTCGGCATAGATCTCGATGCCGTTGCCTTCGGGGTCGTCGAGATAGACGGCCTCGCTCACCAGATGGTCGGACGCGCCGTCGAGCGGCAGGCGCTTTTCGGCGGCCATGCGCAGCCAGCGCGCGAGGTCGGCGCGCGACGGCAAAAGGAAGGCCGTGTGGAAGAGGCCCGCGCCACGGGGGTCGTCGGGCTTGGCGTCGGGCGCGGCCTCGATCGAAAGCAGTTCGCGGCCGGCCGCACCCAGGCGGATCGTGTTCCCCTCGCGGCCGAGTTCCTCCAGGCCGATCACCTCGCGGTAGAAGCGCGCGAGCGCTTCGGCGTCGCGGGCACGCAGGCCCACGCGGGCGATGTGGATCGGGGTGGTCGCGGAGAATGGCAGGGGTGACATCGGGGGGCTCGTGAAATCCATCGATTGATGGGTCTCTAAGTCCGCCTCGATGGGCGTTCACACAAGCCGCGAGGAAGCGAACACGCTGTTCAACGCTGCCACGCCGTTGCGCAGGCAAGGGCGGGAAGGCTAGACCGAACGGCATGAAGGTCAGCGACGTCACCATCCTTTCCGTTCCCGGCTACCAGAATTCTGGGCCGGATCACTGGCAGACGCGGTGGGAAAGCAAGCTCTCCACCGCCCGCCGCGTGAACCAGGCCGAATGGTCGAAGCCCGTGCGCGAGGACTGGACAGCCCAGGTCGTGGAAGCCGTCAACGCGGCCGAGAAGCCCGTGGTGTTCCTTGCCCATTCGCTGGGCGTGGCGACGGTGGTCCAGGCCGTGCCCCGCTTCGAGCGGCCGGTGGCGGGCGCGTTCTTCGTGGCGCCGCCCGACGTGGCCGATCCCTCGATCCGCCCGCGCCATCTCCAGACCTTCGGCCCCTACCCGCGCGATCCCCTGCCGTTTCCCTCGATCGTGGTCGCGAGCCGCAACGATCCGTTCTCGTCGTTCGAGGCGATGGAGGACATCGCGGGCGCCTGGGGCTCGCTCTTCGTCGATGCGGGCGAGGCGGGCCACATCAACGCCGATGCGGGCTATGGTCCATGGCCCGAGGGCTCGATGGCGTTTGCGCAGTTCCTGTCGCGGCTGAAGGCGGCCTGAGCCGCCTTTCCAGCAAATCCAGAGAGTTAGAGCGAAGCCTTCGCCGTGCGCAAGAGCACGTCGGAGCCCGTGCGGAACATCGCAAGCTCGCTCGCCAGCGCGAAGAAGCGGTAGCCCATCTTGGCGAAGCGGCCGGCGAGGCCGACATCCATCAGGTAGATGCCCGCGAACTTGCCCGCCGCCCGCGCCCGTCGCGCCACATCGCCCACGGCTTCCATCATGTCTTCGAGGCTCGGATCGACCTGGGCGCCGTCCGTCCAGGCGATCGAGAAGTCGGACGGGCCCAAAAACACCGCGTCGATGCCGGGCACGGCCAGGATGTCGTCCAGGATGCCGAGCGCCTCGCGCGTCTCGATCATCGCGAAGGACACGGTCCCAGTGTTCGAGCCCGCGAGGAATTCCGGCATCGTCCGGCCCGAGCGCGGCAGCGCGAAGGTCGGGCCCCAGGAGCGCTGCCCGAGCGGCGGGTATTTCGCGGCCTGCGCGAAGGCGTAGGCGTCGGCCACCGAATTGATCATCGGCGCGATCACAGCCTCTGCGCCGAAATCGAGCGCCCGGCTCGCCATGTCCCAGCGGCCGACGGGGATGCGGACGCCGGCGTGGCGCTTTGCGTGAAGAACGGCTGGCAGCGCGCGCAGCACGCTGTCCTCGCCGTGGCCGCCATGCTGCATGTCGAGCGTGACGGCGTCGAAGGCCTGGGCGGCCATCAGCTCCACCGTGAGCGGGTCGGGCACGCCCGACCACGCGGTGAAGATCGTCTCGTCCGCCCGCAGGCGCTCCGACAGGCTCGCCATGGTCAGCCGTTGCGAACCTGTTCGGCCGCCACCAGCATCAGCTCTTCCATGGCGCGGCGCACGTCGGTCTCGCCTTCCTTGGCGCCGCCGGCCTGCAGGTCGCCGAAGACCTTGCGGAACACGTCGTCGTCGCCGGCCTCCTCGAAGTCCGCGCGCACCACGTCCTTGGCATAGGCGTCGGCCTCGTCGCCGGACTTGCCGAGCTTTTCGGCCGCCCACAGGCCGAGCAGCTTGTTGCGGCGGGCGGTCGCCTTGAAGCGGGTTTCCTCGTCCATCGCGAACTTGCGCTCGAAACCTTCCTGGCGGTCCTTCATGTTGCTCATGGGGCGTTTCCTTCGCTGCGAGGTTGGTTGGGATCAGGGGTCGTAAGAGCGCATAAACGCGTTCGGGGTCAAGGTAGGTGCGCTTTCCCCGCATGCCAGCCTCCGGCCCAAACCGATTGAGGCTGGAAGACGATTGGGCTAGACACGAGATAGGGGTCTTGGCATGGACGGCCCCGCAGCATCAGGGGCTCTCGCCGCCCGTTCGTCACCTCCGGCTTGGCTGCCCCAAGCGTTCCGAACCAGAGAAGCTTTTCTCATGAAGACTCGCCGCCGCATCTACGAAGGCAAGGCCAAGATTCTTTACGAAGGCCCCGAACCCGGCACGCTCGTGCAGTTCTTCAAGGATGACGCCACCGCCTTCAACGCCAAGAAGCACGAAGTGGTGGACGGCAAGGGCGTGCTCAACAACCGCATCTCCGAGCACATCTTCACCCATCTGAACCGCATGGGCATCCCCACCCACTTCATCCGCCGCCTCAACATGCGCGAGCAGCTGATCAAGGAAGTGGAGATCATCCCGCTGGAAGTCGTGGTGCGCAACGTGGCCGCCGGCTCGCTCGCCAAGCGCCTGGGCCTTGAGGAGGGCACGGTGCTGCCGCGCTCGATCATCGAGTTCTACTACAAGGCCGACCAGCTCGACGACCCGATGGTGACCGAAGAACACATCACCGCCTTCGGCTGGGCCTCGCCCCAGGAGATCGACGACGTGATGGCGCTCGCCATCCGCGTGAACGACTTCCTGTCGGGCCTCTTCCTGGGCGTCGGCATCCAGCTCGTGGACTTCAAGATGGAATGCGGGCGCCTGTGGGAAGGCGAGATGATGCGGATCGTGGTGGCCGACGAGATTTCGCCGGATTCCTGCCGCCTGTGGGACGTGCAGACCCAGGACAAGCTCGACAAGGACCGCTTCCGCCGCGACATGGGCGGGCTGATGGAAGCCTATCAGGAAGTGGCGCGCCGGCTCGGCATCATGAACGAGAACGAGCCCCCTCGCCCCACCGGCCCCGTGCTCGTCGCCGGGCGCGACACGAGCCGCGGCAAGCCGCACTGATCGCGGCTCCCTTGATTTCGGAGAGTTTGAGCATGAAGGCGCGTGTCACCGTCACCCTCAAGAACGGGGTGCTCGACCCGCAGGGCAAGGCCATCGAGGGCGCTCTCGCGACGCTGGGCTTTTCCGGCGTCGACGGCGTGCGCCAGGGCAAGGTGTTCGACCTGGAACTCGCGGGCGACGACCGCGCCAAGGCCGAGGCCGATCTCAAGGCCATGTGCGAGAAGCTTCTGGCGAACACGGTGATCGAGAACTATTCGATCACCGTGGGCTGATAAGATGGCGCGCGACACCGTGATCTCGAAGTTCATGAGCTTGGTGCTGCGCCACGAGCCGAAAAAGGCCGGGCTGGTGCTCGACGCCAACGGCTGGACTGATCTAGGCGCGCTGGTCGCGGCCGTGGGCAACCGTTTCGGCGCCACGGAGGCCGATGTGCGGCGAGTCGTCGAAGAGAACGCGAAGAAGCGCTTTACGATCGATGACGGACGCATTCGTGCAGCGCAAGGTCATAGCGTTGCGGTCGATCTCGTCCTCGCGCAGGTGATGCCTCCCGCCACTCTGTTCCACGGCACCAAGGTTGGCAACGTCCCGTCGATCCTGGCGGAAGGGTTGCATCGCGGCAAGCGCCATCACGTGCACCTGTCGCCCGATCGCGAGACGGCGAGTATCGTCGCAAAGCGCCGCGCCGGCGAAGACGTCATCTTGGTGATCGAAGCTGGCCGCATGGCTGGTGACGGCGTCGCGTTCTTCCGGTCCGAGAACGGCGTCTGGCTTACGGACCATGTTGCTCCCCAATATGTGTCGGTGCCGGGGGAAGACCCATGATGGTCCGCAAGCTTCGCTGTGCAACACTTGTCGCAACCGGGTTGTCGCTTCTGTGCGGCACTGTTGCAGTGCAGGCCGAAATGGCGCTCGGCGACCTGACCGGGGTCGAGGTCGACGCGGGCGCCTTTCCCCCGGCCCAATGGTCGCCGCGCAAGGAAGCCGCGCGGCTCACTCTCGCATGCCTCGCCTGCGAAGGCGGCATGACGGCCATCGACATGCAGCTGTCCGCCGCTCCCGCCGGCATGGAAGGCCGCGTCCGCGAGGGCCAAACCACCGCCCGGACCATGCTCGACATCTGCCGCGCGAATGCGGAGAAGACGGGCGGGGAGTGCTACGGGCTCGAGCGCTCGGATCTGAAGGGTGCCGTCGGCTTCGTCAGCGACGTCCGCATCTTCGAAGGCACCTATTCCGCCACCTACACGCTTTATCAGGACGGCTCGCTGCTCTTGATGCGCTCGGTGGCGGCGGATCGCAAGACGGCGCGCAGGAACGGCGACAAGGCGCTCCGCTCGCTCGCCTCACAGGTTGTTCGGTGAACCCATGAAATCCGCTGTCGTTCTTCTTCCCGGCCTCAACCGCGATCGCGACATGATCGCGGCGCTTTCCAAGATTGCCGGCGAGCCGCCCCTCACCGTCTGGCAGACCGACACGGAAATCCCCGCCGTCGACCTCATCGTGATCCCCGGCGGCTTCTCCTATGGCGACTATCTGCGCTGCGGGGCCATCGCTGCCCGGATGCCCGTGATGCGCGCGGTGGCGGATGCCGCGCGCCGCGGCGTGACCGTGATCGGCGTGTGCAACGGGTTCCAGATCCTGCTCGAAGCCGGCCTCCTGCCCGGCGCTCTCATGCGCAACGCCTCGCTCAAATTCGTCTGCCGCGAAGTGAAGCTCGAAGTGGCCAACGCCGACACGCTCTTCACGCGCGCTTACGCGCCCGGCCAGATCATCCGCTGCCCCGTGGCCCACCATGACGGCAACTTCTTCGCCGAGCCCGACACGCTCGCTCGCATCGAGGGCCAAGGCCAGGTGGTGTTCCGCTACGCCGAGGGCACCAACCCCAACGGCTCGCTCAACCACATCGCAGGCATCACCAACGAGGCCGGCAACGTGCTGGGCATGATGCCCCATCCCGAAAACCTGATCGAAGCGGCCCATGGCGGGCTCGACGGGCGCGGCATCTTCGCGAGCGCGCTCAAGGTGGCGGCGTGAAGCGGCTCGCTTTCGCAGCCGTGGCGCTGGTCGCGGTGGGCCTCACGGCCTGCCAGTCCAAGCCCCCGGCGCGCGTGGAGAGTGCCGGCGGCGGCGGCAAGAGCGCGGCGCTGCGCTCCATGGAGCAGGTCGGGCGCGCGGCCTACCAGTGCTGGTTCGCGAGCAAGGACCCGGCCTTTCGCGCCTATGCCTTCGCCAACGAGCTGAACTCCCATTCGGGCCAGCCGCGCTTCCTGCTCGTGCCGCGCCGCAATTTCGGCGGGCGCCCGCTTCTGGTGGTCCAGGCGCGTGGCAACTCGGCCCGCGTCGAAAGCTTCGGCCCCCTTCTCGACGAGCCGCTGGGCTCGCGCATCAATGCCGACATCGCGCGCTGGGCGGGCGGGTCTTCCTCCTGCGACGCTTCTGCCTGACCCCCGGCACCTGACCCTGGACTGATCACGTGAGCATCAACGACCGCCCGATCACGCCCGACCTCGTGGCCTCCCACGGGCTCAAGCCCGACGAGTACGAACGCGTGCTCAGCATCACCGGCCGCGAGCCGAGCTTCACCGAGCTCGGCATCTTCTCGGCCATGTGGAACGAGCACTGCTCGTACAAATCCTCCAAGCGCTGGCTGCGCACGCTGCCCACCAAGGGTGAGCGCGTGATCCAGGGGCCGGGCGAGAATGCGGGCGTGGTCGACATCGGCGACGGCGAGTGCGTGGTCTTCAAGATGGAGAGCCACAACCACCCCTCCTATATCGAGCCCTACCAGGGCGCGGCGACGGGTGTGGGCGGCATCCTGCGCGACGTGTTCACCATGGGCGCGCGCCCCATCGCCGCCATGAACGCGCTGCGCTTCGGCGCGCCCGATCACCCCAAGACCCGGCATCTGGTGGCGGGCGTGGTGGCGGGCGTCGGCGGCTACGGCAACGCGTTCGGCGTGCCGACCGTGGGCGGCGAAGTGAACTTCGACGCGCGCTACAACGGCAACTGCCTGGTCAACGCCTTTGCCGCGGGCTTGGCCAAGACCGACGCGATCTTCTATTCCAAGGCGGAAGGCGTCGGCCTGCCGGTGGTCTATCTCGGCGCCAAGACCGGCCGCGACGGCGTGGGCGGCGCCACCATGGCGTCCGCCGAGTTCGACGACAAGATCGACGAGAAGCGCCCGACCGTCCAGGTCGGCGACCCCTTCACCGAGAAGTGCCTGTTGGAGGCCTGCCTCGAGCTGATGGCCTCGGGCGCCGTGATCGCCATCCAGGACATGGGGGCCGCCGGCCTCACCTGCTCGGCCGTCGAAATGGGCGCGAAAGGAAATCTCGGCATCGAGCTCGATCTCGACCGCGTGCCCGTGCGCGAGGAGCGCATGTCGGCCTACGAGATGATGCTGTCGGAAAGCCAGGAGCGCATGCTCATGGTGCTCCGCCCCGAAATGGAAAACGAGGCGCAAGCCATCTTCCGCAAATGGGGGCTGGATTTCGCGATCGTCGGCAAGACAACCGACGACCTGCGCTTCCGCATCCTGCATGAGGGGGTGGAGGTCGCGAACCTGCCGATCAAGGAGTTGGGCGACGAAGCGCCCGAATACGACCGCCCGCGCGTCGAGCCCGTGAAGCCCGCCCCGCTCGCGGCCGATGACGTGCCCCAGGCGGATGTGGCCGATGCGCTCCTGAAACTTCTCGCCTCGCCCGACCTTTCCTCGCGCCGCTGGGTCACCGAGCAATACGACACGCTGATCGGCTCGAACTCGCTGCAGCGGCCGGGCGGAGACGCGGGCGTGGTGCGCGTGGACACCCACCCCACCAAGGCGCTCGCCTTCTCGTCGGATGTCACGCCGCGCTATTGCGAAGCCGATCCCTTCGAAGGCGGCAAGCAGGCGGTGGCCGAGTGCTGGCGCAACCTCACGGCCGTGGGCGCCGAACCCTTGGCCGCCACCGACAATCTCAATTTCGGCAATCCCGAGCGGCCCGAGATCATGGGCCAGTTCGCCGCCGCCATCCAAGGCATCGGAGAGGCCTGCCGCGCACTCGACTTCCCCATCGTGTCCGGCAACGTCTCGCTCTACAACGAGACCAACGGCCAGGGCATCCTGCCCACGCCCACCATCGGCGGCGTCGGCCTCCTGCCCGACTGGAGCCGGATGGCGCGGATCGGCTTCGGGGGCCAAGACCATGCGATCCTTCTGGTGGGCGCGCCCGAAAGCGGCGGGCATCTCGGCCAGTCGATCTACATGCGCGATCTCTTCGGCCGCACGGACGGCGCGCCTCCCCCCGTCGATCTCGAGCATGAGCGCCGCGTGGGCGATTTCGTGCGCAATCTGATCCGCAGCGGCGGTGCCCATGCCGTGCACGACGTGTCCGATGGCGGCTTGGCCGTGGCGCTCGCTGAGATGGCGATGGCGTCGGGCATCGGCGCAACCGTCGAGACACTGCCGGGCGGCGCGCCGATCGCGGTTCTGTTCGGCGAGGACCAGGGCCGCTACCTCGTCTGCGTGTCCGATGCCGATGCCGCCTTGCGGGCCGCACAGGACGCGGGCGTCCCGGCGCTCGCCCTCGGGCGCACCGGCGGCACCGCGCTCCAGCTCGGCTCCGCGCGGGCGATTCCCGTTTCGGACTTGATCGAAGCCCACGAATCCTGGTTCCCTGGCTTCATGGATGCAGGAGAACGCTGATGCCGATGGATGCGCGCGATATCGAGGCGATGATCCGCGAGGGCATCCCCGATGCCCAGGTCACCATCCGCGACCTCGCAGGCGATGGCGACCACTACGCGGCGGAGGTCGTGGCCGAGAGCTTCCGCGGCAAGAGCCGCGTGCAGCAGCACCAGATGGTCTACAAGGCGCTGCAGGGGAAGATGGGCGGCGTGCTTCACGCGCTCGCCCTTCAAACCAGCGCGCCGGAGTGATATCTAGCCGGTTGACGATCCCCGCGTGGCGCCCCTCAGAGCCGCCACGGGCAGACAGGAGCTCCCCATGACCGGCATCAACGACTATATAGACAGCGAAGTGAAGAGCAGCGACGTCGTGCTGTTCATGAAGGGCACGCCGGGCTTCCCGCAGTGCGGCTTCTCCGGTCAGGTCGTGCAGATCCTCGACTATCTCGGCGTCGACTACAAAGGCGTCAACGTGCTGACCTCCAACGAGCTGCGCCAGGGCATCAAGGACTATTCCTCCTGGCCCACCATCCCCCAGCTCTATGTGAAGGGCGAGTTCGTGGGCGGCTGCGACATCATCCGCGAGATGTTCCAGGCGGGCGAATTGCAGTCGTTCCTCGAAGAAAAGGGCATCAGCGCCAAGGGCGCCGCCTGAGCGATCGGTTTTCCCCGCCTTTCCGGATTGATAGACCGGGCAGGCGGGCCTAATTAGCTGCAACTGTCGACGATGCGCCGGCCCTCCGGCGCATTTTCTTTTGTGCCCTGTCTTGGAGCGTTCCCATGGATCAGCAGGTCGTCCCGCTGTCGCCCGAGAAGTCTTTGGGAATTCCGCGCTGGGAGTTCATCGCTCTTGCGGCCGCGCTCATGGCGCTCAACGCGCTCGCCATCGACATCATGCTGCCCGGCCTCCAGCAGATCGGCGAGAGCCTGGGCGTCCAGAACGAGAACCACCGGCAATATGTGATCAGCGCCTATTTCGGGGGGCTCGGCGTCGCACTTCTCGCCTATGGGCCGCTGTCGGACCGTTTCGGCCGGCGCGGGCCCTTGCTGGTGGGGTTGAGCATCTATGTGCTGGCAGCGCTCGCCGCAGCCTTCGCGCCCACCTTCGAAACGCTGCTCGCGCTGCGCTTCGTGCAGGGCATCGGCGCCGCCTCCACCCGCGTGATCGCCGTTTCCATGGTGCGCGACCGCTTCGGCGGGCGGCAGATGGCGGAGGTCATGTCGCTGATCTTCATGGTGTTCATGGTGATCCCGGTGGTCGCGCCCTCCATCGGCCAGCTCGTGATGATCTTCAGCGAATGGCACATGATCTTTGCGGTGATGGGCCTGATCGCGCTCGCCATCTCGCTGTGGGCGGCGTTCCGCATGCCCGAGACGCTGGAGCCCGCGCGGCGGCGCGCGATCAGCCTGGGCTCGGTGGCGGGCGCCTTCGCGCAGGTGTTCACCAACCGCATGTCGCTCGGCTACACGCTCGCCTCCACCATCATCTTCGGCGCGCTGTTCGGCTTCATCAATTCCGCCCAGCAGATCTATGTCGGCATCTACGGCTTGGGCGTCTGGTTCCCCGTGGTGTTCGCGGTGGTGGCGGGGCTGATGGCCGTCTCGTCCTTCCTCAACTCGCGGCTCGTGGGCACGCTCGGCATGCGCCGGCTCTCGCATGGGGCGGTGCTCGGCTTCTTCGCGGTCAGCGCGATCTGGCTCGCCTGGTCGCTGACGGGCGAGGTGCCGCTTCCCGTGTTCATCGTGCTGTTCGCCATCGCCATGTTCCAGTTCGGCTGGATCGGCTCGAACTTCAACGCGCTCGCGATGGAGCCGCTCGGCCACATCGCAGGCGCCGCGTCCTCGGTGCAGGGCTTCATGCAGACGCTCGGCGGCGGCATCGTGGGGGCGTTGATCGGCCAGTCCTTCGACGGCACGACCACGCCCCTCGCGCTCGGCTTCACTGCGGTCGCGGCGGGTGCGCTGGTGTTCGTGCTGATCGCCGAGCGCGGCAAGCTCTTCGGCTCGCACAGCCCCCAGCCAGGTGCCGCGCCCGACGTGCACTGACCGCTCAGATCGAGGCGAAGTCGAACAGGCTGCGGTCCAGGAGGTGCGAGGGCCGCGCCTGGGACAGCGCGCGCAGCATCGTGTCCTTGCGGCCGGGCATCCGGCGTTCGAGGTCGTCCAGCATGGCCTTGGTGAGGTTGCGCTGAAGCCCCTCCTGGCTGCCGCAGAGATCGCAGGGGATGATCGGAAAGCGCATGGCCTCCGCGAAGCGCGCGAGGTCGTCTTCCGCGCAGAAGGAAAGCGGGCGCAGCACCAGCAGATCGCCCTCGTCGTTGCGCAGCTTGGGCGGCATGGCGGCGAGCCGCCCGCCATGCATCAGGTTCATCATGAAGGTTTCCAGGATGTCCTCGCGGTGGTGCCCGAGCACCAGCGCCGTGCAGCCCTCCTCGCGCGCCACGCGGTAGAGATTGGCGCGCCTCAGCCGTGAGCAGAGCGAGCAGTAGGTGGCACCCTCCGGCACCTTCTCGGTGACGATCGAATAGGTGTCGCGCCGCTCGATCCGGTGGGGGATGCCGTGGTGCGAGAGCCAGTCCGGCAGCACATGGGCGGGAAAGTTCGGCTGGCCCTGATCGAGGTTGCAGGCGAGAAGCTCGACCGGCAGGAGCCCGCGCCATTTCAAGTCGAGCAGCAGCGAAAGAAGCCCGTAGGAATCCTTGCCGCCCGACAGCGCCACGAGCCAGCGCGCGCCGGGCTCGACCATGCGGAAATCTTCGAGCGCCTGGCGGACGTTGCGCAGCAGGCGCTTGCGCAGCTTGTTGAACTCGACCGAACGCGGCGCTTCCCGAAACATCGGGTGCGTGCCGGCTTCTTCGTCGGAAACAGGGGCGACATGCAGGGTCATGGGCCGCTCCTACCGCAGCGCGGTTCAAACAAAAAGGCCGCGCACGGGGCGCGGCCTCTTCGAAACGGGATGGGGTTCGCTTAGCGCGAGTAGAACTCGACCACGAGGTTGGGTTCCATTTGCACCGCGAACGGCACGTCGCCCAGGCCCGGCACGCGGCCGAAGGTGGCGGTCATCTTGTTGTGGTCGGCTTCGATGTAGTCGGGCACGTCGCGCTCGGCGAGCGCCACGGATTCGAGCACGATCACGAGCTGCTTCGACTTCTCGCGCACCTCGATCACGTCGCCCGGCTTGCAGCGGTAGGAGCCGATGTTGGTGCGGCGGCCGTTGACGTTGACATGGCCGTGGTTGACGAACTGGCGCGCGGCGAAGATCGTCGGCACGAACTTCGCGCGGTACACCACCGCGTCCAGACGCGACTCGAGCAGGCCGATCAGGTTCTCCGAGGTGTCGCCCTTGCGGCGGTTGGCCTCGTCATAGGTCTTGCGGAACTGCTTCTCCGAGATGTCGCCGTAGTGGCCCTTCAGCTTCTGCTTGGCGCGGAGCTGCAGGCCGAAGTCGGACATCTTGCCCTTGCGGCGCTGGCCGTGCTGGCCGGGGCCGTATTCGCGGCGGTTCACCGGGGACTTCGGGCGGCCCCAGATGTTCTCGCCCAGACGGCGGTCGATCTTGTATTTCGCGGATTCGCGCTTGCTCATCGCATTTCCTCAACAGGTTGGAGGGCCCGCACGAAGCAGGACCCCAAGGAAACGCGCCCTCCTCTGGCTCGAAAGCCTGACAGAACCGCGCAGGCGGCTCACGGGACACGTCGGACAGCACCGGAGGCGCGAGCCGCCGGTGTGAGGGGGCGGATAAGGGAGATCGGGGCTTGTGTCAATGTTGGGGGCGCCGGAGAGGTGGCGGCGTCACCCCCACCCTGTATCCCTCCCCTCAAGGGGGAGGGCGGACAAACGCGCCGCGCTTCTCCTCGAATGCCAGGTGCCACGCTTGGAGGTTGACTGGATCGTCGACGCCCTCCCTCCCCCTTGAGGGGAGGGATACAGGGTGGGGGTATCGGTCCCGCCCCTCACACCTCCAACCCAAATCCCTGCATCAGCCGGCGCGTCACGAAATCCACCTCCCCCGACGTGAACACCGCAATATCCGGCCCGCTCGCGCCCTCGACCGCTTCAGGCAAGAGCGACAGCGCGCGGCGCGCAATCGCTTCGGCCGGGTCGAGCCAGTCCACCGGCCAGGGCGCGGTCTTGCGCATCCGGTTCACCAGAAACGGATAGTGCGTACAGGCGAGCACCACGATGTCGGTGCGCCGCCCGTCCTGCTCCACGAAGCAGGGCGCGATCTCCGCATGAACGGCGTCCTCGTCCACGAAGCCCTCGCGCATGTAGGTCTCGGCCAGCCGCGCGAGGTTCTCGCTGCCGACGAGCCGCACATGGCATTTCGACGCCCAGTCGCGGATCAGGTCGCGCGTGTATTGCCGCTTCACGGTGCCGGGCGTGGCCAGCACCGAGACGAGGCCCGACCGGGTCCGCTCGGCCGCGGGCTTGATCGCGGGCACGGTGCCGACGAAGGGGGTTTTGGGGTAGGCCGCGCGCAGCTCCCCCAGCACCAGCGTGGACGCCGTGTTGCAGGGGATCATGAATATCTCGGGCTCGTGCTCGGCGATCAGGCGCCCGACGAGTTCCACGATGCGCGCCTTGAGCGCGTCCTCCTCCCAGGCGCCATAGGGAAAGGCCGCATCATCAGCCACATAAACGAAGCGCCGCCCCGGCATGATCACGCGCGCCTCGCGCAGCACGGTCAGCCCGCCGATGCCGGAATCGAACAGGAGCACGGGGCGATCAGTCATGGTCGTCTCCGCGGCCCGTGCCGCCTGCCCGGTCGTCGGCTGCCTTGCGCTCGGGATATCCGCTGCCGCGCGGGCTCTTGGGCGAGAAATAGTCGAGCGAGGCGAGCACGCCGCGCAGCACCCTGATCTCGGCCTCGGTGAAGGCGGGGCGCGTCAGCACCGCGCGCAGGTTGTCCACCATCTTGGGCTTCTTCGCCTCGGGGCGGAAATAGCCGCGCGCGTCGAGCGCGCTTTCGAGATGGGAAAAGAAGCTGTGAAGCTCGGCCTTGGTGGCGGCCTGGCCCTCGGGGCCGGCAAAGGCCGTGTCGGTCTCATGCGCGAGACCCGCCTTGCGCCACTCATAGGCCATCAGCAGCACGGCCTGGGCGATGTTGAGCGAGGCGTATTGGGGGTCGACGGGAAAGGTCACGATCTCGTCGGCCAGGCCCACTTCCTCGTTGTAGAGGCCGAAGCGCTCGCGGCCGAACAGGATGCCGCAGCGCTCGCCGCCGCCTGCACGCTGGCGCAAGGTGCGCGCGGCTTCCACGGGCGCGCGCACCGCCTTGAAGTTGTCGCGCTCGCGCGCGGTGGTGGCATAGACGAAGCGGAGGTCGGCGATGGCCGAGGCAAGGTCGGGAAAGACGGCCGTGCCGTCGATCACGCCGTCGGCCCGGCTTGCTGCCGCGCGCGCCTTCTCGTTGGGCCAGCCGTCGCGCGGGTTGACGAGGCGCAGCTCGGAAAGCCCGAAATTCGCCATGGCGCGCGCGACCATGCCGATGTTCTCGCCGAGCTGGGGCTCCACCAGCACGATGACGGGTTTGGTGTCTGTGTCCTGCATGGGCGCGTCCCTGCCACGAAAAAGGAGCGGACGGAACAGGTCCCGCCGTTTGCGCCCCCCTCACCCCTTTGTTATAGCCCGCCCAACTTCAAGCGCACCCAACGAGGCACCTACGCGATGGCGAAGATCAAGGTCGCAAATCCGGTCGTCGAACTCGACGGCGACGAGATGACCCGCATCATCTGGCAGTTCATCAAGGACAAGCTGATCCACCCCTATCTCGACATCGATCTCGAATATTACGACCTGTCCGTCGAGAATCGCGATGCCACCAACGACCAGGTGACGATCGATTCCGCCAACGCCATCAAGAAGCACGGCGTGGGCGTGAAATGCGCGACCATCACGCCCGACGAGGCCCGCGTCGAGGAATTCAAGCTCAAGAAGATGTGGAAGTCGCCCAACGGCACGATCCGCAACATCCTGGGCGGCGTGATCTTCCGCGAGCCGATCATCATGCGCAACGTGCCGCGCCTCGTGCCCGGCTGGACGCAGCCCATCATCGTCGGCCGCCACGCCTATGGCGACCAGTACCGCGCCACCGACTTCCTGTTCCCCGGCAAGGGCACGCTCACGATCAAGTTCGTGGGCGAGAATGGGGAGACCATCGAGCACGAGGTGTTCCAGTCGCCCGGCGCCGGCGTGGCGATGGCCATGTACAACCTGGACGAATCCATCCGCGAGTTCGCCCGCGCTTCGTTCAACTACGGCCTGGGCCGCGGCTACCCCGTCTATCTCTCCACCAAGAACACCATCCTCAAGGCCTATGACGGACGCTTCAAGGACATCTTCCAGGAAGTCTACGAAGCCGAGTTCAAGGCCGAGTTCGAGAAGCGGAAGATCTGGTACGAGCATCGCCTGATCGACGACATGGTGGCCTCCGCTTTGGAGTGGTCGGGCGGCTATGTGTGGGCTTGCAAGAACTACGACGGCGACGTGCAGTCCGACATCGTGGCGCAGGGCTTCGGCTCGCTTGGCCTGATGACCTCG
>QFNI01000071.1 GCA_003240775.1 Mesorhizobium amorphae | reverse complement strand
GTGACGACACGGGCCGGGGGGAGTGGCAGCTGATCCTCGCCATCTTCATCGTCTGGTTCGTGGTGATGAGCCAGCGGGTCTATGTGATCCTGTTTAACTGGCAGGGCAGGCCCGACAGCTGGGCGGACGGGCCGGTGTCGGGCTTCTGGCCCTACAGCTTCACGCTGGAAGGCTTGCTCTTCCTGGTGGCCCCTGGGGTCAGCACGGAGGGCATCAGGGCGCGTGCGCTCTGGAGCATCATCGCAGACGCCGGCATCGGCGGGCTGATGGCTGGCATTCTGATCGGAGCGTCCATCTCGACGGGGTGAACCCGCGAATGCCGCTGACCGTCTGGCCCCTCCCGCCTACCGCACCCGCCTGGGTGGGCGATGTTTGGAATTGGGCAGTCAGCTGCCTGTCCACTCCGAACGCATCAGTTCATAGAACGCCTCGCTTTCATCGCCTCCAGAGGAGCCTCCTTTGACAGGATCTGTGCGGAGGTGGCGTAACCCCTGCTTCTCCAGCACACGGCGAGAGGCAGCATTACCCGTCAGTGCGCAGGCGGTAATGGAGCGATAGCCCGCCGACCTGAAGCCCCATTCGATGAGAGCCGCAGCTCCTTCCGACGCCAAACCTTGCCCCCATTCTGTTTTGCGAAGACGGTATCCGAGTTCAGCCGATCCACCGCCTGCAGGCCACAAACAGAACCAACCCACAAATGCGCCGCATGAGATGCGACGTGCCGTCCAGACGTAGTCCTCGGTCCCCTCGGGCATCAAGAAGGATGAGCCTGGTCCAACCCGCGCACGGTCGACAGCGAACCCGCCGTTCAGGAATCGCATGACCGCCGGGTCGCGCTCCATCTCCACGAAGTGATCAAGGTCCTCCGGCTTGCATTGATCAAGAGCTAGGTGCTTTGTCCGAACCGCTGCCATCGTCATCACCATGCGCCCGACTGCTTCGGCTGGGTGGACCCTTTCGTTCATCTGACACCCTCGCAAGAAGTGCGGTAACGGCTTAAAACAACGTCAATCGATTTGGCTTACAGTTTCCCTAACGCCACACAGGGTTAATGGTGTGCTATGGCTGGGCGGGCGCGGGGGCTTCGCGCCCCATTCTCGCCGGATTGTGCGCGAAAGACCGAGAAACATAAGGTGGGGCAGTGCTGGCCGGTGGGGCGGCGGCGCTTCGAAACGAAGGGTGGATCAAGGGTGCATCGTCGAAACGCAACCGCTTGGGCGCGCATGCCCGCATTCCTGTCGCTGGCCGCGACCGGCCTTCTGGTCGGCGGCTGCGTGAGCTCGCCCACCTACGGCACGGGCACCACGGCCAACCAGCAGCTGATGTCGGACATGTCGAACATCCTGGCGCTCGCGCCCAAGGAGCGTCCGGCGATCGAATACAAGCCCCGCGCCGAACTCGTGCGCCCCGCCCCCGGCGCCCCCGACACGCTGCCTCCGCCGCAGGCCTCGATGGCGAGCGCGGAGAACCCCGACTGGCCCGAGTCGCCCGAGCAGCGCCGCGCCCGCATCCGCGCAGCTGCGACCGAGAACCAGGACAACCCCTACTACCAGGCCGAGGTCTCGACGGATGGTGGTCCCAACGCCACGCGCTTCACGCCCGAGAACGGCGGCTCGCCGCGAGCGCGCGAGCGCATCGTCGGCAACACCGCCGACACGCGCCGCTCGCGCGAGGCCTTCAACCAGAAGCTCGCCGAATCCCGCCAGGGCAGCCCCAACACGCGCAAATATCTGAGCGAGCCCCCGCTCACCTATCGCCAGCCTTCCGAAGCCGCCCCCACCGACGATGTAGGCGAGGACGAGTGGAAGAAGGAGCGCCGCCTGAAGGCCGAGGCCAAGAAGAAGGCGGGCGGCGGCGGTTGGTTCGACTGGCTGCCCGGCACCTGACCCTTCAATCGGGGTGACAGGGGCGGGGCCTAGCGCCGCGCTGCGAAGAATCCCCGGAGAAGCTCCGCGCATTCCCGCTCGCGCAGCCCGTCATAGATGTCGGGCGCGCTGTGGCAGGTGGGAGCGGAAAAGAGCCGTACGCCGCTGACCACTGCACCTCCCTTGGGGTCTGCGGCCCCGAAGTAGAGCCGCCTCAGCCTGGCGAACGAGATGGCCCCGGCACACATCGGGCAAGGTTCGAGCGTGACGTAGAGATCGGCGCCGCCGAGCCGCTCGGAGCCTGTGATCCGGCAGGCCTCGCGGATGGCGAGCATCTCGGCGTGAGCGGTCGGGTCTGCGAGTTCGCGCGTTCGGTTGCCCGCGCGCGCGAGCACTTCGCCGTCGCGCACCACCACGGCGCCCACCGGCACCTCGCCGCGCAAAGCCGCCGCCCGCGCTTCCCCGAGCGCTTCTTCCATGAAATCCGGCCGCATGGCCCTACTGACCCGCCTTTCACAAGGCCCTCGCGGGCCTCGAACCACTCTGCTAACTAGCCGCCCGACCGGACGAAAGCCATGACCGACGACACACCCAAACGACCAGACCGCCCGAGAGCCTTCTCGGACCGCAAGCCCACCGGCGATCGCAAGCCCTTCAAGCCGCGCAGCGCGCCGCGCGCCGAGCCCGAAGAGGCTGAAGCCGGCGAACGGATCGCCAAGCGCCTGGCGCGCGTTGGCGTGGCGTCCCGCCGCGAGGCCGAAGGGCTGATCGCCGATGGCCGCATCCGTGTGAACGGCGAGGTGCTGACCAGCCCCGCGCGCAACGTGCTGCCTTCGGACCGCATCGAGCTCGACGGCAACCTGTTGTCCGCGCCCGAGCGCACGCGGCTCTTCCTGTTCCACAAGCCGGCGGGCGTGGTGACCACCAATCGCGACCCCGAAGGCCGCAAGACCGTGTTCGACGCGCTGCCCGACGGCCTGCCGCGCCTGATGACGGTGGGGCGGCTCGACATCAACACCGAAGGTCTCCTGCTTCTCACCAACGATGGCGGACTGTCGCGCGTTCTGGAACTGCCCGCCACCGGCTGGCTGCGCCGCTACCGCGTGCGCGTGCATGGCGAGGTGGACGAGGCGAAGCTTAAGGAGTTGGCCGAAGGCATCGCGGTGGATGGCGTATTCTACGGCGCCATCGAGGCCTCGCTCGAGCGCAAGCAGGGCTCCAACGCTTGGCTGACGGTGGGCCTGCGCGAAGGCAAGAACCGCGAGGTCAAGAACGTGCTGGGCGCGCTCGGGCTCGAGGTGAACCGGCTGATCCGCGTGTCCTTCGGCCCCTTCCAGCTGGGCGAGCTGGCCGAGGGCGAAGTGCAGGAACTCAAGGGCCGCACGCTGCGCGACCAGTTGGGCGAGCGCCTGATCGCCGAGGCGGGCGCGGATTTCGACGGCGAGATCCAGAAGCCCTTCACCAATCGCCCCACCGCACGCGAGCGCGACAGCACCGAGCGGCCCGAACGCGCGCCGCGCGAGGTGGAAGTGGGCGAGGGCGGGCTGATCAAGAACCGCAAGCGCTTCCGCGAGGAGCGCCGCGAAAGCGCGCTCGACCGCTTGACCACGCGCACGCCGCGTGCCCCCGGTGGCCCGCGTGGGGGCGGAGGCGGTCGCGGCAAGACCGAGAAATTCGAGCCCGAACGGCCGCGCGGCGCGAATGTTTGGATGGCGCCCGGGGCGCGCCCACGCTCCAAGGAGGGCGAGGAAGAGCGCCCCAGAGGCCCGCGCCCCGGCCGCGCCGAGCGCGAAGCCGCACGCGGCGAGACGAGCGGCGCACGCGCCCCGTTCCGCAAGGAAGGTGGGGGCGAGCGCACCCAGCGCCGGAAGCCCGAAGACGCCGGCGCGCCCAAGCGCTTCACGCCGAGAGACGATCGTCCACGCCGCGAGGGGGGCGACCGTCCCTTCCGTCCGCGCCGTGACGACCGCGAAGGGGGCGAGCGTCCCCCACGCCGTGAGTTCGGCGGCAACAGGCCCGAGCGGCGCGAGGAGGGCGGAACCGAGCGCCCGCGTTCCTTCCGCCCCCGCACGGAAGGCCGCGGCCCAGCGACGGGCCGCAACGAAAACCGTCCGCCCCGCCGCGAGTTCGGGGCCAGCAGGCCCGAGCGGCGCAGCGACGAAGGCGGCGAGAACAGGCCGCGCGCGTTCAAGCCGCGCAGCGAGGGCAAACCGCGCGGCGAAGGAAAGCCGTTCAACCCCCGCGGTGATGGCGAGCGGCCGCGCAGCTTCAAACCGGGCGGTGGCGGCGGCAAGCCGGGAGGCTTCAAGCCCGGCGGGCCCAAGCGTTTCGGTGGTGACAAGCCGCGCGCCGCAGGCGATCGGCCGCGCCCCGCGGGTGACCGGCCCCATGGGCCGAAGCCCGGTGGCGGCGGGCGTCCCTCCCGTGGACCGCGCGGGAGCTGATGCGCATCGTCGGGGGCGCGTTTCGCGGCCGGGCGCTCGCAAGCCCGCTCAACAGCGCGACACGGCCCACGAGCGACCGCACGCGGGAAGCCATCTTCAACGTGCTGGCGCATGCCCATGAAGGCAGCGTCGAGAACGCGCGCGTGCTCGATCTCTTTGCTGGCACGGGCGCGCTCGGCCTGGAAGCCATCTCCCGCGGCGCGGCCTCCTGCCTCTTCGTGGAGGAGGGTGCGGAAGCGCGCGGGCTGATCCGCACCAATGTGGAGAATTTCGGGCTGGGCGGGCGCACCAAGATCTTCCGGCGCGACGCGACGCGGATGGGGCTCGCAGGCACGATCCCGCCCTTCGGCCTCGTCTTCGCCGACCCGCCCTATGGCAAGGGCTTGGCCGAACCGGCATTGGCGACCGCGCTCGAAGGCGGCTGGCTGCTGCCTGCCGCGCTCTGCGTGGTGGAGGAGGCGAGCGACGCGCCCTTTGCCGCACCCGCCCGTTTCACGCTTCTCGACACCCGCCATTATGGCGACACGACCGTGCGCTTTCTCTCCGCGCCTTGAGAGGAGACCTCATGCGAAATCTTGTGATGGGAGCGGGCGGCGCTCTGATGCTGGCGCTCGCGCCTGCGGCCCAGAGTGCCGAGGTGTCGAACTTCCTGTTGTCCAACGGCATGGAGGTCGTGGTCATTCCCGACAACCGCGCGCCCGTGGTCACCCAGATGGTGTGGTACAAGGCAGGCAGCGCCGATGAGCCGCCCGGCAAGTCGGGCATCGCCCATTTCTTCGAGCACCTGATGTTCAAGGGAACCGCGAACCATCCGGCGGGCGAGTTCAGCCGAGCGGTGTCGAGCGCGGGAGGCAACGAGAACGCGTTCACCTCCAACGATTTCACCGCCTACCACCAGACGGTAGCGCCCACCGAACTGCCGCGCATGATGGCGTTCGAAGCCGACCGGATGCGCAACCTCGTGCTGACGGATGCGGTGATCGGGCCGGAGCGCGACGTGATCCTGGAAGAGCGCCGGCTGCGCGTGGATTCGGAACCCGGCGCCATCCTGGGCGAGGAGGTGCAGGCGACGCTCTACCAGAACCAGCCCTACCGCATTCCCGTGATCGGCTGGATGGGCGAGATCGAGAAGCTCAACCGCACCGACGCCATTGCCTTCTACGATCGCTTCTATGCGCCCAACAACGCGATCCTCGTGGTGGCGGGCGACGTGACAGAGACCCAGGTCCGCGAAATGGCGGAAGCCACCTACGGCAAGGTGCCGCGCGGGCCCGACCTGCCCCCGCGCATCCGCCCCCAGGAGCCCGAGCAACGCACCGCGCGCACTGTGACCCTGCGCGACGAGCGCGTGGGCGTGCCGTCCTTCTACAAGCAGTGGGTGGTTCCCTCCTACAACACCGACGCGAACGGCGAGGCGGAAGCCCTCGACCTCCTCTCGGAGGTGCTGGGCGGAGGCGCACGCTCGCGGCTGAGCGAGAAGCTGGTGGTGGCCGATGCCATCGCGGCAAGCGCAGGCGCGGAGTTCGAGGGCACCACGATCGATCCCACGAGCTTCACCGTTTACGGCGCGCCGCGCGGCGCGAGCGAATTGGCCGCCGTGGAAGCGGGCATCGACCGCGAGATCAAGCGCATCCAGGACGAGGGTGTGACCGAGGCCGAACTGACGCGCGCCAAGAACCGCTATGTGCGGGCCATGGTGTTTGCCCAAGACAGCGCGGAGGGGCTCGCCCAGATCTATGGCGCGACGCTCGCCACCGGCGGCACGGTGAAGGAGGTCCAGGAATGGCCCGACCGCATCAAGGCCGTGATGCCCGCTCAGGTGCAGGCGGTGGCGCAGAAATACCTGCAGCCGAACCGCTCGGTGACGGCCTATCTCCTGCCGCCTGAAAACAGGCCGGGGGCCGGCACGGCCGAGGCTGGCCCGCCGCCCGGCGAGGAAGCACCCGCCGCAATGCCCGTGCAGCCCGGGGAGGCCCAGCCGTGAAGCGCCTTGTTCTCTGCCTCTCGGCCATCATCCTCTTCGTTCTGCCCGCGCAGGCCATCGAGATCCGCGAGGTGATCTCGCCCAAGGGCGTGCGCGCCTGGCTGGTGGAAGACCACGCCCTGCCGATCTTTTCGGTGAACTTCGCCTTTCGCGGCGGCAGCACGCAGGATCCCGCCGGCCGCGAGGGCCTGGCGACCCTGATGTCCGGCCTGTTCGACGAGGGCGCGGGCACGCTCGACCGCGAGGCCTTTGGCGCAGGTCTGGACGAGACCGGCGCGCAGATGCGCTTTTCGGCAAGCCGTGACGCCTTCTATGGCTCGCTGCGGGTGACCACCGACAGCCGCGATGCGGCCCTCGACCTCCTGCGCGAAGCGGTGAACAGGCCACGCTTCGACGCCGAGCCGTTCGAGCGCATCCGCGCCCAGCTCTTGTCAGGCGTGCAGGCCCGCGCCAACGACCCCCAGGCGCTCGCCGGCCGCAAATGGCTCGAAGCGCTTTATGGCGACCACCCTTATGCGCGCGAGGACAACGGCACCGCGCAATCCCTGTCGGCGATGACGGCGGAAGAGCTTCACCGGTTCCACAAGCAGCAGTTCGCCCGCTCGAACCTGGTGATCGGCGTGGTCGGCGACATCAGCCCCGAGGCCTTGGCCGAAGCGCTCGACCGCGTATTCGGCGATCTGCCGGCCGAGGCACAGCTCACGCCCGTGCCCGATGTGACGCCGGTGCTCGCCCAGGAGGTGCGCTTCGACTACGACCTGCCGCAGGCGACCCTGCAATTCGCCTATCCCGGCGTGAAGCGCGACGACCCCCGCTTCTTCGCGGGCGTCCTGATGAACCAGGTTCTGGGCGGCGACGACACGGGCTCGCGCCTGTTCGACGAGGTGCGCGAAAAGCGCGGCCTGGCCTATGGGGTGGGATCCTCGCTCGTGAGCTACGACCACGCGCAGGCGCTGGTGATCTCCACCGCCACCCAGGCCCCTCGCGCGACGGAGACGCTCAACGTCATCCGCGAGACCGTGCGCAGCATGGCCGACAAGGGGCCGAGCGAGGCGGAACTCGACGCGGCCAAGCGCTATCTGATCGGGGCCTACGCCATCAACAACCTGTCGTCTTCGGCGGCGATCGCGGGCACGCTCGTGATGCTGCAGCTCGAGAACCTGCCGATCGACTACATCGACCGGCGCACGAGCCTGATCGAAGGCGTGAGCGTGGAGGACACGCGAACGGTCGCGCGCGAGCTTCTGCTGGCCGAGCCCGCGGTGCTGGTGATCGGCCCGAACCTGACGCGGACGGTGACCCCCTGAGAGGTGGCTGAAACGCCATCCTCATCCCCCTTCGTCCCGCACCAACCTCGCCTGTTTCCCCTTCCCCTTGAGGGGAGGGGTACGGGGTGGGGGTATCGGTGCCGCTGCGAGAACAGCGGGTCACTGGCTGACGAAGATGGGTTGAGGCGTCACCCCCACCCCGTGCCTCCCACTCTTCGCATGGCTCAGAGCGCTCGATGCTAAAGAAGGCACCCCCGTGGCTTCTTGCCGGCCTATCGGCCGTTGCCTCTCATCCCCTTGAGGGAGAGGAGGGGCGTCGGCGTCAGCGAACGCCCTCGAGCCACGTTTCGTTCGAGCCCGCTCGCCTTGCGCCCACCCCCCTCCGACCATAGATGGTGCGCGAACCCGCCTGCCCAGGAAATCTCCATGCCCGTTTCGATCGACACCGACAAACTCGCCGCGCGCGTGGCCACCCTGGTCGAGGCCGCGAAGAAGGCGGGGGCGGACGGGGCGGATGCGGTGGCCGTGCTCGGGCGCTCGGCAGGGGTCTCGGTGCGGCTCGGCAAGGTCGAGAACACGTCGTCCGCCGAGAGCGAGGACGTGTCGCTGCGTGTCTTCGTGGGCCGGCGCGTGGCGTCGATCTCGGCCACCGCCGCCTCCGACCCGGCCAAGCTCGCCGAGCGCGCGGTCGCCATGGCGCGCGTGTCGCCCGAAGACCCCTTCCAAGGCCTGGCCGACCCCGCACGGCTGGCACGAGACATTCCTGACCTCGACCTCTTCGACACCACGGAGGTTTCCGCCGAGCGCCTGCGCGAGGATGCGCTGGCGGCCGAAGAGGCCGCACTCGCCGTGTCCGGCGTGTCCAACTCCTCGGGCGCCAGTGCCGGTGCAGGGCTCGGCGGCATGGTGCTCGCCACATCCGACGGATTCCTCGGCCGCTATCTCGGCTCGCGCTTCTCGCGTTCGGTCAGCGTGATTGCGGGTGAGGGGACGGGCATGGAGCGCGACTACGAATTCTCCTCGCGCCTGCACTTCGCGGAGCTCGACGAGCCCAGCCTGATCGGCCGCCGCGCGGGCGAGCGGGCGGTGAAGCGCGTGGGCGGGCGCAAGGCGCGCACTGGCCCGGTTTCCGTGATCTACGACCCCCGCGTGGCGCGCGGGCTGGCCGGCCATCTCGCAGGCGCCATCAACGGCGCATCGGTCGCGCGCAAGACCTCGTTCCTGCGCGACATGATGGGCAAGCGGATCGCTTCATCCGCGATCACGGTGACGGACGATCCCTTGAAGGTGCGCGGCTCCGCCTCGCGCCCCTTCGACGGCGAAGGCGTGCAGGGACGCCCCTTGAACATGGTGGAGGAGGGCGTGCTCCAGCATTGGTTCCTGTCCACCTCGGCCGCAAAGGAGCTGGGCCTCCAGACCAACGGGCGCGGCGCGCGCGGCGGCTCCTCGGTCTCGCCCAGTTCCACGAACCTGGCCATCGAGCCGGGCAGCCAGTCGCCTGAGGAGATGATCGCGTCGTTGAAGGAAGGCTTCTACGTGACGGAGGTGATCGGCCAGGGCGTGAACATGGTGACGGGCGAATACAGCCGGGGCGCCTCGGGCTTCTGGATCGAGAACGGGGAACTCACCTTCCCGGTGTCTGAAGTGACGATCGCCTCCAACCTCAAGGACATGTTCCTTCAGATGGTGCCCGCCTCCGACATCGACCGGAATTTCGGCACGGCGGCACCCACGCTTCTCGTGGAAGGCATGACCCTTGCCGGCAACTGAGACGCTCGCGCCCACTCTAGAGGACGACCTTCAGCTGATCGCGGAGGCCGCGCGAGAAGCGGGCCGCATCGCTCACGGCTTCTTCCGCCGCGACCCCCAGGTCTGGTTCAAGGCAGGCCAGTCGCCGGTCAGCGAGGCGGATTACGCGGCTGACAAGTTCCTGCGCGAGACGCTGCTTGCCGCTCGGCCCGATTATGGCTGGCTGTCGGAGGAAACGGCCGACACCCCCGACCGGCTCAGCATGTCGCGCTGCTTCGTTGTGGACCCGGTGGACGGCACGCGCGCCTTCGTGGAGGGCCGCGAGACCTGGTGCGTGAGCGTCGCCGTGGTGGAGCGTGGCCGCCCGCTCGCCGGCGTGCTCGAATGCCCCGCACTCCGTGAGACTTTCACGGCAACGCTCGGTGGAGGCGCGTTTCTCGACGGCAAGACGATCTCCGTGCGCGCATTGCCCGCAAAGCCAGAGGTCGCGGGTGCCAAGGCCTTTGTGGATGCGCTCGCCCCGCCCTGGAACGCCGCCCACCGCGCGGCCCACATCCCCTCGCTCGCTTATCGCATCGCGCTGATCGCCAAGGGCCATCTGGACGCGACGCTGGTCAAGCCCAACGCGCATGACTGGGACCTGGCTGCGGCCGACCTGATCTTGCGCGAGGCCGGGGGAGCGGTGCTCGATGCGACCGGCGAGGCACCGCTTTACGCGACCACCGCCTCGCCCGCGCATGGCGTGCTCGTCGCGGGCTCGGGCGCGCTTCTCGAGGCTGCCGTTTCGGCCGCAAAACGCGTGGTTCCTTGACGCCTCGCCCGGTTGACTTCCGCGGCTCGCGGCAGCAAACCCGCGCTCCTGCCCCTTGATCGAATGCGGATGACTTCCATGCCGGACAAGCCCAAGCAGCTCCTCCATCTGGTGTTCGGCGGCGAGCTGCAGTCGCTGGGCGGCACCGAGTTCCGCGACCTGTCCGACCTCGACATCGTCGGCATCTTCCCCGACTACGAATCCGCGCAGGCCGCCTGGAAGTCCAAGGCCCAGAGCACGGTAGACAACGCGCATATGCGCTATTTCGTGGTCCACCTGCACCGCCTGCTCGATCCCGAAGCCGGAACCAAAGCTTGACCGCCGCAGCGCCGGCCAAGCGGGCGAAGAAAAAGAAGAAGCCCAAGAGCCTCTGGCACAAGCTCCGCGAGCCGCTGAGACGCTCGCCCCTCGTGAACGGGGCGATGGCTTCCACGATCGCGGGCGCGCTGCGCTTCGTGCGCTGGACGAACCCGCTGCGCCCGGCCTCGATGCCGATCCCCTTCGAAGGCCACGAGCCGGTGATCGTCGCGCTCTGGCACGGCCAGCATTTCATGACGCCGGCCTTTTATCCCAGGACCCGCAAGCTCGCCGCCATGGTGTCGCGCTCGGCGGATGCGGAGATGAACGCGCTCGTGCTCGAGCGCTTCGGCGTGGAAACGGTGCGCGGCTCGGGTGGAAGGGAAGGCCGCACGGTGGCCGACAAGGGCGGCGCGCGCGCGCTCGTCGCGCTCAAGCGCCTGCTCGACCGCGGCACCAATGTCGCGATGATAGCCGACATCCCCAACGGCACCCCGCGCGAGGCGGGCCTGGGCATCGTGACGCTCGCCAAGATCTCGGGCCGCCCGATCGTGCCCTCAGCGATCGCGACGAGCCGAGGCAAGGTGCTCGACCGCTCCTGGGACAAGGCGGTGATATCGCTGCCTTTCGGCCGCTCAGCGCTCGGCTTCGGCCCCTTCGTCGAGGTGCCCGCCGATGCAGGCGAGGAAATGCTCGAGGAAAAGCGCCGCGAGCTCACGCGCTCCCTCAATCTCGCCACCGAGCGCGCTTATGCGCTGGCACGGGGGAGCGCGGTTGAAGGGGTGGAGAGGCCATGAGCGAACGCTGGGCGCGCACGCTGCTCAAGACCTATGGCGTGGCGGGCGCGGCGGCCTTTCCGCTGGTGGGCGCCTATCTCGCCTGGCGCATGAGCAAGGGCAAGGAAGAGCGCGCTCGCAAGCGCGAGCGCACCGGCCATGCCGGCCGCCCGCGCCCCGAGGGCCCGTTGATCTGGGTCCATGCCGCGAGCGTGGGTGAGACGCTTGCCGTCGCACCCCTCGTGGAAAGCATCGCAGGGCTCGGCGTCAACGTGGTGCTGACCACCGGCACCGTGACCTCGGCGCGGTTGGCCGAGGAGCGGCTTGGCGAGCGCATCATCCACCAATATGTGCCGCTCGACCTGCCGCCCGCCGTGAAGCGCTTCCTCGACCACTGGCACCCCGACTTGGCGCTGATCGCCGAATCCGAGATTTGGCCGACCACCATGCTGGAACTCGGCCGCCGCCGCATCCCCCAGGTGCTCGTCAACGGACGCCTGTCCGACCGCTCCTTCCGCTCCTGGAAGAAGCGCCCGCATCTGGCCGAAGCCCTGTTCGAGAACCTGGCGCATGTGATCGCGCAGTCCGAAGAAGACGGCGAGCGCTTCCGCACGCTCGGCGCGCGGCCGGTGACGGTTTCGGGCAATCTCAAGGTGGACGTCGACCCCCCGCCCGCCGACAGGACGGCGCTTGCGCTCCTGCAGCGCCAGATCGGCAAGCGCCCGACCTGGGCTGCCGTCTCGACCCACGGCACGGAAGAACTGACGGCAGCCGAGGTGCACCTGGCGCTTCGTGAGCGCCATCCCGGCCTTCTTTCGGTGATCGTGCCCCGCCATCCCGACCGCGCGGACACGCTGATCGAGGAGTTCGGCAAGCTTGGCCTTTCCGTCTGCCGTCGCTCGGCGCGCGAAAAGGTGCTGCCCGAGACCGACATCTTGTTGGGCGACACGATCGGCGAGATGGGACTTTATCTCAGGCTGACCGAGATAGCCTTTGTCGGCCGTTCGCTCGACGGCGAGGGCGGGCAGAACCCGCTTGAGCCCGCGATGCTCGAAACCGCCGTGCTTTCGGGCCGCAACGTGCAGAATTTCCGCGAAGCCTATGGACGGCTGATCGACGGCGGGGGAGCCAAGCTCGTGCGCGACGCCGAGATGCTCGCGGGCGCGGTCAACTATCTCCTGTCCAACGAGGGCGCGCGGCGCGCCATGATGGAGGCGGGCGCACGCACGGTGGAAGAGATGCAGGGTGCGCTCGACCGTACGCTCCAGGCGCTCGAACCCTTCATCCACCCGCTCACCGTCAAGGCCCAGCTCAAGGCCGAAGGGTGAGCGGCCGGGCGCCAGGCTTCTGGCAAGGCCCGCCGGGCCCGCTCGCCCGCCTGCTCCAGCCAGCCTCTCTTCTCTACGGCGCGGTCGCCGCCCACCGGCTGCGCCATGCGCCGCGCGTGGGCGTAGGTCTCCCGGTTCTCTGCGTGGGCAATCCGACGGTGGGCGGCAGCGGCAAGACGCCCGTTGCGTTGGCACTCGGCCAGGCGGCGAGCCGGATGGGGCTCAAGCCCGGCTTCCTGTCGCGCGGGCATGGCGGCCGGGTAGGAGCCGCACGGCTTCTGGGCGCAGGCGATACCACGCGCGAGGTGGGCGACGAGCCGCTGCTGCTCTCAGCCGGGGGGCCGGTCGCGGTGGGCGCCGACCGGGCGCGGGGTGCCGCACTCCTCGAACAAGCGGGCTGCGACTGCATCATCATGGATGACGGCTTCCAAAGCGCGCGGATCGCGATCGACTGCGCGCTTCTGGTGGTCGACCGCAGAGCGGGCCTGGGCAACGGGCTCTGCCTGCCGGCTGGCCCGCTCCGAGCGCCGCTGCCGCTTCAGCTCAGCCACGCCCATGCCGTGCTGGCCATGGGGGAGGGGAATGGGGCGGACGGATTTCTGGAGGAAGCCGGGTCGCGCGGGCTGCCGGTCTTCTCCGCCCGGCTTGCGCCGAAGAACCCGCAAGCCGTGCGAGACAGAAGGCTGCTCGCTTTTGCGGGCATCGGGCGGCCCGAGAAGTTCTTTTCCTCGCTGGAAGAAGCGGGCGGGGTGGTGGAAGAGCGCCGCGTGTTTGGCGACCACCATGCCTACCGGAAGGGCGAGATCGCGACACTCATGCGCGAGGCCGAAGAGCGCGGGCTCGTGCTTGTCACCACCGCCAAGGACATGGTGCGCGTGCGCGACGCGTTTCCCGATGCGCAGGCACTCGTTCTTGAAGTGGAAGCGCGGTTCGGCGAGCCGGATGCAGGCGAAAGGCTGGTGGGAATGGCCGTGGAAAGGAAGGCCTGAGCCTCAGCCCCGCTTGCGCAGGCCGGGATTGCTTTCCAGTTCCCTTTGCAGGGAAGCAATGGGGTCGATGTAGGGCTCCTGGCGCGCCACGCTCCAATAGCGCAGCTCGTCGATCGGGATCGTCTCGCCCGTCACCGCGCAGCGCACAAAGGCACCGGGGCTCGTGACCTGGAAGTCGCCGTCGAGATAGCGGATGCGGGCTTCCCGTCCGCCGGGGCCCTCGAAGCGGTTCATGCGGATATCCTCTTCATCTGCGCCTTCTTCCGCGCCTGCGCCCGATCGGTCAAGTTCAGCGCCGCCCGAAGAGCCGCTCGATGTCGGCAAGCTTGAGCGAGACGAAGGTGGGGCGGCCGTGGTTGCAGGTGCCCGAGCCCGGCACGCGCTCCATCTCGCGAAGCAACGCGTTCATCTCCTCGGGCTTGAGCCTGCGGCCTGAGCGCACCGAGCCGTGGCAGGCCATCACGGAGGCGACCTTGTCGAGATGCCGCCGCATCGCTTCGAGCCCCGCCCCATCGGCCAGCTCGTCGGCCAGATCGCGCACGAGTTGGGCTGCGTCGATCTCGCCCAGCATGGCCGGCGTTTCGCGCACCGCGATGCCACCTGGCCCGAAGCGTTCGAGAACGAGGCCGAAGCGCGCGAGCGCATCCGAATGGGCGACCAGGCGCTCGGCGTCATCCTCGGGCAGATCCACGATCTCGGGCAAAAGCAGCATCTGGGAGGGAAGCGCACGCGCGTCCATCGCCCCCTTCAGCGCCTCGTAGACGAGCCGCTCATGGGCCGCGTGCTGGTCGACGATGATGAGCGCGTCGTCGGTCTGGGCGATGATGTAGTTGTCGTGCACCTGCGCGCGCGCAGCGCCCAAGGCAGCGCCTTCCGGCGCGGGCATCTCGGCGGGTGCCCGCGCATCGGCGCTGGGCTCGGTCACGAAGCGCGCCTGGGCGGTCTCGGCCATGCCGCCGAAGACGAGCGGGCTCTGGGGCGAGCGGGCGGGGTCGAAGGGGTGGGCGGCAGGCCTATGGCCCGGCGCGCGAAAGGCTTCGCGGAGTGCCTCGCCGCCCGCGAAAGCCGGCTGCACCGAATGCCGGCCCAGCGCCTCGCGCACTGCGCCCACGATCAGCCCGCGCACGAGCCCGGGATCGCGGAAGCGCACATCGGCCTTTGCGGGGTGGACGTTGACGTCAACATCGCGGCCGTCGATCTCCACGAACAGCGCGCAAAGCGGATGGCGGTCGCGCGCAAGGCGGTCGGAATAGGCGGCGCGCAAGGCGGACGCCAACTGGCGGTCGCGCACCGGGCGCCCGTTCACGAAAAAGAACTGCTGCAGCGCGTTGGCCCGCCCGAAGGAGGGCAGCGACACATGGCCGTGAAGCCGAACGCCTTCTCGGACCGCATCGAGGGGAACCGCATTCTGCGCGAATTCACGACCGAGCGCATCCGACACCCGCGCGAGCCGGCCCGTCTCGCCGTCAAGCTGCGGAAGCAGGTCGAGCGTCGAGCGGTCGGGGCCCGACAGCGTGAAGCGCACATGGGGAAAAGCGACCGCGATGCGGCGCACCGCATCCGTGATGGCCTGGGCTTCTGCGCGCTCGGTCTTCTGGAACTTCAAGCGCGCAGGCGTGGCGAAGAAGAGATCGCGCACCTCGACCACCGTGCCGAAATTGGCGGGTGCCGGCGCGATCGTGCCGACCGCGCCCGCGTCCACCCGGATCTCAAAGCCTTCGGACGAACCCAACTGGCGCGAGCGGACGCAAAGCCTGGCGACCGCGCCGATCGAGGGCAAGGCCTCGCCGCGGAAGCCGAGGGTCTGGATGTCGTCGAGTGCGGAATGGGGCTCAAGCTTGGAGGTGCAGTGGCGCTGAACGGCGAGTGCGAGTTCGTCCGCGGGGATGCCCGAGCCGTTGTCAGACACGCGCAGGAGCGACAGCCCCCCGCCGGCCGTTGCGATCTCGATGCGGGTGGCGCCCGCGTCCAGCGCGTTCTCCACGAGTTCCTTGGCCACACTTGCCGGACGCTCCACCACCTCGCCTGCGGCGATGCGGTTGACCGTGGTTTCGGGCAGCTGGCGGATGGGCATGGCCGAGATATAGCGAAAGCCGCCCCGCTTTGCAGGAGGGGCCAGGCGCATCACGGATTGGCCCATCACGGATTTCTGTGGGGGACGGGGCGGAACGCATGGGGCCAAAGGGGATTGGGACCACATCCCCCAAAGAGAGGAGTTCCCCCATGCAGTTTTCCCGTCGCGACACGTTCGCGCTCGCAGCCGGCGCGGTCGCAGCCGGCACGATCTTCCGCCCCCATGTGGCGCGCGCGGCCGCCCCCTTCACCCAGCCGCCGCTGCCTTATGCCGAGGATGCCCTGGCGCCTCAGATCTCGGCGCGCACCGTCGGCCTCCATTACGGCAAGCACCATGCGGGCTATTACACCAAGCTGAACGAGCTCGTGCCCGGTACGCCGTTCGCCGACATGACACTCGAAGAGGTGGTGGCCGAATCCAAGAAGCAGGGCGAGGACGCGATCTTCAACCAGGCGGGCCAGGCCTGGAACCACGTCTATTACTGGGACCAGTTCACGGGCGGGCCGGCTGCCGCCAACGCCAAGCTGACGGAAGCCGCCACCCGCGATTTCGGCGGCGTGCCCCAGATGATCGACGCGATGGTGGCGCAAGGCGACAAGGTGTTCGGCACCGGCTGGGTGTGGCTCGTCGAGGAAAACTCTGGGAGCACGCCTATTATCTCGACTACGAGAACCGCAAGCCCGAGCATGTGCGCGCCGTCTTGGAAAACCGCGTCAACTGGGCGTGGGTAGGCGACAAGCTGGGATAGGGTTCCAAGTCGAAGCCTGGCCTCTTCCCCTCCCCCTTGAGGGGAGGGGTACGGGGTGGGGGTGACGGTCCCGCAGCTTCAACTTTTCCAGGAACCCCGCAGCCGTCGTGCGGCGGCGAGGATACCCCCACCCCTTACCCCTCCCCTCATGGGGGAGGGGGATTTGGAGAGGGTTTTGCTTAAGGGCTGGGCTACTTCGCGGTGGCCTGGAACTTGGCCATCAGATACGGCCCCGAAAGAACCGGAGGGTGCTTGGGCGTCTCGCCCTCTTCCAGGCATTCGGGCAGGCAGGCGATCTCGGCGGACCAGTCGGGCTGGTGGAAGAAGGCGAAGGATTGCCGGCGCGCCATGCCGCCCTCGTCGGGCGAGGGGTTGACCACCCGATGCAGCGTGGAGACCCAGCGGTCGTTGGTCCAGCGCTGCATGAGATCGCCGATATTGATCACAAAGGCGCCGGGCACGGGCGGCACTCCGACCCATTCGCCCGATGGCGCAAGGATCTCGAGGCCCTTGGAGCCCTCCTGGGGGAGCAGGATCGTCAGGCTGCCGTAATCGGTGTGGGCGCCGGCGCGGAGCTGGCCGGGGGCGGCGGGCCTGTCGCGCTCGGGATAGTTGAGCGCGCGAAGTGCAGAGATCGGCGCGCCGATGAAGCTGTCGAAATGATCTTCGGGCAGCTTCAGCGCGGCTGCGAAAAGCCGCATGATGCGCGCTGCCAGCTCTTCCATCGCCTCGTAATAGCCGAGCCACGCCTCGCGGAAGCCGGACGGCGCATCGGGCCAGATCGTGGGCGCGTAGCAGAAGGCCAGCGCATCGGGGTCGGACAGGCCCGGCGGGACACGCGAGGGACCGCCGTTGAAGCTTTCCTTCAGATCGGGCGGGGTGTCCACGCCGCGCGACTTGGCGAGCGCTTCCCGCTCGGGCCCGAGATAGCCATAGGGATAGCCCGGCCGCGGGGCGGCAGCCTTTTCCTTGTCGGTTGCATCGAGGTCGAAGAAGGCGTGGGCGGCGTTCCAAGCGCGGTCGATGACGGCCTGCGGCACGCCATGGTTGGCAACCGCGAGAAAGCCGGTTTCGCGGCAGATGGCGTCGACGTCCCGAGCCAGGCGGGCGCGTTCGGCCCCTTCGGCCGCCTCGAAGCGGCCGAGGTCGAAAACGGGAAAGCTCATGCCCGGCCCGCTTGGGCCGCGGCAAAGATGTTGGTGGAGCGCGCGCCCGAGCGGCAATAGGCGAAGACGGGCCCTTCCAGCGCGTCGAGCGCCTCGCGCATGGCCGCCACGTTGTCGGGCGTCATGCCCGAGCCGGACACGGGGATGTGGCGAAAGCCCAGGCCCGCCGCCTGCGCGGCGTCTTCAACGTTTTGGGCGCTCGGCTGGCCGGGCTGCTCGTTGTCGGGGCGGTGGCAGACGATCGAGCGGAAGCCCGCATCCCGGATGGCCGCCACATCCTCTGGCGTGATCTGGCCGGAAACGGCGTAATCGTCGGTGATCGGGCGGAATTCCATCGGCGTTGTCCTGCGCAAGCTGAGGGCCGCAGTCTTGCCACTGGAGCCGAAGCGCCGCAACCATGCGAGCGGAAACGGAAAGAGGCGAAACGCATGGGCGAAACGATCAAAGCCGATGTGGCGGTGGTGGGTGCGGGCATCGCGGGCGCGGGCCTTGCGGCCTCGCTCAATGGTGCGCGCGTGGCGCTGATCGAGGCGGAAAGCCGGCCCGGCCACCACGCCACGGGCCGCTCGGCCGCGATCCTCCTGCGCAACTACGGCAACGCCGCGATCCGCGCGCTGACACGCGCGAGCGTGCCCTTATTCGAGGATGCCGACCCCGAGCTGTTCCCCCACTCGCTTCTTTCGCCGCGCGGCCTTCTCTATGTGGCGGACGAGGCGGGCAAGGACGCCTTCGACAAGCTTCTCGCCTATGATGACGGGCTCGAGCCCATCACGCGCGAGGAGGCGCTCGCCCGCGTGCCGGCCCTTCGCCCCGAGCGGCTCGCCCAGGCAGCCTTGGAAGGGGATGCGGCCGACATCGATGTCGCAAGCCTGCACCAGGGCTTTCTGAAGGGCGCCGCGCGGAAAGGCACAACGCTTCTCGCCGATGCGCCTGTCACAGGCCTGCGCCGCGAGGGAAACACCTGGCGGATCGGGACGAAGAAGGGCGTGGTCGAAGCGCCCGTCCTCGTCGATGCGGCGGGGGCCTGGGCCGACAGGGTGGCGGGGCTTGCGGGGGCAAAACCGCTCGGCCTCGTTCCCCTGCGCCGTTCCATGGCCGTGCTGCCGCCCGACCCGCGCTTCGACATCCGCTCCTGGCCGCTGATTGCCGACGCGGCCGAAGGCTGGTACGCTAAGCCCGAAGCGGGCCGCCTTCTGGTTTCGCCCGCCGAGGAGCACCCAGCCGAGCCGCACGACGCATTCGCCGACGACATGGTGCTCGCCGAAGGGCTCGACCGCTTCGAGCGCCACATGGACTGGCCGGTGACACGCGTCGAGCGCTCCTGGGCGGGCTTGCGCACATTCGTGCCCGACCGCACGCCGGTGGTGGGCTTCGACGCCGAGCTGCCCGGCTTCTTCTGGCTCGCGGGGCAGGGCGGCTACGGCATCCAGACAGCGCCCGCGCTGTCCCTGCTCGCGGCCAAGCTCTGCGCGGGCGAGACACCATCGAGGGAAGATGCGCCGCTCGTGGCCTCCCTTTCCCCTGTCCGCTTCACCCAGAAAGCCGCCTGACCATGCCGCATCCATCCTGGCTCACCCTGCACGAGGGCACGGCCCCGCTTCTCGTCAGCCTGCCGCATACCGGCACGGATCTGGTGGGCATTGAGGACCGCCTCGTCTCGCCTTGGCTCGGGCGCCGCGACACCGACTGGTGGATCGACAAGCTCTATGACTTCGCGAGCGACCTGGGTGCAAGCGTGATCCACACCGCGGTCTCGCGCACGGTAATCGACGTCAACCGCGATCCGTCCGGCGTTTCGCTTTATCCCGGCCAGACCACGACCACGCTTTGCCCGCTCGAAACCTTTGACGGCGATCCGCTCTACCGCGTGGGCGAGGAGCCCGACGAGCACGAGGTGGCCGGGCGCCGCCGCGCCTTCTTCGAGCCCTATCATGCGGCGCTCCGAAGCGAGCTCGATCGCCTGCGCACGGCCCACGAGCGCGTGGTGCTCTACGACTGCCACTCGATCCGCTCGCGCCTGCCGCGGCTTTTCGAAGGAGAATTGCCCGTGTTCAACCTCGGCACCAACGGCCGCACGAGCGCCGCTCCCGATCTCATCGCGGTGACCGAGGAGCACATGGCGGAGAGCGGCGAAAGCCACGTGACCGACGGGCGCTTCCGCGGCGGCTGGATCACGCGCCACTATGGCGAACCCGCGCGCGGCTTCCACGCGCTGCAGATGGAGCTTTCCAACCGCGGATACCTGCGCGAGCCCCAAGGCAAGGGCGAGCCCGGCAACTGGCCGGTGGCGTTCGACGTCCATTTCGCCCAGCACATGCGCCAAAGGCTGTTGCATCTGCTGACCGACCTGCGCGATGCAGCATAGGGCCTGTCGCTCATTGTGCAGTGCAAAATAACTGTGCGATCAAGGGCGAGGCGTGAAACCTTACGCCCGTTAATCGGTTAAGTGCGCTGCCGGGCTTTCCATGGATGGCCCGGACTTTTTGCGTTTTGCAGGACACGCCCACGAATGAATGCTCAGACCGATCCGAACCGGTTGCAACCCGCACATCCGGTTCCGGCCCCGGCCGAGCTGCCCATCCGTTCCGGCTTCATGCAGGAGGACCGCCTCCGCCGCCTGGGCGAGAAGCTCGCGCGCGGCGAGGTGGAAAACCTGCACGGCTTGGCGAACCTCGATTTCCACGCCCGAAACGCTGACAACGCGGCAAAAATCCTCGAAGTCTACCGCGACACCAACGCGGCCCAGGCGCGCGGCGAGACGATCACGCCTGCCGCGCAGTGGCTGCTCGACAACAACTACCTGGTCGAGGAGACCATCTTCCAGGTGAAGCGCGATCTGCCGCGCCGCTTCTACCGCGAGCTGCCCGTGATCGACCTGCCCGGCGGGGTCCGCGTGCCGCGCACGCTGGCCATTGCCTGGCTCTATGTGGCCCATTCCGACAGCGCGATGTCGGCCACCATGTTCCGCGCCATCGTGGAAGGCTTCCAGAGCGTCCAGCCGCTCAAGATCGGCGAGCTTTGGGCGCTGCCCTCCATGCTCCGCTTCGTGCTGGTGGAGAACCTGCGGCGGCTCGCCGTGCGCGTGCAGCGCGCGCGCCAGATGCGCCACATCGCAAACGACGTGGCCGACCGCGTGCTCGCCGCCCTCGATGGCGACGGGCGCAGCGACATCCTCGCGGGCTATGCCGCGCACGCCCGCGACACCACCTTCGCCACCCAGCTTCTCTACCGCCTGCGCGACGGTTCGCAGAATGCGGGCCGCGCGCTCGGCTGGCTCGAGGCCGAGCTTGAGAAGTCCGGCTCGGATGCCGAGGAGATCATCACCGGCGAGCACCAGACGCTGTCTTCTGGCAACGTGACCACGGGCAACATCATTCGCGGCCTGCGCCTGATCAACGACGTCGACTGGACGCTGTGGTTCGAGGACATCAGCCAGGTCGACACGCTGCTTCGCGAGGTCTCCGACTTCAAGGCGCTCGACTTCAACTCGCGCGACCAGTACCGCCGCACGATCGAGGAATTGGCGAAGAACTCTGAGCTTTCCGAATACGACGTGGCGAACCGGGCCGTGGCGCTCGCCAAGCGGGCGGATGCCGATGTCGGCTTCTTCCTGGTCGGCCGCCGTCGGCGCGAGCTGGAGCGCGAAGTGGGCTTCAAGGCGCCGTTCAAGCTGCGCCTGCGCCGCTCGTTCTCCAAGGCGAACTGGCTCGGCATCGCCCTGCCGGTCATCCTCCTGACGGCGCTTCTCGTCGGTCTGGGCGCGGCGGGGCTGCACGCTGCGGGCGTGGGTGCAGGCGCCATCGTGCTCTTGCTGATCCTGTTCGCGGTGCCGGCGAGCGAGGGGGCGCTCGGCTTCTTCAACACGCTGGTTCTGCTCTTCATGCAGCCGACGCGCATGGTGGGGTACGAATACAAGGACGGCGTGCCCGACGACGCGCGGACGCTCGTCGTGATGCCGGCCCTCATCGGCTCGCGCGACGACGTGGACGAGAGCGTGCGCAACCTCGAAGTGCACTTCCTCGCCAACACCAAGGGCGCCATCACCTTTGCGCTGCTGACCGACTGGCCCGACAGCTCCGAGGAGCAGTCCACGAACGACACGGAGCTTCTCGCCTATGCGCGCGGCGAGATCGCCAAGCTGAACGGGCGCCATCCGCCCGTCTCGGGCGCGCCCCGCTTCCACCTCCTCCATCGCCGCCGCCTGTTCAACGCGGCCGAGGGCGTGTGGATGGGCTGGGAGCGTAAGCGCGGCAAGTTGCACGAACTGAACCTGCTCCTGCGCGGCGACGGCGACACGACCTTCATTCCCAACCCGGTCGCCCTGCCCGAAGGCATCACCTATGTGATGACGCTCGACGCCGACACGCGCACCATGCGCGACGTGGTGGCCCGCCTCGTCGGCAAGATGCGCCACCCGCTGAACCGTCCGGTCTTCGATGCGAATCTGGGCCGCGTCACCGAAGGCTACGGCATCCTCCAGCCGCGCGTGACGGCCTCGCTCACCACGGGCGACGAGGCTTCGTTCTTCCAGCGCGTCTTCTCGTCCAACCGGGGCCTCGACCCCTATGTCTTCGCGGTCTCCGACCTCTATCAGGACGCGTTCGGCGAGGGCACATTCACGGGCAAGGGCCTCTACCATGTGGACGTGTTCGAGCGCGCGCTGAAGGGCAAGATCCCTGAAAACGCGGTGCTGAGCCACGACCTGCTGGAAGGCTCGCTCGCGCGCGCTGGCTTGGTCACCGATGTGGAACTCGTCGAGGACTATCCCACGCGCTATGCGGTCGACGCCTCGCGCCAGCATCGCTGGGCACGCGGCGACTGGCAGCTGCTGCCCTTCATCCTCGATCCGTCCTCGGGCGTGCCCGCGCTGTCGCGCTGGAAGATGATCGACAACCTGCGCCGCACGCTCACTCCCATCTTCTGGGTGATGGCGTCGATCGCGGGCTGGACGCTTCTGCCCTTCACGGTGGCCGCGCAGTGGCAGGCGCTCCTGGTGCTCAGCCTCTTCCTCGCACCGACCTTCGACATCGTGCACGGCATCGTGCCCAACAGCTGGCAGGTGACCGCGCGAGGCCATGTGCGCGCGCTGTTCCGCGACGTGGCCTTCGGCACGGCGATGGTTGCGTTGCGCATCGTGCTGCTCGCGCATCTCGCCTGGATGATGGGCGACGCCATCGTGCGCACGCTGTTCCGCGTGTTCGTGTCCCATCAGAACATGCTGGAATGGCGCACGGCGTCCCAGGCCCATCGCGGCGGGGCGAACTCGCTCAGCGGCTATTACCGGCTGATGTGGGGCGCGGTCGTGATCGCGGCCATCGGCTTGGCCGTGCCGTTACTGGCCGGCTCGACAGGTGCCGTGGTCGGCTTCTTCTTCGCCATCTTCTGGGCCAGTTCGCCCGCCTTCGCCTGGCTCATCAGCCGCTCGGCTGAAACCGAGGACCAGCTGGAGATCTCGGCCTCCGACGTGGTCACGCTGCGCGCGTTGGCGCGCCGCACCTGGGCCTATTTCGAGACCTTCGTTTCCGCCGAGCACAACTTCCTGCCGCCTGACAACTTCCAGGAAACGCCCGCGCCCGTGGTGGCGGGCCGCACCTCGCCGACCAATATCGGCATGTATCTGTTGTCGGTGGTCACCGCGCGCGACTGCGGCTGGATCAGCCTGGAGAACGCTGCCCGCCGCATCGAGCAGACGCTCGACACCGTCGAGCGCCTCGACCGCTATCGCGGCCATCTCATCAACTGGTACGACACGCGCACGCTGCGCCCGCTCGAGCCGCAATACATCTCGGCCGTCGACAGCGGCAACATGGCGGGCCACCTGATAGCGCTCGCCGTTGCCTGCGACGAGTGGGCGGAGGCTCCCGCCGTCTATCTGCAGGGCGATTTCGAGGGCGTGCTGGACACGGTGGCCGTCATGGAGGAGATGCTCCACGACCTGCCCGACGACCGCCGCCAGCTTCGCCCGCTGCGCCAGCGTTTGTTCGACCGGCTCGACGGCATGCGCCGCGCCGTGGACACGATCCGCTCCCAGCCAGAGCTCGCCTCGATCCGCACCATCAACCTGACGGTTGCGGCATCCGAGGTGCGCAAGCTGGCTGCCGCCTTCCATGCCGAACTGGGCAACGCCGCGAGCGCTGAGCTCGACGCCTGGGGCATGCGCCTCGAAGGCGTGGCCGAAGCCCATGTGCAGGACGCCCACACCGACGCGGACGGCGTGCGCGCCCTGCGCGAACGCTTCGCCGTCCTGAAGGAGCGCGCGCGGCTGCTGGCCTTCGAGATGGACTTCTCGTTCCTGCTCCGCCAGGACCGCAAACTGCTCTCGATCGGCTACCGGCTGGAGGACCACCAGCTCGACGAGGCCTGCTATGACCTGCTCGCTTCCGAATGCCGCCTGACGAGCCTGTTTGGCATCGCCAAGGGCGACCTGCCCACCGAACACTGGTTCCGCCTCGGGCGGCCGGTGGTGGAAGTGGGCTTCGGCGGCGCTCTGATGTCTTGGGCGGGCTCGATGTTCGAGTATCTGATGCCACCGCTCGTCATGAAGGAGCCACAGGGCGGCATCCTCAACCAGACCTCCAACCTCGTGATCAAGCGCCAGATGGCCTATGGCCGCTCGCGCAACGTGCCCTGGGGCATTTCGGAAGCCGCCTACAACGCGCGCGACCGCGAGATGACCTACCAGTACACGAATTTCGGCGTTCCCGGCCTCGGCCTCAAGCGCGGCCTTTCGCAGAATCTCGTGATCGCGCCCTATGCCACGGTGCTCGCCTCGCAGTTCATGCCGCGCGAGGCCGTGCAGAACCTGGCGCGTCTGCGCTCGATCGGCGCGCTCGGCCGCTACGGCTTCTTCGACGCGGTGGACTTCACGCCATCCCGCGTGCCCGAAGGCGCGAACCACGCGGTGGTGCAGAACTACATGGCCCACCACCAGGGCATGTCGATCGTGGCCATCGCCAACGCGATCTTCGCCGGCCGCATGCGCGACCGCTTCCACTCCGACCCGGTGATCGAATCCGCCGAGCTGCTTCTGCAGGAAAAGGCCCCGCGCGACATTCCCGTGACGTCCGTCCGCACGGAGGCCGACGAGCGGCCCAAGGAAGCCGCCGATGAGGTGGTCAGCCCCGATGTGCGCGTGATCCGCGCGCCGCTCAAGGACGCGCTGGCCGTCAACCTGCTGGCGTCTGGCCGCTATTCCACCGTCACCACCGCGACCGGCACGGGCGGCAGCCGCTGGAACGACCTGGCGGTGACCCGCTGGCACGTCGATTCCACCGAAGACCGCATGGGCTCGTTCCTGTTCCTGCGCGACATGGAATCGGGCGACTGGTGGTCGGCCACGGCCGAACCCAAGCGCGCCGAGGACGAGCACGCGCATGCGGTGTTCTCCGACGACAAGTCGACCTTCATCAAGACCGTGGGTTCGATCCGCTCGGAGGTCGAGCATATCGTGGTGTCGGAGGCGGCCGGCGAGGCCCATCGCATCACGATCTACAACGAGGGCACGAGCGACCGGCAGTTCGAGATCACCTCCTTCGCCGAACTGGCGCTCGCTTCTGAAGCGGCCGACAACGCGCACCCCGCCTTCTCCAAGATGTTCGTGCACACGGAAGTGGCAGACGACCGGAGTGCAATTTTCGCCACCCGCCGCAAGCGCGAGAAAAGCGAGCCCGACGTGGCGCTCGCCCATTTCGTGACGGACGGCGCGGCACATGCGCGCGACGCGCAGGTCGAGACCGATCGCCGCGCCTTCATCGGGCGTGGACGCACGATCGCCGAGGCTGCGGCCTTCGACCCCGGTTCCCGGCTTTCGGGCGAGACGGGCTTCACGCTCGATCCCATCGTCTCGCTCCGCCGCCGCATCCGCGTGCCGGCCTCCAAGAAGGTGCAGCTGATCTTCTGGACGGTTGTGGGCGCAAACCGCGACGAGGTGGGCGACGCCATGAACCGCCTCGACCACCCCGAAAGCTTCGGCCGCCAGGCGATGCTGGCCTGGACGCGTTCGCAGGTGCAGACGCGCCACATCGGCATGAGCCTTGCGGACGCTGCCCTCGTGCAGAAGCTCGCCTGCTTCCTGATCTTCCCGCAGCCCGACCTGCGCATGCCCGGCTCAGCCATCGCGGCAGGCATGGGCAAGCAGTCCACGCTCTGGCCGCTGTCGATCTCCGGCGACTTCCCGATCTTCGCCATCCGCATCAGCGACGTGGCCGACATCGAGATCGTGGCCCAGGCCCTGCGATACCAGGAATATCTGCGCCTGCACGGTCAGGTGATCGACTTCGTGGTGATCAACGAGCAGGCCTCTTCCTACGTGCAGGACCTCCAGCACGCGATCGAGTCGCTCTGCGAGAACGCCCGCATGCGCGGCCGCGAGATCGGCCCGCGCCAGCACATCTTCACCGTGCGGCGCGACCTGACCGACGACACGACCTATCGCACGCTGCTCGCGGTTGCGCGCGTCGTGCTGCATGCCCGCAACGGCACCGTGTTCGACCAGATCGAGCGCGCGGAGCTTGCCGCACTCAAGGCCCGCGCGGCTGCGAGCGAAGGCACGCCCGATGCGATCGCCGTGTCCGGCTCGACGGTCGTGAAGTCGCTCGCGCCGCGCCCGAGAGAACCGCGCGAGGCGTCAGGCGAGGGGCTGTCGCTGTGGAACGGCTTCGGCGGCTTCGACCGCGATGGCGCGAACTACGTGATCCGGCTCGCCGGCACCACGGCCACGCCCCAGCCTTGGATCAACGTGATCGCCAATGACGGCTTCGGCTTCCACACCTCGGCCGAGGGCTCATCCTTCACCTGGAGCCGCAACAGCCGCGACTACCAGCTCACCCGCTGGTCGAACGACCCCGTGGTGAACCGGCCGGGCGAGGGCATCTACCTGTTCGACCAGGCGAGCGGGCGCGCGTTCTCGCCGTTCGCCGCTCTCCTGCGCGACCCCGCCATCACCTATGAGGCGCGCCACGGCCAAGGCTTCTCGACATTCTCCGCCAAGCGCGGCGCGCTCCACATGGAAGCCACCCAGGTGGTCGACCCCAAGGACCCCGTGAAGGTTACACGGCTCGCGCTGCGCAACGACGGGCATGTGCCCATGCGCCTGCGCGTCTATGCCTTTGCCGAATGGGTGCTGGGCAACAGCCGCTCGAAATCAGCTCCCACCATCGTGCCCGGCCGCGACGTCGACACGGGCGCGCTGACCGCCACCAACGCGTTCAGCCTCGACTTCGGCGACCGCGTGGCCTTTCTCGCTTCCGACGCCAAGCCGAAATCCTGCACGGCCGACCGCGCCGAGTTCATCGGCCGCTCGGGCACGGTGTTCGCGCCCGAGGCCGTGGTGCGCGGCGCCGAACTCTCGGGCATCGTGGAGGCGGGACGCGATCCCTGTGCCGCGATCTCGCGCGACATCGACCTTCCCCCGGGCGAAACCGTGGAAACGCTCTGGCTGATGGGTGATGCGGGCTCTGCGAACGAAGCATCCGACCTCGTGCGCCGCAACACGGCCAAACCGTTCAACGAGCGGCTGAGCGAGAACGAGCGCAACTGGACGGACTTCCTCGACGCGGTTCAGGTGGACACGCCCGAGGAAAGCTTCGACGCGCTCGTGAACCACTGGCTGCCCTATCAGGGGACCGCCTGCCGCATCCGCGCGCGCTCGGCCTTTTACCAGGCGTCCGGCGCGTTCGGCTTCCGCGACCAGCTGCAGGATACGCTGGCACTCTTGCTGCACGACCCCAACCTCGCTCGCGCGCAGCTTTTGAACGCCGCGCGCCGCCAGTTCCCCGAAGGCGACGTGCAGCATTGGTGGCTGCCCAAGAACGGCGCGGGCGTGCGCACCATGATCTCCGACGACGTGGTGTGGCTCGGCTACGGCGTGAACCGCTATGTCGAGGTGACGGGCGACCGCGCGATCCTCGACGAGGGCGTGCACTGGTCGGAAGGCGAGAAGCTGGAAGAGGGCGAGCACGACAAGTTCTTCACGCCTGAGGTCTCGCAGAAGACCGCGCCGCTCTACGACCATGTCTGCCGCGCGCTCGATCTCGCCATCGAGCGCACCAGCGAACGCGGCCTGCCACTGATCCTGGGCGGCGACTGGAACGATGGCATGAACCGCGTGGGCGAAGCCGGCAAGGGAGAGAGCATCTGGCTCGCCTGGTTCCTGCTCGACACGCTCAAGCGCTGGATCCTGATCGCCGAGGAGCGTGGCGACGAAGCCCACGTCAAGGCCTGGAAAGCGCATGTCGAGCGCGTGAAGCAGGCGGTGGAGGATCATGCCTGGGACGGCGAGTGGTATCTGCGTGGCACCTTCGACGACGGCGCGCCGCTCGGCTCGCACACGGCCGACGAATGCCGCATCGACTCGCTCGCCCAATCCTGGAGCGTGATCTCGGGCGAGGGTGACCCCGAGCATTCCCAGACCGCCATGAACTCCGTGCTGGAGCACCTGGTGGACGAGGAGGCGCGCATCATCCGCCTGTTCACGCCGCCCTTCTCCAAGGTCGAGCACGATCCCGGCTACATCAAGAGCTATCCGCCGGGCGTGCGCGAGAACGGCGGGCAGTACACCCACGGTTCGAGCTGGGTCGTGGTGGCGCTGGCCGAAATGGGCCGCGGGGACGACGCGTTCCGCTGCTTCCAGCTTCTCAATCCCGTGACGCACGCGCTCGACAAGGCGAATGCCGAGCGCTTCCGCGTCGAGCCCTATGCTGTGTCGGGCGATGTCTACGGCGCAGACAAGTCGGGCCGGGGCGGCTGGTCCTGGTACACGGGCTCGGCCGGTTGGCTCTACCGCGCGGCGGTGGAGCACATCCTCGGCATCACCAAGAAGGGCGACAAGCTCTTCGTGAAGCCCGTCCTGCCGTCGGAATGGCCGGGCTTCCGCGCCAGGCTGCATCTCGATGGGGTGTGGATCGACCTCGAAGTGATCCGCGACGGGTCGGGCGAGGGGCGGCTGGAGGTCGATGGCGAAACAGTGGACGCCATTCAACTCGGCGGCGGGGAGCGCAAGGTTTCAGCGGTTCTGCGTTGCTCGTGATGACCTGAGAAGCGACAGGCAGGGACGGGGCGTCCTTGTCGTCGGGTGGGGGTTGCGAGTTGTCGCGAGGGTTGCGTTTGTGGGGCTGTCACCCCCACCCCTTACCCCTCCCCTCAAGGGGGAGGGGGATCAGGGAAGAGTGCAAATCAGCGCCGAAGATTGTGTAAGTAGCTGATTTTTCAGAAAATCCGACAGCCTACTCTTGCTGGATTGCACAACTGTTCCATCTCTGCCCGCGCGGGTGGTCCGACACCCGAAAGAAGGCGACAGCATAAAATTCCGCTCTCACCCCACACTTGGGAAAGGAGGGCACAAGCATCGGGTGCCTGACGGCGCGCAATGGTCCGAAATCGGTGTTTCGGGCCCAGGCGTGGAACCGTCACGGCGCCTTCACACGCATGTCACTGCTGCACTGCAAAAAAACCTAATCGGTTTGTTTCCAAGCGTTTGCGTGTTCATCCAGCGTTCAGGCGGAAAAGTGCTTTGTGCAGCCGCTCACGAAGGGATGGTCCGCGTCTGCGCCTGAAGGCAGCCGGGACTGCACAGCCCTTCGCCGGCGGTTTGCATGAACCCGGGAGTGTTCGGTGTCCCTGCTTGAAGTCTACTGGCGCGCTTTGCGCTACCTCGACGAGGATCGTCGGCGCACAGTCGTGATCTGCCTCGCCAACGTGGCGTTGGCAGCGGTCGCCATTGCAGAGCCCATCCTGTTCGGGCGTGTGATCGACGCTATCACCGAAAAAACCGGCGTTCCAGAGAGCATCGGCATCTGGGCGGCGCTCGGCGCGTTCAACATCGTGGCCTTCGTGCTCGTCGCGCGCGGTGCCGACCGGCTGGCGCACCAGCGCCGCGCGGTCGTGCTGTCGCGCTCGTTCGAGCAGGTGATCTCGATGCCGCTTTCGTGGCACCAGGCACGCGGCACCTCGCAGTCGCTGCACATGCTGATCCGCGCGGTGGAGACGCTGTTCGGGCTCTGGCTCGAATTCATGCGCCAGCATCTTTCGACCGCGGTCGCGCTCGTGTTGCTGATCCCCACCGCTTTCGTGCTCGACTGGCGCTTGACCATCGTGCTGCTCGGCCTGGGCACGGCATATGTCGCCATCGGCCGCGCCGTGATGCGCCGTACCAAGGAAGGCCAGGCACGCGTCGAGGAGCATCATCACCGCGTATTCGGCCATGTGACCGACACCATCACCAATGTCTCGGTGCTGCAGAGCTACAACCGCATCAACCAGGAAACGCGCGCGCTGAACCAGTATGTCGGCCGCCTGCTCGACGCGCAGTTCCCCGTGCTCGACTGGTGGGCGCTGGCTTCCGCGCTGAACCGCTTGGCCTCGACCATCTCCATGATGGTGGTGCTGATGATCGGCGCCTGGCTGGTCGGCCGCGGCGAGCTTCGCATCGGCGACGTGGTGGCCTTCATCGGCTTCGCCGGCCTGCTCATCGCGCGTCTCGACCAGATCGTGAACTTCGTGAACCAGGTCTTCGAGGCCCGCGTGAAGCTCGTGGAGTTCTATGCGCTGGAGGACGAATCCTTCCGCGGCCAGGAGCCGGCCGGCCTGCGCAAGCTCGACCGCGTGACCGGGCACATTCGCTTCGAGAACGTGTCGTTCCGCTTCCCCAATGGCGGCCGCGGCGTTTCGGACGTGTCGTTCGACGTGGGCGCGGGCCAGACGGTGGCCATCGTCGGCCCCACGGGCTCGGGCAAGACCACGCTGATCAACCTGCTCCAGCGCGTTCATACGCCGAACGAGGGCCGCATCCTGGTCGACGGCATCGACGTGGCGCAGGTGACGCGCGAATCGCTGCGCGGCTCGATCGCCTCGGTGTTCCAGGATTCGGGGCTCCTGAACCGCTCGATCGAGGAGAACATCCGCCTGGGCCGCGAGGACGCATCCTATGACGACGTTCATGCCGCGGCGCGTGGCGCCGATGCGCAGGACTTCATCCTTGCCCGCACAGACGGCTACGACACCATGGCCGGCGAGCGCGGCAACCAGCTCTCGGGCGGCGAGCGCCAGCGCATCGCGATCGCGCGCGCCATCATCAAGGACGCGCCGATCCTGGTGCTCGACGAGGCGACCTCCGCGCTCGACGTGGAAACCGAAGAGCGGGTCAAGCAGGCGCTCGACCGCCTGCGCCAGGGCCGCACCACCTTCGTGATCGCCCACCGGCTGTCGACGGTTCGCGACGCCGACCTCGTGATCTTCATGGATCGCGGCGAGGTGATCGAGATGGGCGGCTTCAACGAGCTCGCTGCCACCAACGGCCGATTCGCGGGCCTGCTGCGGGCCGGCGGCCTGCTGAACGACGAGGAAGTGCGCCGCGCCGCCCGGCCGGTTCTGGTGGAAGCCGCGTAAGGCGCCGCCTCTTAGGGTAAAAGCCTCGACAATTCCCCTCCCCCTTGAGGGGAGGGGTAAGGGGTGGGGGTAACAGTCCCACCTCTCGAACCGCCCATCACCTTGAAGCAAACCAGGATCGGGTGCGTCACCCCCACCCTTACCCTCCTCCTCAAGGGGAGGGGAACGGCCACGGAAGCACCAGGCGCTATTTCGCCTGCGCAGCCTTCACCACTTCCTTCGCAGACCGCTCCAGCCACCTCAGCAACAGCGTCTCCTCCTCGTTCAGCCCGTCCAGTGGGTCGGTGAACGAGGCCCGCGCGGCGGTCATGCCTTCCACCAGCCGCCCCTCGCTCCAATGCGCGATCACGCGGGGGTGGATGTAGGACTTGCGGCACACGGCGCGCGTGTTGCCCAGGGATTGCGCCACCTCGTCCACGATGGCGTTGAGGCGCTTGGCGGCCTGAGTCTTGGCTTCCGGCAGGTTCTCGCCGCGCAGCAGCACGGCGGCGAGCTGTGTGCCGCCCCAGGTGCGGAAGTGCTTGGCTGTGTATTCGCCCGCCACCTCGCGCAGATAGGCGTTGACATCGGTCGAGCCGATCGCGCGCCGCGTTCCCTCCTCGTCGACATATTGGAAGAGGTTCTGCCCCGGCAGTTCCTGCGCGCCGCGCACGATGCGGATGATG
>QFNI01000117.1 GCA_003240775.1 Mesorhizobium amorphae | reverse complement strand
AGCGACGAGGAGATCGTCGAGGAGGCGATGCGCGTCATCACCAGCCGGATCTGCGCGCCCGCCCCGGAGGCCGCCGCCTTCATGCGGGCGAGCATGACGAAAAACCTCTCGGAGGCGAGAGGCGTCGATCCGTCCTGGTCGATTTTCGGGATATGACCGGTTCATCTCCCCGGCCGTCGCCGATCTCCTCGCGCGCCGCGACGCGGGGTGATGTTGGCCTGGTGGTCTTTGGTAATGGCGGCGCTGCACCGCTTCTCGGCTGGATTTCGCGCATGAAGCGTTACGGTTCCGGATCCGGATCCCCAGGCCCGGTTGCGATCATCGCCATCTCCATGATCGCATCATACGTCTCCGCGCAGGCGAAGAAGAGATTTCGGTGACAGAAGATCGATCCGCTGACCCCGCTCGCCGCCTCCAGGTCCCTCCCGCTCAGCCCGGCCCACGCTTTCGGCAGGTCCATCCGGTTCTCGAAAGCGCCAGGCCTGGCCGGCACCGCGCGGATCGCCCAGTCCCCCTCCGCTTTTCGCGGGTAGATCGCGTAGAGGACGTGATGCGCGCCGATCTCATGGATCGCGTCGCCGAAGTCCATCGATCTCGGGAGCACGATCACCGGCCCGCCCTCAGCGTCGGCGACCGCTTCCTCGATCAGGGCTCGGTTCTCCAGATCGGCGCTGAGCCTCAGCGCGCGGCGTTCTAGGACGGAACCGGCCGCCTCGACGGCGAGGTCATAGGCGGCGTTCTGGTCGCACTCTTCCGGTTCCTCCTCAAGCGGGTTCATGTCGCCGATCATGGTGATCAGCGACATCGGATCCTCATGTTCGGCGGCGCCGTTGTCGTGCTCGTCGACCCGCCGGACGATCTCCTCGTCGATCCGTCGGGCGATCTCGGGGCGGAACGCTTCAGGCACCCTTTTCGCTTCCAGCCACGCCTCCCCGAACTCGCGCCAGACCAGTCCGAACGAGCTGTAGGCCGTGCCGTCGGCGCGCCGCGGGGCCCCGTTCTGGTGGTGATCAAACATCCCCGCGTGCGGGTCGAACACGCCGCCGACATCGAAGACGACGCGGCCGGGCGCGGGCGAGGTGAGCTCCGGGTCCCGCGTGCGGAACAGATCTGCGCCGCGGAAGACCCGGAGCAGGACCGCGCCGGCGAACACGTCGTCAGGGTGGAAGGACCCGCCATGGGTCACGAGCTCGATCACCGCCTTTTTTCCGGTCATGGTTCAGCCTCTTCCAGTTCCTGAGAACATCATCGGTCCCGGGGCGCGTGCCGTCCGTTGTTTCGCCTATTATATAGCAAAAAAACGGGGCCGACAAGGAGAGCGACCCCGTCCTCACGCTTGCCGTCTTCCGGCCGCTAGGGTAGTTTCGGCTCAGAGCGCAACGCTGAAAGGACGTCCCATGAAGATCACCGTCACCCACGAGATCGACCTCCCCGACGCGACCGGGGAGGGCCGACGCCCGCTGGACCAGGGGGAGCGTGATCGCATCCTCGACATGGTCCGCCAGGCGTCCGAGGGCGCGACGAGGGCGGCCGTCGAGGACCTCGTCCTGATCGGCTCCGGCGTCACCCGCGAGGGCTGGGGCATGGAGACCTTCGCAAACAAGGGGGCGAGCTTTCTGCGCGAGGTCGCCGATCTCAAGACGTGGGAAGAACACGCTTTCGACGCGGCGCTGGAGGAAACGGACGACAAGGACGAGGCGGTGCAGATCGCCACGAACTACAGCTCCGATCTCGACTACCTGATCGCGCAGGACGAAACGCTCGAGAACCTGATCTCCGCGGCGCGCAGCATGACGGGCGCGGAAGATCTGAGCATCGCGGAGCTCGCGGACCGGCATTTCGAGGCCGAGAATGCAGATCTCGATGGCCCCGAGAATATTACTCCCTAACCCGGTAACGGAAGCACGGAGGGGGAGATAAGAGATGCGAGCCGAGATCTTCGCGCGCCGAGCCGATGATGCCGGGGACTGGATGGTCTGCGGTTACGCGGCCGCGCCCCTGAAAGCGGGTTTCCACGATTTTCTTATCGGGAATCAGGGCAACCTTCTTGCTTTCACGCAGCCCGAGGGGGTCACGGAGATCCGTGATGATGTCGTCTCACGCGCCGGCTCGGGTGAGCACGCAAATCTGGTTACGCAAGCGGCTTGGGTCCGCCTCGCGTTTCCTGGCGCTCCCGTTTTGCAGCTTCATGCTCGTCCGATCGCGCGGGAGCCACGTTTCATCATGATTGTCGGGGTCCTGCAGGATCCCGACGCCACGGCCACGGCGGAATGGAGGCCGGATGGGGAGATGCTTCTCGTCTCACCGTTGCCCGATCTCGGAGCGAAGATCGCTGTCGATCCGAGCAGACCCGACCTCTCCTTCTCGCAGGGGAACAGCCTGGTCAATGTTCATAAGCAACCGATCTGGAACCTCGGGGAACCGGAACCCTGGGGGGCACGGTTCACCATGGATCCGTATCATACCGAGGCGGCCATTGGCGCCATGGCGTTGCGCGAACTTATCGCGGCAGGCATCGCCACGGATATCGACAAGGCCGAGATGGAAGATCTCGTGCGCAAATCCGATTACGCCGTCCAGATGCCGGAAGGGAAATTCGGCTCCTTCCTGGAGGAGATGATCCGGATTCGCGGGCTCATCGGGGAGATCTCGCCCCTGGTTACGGAATCAGAAAATTCGCAGACGGAAGAGCACGCGCGCGAAGCGATGAGAAGGGTCCTCGGACGAAACCTTGACGAGCCGTCGCCCTGACCTTCCCGCGGGACGAGGCGACCTGCGTGAACCCTGCCCCAGAGGGCTGCGGTGCGGGCCTGCTCAAATCTCGTCTGACGCCCGGAACAGGCCGGGCATGATCTTTCGCGGTGCCGGCGGTATCCGCCTTCCGCGTCTTACGCCTCCTCCTCGCGCCCCAGTAGTGACAGCGCGAGCTGCCGGGCCCGTCCCGAATCTGGCGGCGCCACGTCGATCCCGCCCCCGCAAGGGTTGATGATCCCGCGGCTCTGCGACGCCTTGATGCCGAGCGCGCCCATGATCACCGGGTCGGACCCGCCGTTAACCCTTCGTGGTCTCCGTGCCGGTATACATGACCGGTTAAGTTGACGAAAATGATTCACCCGTGAATCATTTTCGTCAACTTACCGCCCTGAAGACGCGGAAGCCGGCCCCGGAAGGCCGGCTCCTGTGGGGATCACCATGATGCGGCGATCACGGGGCCGGGGAATTGTCCGCTTCCGGCGACGCGTATTTCGCGAACTGGACCTCGTCGCCCACGTTCAGCTCGACGTCCGGGAAGCGCGCCTTCAGCTTGTCGACGTCTTCCTGCTTTTCCAGCTTCCAGGCGGAGCCCAGCGATTCGACCTTC
>QFNI01000116.1 GCA_003240775.1 Mesorhizobium amorphae | reverse complement strand
GCGGCGGCATTGTCATAGGCCCTCTCGACCATCTCCCGGGTGACCAGGTGGTTGTCGAAGGACGCGTTCCCGAACGCGAAGCTGACCGCCTGGGCGCGGCGCTCCTCATCGGTCATCGTCCGCGCGGCCGCCTTCCCGGCCTGGTCGGTGATTTCCGCGTCGTCGCGGCTCGTCGTCATGCTCATGTCGCGTCCTCCTTCTCGGGCTCGCCCCCATCATGCCACGTTCGTCCGATTCGATAAAGGCCCGGCCATGATCGGGAGGGTTGCCGTTTCCGCCCGCCTCGCGTAGCGTCGGGGGGTGACTCACGAGGGGTGACGGGGATGCGGCTTCAAGACAGCTTCACGGACGCCGTCTCCCGGCAACCGGAGGCGAGCGAGGAGCGCGAATCCCCGCTCGAGGGCCGCGACAGCTTCTGGCTTCGCGGCGGCTGCCACCTTCACGCGCTGGCCGCCGTGGAGGCGCACGGCGGCGGCTTCGCGGCGATTCTCGACAACGCCGAGCCGTGGCTGGAGGACGAGGACGGGGAGGTCATCCTCCCGGGCGTGTGGCACGTCTGGTCGGTTCACGACACGGCCGACGGGCAGATCATCCGCGACGTGACGGGCGACTTCCCCGCCTCGGAGCTGCGCGGCAGGGCGATCGCCCTGTTCCCGGACGCGGAGGAGGCCCTGGGGTTCGGCGACGTCTCGCTGGACCCGAAAATGACCCGCGAGGAGATCCTCTCCCTCTGCGAGGAGGACGGGCCGCTGCTCGACGTCGCGGAGGACCTCATGGCGGAGGCGCGCTCGCTGCCGACGGTGCGGCTCGCGCCGGGGCCGGCGTCGCCCGCGGACGAGCCCGCCCCCTGAGCGGCCCGGAGGGGCGTTGCGTCTTTCCGGGTTTTCCCTCATGTTCAGACGAACATCAACCGAAGAGGCAGCCGATGACCATCAGGATCGCCCTTAACTTCATGCTCGACGACGGCGGCCACGCGACCGTCTTCCCGACGATCGAGGGGGAGCGCGCGGATCAGTCCGCGACGATCACGAGCCGGGAGGATTTCGAGGCGTTCCGGGAGTGCAGGAACCTCTCCAACATCTCCCGCAGCGTCCGCATCGTCGATTCGCGCGAGACCGCGGCCGTGATGGCGTGCGCCTTCTCCGACCAGGAGAAGGGGTTCGTCATCACCAGGCTCGCGGACGACGTCTGGGCCGTCTCCTCGGTGAGCTCCGAGGGCTCGTATGACAGCGGGGAGCCTCTGATCGAGGATCTGCGCCCGACGGCGGACCCTGCGATCGAGGTCGCGAACGGCTGGCTCCCCGTATACGCGTCCTCCCCGGGCGACGACCTCAGGGAGATCGCCGTCGGCCCGTCACGGGAGCCGACCCCGTGACCGGCCGCCTCACCGCCATCTTCCTGAGGTCCCGCACCCACGAAGAGCTGCGTGACATCAACCTGGCGGGCGGCATGGACGAGCGCGTCTCCATGACCGGGGACGCCGCGTTCGACAAGGCGATCAACGATCCGCGCACGGGCTATCTCGGGACCGGGAACGTCTCCTCCCCGACGCAGCGGTCGTTTTACGTCCGGGCGCGGGAGACGACCCGCTGCAACGGCCGGGAATGGCCGGAGGGGGATCTCCGGCACGCTGACCTGCGCAATTTCAATCACGCCGCGCAGGCGTTCTTTCACGAGCACCAGGACCGGCTCGAACCTGGTTCCGACGCGATCCTCTACGAGTTCTTCGTTTCCCGCGCGGACGGCAAGAGGGTGCTTCGCGGCCACGTCCTGACCGACGAGTTCCACCGGCTCGTCGCCGCCGAGGCGGCCTCGCCGCGTTACGCGGACATGCTGGAGCGGGTGACCCGCGCGGTCAGCTTCCGCGACGACGCGATGGAGGACCCGGTCCCGGCCGCGGAGCTTCTCGGGATCGCGCGCGGCGCGAGCGCCGAGGACGCCGTGAGGTTCGGGGACGAGCACGGGATGGTCATCCGGGATCGAGGCGACGGCCGGTTCACGGTCAGGCCCGTCAACGCCGTCAACGAGGGTGATGAGGCCGACCCGGCCTATTTCGCTTCCGTGCAGATGTTCGCGCGCGGGCCGGAGGAGGCGATCGCCGTCGGCGCCATCCGTCGCGGCCTCTCCCCGGACGACCTGCGCGCCGCGCTTCGCGGCCTCTCGGCAGACGATTCGCCCGCGCCCTGAGCGGGCCCGGCGGGAGGGGTCACGGCCCTTGTCGGCGACGGTCAGGCGCGAGCGGGCTGACGGGGCCTGTCACGCCGGCGAGGGGTCAGCGCCCGGCTCCGGGGCCCGGATCTCGCGCCCGTCCGGAATGATCGCGAGCGCGTCCGTCCCGTCGGGAAGGAAATGATCCCACTCCTCGGCGTTGGAGAACCCGGTCATCCACCGGTCAGCGTCCTCCGACCCTTCCGGGTAGGGGGGCGAATCGAAACGGGTGACGCCGCCCCGGAAGGCGATCACCCCCTCCGCGTAAGCCTGCGTCAGCTCGTAAAGCGTGTCCCCGAAGACGATCAGGTTGCGGCGGGCCCCGGAGGAGACGCCGCGCGCGGCCTTGTCCGCGTTCTTGCGGCGGCACTTGGCGACCACGTCCGGATGCTCGATCCGGGTCATTTCCCGGTCCGCCTCGGCCGCCAGGCTGATCCCGAGCCCCGCGCAGAGCGCGCCGAGCGTGTTTGCCAGGCCGCCGACCTCCTGGCCGGCGACCCCCGGCTCCCGGGCGTAGACGTCCTCCAGGATCATCCTCGCGTCACGACCGTCCAGCCCCACGGCCTGCGCCAGCTCCGCCGCCTCCTCGAGCACGCGCCGGGCGCGCTCGGCCGGGTCGGTGAGCGACGCCTCCCCGAAGGTCGAGGCCACCCAGGCGGCGACCCGGTCCTGGAAGGCGTTCATGTCCGCGGCGTCGCCCTTGCTCATCATGTCTCCCCTTTCCCTGAACGGGTCAGCGAACCCAGTTACGGGCCCAACCTTATCATGAGGCGCGGCTCGAGGGAAGCGGTCGTGACGTCGGCGGCGGCCCCGCCCCCTGAGCGGGCCGGCGGGAGGGGTCACGGCCCCTCCGCGCCGAACGTCGCTTCCGCGGCGGCGATCTCCGCCCGGAGCCTGACCGCCCAGCTCGCGACGCGTCGCCGGCAGCTCTCCAGGGACTCGGCGTGATCCGGACTCATCCAGAACGAGGAGTCGTGCCGATACGGGTCGGCGAGCGCCCGCACGTCCGGCTCGTTCGCGTTCAGGTCCACGATCTCCCCGCCCGGGCCGACGCAGAACTGATGGTCCTCGTTCCCCCTCATCTCCAGGCCGAACACTTCGGACAGGAGCAGCGACGAGAACTTGCACGACCCGGACAGGTCGGCCGGCTCCGGCAGGCCGCGCTCGGCCGCGCGCTCCCGCCAGAGGTTCGCGAGCGCCTTGCGGGCCAGCTCCGT
>QFNI01000070.1 GCA_003240775.1 Mesorhizobium amorphae | reverse complement strand
CGCTCGACGACGTGATCGTTCCGCCTGAGGCCAACATGCCCGCCATCATCCACGAGATGAGCGCCAAACGCCTCGGGGTGACCACCGTGCAGCGCGATGGCCCAAAGGGCTGCTTCGAAGCCGAACAGAGTGTTTGCGATCGTGGCGGAGAGAAAGAGCGCCGCCGTCTTGATGCCGGCTATGAGGCCGAGATTCTGTGGCTCGCCAAGCGCCAGGAACAAGGCACTGGCCAAGCCGAAGCGCGAAAGAAGCAGGCTGAAGGACAGGATCTGAAGCATCGCGCCGGCGTGGACGTAGCGGTCGTCGTAGAGGATCGTGACGATGGCCTCGCCGCCTGAGAAGAGAAAGCCTGCACCCCCCACGAAGACGCAATCGAAGGGCAGTCGGCAGCGGTAATAGGCAGTGCGGATCGCCTCCGGCCTCTCATGCGCGATGCGGCTGAAGGCGGAGGTGGCGACCGACCAGAAAAGCCGTCCCCCACCGCCCTCGATCATCAGAACGAGGTTGAATGCGAGCACGTAGAGGCCGAGCGTCGCAGGATCGGTCCAGCCGGCGAGCATGATGCGGTCGCCGTTGGCGGCGAGAACGGTGAAGAGCGAGGAAACGAGAATCCAGCGGCCGAAGCGGATCAGCTCCCATGCGAGGCCGCGATCCATGCGCAGACGGTTGGCGGCACCTGGCAGATACCAGTGCGTGAGCGCCACCGTGACGAAGGCCGCAAAGAGGTTCGACACCACGAAGGACCAGATGGAATGGGTGAGGATTCCGACGATGACGGCCACTGCGAGGCCCGACGCGTTGCCGCCGAGCTCTACGACGGCCAACCCCTTCTGGTTGAGGTGGCGGTCGGATGACATCGACTTGGTGGACTGGAAGCCGAGGATCACGGCCGACAGCGCCATGACCGCGATGATCGCGGGAAGCTCGCCGTCGGCATAGACCGAGCCCGGTGCGAACCAGCCGGTGGCGGCCCCCCAGAAGATCGCGCCCGCGCAGACCAAGCAGGCGACCCAGATCACGCCGCCACGGATGATCTGCAGCGTCCAGGCCGTGTCGAGGAAGAGCGGGTCGTCGCCGCGCTTGTTCTGGATTACCGCCTGGCGCAGGCCCACATCGCACAGCATGGAAGCGACCACCTGCACGATGGTCGCCACCGCCATCACGCCGAACATCTCGGGCACCAGAAGGCGCGTCATGATGAGGCTCGAAGCGAAGCGCAGCACGTAGCCGCAGGCATAGGCCGTCATGGACCAGCCGGCCGCCTGGAGGATGCGCGAGCGCAGGCTGGGTCCGGCGGGCGCATCCGCCGGACCCAGCCTGCGCTCGGAAACCGTCATCGCCATCGAAAGGCTCCCGCGCGGGTGAGGGGGGTGCGTATGCCGCTCATCCGGCGACCAGCTGGGTCTGTTTCTCGCTTCGCTGGGAGACTGCTGGGGAGGTGGGCGAAAGGGCCGCGACGAGAGCTTGGCGCATGTTGCCGGCGAGCACCCGCACATGAGGCTCGAGCACCATCGTGTCGTGATCGCCGGGCACCTCGACTGTTTCCAGGCTGTGCACATGGGCGCCCCAGCCGTTGTCGTCGAGGATCATGTCGCGATTGGCCATCAGCCGGCGCCCACCGCTCAGCCGATAATGCACGAGCGGCTGAGGGCGATAGACGGTGACGGGCCAGGCGGCCGCAGGCACGGTGTAGCGGCCGAGCGCGCGGCGGAAAGCGCCCTCGATGCGGTCGTTGCTGAAGGCATCGGGCGGAGTGTCGGCAGTGGCCTCGGCCGCTTCGCGCTTGCGGCGCAATTCGGCGCTCCAGGCCGCGCGCTCCTTCAGCCAGCTGTTGAGATAGCCGAGCCGCTGGCGGCGCAAATCCTGCGTCTTCATGCTGAGCTTGTCGGCCAGGCTCAGCGGCCGCTGGGTGGGCTGGGGCGTGTCGAGCATGACAACGAGAGGCACGTCCTCACCATCGGCTGAAAGCTGCCGTGCCATCTCGAAAGCCGTGATGCCGCCACCCGAATAGCCGGCGAGAAGATAGGGACCATGCGCGCGCACGGCGCGAATCTCGGCCAGATAGTCGGCAGCCATCTCCTCGAAGGTCTCGTGCGGAGCCATGTCGCCGAACAGGCCACGGGCCTGAAGGCCATAGACGGGGCGGTCTTCGCCGAGATGAAGTGCCAAGTGGCGCAGGTTGAGGATGTTGCCGAACATGCCCGCGCAGACGAAGAGCGGCACGGCATCCGGCTTTCGGCCGGGGTGCATCACCGTCAGGTGCACGTGGCGGGCGGGGGCAACAGCGGGCGCTGCCATGTCCGCATCGCCTGCGATTGCCGGGGCCTGCTCGCGCAGCACGGCGGCGCATTGGGCGACCGTGGGGGCGGCGAACAGAGTGGAGATCGGCAGGTCGAGGCCGAACTCCTTCTTGATCATGCGGAACAGGCGCACCGCGATCAGCGAATGGCCGCCGAGATCGAAGAAGCTGTCGTCCACCCCGACCCGCGAAACGCCAAGGAGCTCCTGCCAGAAGCCTGCGAGCTTGGCTTCCACGGGGTCGCGTGCAGCCACGAAATCCGCGCCGCTGTCGGGGCGTTCGAAGGCTGCAACCGCCTCGCTGGAGGTTTCGGGAACTGCGGCTGCGGCAGCCACCAGCGCGTCGAGATCGAGCGAGCTGACCACCGGCTGCGAAAGCCCCGAGCCGAGCGCGCGCAGGAGCGCGTCCAGGCCCTCGGCCGGGCGGATGCCCTGGCGCACCTGGGCCGCCAGCCGCAGCATGGCGGGTGTCGCGGCCTGCTCGGGTCCGGATGTGCGGGCAGCCGGGCGCTGGCTGGCCTGCGCGAACGCGCTGTCGTCTGCCAGCTTCTTCATCAGGAAACGCTCGGCCTCGAAGACGACGCGGCCCGATGCATCGGCGATCGTGATGTCGAAAGCCGCATAATCGGGGCCGAAATCATGGCCGGCGACAAGCCGGATATGGCTGACGACGCGCTCGGGCAGGGGCGCGTGAAGACGCACCACGCCATAGGAGGCTGGCGCCCAAAGCACGTCCGCCGAGCGGAAGGCCTCGACCAGGGGCATGGCGAAGCCCGTCGCGATGTCGAGCAGGGCGGGATGGGTGAGAATCCCCATCGCGATGTCCGCGCAATGGGCGGGATCGAGGCTGAGGGTCGCGAGCGCTTCCGTGTCGCCGAAAGCGGCTGCGCGCAGTGTGCGCCAGCGTGCGCCGAAGCGGATGTGATGCTCCTGCGCGGAGGTTAGGGCTTCGCCCCCGGCTGCTGACACTGGCGCGGGCAGGCGGCGCGCGAGCGCATCCGTGTCGATGCGGGATGCCGCCTCCGAAAGGGCTGCGATCTCCGCTTCCGCGTGACGCGCCCAGCGGCCCGGCTCGCCTGCGCGGATGGCGATGCGCCAGCCTGCGCCCGAGCGCTGCACCGACAGTTGAAGCGTGGTGCCGGCCCCATCCGCCACGAGAAGCGGCTTCAGGAACACGAGATCGCGAATCTCGACGGCACCGATGCCGTGCTCGCGCGCGGCCTGGGCGATCAGTTCGAGATAGGCCGTGCCCGGCAGCACCGCCTCGCCCGAAACGAGGCGGTGCTCGTCCAGCATCCAGTGGGTGGAGGGGGCGATCACAGCTTGCAGCCAGATCGAGCCATCCTCGCCGTCGCAAGCCCAGTGCGTGAAGAAGGGGCCAGCGGCTGGGCCTTCGGCGATGCTCGCTTCGCGCTTCTTGCTGCCTGTGCCGCGCGCGGCCAAGCCGGTTTCGTCCCAGATGCCCCAGTGAAGCGACACCGTTCGGCGGCTGCGGCTGTCTGCGAAGGCGTTGAGATAGGCGTTGGCCGCGACGTAATCCACTTGGCCGGCGGGCGCCGTGATCGTGCTGGTCGAGGAGAAGAGAACGAGGAACGCGGCTTCGGTGCCTTGGAGAACCGCGTCGAGCACGCGGGTGCCGACGAGCTTGGGCGCGAGCACCGCTTCCATGCGCTCAACTGCCTTGCCCTGCATGAGCGCGTCGTCCACGCGGCCAGCCGTGTGGAAGGCCCCGTCGATCCGCCCGAAGCGAGCAAGCGCGCTCGCGACCGCGGCCTCCATCTCCTGCTGGTTGGTGACGTCGGCACGGCAGTAGAGCACGTCAGCGCCCTTGGCTTCGAGCCCGAGGATCGTCTCGATCCCACGCGAAACCGCGTCTTGCGCGTGCTGGCGTAGATGCGCCAGCCACGCCTCGCGAGGCGGAAGCTTGGCGCGGCCGACGAGAACGAGCTTCGCGTCGAAACGTGTGGCGAGGTCTCCTGCCAGCGAGGCCGCGAGATCGCCCAGACCGCCCGTGAAGAGGTAGGTGCCGCCGTGCCGGATCGGGGCGTGCTCTGCGAGAGCCTCGTCCAGCGCGAAAGGCTTGTGCGAGCGGGTCCAGCGCTTTTTCTGGCGATAGGCGACGATCTCCGAGCCGGGCTCGCCCACCGCGTCCTGCCAGAGCATCTCCAGATCCCCGGCGGGCGTTGCCGCCCTGGAGGGCATCCATCGGCTGGTCGGCTGCTGAACTCCGGATGCGTCGAGGTCGATCACCCGAACGCTCGCGCCGCGCATCTCGCGCGGCAGCACGAGTGCCGGCCCGAGCACCGTGGCCTTTTCCGGGTAGGGCAGGGGTTCGCTGCCCACGCGGTGCATGCCGTCCGTCACCACCGTGAAGTGGATGGGGTCGGCGGGCTCGGCATCCCCCAGCGCGTTGGCCAAGTGAAACAGGCTGTGAAAGCCGCAGTCGAGGTTTTGGTGAAACGGGTCGGAGCCGGCGCGCGCCGTGCTGCCCGCACCCGCGAGCCAGAGGTGGAGCACGCGCTGGGGCAGCCGGCCATCGGCCACGAGGCCCGCCACGAGGGCTTGGTAGCCTGCTGCGCCGAGTTCTGGGCAGAGCGCGTAGTCGTCGCCCGCGCGGCGGCGGAAGGCGTCGCCACGCGAAACGGTGGTCACCTCGTGGTTTGCGCCTTTCAGCCTTGCGACGAAGGCGTTGCCGATGCCTGCCTCGTCCAGGAACACCAGCCAGGAACGCGTTGCCGCCTCGCAGCCGGCCTCGTAGTCTGGCAGCGACTGCTTCCAGACCGGGCGATAGCCCCAGCGCGCCATGTCGGGCCGACGTGCGAGCACGGGGGCTGCGTCCGCAGCGCCGGTGTCGCGCGCGGGCTCGATGAAGAAGCGCTTGTGCTGGAAAGAGTAGGTGGGAAGGCTCTGGCGCTGCGCCTCGCCTCCCCCCCAAAGCAGCGAAAGCTCGACCGGCAGGCCGGAAAGGGCCGCGCGCCCGAAGGCCGCGAGGATGTGGAGGTCCTCGTCTCCCTTCTCGTCGGGGTGGGGCAGGCTGTTGATCACCCGATCACCCATCGTGGGGACGCCTTGCGCCTTGGCGAGCGAGCTTGCGACCTTGCCTGGGCCGACATCGATGTAGACGCGCGTGGGATCGGCCATCAGCTTCGCCATCCCGTCCGCCCAGCGCACGGTGGAGCGCAGGTGGCGCACCCAGTAGAGCGGGTCGGTCGCTTGGGCCGCGGTTAGCCACTCGCCCGACAGGTTGGACACGATGGGAATGCGCGGCGCGCGCAAGGTGAGCGAGCGCAGGAACGCTTCCCAGCGCGGCAGGATCGCGTCGAGCATCCGGGAGTGAGCCGCGATGTCGATCGGGATGCGGGTGGCGGTGATGCCCTTCGCCTCCAAGGCGACTGCGAAGTCCGACAGATCGGCGTCACGCCCCGACACGACGGAGAGGCTTGGCGCGTTGAGCGAGGCGATGTCGAGGGCAGGGGGCAGGATCGCCCGAAGCTCCTCGGCCGAAAGCGGCACGCCGAGCATTCCGCCGCGCGGGATCGTGTCGAAGAGTTCGCCGCGCAGCCGCACGAGGCGCACGGCATCCGCGAAATCGAACACGCCGGCGATGCAGGCCGCGGCGTTCTCGCCCATGGAGTGACCGATCAGGGCAGCGGGCGCCACGCCCGCGCGCATCCACATCCGCGCAACTGCGACTTCCACGATCAGGATGGCCGGAAGCTGCACCGAGGGGCGCAGCAAGGGGTCGGAACGGTCCGCTTTCGCATCCTCGCCCAGCCAGGCACCGCGGATTTCGGATGCCGCCTCATCCGGGAGGTAACCGAGACCTTCGTCCACCACCGCGCGGAAGAAGGGGTCGCGGCGATAGAGGCCTTCTGCCATGGCGTGATGCTGTGCGCCGCCGCCGGGAAACATGAACACCGCACCCGACGCCGGATCGCGCTTCGCTTGCGCCTGCGCGCGCTTCTTGTCGAGGAGAGCCGCGATGGCGTCCGCCCGGTCGCGCACGGCCACCACGCGGGTGTGGTCGAAGCGGCGTCGGCCGTTCCACAGCGAGAAAGCCACGTCTTCGAGGCGCGCACCCGAGCGATTGGCGAGCCAGCGCGACAGCGTGTCGGCCGCCTGGTCGAGCCCGGCCGGCTGGCGTGCCGAAAGCGTGAGGAGAACGGGAGCATCGGGTGCGTGCCGCTCACCGCCGGGGCGGAAGGGGGCCTGCTCCAGAATGGCATGGGCGTTGGTGCCGCCGACGCCGAGCGAGTTGACGGCCGCGCGGCGGCGCCCCCCGAGTGCTGGCCAGTCCGTGAGCCTGCTGCACACAGAAAAGGGGCTCGCCGCAAAATCGATGGCCGGGTTGGCGCGCTCGAAGCCGAGCGTGGGCGGGATCTCGCCATGCTTCACCGCGAGTGCCGCCTTGATCACGCCGACCACGCCTGCCGCCGTGTCCAGGTGGCCGATGTTGGATTTGACCGAGCCCACGAGGCAGAAGCCGCGCCGGTCCGTGCTCTGGCGGAAGGCCTGGGTGAGCGCCTCGATCTCGATGGGATCGCCGATGGCCGTGCCGGTGCCGTGGCATTCCACATAGCCGATCGTGTCGGCCGCGATGCCGGCGAGCCCCTGTGCCTCCACGATGGCCTCGGCCTGGCCGTCGAGGCTGGGCGCGAGATAGCCGGCCTTCGAGCCGCCGTCGTTGTTGATGGCGGTGGCCTTGATCACTGCATGGATGTGGTCGCCGTCTGCCAGTGCGTCGCTGAGCCGGCGCAGCGCCACGAGGCCTACGCCGCTGCCGAACACGGTGCCCGCCGCGCGGTGGTCGAAAGGACGGCAGCGTCCGTCGGGCGCGAGGATCTCGCCTTCCTGGAAGATGTAGCCGCGGCGATGGGGCAGTTCGATCGTCACCCCGCCGGCCAGCGCCATGTCGCATTCGCCGTTGAGCAGGCTCTGGCAGGCGTAATGGATGGCGACCAGCGAGGTGGAGCACGCCGTTTGCACGCCCACGCTCGGACCGCGCAGATCGAAGGTGAAGGATGCGCGAGTGGACAGGAAATCCTTGTCGTTGCCGGTATGGCGCAGGAGAAACATGCCGACCTGGTCGACCAGCGCGCGGTTCGAGCACACGTTGAAATAGAAGTAGCTGCCCATGCCGCAGCCCGCGAACACGCCGACCGGCCCGCCTGTCTCGGGCATGCGGCCGGCATCCTCCATCGCCTCCCACGCGCATTCCAGGAAATGGCGGTGCTGGGGGTCCATCACCGCGGCTTCCTTGGGGCTCAGGCCGAAGAACTCGGCGTCGAACATCTCCATGCCCGGCAGTTCGGCCGTGCGCGCGACATAGTGGGGATGATGGAGGCGCTCGGGCGCCTCGCCGCTCGCGGCGAGCTCTTCTTCCGAGAGATCGCGGATCGATTCCGTGCCCGAGCGGAGGTTCTGCCAGAAGTCGTCCACGTTGCGCGCGCCGGGAACGCGCAGGGCCATGCCGACGATGGCGATGTCGCTGGGGCTGCTGCCATTGGTGTTGTCGAGCATGGGGTCCCGCCGGTCGCCGTGATTGGAACGAAAGAGCGGGGATGCTGCATCCGCCGAGCCATCTGGTGCTTGGCCCGCCACGCCTGCCAACCCGGAGAAATCTCCCGGGAAGGCTTCCCCGTGATGGGATTTGGTCCGCGCGGGCAAACCAGCACAACTCATCCTTTGGGGTAGGGCCCGGCGCGATCAACACGCCGAATTGGGTAGCGTCGCAAGCATTGCCGCCTGCGACTGCGCATTCCTCATCCGATGGAAGCAAAACGCGGAAATTGACCGGGGCCGGGGGCGCTTGTCTTCTCGGGCAACACAGCCAATTCCCGCGGGTCCGATCCCATGAAGAACCAGAGCACCCTGCTTGTCGGCGACAACGCGCTTCTGACGCAATGCGCGGCGATCCTCTTGCGCGAGGAAGCGCGGATCGCAGCGATCGTGACGGAAAGCGAGGCTGTGAAGCGCTGGGCGCTGGCGCGCGACATCCCTCTCATCGATGGCTTAGGCGATTGGGCGGCGAAGCTTGCAGCCTTTGAATATGACTGGCTCTTCAGCATGGCCAATCTGCGCATGGTGCCCGAAAGCGCGAGCGGCCGCGCGCGGCGCGGCGCGATCAACTTCCACGACGGCCCGTTGCCGGAGCGCGCGGGGCTGAACACGCCGGCCTGGAGCCTGATCGAGGGCAGGACTACGCACGGCGTTTCCTGGCATGCGATCACGGTCGGCGTGGACGAGGGCGATGTGCATGCCTCGCGCGCGATCGACGTCAGCGCCGACGACACCGCGTTCAGCCTCAACACGAAATGCCTGGAAGCAGGAGTGGAGAGCTTCGAGGAACTCGTCCGCGACATCGGCCGCGGCACACTTCACTGCCGCAGGCAGGATCTGTCACAGCGGACATACTACGCCCGACGTGCCCGTCCCAGCGCGGCTGGCACCCTCAACTTTGCGGATCGTGCCGAAACACTGTCGCGCCTGGTGCGGGCGCTCACCTTCGGCGAGGGCTACGCCAATCCGCTGACCTCACCCAAGATTCTGACGGCCGCCGGGCCGGTGACGGTGACGGCACTTTCCGTGCTGGGGTGCCCGGCAGGCGGGGTGCCCGGCGAGGTGCTCGGGGTGCAGGGGACGGGACTGGTGGTGGCTGCCGCGGACGGGGCCGTGCTGGTAGAGGGTGCAACGCCGCTCACGGAACTGGCTCGCGTCGGCGATCAGCTGCCGGTTCTTGATGAGGACGCGCGGCTCCGGCTCGACGAGGCCCTGTCGCGCGTCATGCCCCATGAGCCCGTGTTCCGCCGCAGCTTGGCGCGCGCTGAAGACCTTGAGTTAGCAGGCGTCGCGGCGGACGGCGGAGGCGAGACCGCTTCGGTGGCGCTCGCTTTTCCCGCCGGTCTGAATGCCCAGGACCGGGCGGCGCTGGTGCTGGCGTTTCTTGCGCGGCTCGCCGACCGGCCGGCTTTCGACGTGGCGTTCGTGAGCGACGAGCTCGCGGGCTTCTGTGCTGCTCATCCCGGCTATTTCGCGCCGTCCGTGCCCTGCCGTGTGGAGGCCGATGGCGACCAGCCCGCCGGGCAGTTCCTGGCCGATGCAGTGGCCTCCCTGGCCGATCTGCGCGCACGTCTTTCCTATGCCCTCGATCTCGTCGAGCGCACACCGCAGCTCGTCGCGCCACGTCTGTCGGTCGGCATCCGGCTTGCGGCTGAAGGCGATGCGAGCGGCATCGAAGGCTGCGCGCTTTCGTTCGTGCTCGGGCGCGAGAGCCGGCTGGTCTACGATTCCGGCCGGGTGTCGGCTGAGCGCGCGCATGAGATCGCTACGCGCCTGGCGCTCGCGGTCGCCTGCGTCGACAGGCAGGCGCCCTTGTCGGCCATGCCGCTTGTTTCCGAGGCCGAGCGTCGCTTCGTGCTTCACGATCTCAACGCCACCGCGCGCCGATACGACCTGGCCTCTATCCACACACTCGTGGCGCAGCAGGCGGAGCGGACGCCGGAACTTCCGGCCGTCAGCTTTCGCGGACAAAGCATCACCTACCGCGAGCTGGACTGCCGCGCGGAGCGCCTGGCGCGTTCCCTCGTTGCACGCGGGGCAGGGCCGGGCACCATCGTCGGGCTTCATCTGGGACGCGGCATCGAGCTCGTGGTCGGCGCCTACGCCATCCTGAAGACGGGCGCCGCCTATCTGCCGCTCGACCCCGCTTTTCCCGAGAACCGTTTGGCGCTCATGGTGGAAGACAGCGCCACCCGCCTGATCCTTGCCGACCGTGACCATGCGCATGCCTTTGCAGGCGGCGGAGCCGCTGTGGTCGTGATCGAGGCATTGGAGGCGGAGCCGCCCGCATCCGCCCTTTCGCTGCCCGAAGGCGCGCCCGATAGCCTCGCTTATGTGATCTACACATCGGGCTCCACCGGCCGCCCCAAGGGCGTGATGATCGAGCACCGCAACGTCGCGAACTTCTTCGCCGGCATGGACGAGCGCGTCCCGCGCGTGGTTGGGGGCCGGCAGGAAACCTGGCTCGCGGTGACCAGCCTTTCCTTCGACATTTCCGTGCTCGAGATTTTCTGGACGCTGGCGCGGGGCTTCAAGGTGGTGGTCCACGCCAGCGCGCTCGACCGCGCGAAGGCGGGGCCCGCTGCCGTCAAGCGCGCGCGCAGCATCGATTTTTCGCTTTTCTACTGGGGCAACGACGATGGGGTCGGCGCTGAAAAATACCGCACGCTGATCGAGGGCGCGCGCTTTGCCGACACCCACGGCTTCAACGCGGTCTGGACGCCCGAACGCCACTTCCACGCCTTCGGCGGGCCCTATCCGAACCCTGCGGTGACGGGTGCGGCAGTCGCTGCCGTGACCAAGAACCTCGCCATTCGCGCGGGAAGCTGCGTGCTGCCGCTGCACCATCCCGCCCGAGTGGCCGAGGAGTGGGCCGTGGTGGACAACCTCAGCAACGGTCGCGTGGGCCTCGCCTTCGCCTCGGGTTGGATGCCGGAAGACTTCGTGCTGCGGCCCGAAAACGCGCCGCCCTCCAACAAGGCGGCCATGCTGCGCGACATCGAAACCGTGCGGAAGCTGTGGCGCGGCGAGAGCGTTCCCTTCGACCTCAATGGCGCTTCGATCGACGTCTTGACCCAGCCGCGCCCGATGAGCCGGGAGCTTCCGGTCTGGGTCACCACGGCGGGCAACCCCGAAACCTATCGCGACGCGGCCCGCATGGGCGCCAACGTCCTGACCCATCTTCTGGGGCAGTCGATCGCGGAACTGAAAGAGAAGATCGCGATCTACCGCGCGACGCTTCAGGAATGCGGGCGCGACCCACGCGACCACAAGGTCACGGTGATGCTGCACACGCTGGTCGGCCGCGACCGCGAGCAGGTTCGCGAATTGGCGCGTGAGCCGATGAAGGCCTATCTGCGCAGTGCCGCCGCCCTCATCAAGCAATATGCCTGGGCCTTTCCCGCCTTCAAGAAGCCGGCGGGCGTTTCCAATGCGATGGAAGTAGATTTGCAGGCGCTCGCGCCCGACGAGATGGACGCCATCCTCGAATTCGCCTTCCTGCGCTATTTCGAGGATAGCGGGCTCTTCGGCACGCCCGCCGATGCCGCTGCCCGCACGGCCGAGCTCGAGGCCATCGGCGTCGATGAGATCGCCTGCCTGATCGATTTCGGCCTGCCCTCGCAGATCGTGCTCGACGCGCTCCACCCGCTGGCCGAGGTGGTGGCGGGCGCCCATGTGCAGGAGACCGCGATGGGCGAGGGGCTTGCGGCCGACATTCGTCGCGAAGGTGTCACCCATCTGCAGTGCACGCCTTCGATGATGGGCATGTTCCTGGGAGACGGGGAAGACCGCGCGGCACTCGCCGAAGTCGCCCACCTCTTCATCGGCGGCGAAGCACTGCGCAAGCCGCTGCTGACCGAGCTGAACCGGGCGACGGGCGCCAGCGTCGAGAACATGTATGGCCCCACCGAAACCACGATCTGGTCTTCCACGGCCACGACGCCCTTCGAGGGGGATGTGGCGCCGCTCGGTCGGGCCATCGCGAACACGCAGCTCTATGTGCTCGACCGGATGCGCCAGCCGGTGCCGCCGGGCGTCGCGGGCGAACTGTTCATCGGCGGCGAGGGCGTTGCGCGTGGCTATCTCAACCGCCCGGAACTGACGGCCGAGCGATTCCTTCCCAACCCGTTCGCGCCGGGGCGCATCTATCGCACGGGCGATCTGGTACGGCTATCGGCCGAGGGGCGGCTCGATTTCATCGGGCGCACCGACAACCAGGTGAAGATCCGCGGCAACCGCATCGAGCTGGGCGAGATCGAGGCGCGGATCGCGGAGATCGAGGGCGTTCGCGAAGCGGTGGTCAGCGTGCGGGAGGACCGCCCCGGCGACAAGCGCATCGTGGCCTATCTCCGTGCTTCCAGGCGCATGGGCGTGGAAGAGGTCCGCGCCTATCTGGACGGCGACTTGCCCGAATACATGATCCCCGCCCATGTGATGGTGCTCGATGCCTTTCCCCTGACGCCCAACGCCAAGGTGGACCGCAACCGCCTGCCGCCTCCCATCGAGGCGGAGGAGGAGGCACCGCCCGCTCCAGCCACCGCCGAGACCGGCGCGAGCGAGGCGGAGCGCGTCGTGACAGATGCCTTCAAGCGCATCTTGGGACGCGCCCAGGTGGGGCGCCACGACAACTTCTTCGCGCTCGGGGGGCACTCGCTGCTTGCGGTGCAGATGCATCGCGAACTGAAGAGCGGGCTTGCGCCCGCGCTCACCATCACCGACCTTTTCCGCTTTCCGACAGTGGCGGGCCTCGCCCAGCACATCGCGGGCGGGCGCGACGAGGGCAGGCAGCTCAACCGGGTGGCGGAGCGCGCTGCGGCACGCCGGGCGAGCCTGGAGAACCGCCGCGCGATCTTCGCACGGACGCCGAATGTGGCGTGAGGCGGCGGACGCCCCGCTGTTCGGCCGGGCCCCGATCACGCCTCCCGCGGGGCTGATCGACCCGGCCATCCGGCTTTGCTCGATGGCCATCGGCCTTGCCGATCCGAGCGTGCTTCATCCGCAGGAGATGCGCGCTCTGCCGCCCGAGGTCGTGGCGTTGCGGAGGCGCGAATTCACCGCAGGCCGCCTTTGTGCAGGGCGCGCGATGGAGCAGTTGGGGCTGCCGAGGCTGCCGGTTCCGGCCGCACCCGACCGCAGCCCGGTCTGGCCGGCAGGGGTCGTGGGCTCGATCAGCCATTCGCGCGCACTTGCCGCCGCAGCGCTCGCCAAGCGTTCCCCGGCGATCCGCGCCATCGGACTGGACGTCGAGGAGATGACACCGCTCGAAGCGGATTTGTTTGGCGAGATCTGCGGAGCGGAGGAGCTTGCCTGGCTTGGCCGCCAACCCTTACGTGAGCGCGGTCTGCTCGCCAAAAGCATCTTCTGCGCGAAGGAAGCCGCCTACAAATGCCAGCATCCGCTGAGCGGCCGGCTCTTCGGCTTCCACACGCTTTCCGTTGCCCTTGACTGGAAGGCGGGCCGCTTCACGGCGCGCCTTGAGGAGGATGTGTCGCCTTTCCGTGAGGGCGACGTGTTGGCCGGCATCATCTGGCGCGATGCCGGCCATCTGGTTGCGCTAGCGACCTGCTGAGGCGAGCCTGCCGGGCGCACGCTTTCCCCGCATCTCCTTCACGAACAGGCCGACCAGCGGAGCCACGCCGAACACGTAGCGGCGCCACAGGCGCTTGGGGTCGGATCCCATCCGGTGCAGCCATTCCAGGCTGAGAGCGCGCATCCACTGCGGTGCGCGCTTCTTTGCGCCCACCAGAAACTCCAGCGAGGCGCCGATGCAGAGGCCGATGCCGCTCGCATCCGGCTGGGCTGCGATCAGGTGGGCGATCTTTTCCGACTGGGGCGAACCCACCGCGATGAAGGTGAAGCGTGCTTTCTCGCGCACAGCGAACGCTACGCATTCGTTCAGCGCGCGCGGATCGTGCAGCACACCCATCGGGGGCACATGGATGGGGAAGTCGACATCCGGGTAGCGCGCCCGCACCTGTTCGCCGATCTCCCTGTTGCCGGCGATGATGGCGATCCTGTCGCCGCGGCGGATGGCGCTGCGGAACAGGCTCACCGTCAGGTCCGATCCCGTCACGAGCGGCATCGGGCGCGACAGCGCGCGGGCGAAGAGGGCTATCGGCTTGCTGTCGCAGAGCGTCAGCCATGCAGCCTCGTAGAAGCCTGCGAGTGCCGGCTCTCGGTTGAGCCGCACCACATGGTCCGCATTCGGCGTGACAACGTAGCGGAAAGGTTTTGCGGGGTCGGCGCGGTCGAGCATCTCCACCACATCGGTCGAGGCGATCCGGTCGAATGCAACGTTGAGAAAATAGTGCCGGCCTCCCTCGGAGGCGATTGCCTCCGAAGGGTAATCGATTGTCGCGATACTCATGGTGTCCCCCGAAGAGAATGGGGCTCTTCTTGCGGAGTCTTCGCGCAGAAGATGCCTGTTCGCGGAGGCTAGAAAGGCGGCGCTTGGCGCCGCAATGGTTAACGGGCCACCAGAAAGGGGTAGCCGGGGCAGGCGAGGCGCCGCCAAACGGCGGCTGGGATGAGGCACGATCCCCCCTTTTAGGGAGAAGGCTCGCTCGGGCGGGAGGCTGTCGCACCGCGCCCCTACGCCCGAACATCACCCGGCAAGAAGTTGCCTGGAGTCGAGGCATGGAATGGGCGCTGTGGTGCATGGCTCTGGGCTTGGTGGCCGTTCCGGCATTGCCGGTTCTGGTCTTCGCCGCGGAGTGTTTGTCCGGCAGCCTGCCGCGGCACACGCAGGGCGCGCCGACGCACGGCTCCCGCTTTCCCGTGGCCGTGCTCGTGCCTGCCCATGACGAGGAAAGGGGCATCACACGGACGCTCGCCCTCATCAGAGCCCAGATGCGCTCAGGCGACCGCCTGCTGGTCGTAGCCGATAACTGCTCGGACAGGACGGCCGAGCTGGGGCGCGCAGCGGGCGCAGAAGTGATCGAGCGCCGAAACGCCGATCAACGCGGCAAGGGCTATGCGCTCGACTACGGCCTGCAACATCTTCGCCAGGCGCCGTGCCCCGTGGTGGTGTTCGTGGATGCGGACTGCGAACTCGTTGCGGGCTCGCTCGACGCGCTCGCCCGCTCCGTCGCGGCAACCGGCCGGCCTGTGCAGTCGCTGAACCTCATGGTCGCGCGCGACCGGGCGGGCACGATCAATGGCGGGGTGGCGGAGTTCGCGTTCCGCGTGAAGAACCTCGTGCGCCCACGTGGGCTCGCCCGCTTCGGCCTGCCCTGCCAGTTGATGGGTACGGGCATGGCGCTGCCCTGGGAGGTCGTGGAGGAAGCGAGTTTCGCTAACGGGCATCTGGCCGAGGACATGAAGCTCGGGCTGGAACTCGCAGGCGCGGGCCATGCGCCGCTCTTCTGCGAAACGGCCTGCGTGCTCAGCGCCTTTCCCGAAAGCGGCGCGGGTGCTGACGGGCAGCGCAGTCGTTGGGAGAACGGGCATCTCACGCTGATGTCCACCTGCCTGTCTGCGCTGTTCACGCGGCAGATGCCGCGCAGCCCGGCTGCGATCGCGATGACGCTCGACGTCCTCGTTCCGCCGCTGACGCTGCTCGCCTTCGTCCAGCTCGCGGCACTCATTGTGGGGCTTGCTGCTGCCTGGGCCGGGCTCGGGCTGGCTCCGCTCGTCGTGGCCGGGGCGGCGACGGCACTTCTGCTGGCCGGCACAGCCGCCGCCTGGAGTGCGGAGGGGCGAGACATTGTGCCTCCAGCCGCGCTTTTGCGCATTCCCCTCTACATGCTCGCCAAGGCTTGGATCTATCCCCGCGCACTGTTCGGGCAGGTGGAGCAGGCCTGGGTGAGGGCCGAGCGCAACCGCGCATGATCGGGCCAGCCTTTCAACTGAATCGAGGCGGCACCGGCCGCAGGGGATGCCCGCTTCGCGGGCTCGGCAACTCGGGACACCCATGATGTCGATCACGGCAGAGCCGTCACGGCGCCTTCACCGCCAGCGCTCCCGCGTGGAGAGCCACGCGAGCTTCAGTCACGGCACGGTGCCCCATCTGGTGGCGCTCGCGGATTTCGCGATCGTGCTCGCATCCTCGGTGGTGGGCGTGGTCGGCTACCACTTCGCAGCCTTCGGCCTTTTCGCCGACCCCGCCCAGAATGTGGGCATCGGGCTTCTCACGGCCACCTTGTTCGTGCTCGCAATGAGCTGCCTGCGCGCCTACGGCTATCACGAGCTTTTGTCGGTGCGGCACCAGTCCATGCTGATCGCGCTGCTCGTGCCCGGCGTGCTCGCCTTTCTCTTGACCGTGCTGTTCTTCCTCAAGCTCGGCGACACCTTCTCGCGCGGGGCGGTGCTGACACTCGCCGGCATGTCGGTCGGCGGTTTGATCGGGGCGCGCCTGTTCTGGCGCAGGCATCTGAGACGCGCGGTGGCCGGCGGGCGGCTGCGGCTCAAGAACACCTGCTTCATCTGCCCGGAGGCGATGGCGGGCGAGGATCTCGAGCGCATCGCGCGGGGCGGAGGCATGCGCATCGCCCAGGTCGCACGTCTCGACGGGGCCTCGCCGCTTCCCGCCCTTGTCCGACGCGCCTCGGCGACGGGTGCCGGCGCCATCGAGGAGGTTGTGATCGTGTGGCGCGACGACCCCGTGAGCGGCCTCGAAGCCCTGCTCGACGATCTCCGCATGCTGCCTTTGCCGGTGAAGGTGATCTTCGACAACTTCACGGGCGCGGTCGTGTCTTGCCAAGCGGAAAGCCTGGGCGGGGTGTCGGCCTTCCAGGTGCAGAGCCCGCCGCTCGTCTGGGTCGAGCGCACAGCCAAGCGCCTCTTCGACATCATGTTCGCGCTGTCGGCGTTGCTGTTGCTCGCGCCCATGCTGGTGGTCGTGGCGCTCGCCATCAAGCTCGACAGCCCCGGTCCCGTCTTCTTCGCGCAACGCCGCCTGGGCCATGCGAGCAAGCCCTTCCGCATCCTGAAATTCCGCAGCATG
>QFNI01000115.1 GCA_003240775.1 Mesorhizobium amorphae | reverse complement strand
TCCTCCTGTTTGCCGGCTGCCCGCCATGCGCGGCCCGGACGTTCCAGGCCGCGACCGCGTCCGCGCGGCTCGTGCCGCGGTAAACGGCGCCGAGCCCGAAGAGGTGGCCATGATCATCCATCGCCGGCATGATGATCGTGTATTGCTCGCCCGTCCGGACGAGCGGGACGTTCCCGGTGAACGGGCAGGGCAGCGGCTCCCCTTCGGCAGCCCGGTAACCGGGCGGGAAGCCGACGCGCCCGTTCCATCCCGAAACCGCCGCTTCCGCGTCGACGCCGCGGCGGAGAACGGCGAGCCCGGAGCCGTCGCAGGCTGAGCCGGGCGGGCAGACGAAGGAGACGAAGACGTTCGAGACGTGAACGCGGGGGGTCTCCCCGCAGAACGGGCAAGGCAGGAGTCGCGCCCGGTCAGGTCCGGCCGCGCTCACCTCGTCGCGGGCAGCATCCTGAACGGCTGTCTGGGCCGGAACGTCCATGAGATTGCTCCTTTTCGGAGAAAAATATCACGGAACAGCCCTGAAAGAAAGATCAACCTCACCAGGCGATCAGCAGCCCCGGGGGCGTCTTCGAATACGTGCCGGGCGGGCTCTGGACGCCGGAATGCGCCGCCGCCCCGGGGCCGGGCCGGCCTTTCGGGGGCGCCTGGCGGCGGGTCGGCCAGGGCGACGTTTCTCCTTTTCGGGCGGGGGACATTACGGTAAGATGGGACGAACCATTCACAAGGGCGGACCATGGCAAGGAACGAGAACCTCACCAAAGCGCGGGCGGGCAAGAACGACGAGTTCTACACCCAGTTCGACGACATCCAACGCGAGATGAACGCCTACCTCGAGTTCGACCGTGACGTCTTCCGCGGCAAGACGATCCTGCTGCCCTGCGACGATCCGGAGTGGTCGAACTTCACCAAGTTCTTCGTCGCCAACTTCGCCTTCTACGGGCTGAAGAAGCTGATCAGCACCAGCTACGCGCCGGCCGCGGTCATGCGCGGCGAGGAGGGCGCCGACCCGCGCGGACGCGTCTTCGTGCTGGAGGCGGACGAGAACGGTGACGGCCGGGTCGACATGAACGACCTGAAATGGTCTTACCTCGAGGGTGACGGAGATTTCCGGTCGCCAGAGGTCACCGCGCTCCGCGACGAGGCTGATTTCGTGATCACGAACCCGCCGTTCTCGATCTTCCGTGAGTTCCTGGCCTGGATCATGGAGGGCGGGAAAAGGTTTTCGGTAATCGGTAACATGAACGCAATCACCTACAAGGACGTCTTCGGCCACATCGCCGTAAACCGGCTGTGGCTTGGGCCGAGTATCAGCAGCGGTGATCGGGAGTTCAGGGTCCCAGAACATTACCCGCTGGAAGCCGCCGGATGTCGGGTCGACGAACAGGGGCGGAAATATATCCGCGTTAAGGGCGTGCGCTGGTTCACCAACATCGACCACGGCCGCCGCCACCAGCCGATCCCGCTGATGAGCGCGAGCGACAATCTGCGGTTCAACCCGAAGATGGCCGGCAAGGCGGCCTACGACCGCTACGACAACTACGACGCGATCGAGGTGCCGTTCACGAGCGCGATTCCGGCGGATCATGATGGCCCCATGGGGGTGCCGATCTCGTTCCTTGACAAGTATTGCCCCGAACAATTCGAGATCCTGAACGCCAACGATCTACGGCTCAATGACCGGGTTCCGGTCAAGCCGCACGGGCTGATCAAGGACAAGGACGGCACGGTGGTCGGCGATCCGAAACCGCGCTACGCGCGCATCCTGATCCGGAGGATCGCCGCATGAGAACCACGCTCCGCACCGACATCACCGTGCGCCAGATCACCGCGGGCTTCGAGTTCGACGTGGCTGACGGAAAGGGCCTCTACGGGCTCGCCGGCCGGCTGGTGATCCAGCCGGAATACCAGCGCAACTACATCTACGGCGACGGCAAGAGGGACGTGGCCGTGGTAGAGTCCGTGCTGAAAGGCTATCCGCTCGGGGTCATCTATTTCAACCGGACCGGCATCGGTGAGGACGGGCAGGACCGTCTCGAGGTTCTCGACGGTCAGCAGCGGATCACCAGCCTCGGCCGGTTCGTGACGGGCCAGTTCGCGATCGGCGAGAACGAGGGGGTTCCGCGCATCTTCCCATCGCTGCACCCGGAGGAGCGGGAGACGATCCTGAACGCGGAGCTTCTGGTCTACGTCTGCGAGGGCACGTCGAGGGAGATTCGGGACTGGTTCCGGACCATCAACATCGCCGGCGTCCCGCTCAACGACCAGGAGCTCCTGAACGCGGTCTACTCAGGTCCGTTCGTCACCGACGCCCGCCGCCGTCTAAGCAACGGTGGCGACGCACGCGTCGCCAAGCGATCCGCATTCGTTCGAGGCAATGTCCGACGTCAGGATCATCTGGAGACCGCTCTTAGGTGGGCTGGAGAGGGCGCGATCGAGTTCTATATGTCGGCGCACCGCCACGACCCGGACGCGGCGGCGCTCGAGAGGCATTTTGACAACGTCATCGAATGGGCCGACACGACTTTCCCCGAGATCGAGAAGCACATGTGCGGTCTTGACTGGGACCGGCTCTGGCGCGAGCACGGCGATCGTGATCTTGACGTCGACGCGTTGCGGACCCGGGTCGGCGAACTGCTCTTCGATCCGTCCGTCCGGGACCGGGCCGGCGTCTACGAATACGTCCTCGGCGGGGAGTCGGACCCGAGGCTGATCGACGTCCGGTTCTTCTCAGAACACGTGAAACGCGACGTCTACGGGCGACAGACCGACGCCGCGGAGGAGCGCGGCGTCTCCAACTGCCCGCTCTGCGCCGCGTCCGGGAACGCCAACGCGGCCCGGATCTGGAAACGGGAGGAGATGGAGGCGGACCACGTGGCGGCCTGGAGCCGCGGCGGGGCGTCGGACGCGGCAAACTGCGAGATGCTCTGCAGGACGCATAACCGGGCCAAGGGCAACCGGTAATTCAGGCCACGGAATCCTGAAGCGGCCGCCCCGAGCCTTCACTGAAGCGGCGGCGCCGGCGGGCGATCCCGCCGGCGCTCATCTGATTACGGCTCCAGCCCGCTCCTCGGCGCCATGTCCGCCAGGCGCTCCGCGAGCCTCGCCGCCCGCCCGGTGGTCGCCAGGCAAGCGTTGATCTCCTCGATCATGTCCTCGGTAAGCTCGCCGACCGGGATCTCGATCAGGCCGGACGCGTCCTCCATGCCGGCCGCGACGTCCAGCATGTTTTCGAGCGTGGCGCCGCCGCGCTCCTTCAGCGCCTCGGCCATCTCCCGCTTGTGGACGCCGACCGCGGCTTGGCTCACCTCGAAATGCTGGCGAACCTTGTCGGCGGGACCGTGCTTGATGACGTTTCCGTCCCAGACGTGGATGCCGAGCTTCTCGTCCGCGGCCAGCGTGAGGACCGGTCCGGCGTCCGCCGGGCAATCATCCGGCTCACCGCGCCATTCGCGCGAGAGGGTCAGGCCGCCGTCGGCGGCGAGGGCGTATCCGATCGTCAT
>QFNI01000069.1 GCA_003240775.1 Mesorhizobium amorphae | reverse complement strand
CTGAGCGTTGCCATCGGCTGTGAGCACGAGGTCGCCTATGGCGAGCGTCTCGACGGGCACGGTGCCGGAGGGGGTGGCGATCAGGGTGCCGGGGAGGAAGCAGACGGTGAAGGGGGTGGTGTCGGCGGTGAAGGTTTCGCCTACCGGCCTCGGTTGGCCGTTCTGCATCAAGTAATAAAATCGATCACCTGGGCCACCGTCGTAGTATATGATCACACCACCTTGATAGCTTCCAACAAATTGAAAATCTCCACCAACATTAAGAACAACCTCACCAAACTCAAAGGTCTGGCTATCGCTGTCGCCATCATCTAGTGTGAACGAGTTGGAAACAACTGTGGAAGTTGTGAAGCTGCTGCCGTCATATCTGAGGTCCTGATAAACGGTCGAATGAAAAGTAGCCACGTCCCCTCCTTCAGTGCTGAACTGCGATAGGGAAAGCCATCGTCGTTCCCAAACGTCAAGTGGGCGTCAAGGGCATTTGAGAGAATGCATCAGCCTGTGTGCCGTCTGTGCCACGCGCCCCGCTCGGCTTCGGCTGGGCGGGGCTTTTTCTGCGTTAGCTCTTCTGCCGCACGGGCGCGGTGACGCTTGGCAGCCACTTCCACCCAGCGAAGCGGTCTCCACTGTGGCGGAGGTGGGCATAAATCTGCAAGCTCGACCATGAACGATGCCCCGAGACCGAAGCCGCCTGCGGCACCGAGCGGCCCATCTCGAATAAGCGGGACACGCCTTCGTGGCGCAGATCGTGGAAGTGCAGGTTCTCGATTCCCAGCACCTTTGTGGCCCGCGTGAAGTTCGCGCTGATGGCGTCCGTGCTGTAGGGGAAGATGCGCCTGGGCTTGCGTGATCTCCGACGCGTCGGGCGGCGTCTCGCGCCGGATGTGGTGGCCGGGCTTCTCGCTGGGTCTCGACGTTGCGCAACGGCAGGCGGCAGCGCTCGTCGTCCAGTTCGGGCTATATGATGAGGGTGATTTCGGCTTGGCGGGGCTGGAACGTCTCTGCCCCGGCGGGGGCGGTCTTGTCTTCTCGCGTCGGGCGGGTTTGGGCGGTATAGCGGGGTGAAGCGATGGCGCGGTCGGTTTGGGATCGCGGCGGTGAAGGGCTGCCGTGGCGATGGGGCTGCGGGGATGGTGCCCGGAGCGGGAGCGCGGGAGTGTGATGAGACGCTTGGAAGAGCCCGGAATCTTGCGTGACGGCTCGCCTTCGTGGGCGCCGCGCTTTGCGGTGGCGCCGATGATCGACTGGTCGGACCGGCACTGCCGGTTCTTTCATCGGCTGATGTCGCGCAGGGCGTTGTTGTTCAGCGAGATGGTGGTGGCGGACGCGGTGCTGCATGGGCAGCGGGAACGGATCTTGGGGTTCTCGCCCGCCGAAGAGCCGGTGGCGCTGCAGTTGGGCGGGTCGGAGCCTGCGAAGCTCGCGGAGGCGGCGCGGATCGGCGAAGGGTTCGGGTATCGGGAGATCAACCTCAATGTGGGCTGCCCGTCCGACCGCGTGCAGTCGGGCGCGTTCGGCGCCTGTCTGATGCGCGAGCCAGCACTTGTGGCGCGCTGTGTCGCGGCGATGCGCGGGGCGGTGTCGGTGCCCGTGACGGTCAAATGCCGGCTCGGCGTGGACGAGCAGGACACGGAAACCGCGCTCGACGCGGTGGCGGATGCGGTGTTCGCGGCCGGGGCCGACGGGCTTTGGGTGCATGCGCGCAAGGCGTGGCTGCAGGGGCTGAGCCCCAAGGAGAACCGCGAGATCCCGCCGCTCGACTACGGCCGCGTCCGCCGCCTCAAGCAGCGGCTGCCCGAACGCTTCATCGGCATCAACGGCGGCATCGGCTCGCTCGACGAGGCGCTCGACCATCTCGCGCATGTGGACGCCGTGATGCTCGGCCGCGCAGCCTATCAGACGCCCGCACTTCTGGGCGATGTCGACCGGCGCATCCACGGCGATGCGCGGGACGCGCCCGACCCGGCCGAGGTGGTGCGGGAGATGGCCGACTATGCCGCGCGCCACATCGCAGGCGGCGGGCGGCTCGCCCAGGTCACGCGCCACATGGTCGGGCTGTTTGCAGGCCGGCCAGGGGCGCGGCGCTTTCGGCAGATTTTGTCGGAGGAAGCGCCGAGGCCGGGTGCTGGCCCGGATGTACTTCTCCGCGCGCTGCAGGCGGTGGAGGATGCCGGGCTGCCGGAAGTCGCCTGAAGCATTTCCCCCGAAAGTGCGTAGCGATTTTGCGTGCCGAAATGCTGCGAAAACAGAGAGCTAGAGCATTTCCCCCGAAAGTGCGTAGCGGCTTTGCGTTCGGGAATGCGCTAGTCGCGCAGGGTCATCCGGTCGCCGCGGATGTCGAGGCCCGACAGGGTGCCGAGGAAGTTCATGCCGAGCAGGCTCTGGCCGAGCACGCCGGGCTGGGCGACGAGAACGGGCAGGTTGCGGCGGGTGATCGAGCCCACGGTGACAGCGCTCACGGTGGCGCGCGCGGCCGTGGTGACACCGTTGGCGGTGGAAACGGGCACGGTGAAGGCGAGGCTTTCGGTGTCGATGCCCGCGCGCCGCGCATCCTCCACGCTGAGCACGGTGGCGGAGGCGCCCGTGTCGATCAGGAAATCGATGGAAGCGCCGTCGACGGTTGCGCGCGTGCCGAAATGGCCGCCGAGCGCGCGGTTCACCATCACGGATGCGCGGCCTTCCGCGTCGAACGACGACAAGGGACTGCCGGGCACGAGGCCAGCGGTGACGCGGCTCGCCACATCCTGCAACTCGTAGCGATACCCGTAGCCCGCCACGAGAAGAACGAGGATGCCGAGCCAGGCCGCCACGTTGCGCAGCGCGGGGCCGAGCGGGGTGCGGCGGGCGAACACGCCGGACGCAATCACGAACAGCAGGGCGCTCAGCGCGATCACGCCCGCGAACTGGTCGTTGGACAGGCCGAGCATGCTGCCGGCATCGTCCCGCAGCAGCAGAACGGCGAGCCCGCCGCCCAGGATCAGCATGGCGATCCAGAACACGGCCATCAGCCTTCGCCCCGCTCGCGCGCCAAGCGGGTGCGCCGGGTTTCGCGGCGCGGGCGGCGCTCCACGGTTTCGAGGCGGGCGGGCAGTTCGCCCATGATCGCGCGGCGCGTCTCGGGCGTCATGGCGAGCCAGTCGGTGATCTCGCCGCGCGTGCGCCCGCAGCCGAAGCAGAAGCCCGTCTTCGTGTCGATCGCACAAACCAGGATGCAGGGGGATTCGACGGCAGGCACGGATGGCAGAACCTCATGACTTCCCCGAGATGGCCTGGGGGCGCGTGTGTTGCAAGGGCAGGGCGGTTGCGGGCAGGGGACGCTCCGCATAAATGCGGGCGATGACAGCCCCCCTTGCCTCGCCGCTCGACGACACGCGCCAGCTCGCGCAAAGCCTGCCCGCGGGCGACGGGGAGGGAGCGGCACGGTTTGCCGAAACGCTCGGTGGGGCTGACCGCCTCGTGCGGCTCGCCGTCTGGCTGCGGCGCTGGCGCGAGAAGCGCGCGATGGCGGTGTCGCGGCCGAACCTCGTGCTGTTTGCGGGCGCGCACGGGGTGGCGCGGCGCGGCGTCTCGCCCGTGCTGCCCCAGGCCACAGTGGACGAGGTGGCAGCACTCGGGGCGGGCCAGGCCCCGCTCGGGCGGCTTTGCGCGGGGCTCGACCTCGGGCTGCGGGTGTTCGACCTCGCGCTTGAGCACCCCACGGGCGACATCGCGGAAACCACGGCCCTGGACGAGCGCGGCTGTGCGGCGACGATCGCGTTCGGCATGGAGGCCGTGGCGGGCAGCCCCGATCTCCTGGTGCTGGGCGCGGTGAGGGCGCCGGGCGCGGAAGTGTCCTCGGCCGTGCTCCATGCGCTGCTGGCGGGCGAGGGTGGGGCGGAATGGCTGGCGCTCGACAGTGCGGCGGGCCACATCCGGCTGCGGGCGGAGCAGGCGGTGGGGGAAGCACTGGCGCGGCATCGCGAGGCGGACCCGCTCAAGGCCCTGGCCGCGGTGGGCGGGCGCGAGACGGCCGCACTTGTGGGCGCGATTCTTGCCGCGCGCGCCGAGCATGTTCCCGTGCTGCTCGACGGCGCGGCTGCGTTCGTTGCGGCTGCGGTCGTGGCACGGCTTTCGCCAGGGGCGGTGGCGCATTGCGTTCTGGCGCAGGGGTTCGGCGACCCGAAGCGCGCGGCGCTTTCGGAACAGCTCGGCCTCGACCCGTTGCTGCCCGCAGGCTTTGCCCGTCCGGGCGAGGCGGGTGCATCGGCGGTCGGGCTGGTGCGGGCAGCAGCCGCGCTCGGCGGGCAGGGGGCCTAGATCGCTTCCGGTGAACGAGGATTCACCGGGAATGCCCTAGCGCCGACGCGCGGCGGTCTCGGTGGGCAAAGCGGGCAAGGCTTCGAGCACGCGGCTTGCGGGCAGGATGGCGATGGCTTCGGTGCCTTCGCGCAGCTTGGAGCGCAGCTCGAAGTCGCCGCCATGCATGTTGACCAGCCCCTGCACGATGGGCAGGCCCAGGCCCGTGCCCTGCTCGGCGCTCTTGATGGCGATCGAGCCCTGGCCGAACACCGACAGCACGACCGGAATCTCCTCGGGCGGAATGCCCGGCCCCCAATCGCGTACGGAGAGATACTGGCCCCCGCCCGCAGTCCACCCCACCCGCACCACGATCTCGCCGCCCGACGGCGCAAATTTCACCGCGTTGGACAAGAGATTGAGCGCGATCTGGCGCAGCGCGCGCTCGTCGGCCAGCACGCGCGGCATGTTCGCCTCGAACTGGCGGATGATGCGCAAATCCTTGTGGCGCGCCTTCAGCTCGATCAGCCGGCAGCATTCCTCGGCCACGTCGGCGAAGGTCAGCGCTTCCTCGTTGAGCTGGTAGCGGCCCGCCTCGATGCGCGACAGGTCGAGGATCTCGTTGATCAGCCCGAGCAGGTGCTGGCCGGACTGGTGGATGTCGTGGGCGTAGTCGCGATAGGTCGGGTTCTGCATGGGGCCGAGCACTTCGCTCGACATCACCTCGGAAAAGCCCAGGATGGCGTTGAGCGGCGTGCGCAATTCGTGGCTCATGGAGGCCAGAAAGCGCGACTTGGCGAGGTTCGCCTCTTCCGCGCGCCGGCGCGCTTCCTCCGACATGGCGCTTGCGGTTTCGAGCTCGGCGATCAGCACGTCCTTTTCGCCGCGAAACGACAGCGCGAGCAGCGAGGAGCGGTGCAGATGCCCGGCCACATGGGCGAAGAAGGGCAGCGAGGCGACGAGCAGGCCCGCCATCGCCGCATCCGCCACCAGCCCGTAATCGGCGCCGAAGGCCGCATAGGCCGCGACGGGCAGCGCGAATGTGGCAAACAGCGCCCCGCGCAGCGCATGCGTCATGAGCGCAGTCGCGGCCATCGCCACCAGCATCACGGTGGCCTTGATCACGGGAAACTGCGCCACCCCGCACTGCGCGCAGGGCAGGATTGCGAAATAGGCCCAGCCGAGCCCGCCCAGGCCATGGGCGAGCAGGAACACGTGGCGCAGGCGCACGGGGTCGAACTGCGAAAGGTTCGCGCCCTTCACCCGGTTCGCCACCACGAGCAGCACCGCATGGCAGGCGAGCGTGACGAGCGCCCAGAGAAGCGCGCCCTTGCCCATGCCCGCGAGCACCAGCGCGACCGTGACCGCGGCCACGAGCACGGGCACGGCGAGGCCCGCGCCCGTCACGGCGCTCGCGTGGATCTTGAGCAGCTCGCGGTCGTAGGTGGGGCTGCCCGCCTGCTGCGAGAGCCTGTCGCGCGTGCGGCGGACGGTCTTGGCCACCTCGCTGTTGCGGTGCGCCTGGGTCCGGTCCACAATGTTCTTGTCGGGCGAGCCGGAGCGTTCAGGCGCCATTCGGAGCTTCGGGAAAGGGCAGGAAATCGATGTCCCAGACCCTAGGGTTCAATGCTTAAGACTCTCTTTGCCATACCAAGCGGCAAGCCCCGACCGAGCGCTTGGCCCATACCAAGCGCCCGGCCATGACACGGACTGCGACCCGAGGTTCCCGCGCGCCGCGGCGGCTCAGCTGGACCGATCTGGTGACCGCCCTGATCGTGCTCGCCGTGCTCAGCACGATCGCCGAGCGCTTCAACCGGCAGGAAACCGAAAGCCATGCGGGCAACGCCGTGATCCATGACGGCGACACGCTGCGCATCGGCGACGACCGCTACCGCCTGGTCGGCATCGACGCGCCGGAACTCCGCCAGGTCTGCCGGCTCGAACGCCGGCAGTATCCGTGCGGCGAGCGCTCGCGCGACGAGCTGATCGCCCTGGTGAATGGGGCGCGCGTTTCCTGCTCGGCCGAAAAGCGCGACCGCTACCGCCGTCTCTTGGGATCGTGCACGGCGAACGGCATCGATCTCAACCGCGAGCTCGTGCGTTCGGGCTGGGCGGTGATCTACGGCAAGGGGTTCGAGGCGGAGCAGGCCGAGGCGCGCGCGGCCAAGCGCGGGCTCTGGGCCGGCACCTTCGAGAACCCCAAGGAATGGCGCCAGCGCAACGGCGACGCGTCCGATCTCGAGTTCGGTCCGGTGCGCGAATGGCTGGTGCGGCTGGGAGAAAGGCTGGGAGTGCTATGAAACTGTTCGACGGGGGCCGCGCGCCCAATCCGCGCCGCGTGCGCATCTTCCTGGCGGAAAAGGGCATCGAGGTGCCGCTCGTGCCCGTGGACATGGGCGCGATGGAGCATCGCGGCGAGGAGCTGGCCGCGCGCAACCCCTTCCGGCGCCTGCCGGTGCTGGAACTGGACGACGGCACGGTGCTCACCGAATCCATCGCCATCTGCCGCTATTTCGAGGAGCTTCACCCCGAGCCGCCGCTGTTCGGCGTGGGCGCGCTCGGCCGGGCGCAAGTGGAGATGTGGCAGCGCCGCATCGAGCTCGGCTTCTATGCCGCGGTGGGCGCTGCCTTCCGCCACCTCCACCCCGCCATGCGCGAGTGGGAAGTGCCGCAGGTTCCCGAATGGGGTGAGGCGAACAAGCCCAAGGCGCTGGAATTCCTCCAGATTCTCGACCGCGAGCTGGCGTCGCGCCCGTTCGTGGCGGGCGACACCTATTCGGTGGCCGACATCACCGGGCTCGTCACCGTGGACTTCATGAAGCCCGCGCGGCTTTCGGTGCCGGATGAATGCACGCATGTAAGGCGCTGGTACGACTCCGTTTCCGCGCGCCCCAGCGCAAAAGCTTGAGCGGAACCGCGCTCGAAGCGCTCGGCGCCCGCATCCGCGCCTGTCGCATCTGCCGGGACACCCCGGACGGCGCGGCCCTGCCGCACGAACCCCGGCCGATCCTGGCGGAGTCTTCGGTTGCGCGCATCGTGATCGCGAGCCAGGCGCCGGGCACGCGGGCCCATGCGAGCGGGGTGCCCTTCGACGACGCGTCGGGCGCCCGGCTGCGCGACTGGTTCGGGGTCAGCCGCGAAGAGTTCTTCCGGCCCGGCAACTTCATCATCGCGCCGATGGGCTTCTGCTTTCCAGGCCTCGACGCCGCGGGCGGCGATCTGCCCCCGCGCCGCGAATGCGCGCCCGCCTGGCGCGAGCCCCTGCTCGCGGGGATGCCGCAGGCCGATCTGTTTCTGCTGGTGGGGATGCACGCCCAGGCCTGGCACCTGGGAAAGCGCCGGGCGCGCACGCTGGGCGAGACGGTGGCCCGCTGGCGCACGGTCTGGGACGCCTCCGACAGCCCCCGGATGATGCCGCTGCCGCACCCTTCCTGGCGCAACACGAGCTGGCTCAAGCGCAACCCATGGTTCGAGGAAGACGTGCTGCCGGTTCTCCGAAGCGCAATCCGCGAGCGGCTTCTTCGCTAGCTTGCGCAAAAATCTGTTGCGGTTTGCGCGTATGGAGAGAAATGTTTTCTTGAGAAGGCATGAGGATGCCGCCACATTGCGAACATCATTCCAAGGATCGTTCGGATGGACCGCCTCGACAGAAAAATCCTGCGCCTGCTTCAGGAAGACGCGACGCTCGCCGTGGCCGACATCGCCAAGAAGGTCGGCCTGTCGACCACGCCGTGCTGGAGGCGCATCCAGAAGCTCGAGGAGGAAGGCGTCATCAAGCGCCGCGTGGCCGTTCTCGACCCGGTGAAGGTGAATGTGCGGGTCACGGTGTTCGTGGCGATCCGCACGAATTCCCACAGCCACGAATGGCTGCGCCGCTTCTCAGAGGTGATCGGGGAGTTTCCCGAGGTGGTCGAGTTCTACCGCATGAGCGGGGACGTGGACTATCTGCTGCGGGTCGTGGTGCCGGATATCGCGGCGTATGACGGGTTCTACAAGCGGCTGATCGCGAAGATCGAGATCCGGGACGTGTCGTCGTCGTTTGCGATGGAGCAGATCAAGTACACGACGGAGCTGCCGCTCGATTATCTGGTGTTGGACAAGGAGTCCGCGTCCAACGCGGCTTAGGGACTGGGTGTGAGCCTCGCCGTCTTCCCCTCCCCCTTGAGGGGAGGGGTCAGGGGTGGGGGTGACATCTCCACCCCGCAAACAGCCTATCATCTTGAAATGTCGAGCCGGGTTGAAGCGTCACCCCCACCCCTTACCCCTCCCCTCAAGGGGGAGGGGGATTCTGAGAGGTTGTGGCCTAGCGCCTAACGCCTAGCGTTCCAGGCGCTTGAGCAGCGAGGAGGTGTCCCAGCGGCCGCCGCCGAGGGATTGCACTTCCTTGTAGAACTGGTCGACCAGTGCCGTGACCGACAGCACCGCGCCGTTGCGGTCGGCTTCTTCCAGGCAGATGCCCAGGTCCTTGCGCATCCAGTCCACGGCGAAGCCGAATTCGTATTCGCCGCGCTCCATGGTCTTGTGGCGGTTCTCCATCTGCCAGGAGCCGGCTGCGCCTTTGGAGATCACGTCGACCACCTTTGCCACGTCGAGCCCCGCGCGCTTGCTGAAATGCAGGCCCTCGGCCAGGCCCTGCACGAGGCCCGCGATGCAGATCTGGTTGACCATCTTCGTCAGCTGGCCCGACCCCGCAGGCCCCATCAGACCCACCATCTTGGCATAGGCGTCGAAGACGGGCTTCGTGCGCTCGAAGGCTTGAGCCTCGCCGCCCACCATGATCGTCAGCTGCCCGTTCACCGCGCCGGCCTGCCCGCCCGAGACGGGGGCGTCGAGGAATTCGAAGCCAAGCGAGCGGGCCGCGGCATCGAGCTCGCGGGCGACCTCGGCGGAGGCCGTGGTGTGGTCGGCGAACACCGCGCCTTTGGTCATCGCGGCAAACGCCCCGTCGGGTCCGGTGGTGACGGAGCGCAGGTCGTCGTCGTTGCCGACGCAGGCGAACACGAAGTCGGCGCCCTCGGCCGCTTCGGCGGGTGTCGGGGCGTGGCGGCCGCCGTGTTCGGCTACCCAGGCCTCGGCCTTGGCGGCGGTGCGGTTGTAGACGGTCACCTCGTGGCCGCCGCGCTTGGCCAGGTGGCCCGCCATCGGATAGCCCATCACGCCGAGCCCGATGAATGCCGTCTTCGCCATGGGAAACCTCTTAATGTTTGCGTCAGCGCCGCAAGTGGCGCGTCAGGCGCCGCTCGATCCATTCCACGCCATGGCGCAAGGCTTCCACCACCGCAAGGTAGAGGATGGCCGCCCACAGATAGGTCTGGAAGTCGAAGGAGCGCGAATAGGCGCGGCGCGTCTCGCCCATCAGGTCGAACACCGTGATGATGGCCACCACGGCCGAGCCCTTGATGAGCAGCACGATCTCGTTACCGTAGGGCCTGAGCGCCACGATCAGCGCCTGCGGCAGGACCACCTTGCGCAGCGTCTGCCACCGGTCGAGCCCAAGGGCTGCCGCGCCCTCCCACTGGCCGCGCGCCACGCTCCGGACGGCGCCACGCAGGATCTCGGTCTGGTAGGCGGCGGAGTTGAGCGTGAGTGCGAGAAGCGCGCAGTTCCACGGCTCGCGGAAGACGGTCCAGAGGCCGAGCGCTTCGAGCGAGGGACGGAACGAGCCCAGCCCGTAATAGATCAGGTAGATTTGCGCGAGCAGCGGCGAGCCGCGAAAGAAATAGACATAGGCATAGGCCGGCACAGAAAGCAGGCGCGAGCGGGCGTTTCGCGCATAGGCGATGGGTGCCGACAGCACCGCGCCCAAGACGAAGGACAGCGCAACGAGAACGAGCGTCACCCAGAGCCCGGAGAGATAGCTGCGCCAGTAGCGCGCGAAGAGCTCGGGGTTGAAGGCGAGGATCATGTAGAGCGCGAAGCCCAGCCCTGCGAGCGCCCAGAAGCCGACGAGGCAGACGCCCGCGATGCGCGCGCCCGTCCAGGGCCGGGGCGCGGGCGGGGGAGGCGTGGTGTCGAGCGCTGCGCTCATGCGCGCGCTTCCGTGCCCGCCCAGCGCTCGATGCGCCGGATGGCGAGCGAGGACAGCATGGCGAGCAGCAGATAGATCAGGCAGGCGAGCCCGTAGAACAGAAACGCTTCCTTGCTGATGCGCGCGGCGACGCCGGTCTGGCGCAGGATATCGGGCAGGCTGATCACCGACACCCAGGCCGTGTCCTTGAGCAGGATCAGCCAGAGATTGCCCAGGCCCGGCAGCGCGAGCCGCACGAGCTGGGGCAGCACCACGAGCCGCATGGTCTGGCCCCAGCTCAGCCCCACCGCATAGCCGCCCTCGTATTGCCCGCGCGGGATGGCGCGGAAGGCGGACAGGAAGGTCTCGCTCGCATAGGACGAGAACATCGCGCTCAAGGCCACCATGCCGGCGACGAAGGGGCTGATCTCGAAGGCGGCATCCGGCACCACCAGCCGCACGGCGGCCTGGAGGCCGAGCTGGGCGCCGTAGAACACCAGAAACAGCGTCAGAAGCTCGGGCAGGCCGCGGAAGATCGTGGTGTAGATGTTGCCGCCGAGCCGAAGCAGCGGCTCCTCCGACTGCTTGGCGAGCGCCACGAGGAAGCCGAGCGCGAGCCCGATCGGCAAGGTGGCGAGCGCGAGCGCGACGGTGACGCCCACGCCGGACAGGATCTCGTCCGCCCAGCCGTCCGGCCCGTAGCTCAGAAGGGTCGCGAGCTTTTCCACGCAGGATCCGGCGCTACAAAGAAAGCGGGACGGCCGATGCCGCCCCGCTTGCCGGAACTTTGCTCAATGGGGGCCGGTCAGCCGCCATAGGCGTCGAAGGTGAAGTACTTGTCGTTGATTTCCTTGTACTTGCCGTTCGCGCGGATCGCGTCGATGGCCGCGTTGAAGCGGTTGGCCAACTCGGTGTCGCCCTTGCGCACCGCGATGCCGGCACCCGGCCCGTGGATCGCCTCGTCGGGCTTGATCTCGCCCAGAAGCTTGCAGCAGGCCGCGCCCGCGTCCTTCTTGAGGAAGGTGTCGAGCACCATGATGTCGTCCATCACGGCGTCGATGCGGCCGTTTTCGATGTCGAGCTGGTATTCGTCGGCGGTCGGGTAGAGGCGGATCTCGGAATCCTTGTAGGTGGCTTCCGCATAGGCCGAGTGGGTGGTCGAGCCCTGCACGCCGATCGACTTGCCGGCGAGGGCCGCGGGCGAGACGTCGGTGACGTTGGAATCCTTGGGCACCGCGATGGCGGGCGGGGTGTTGTAGTATTTGTTGGTGAAGTCCACCTGCTGCTTGCGCTCGTCGGTGATCGACATCGACGCGATGATGGCGTCGAAGCGCCCGGCCTGGAGGGCGGGGATGATGCCGTCCCAGTCCTGGGTGACGAACTCGCAGGTGACCTTCATCTCGTCGCAGAGCGCGCGCGCGATGTCGACGTCGAAGCCCGAGAGCTGCCCGTCGGTGCCCAGCACGTTGAAGGGCGGGTAGGCGCCTTCGGTGCCGATCTTGAGCGTTGTCGCTTCCTGGGCGTTCGCCGCGCCGAGCGACAGCGAGAGCGCTGTGGCGGCAAGAGCTGCGCGCAAGAGAGAAAGTCGCATGAGGAACCTTTCCGTTGAGATTGGCCGTTCGGGATGGCCGAGGGGCTGGTTTCCCCGCCGATATGTGCCCGGCGGTGCATCGGGCAAGTGTGGCATCCCCGCGAAAGCGATTGCAACAGTTGATCAAGCAAAGATGGAGCCCGAAGCCCGCTACTGCTTGAGGCCGCTGGCTTTTTCCACAAAGTCGGCGATGGCCTCCACCGCGTCGAGCCCGAACACCGCCACCGTCTCTCCCTCGACCGCATGGTCCGCCGCGACCGCCTGGATCGTCGGGTCGAAGCGGCTCATGGGGCTCGTGTCGCGCGCCTCGCGCCGGCGCACCTCGATCTTGGCGTGGCCCTCGCGCTTGTAGCCTTCCACCAGAACGAGGTCGCAAGGGGAAAGCCGCGCGATGACCGCATCCAGGCTGGGCTCTTCTTCGCCGCGCAGCTCGTGCATCAGCGCCCAGCGGCTGCCGCCGACGATGGCCACCTCGGTTGCTCCGGCCGCGCGGTGGCGGAAGCTGTCGGTGCCGGGGTGATCGATGTCGAACGCGTGGTGGGCGTGCTTGACGGTGGAGACCCGCCAGCCGCGCGCGCAGAGCGTCGCGACCAGCCGCTCGGTCAGCGTGGTCTTGCCGGAATTCTTCCAGCCGGTGATGCCGAACACGCGATGGGTGCCGGGGTTTGCTGTCATAGGCGCGCCTCCGCTGCCGCAAGGTCGGCCGGGGTGTTGATGTTGAAGAAGGGATCGCAGTCCCCGACCGGCCATTCCTCGGTCCGGAAGCCGCAGTCTTCGAGGAAGCCCATCACGCGTGCGCCGCCCTGTGCGAGATGGCTCGAAAGCCGTTCCTCCAGCGCCACCGGCCAAGAGGCGAAGACGGGGTGGACCCGCCCGCCCGACATCGCCACCGCGAGCCCGTTGCCGCTCAGGCGACGTGCCAGGTCATCGGGAAAGAAGGGCGTGTCGACGGCGACCGTCACCAGTTCCCGGTGGCCCATCGCGCGCGCCCAGACGAGCCCCGCATGGACGCCCGCAAGCGGCCCCGCGAAGCCGCCCACGACGTCGACGAGAACGGGCACGCCACCGAGCGGGGGCAGCCGTTCGGGGGGCAGGTTCGCGTTCACCGCAAGCCCGGCCACCTGGGGCGAGAGACGCCGCAGCGCGCGCTCCAGAAGCGTTTCGCCGCCCAGGAGCGCGCAGGCCTTGTCCAGGCCCGCCATGCGGCGCGACAGCCCGCCCGCGAGCACCACGCCTGCGGGGAGGGGTGCTTCAAAGCCCATCGGGGGCCAGCGAGGGGGTGGTGGATTCGGCCGCGACGCTCGCCCCGCGCATCCGCTCGCGGTGGAACAGGTAGATGCCCGACACCACGACGATGGCGGAGCCCGCGATCATCCAGGCATCCGGCACCTCGCCGAACACGAGAAAGCCGAGCGCGAAGGCGAACAGCAGCGCCACATAGCGGAAGGGCGCGACGAAGGAGAGATCGGCCCCCCGCGTCGACACGATCAGGAACTGGTGCCCCACCAGCATCAGCACCGCACCCGCCACGAGCAGCCCGCCCTGCAACGACCCGACCGGGCTCCACCCGCCGAAGGGCACGACAAGCACGCCGCCCATCGCCATCACGCCGGCCGAGGTCAGAACGGAGATCTGCATGGAGGGGATGGTGGTGGGCGCGCGCGCGGTCGCGAGATCGCGCACCACGCAAGCCCCCACGCTGCCGAGCGCCAGAAGCGCAAACGCGTTGAAGCCGTGCGCGCCGGGCTGCACGATCAGCATCACGCCCACAAACCCTGCCGTGATCGCCATCCAGCGCCGCCAGCCCACCTGCTCGCCCAGAAAGAGGGCGGCGGCCATGGTGATGGCGAGCGGCAGAAACTGCATCACCGCCGAGATGTTGGCGAGCGGCAGATGGGGCAGGGCGGACAGAAAGCAGACCGTGGAGACGATCTCGGCCACCGAGCGCAGCACGATTATCGGATGCGCAAGCTCCGGGTTGAGCCGCAGCACCCCGCCGCGCCAGGCGAGCAGGCTGATCAGGCCGGTGGCGATGATGCCGCGCAGCAGCATGATCTGCCCGACATTCATGTGCTGCGCGGCGAGCTTGGTGACCGCATCGTTCGCCGTGAAGCCGGCGAGCGACACCACCATCAAAAGCGCGCCGCGCTGGTTGCGGGAAAGGGGCAAAGCTCGGTTCCGGTGAGGCCCCGCGCTCTATCACCGCGCGCCGCGCGAGCCTACCTCCGAAATTCAGCCGCCGGTGACGCTCATGTGGCGGGACACGGAAGGGCGCCGCGTCGCGCGGTCGATCACGAAGTCGTGGCCCTTGGGCTTGCGCCCGATGGCCTCGTCGATGGCGCGAGACAAAAGCTCGTTGCCTTCCGACACGCGCATGGGCGTGCGCAGGTCGGCCGCGTCGTCTTGGCCCAGGCACATGAAGAGCGTGCCCGTGCAGGTGACGCGGACGCGGTTGCAGCTTTCGCAGAAATTGTGGGTCATCGGCGTGATGAAGCCGAGCCGCCCGCCGGTTTCCTTGACCGCGACATAGCGCGCCGGCCCGCCCGTGCGGAAGGGCAGGTCGGTCAGGGTGAACTCGCGCTCCAGCTCGGCGCGCAGGCGCGACAGCGGCAGATACTGGTCGGTGCGGTCGGCGTCGATCTCGCCCATGGGCATGGTCTCGATCACGGTCAGGTCCATTGCGCGCCCATGCGCCCAGCGCATCATGGAAGCGATCTCGGTGTCGTTGAAGTTCTTGAGCGCCACCGCGTTGATCTTGACGTGCAGGCCGGCTGCCTGGGCCGCGTCCACGCCGCGCAGCACCTGCGCGAGGTCGCCCCGCCGCGTGATCGCGCGGAACTTCTCGGCATCCAGCGTGTCGATCGAGACGTTGATGCGCTGAATGCCGGCGCGCGCGAGGTCGGCCGCGTGCTTTTCGAGCTGCGAGCCGTTGGTGGTCAGCGTCAGTTCGTGCAGCGCGCCGGTTTCGAGATGGCGCGAGAGCTCGCCGATCAGGTGCATGATGTTGCGCCGGACGAGCGGCTCGCCCCCCGTCAGCCGCAGCTTGCGCACGCCTTTTTCGATGAACACCGAGCACAGGCGTTCCAACTCCTCGAGCGAGAGCAGCTCGCGGCGCGGCAGAAACGTCATGTCCTCCGCCATGCAGTATGTGCAGCGGAAATCGCAGCGGTCGGTCACCGACACGCGCAGATATTCGATGTTGCGACCGAAGGGGTCGATCATGCTCATGAGCAAAGGGGTCTCGGTGCTCGGGCGGCCCGAAGGGCTGCCCATGAGGGCAATGTTGGCCGGAAGTGCGGATTCTTCAAGTGCGGCCCGCCCGCGCGGGGCTTCCCCTTAGCACTTGCGCCCCATACATCAGCTCTCATGACGCCGCCCAGCGAAATCCGCGTATCCCAGGACCGCCAGACGCTCGCGATAGCGTTCGGGCACGAGACCCACCGCTTGAGCGCCGAGATGCTGAGGGTGCTGTCGCCCTCGGCCGAGGTGCAGGGCCATTCGCCCGAGCAGCGCGTGACGGTGGGAGGCAAGCGCCAAGTCACGATCGCCCGCATCGAGCCGGTCGGCAACTACGCCATCCGCATCGTCTTCGGCGACGGTCACGACACCGGCCTCTTCACCTGGCGCTATCTCGACACGCTCGGCCGCGAAAAGGACGAGCGCTGGAGCGCCTATCTCGCGGAACTCGAAGCCAAGGGCCTGTCGCGCGACGGGCGCTGAGGCGGGCGGCAGCGAAAGCGCGGGAAAGTGGTGAAAACCTTGCGCTCTTTTCGCCGCGAGGAGAGCGGAACATTCCGAGAACAAGAAGAAATTCCTAAGTCTCATGAAGCACTTAGCGCGCTTGCAAAATGAGAACAAAAAGGGTACATGAAGCGTCCAAGGAAGGTCGTCCTCCGGCCTTCATTCATGTCACAGGGGTGATATCATGACTCAGGCCAATTTGCGGCTCGTAGAGGAGAAGTCGGTGGACAAGACCAAGGCGCTGGATGCTGCGCTCTCACAGATCGAGCGCGCGTTCGGCAAGGGCTCGATCATGCGGCTCGGCGCCAACGAGCAGGTGGCGGAGATCCCGACCGTTTCGACCGGCTCGCTCGGGCTCGACATCGCATTGGGCATCGGCGGCCTGCCCAAGGGCCGCATCATCGAGATCTACGGGCCGGAAAGTTCGGGCAAGACGACGCTGGCGCTGCACACGGTGGCCGAGGCCCAGAAGAAGGGCGGCATCTGCGCCTTCGTGGACGCCGAGCACGCGCTCGACCCCGTTTATGCCCGCAAGCTCGGCGTCGATCTCGAGAACCTGCTGATCTCCCAGCCCGACACGGGCGAGCAGGCGCTGGAGATCTGCGACACGCTGGTGCGCTCGGGCGCCATCGACGTGCTGGTGGTCGATTCGGTGGCAGCGCTCACGCCGCGCGCCGAGATCGAGGGCGAGATGGGCGATTCCCTGCCCGGCCTCCAGGCCCGCCTGATGAGCCAGGCGCTGCGCAAGCTGACGGGCTCGATCTCGCGCTCGAACTGCATGGTGATCTTCATCAACCAGATCCGCATGAAGATCGGCGTGATGTTCGGCTCGCCCGAGACCACGACGGGCGGCAACGCGCTCAAGTTCTACGCCTCCGTGCGCCTCGACATCCGCCGCATCGGCGCCGTCAAGGATCGCGACGAGGTGGTGGGCAACTCCACCCGCGTGAAGGTGGTCAAGAACAAGATGGCCCCGCCCTTCAAGCAGGTCGAGTTCGACATCATGTATGGCGAGGGTGTGTCCAAGACGGGCGAGCTGGTCGATCTGGGCGTCAAGGCCGGCGTGGTCGAGAAGTCGGGTGCCTGGTTCTCCTACAACTCCCAGCGCCTGGGCCAGGGCCGCGAGAACGCCAAGACCTTCCTGCGCGACAACCCCGACACGGCTGCCGAGATCGAGAAGTCGCTCCGCCAGAACGCCGGCCTGATCGCCGAGAAGTTTTTGGAGAACACCGGGCCCGGCGACGCCGACGACGGCATCGACGAATAAGCGGGTTCGCACATCAGCTCAAAACCGCCGGCGCGCTTCCCGTGCCGGCGGTTTTTTCGTGAGTGGCCCAGGCATCTCGAATGCCTGGAGCCCCTCGATCGCCCCGGTCGAAAAAAAGGGCCCGCCTTGCCGCGAGCCCTTCTCGTGCCTGTGTGCAGCCTGCCTCGTGCAGCCTGCGCCCCCTGGTCAGGCCGCAGCGGCGGTCGCCGCGTCTGCTTGGCCCGTGACCTCTGCCGTGATCTCCGCGAGCTTTGCGCGCATGGCTTGGGGCATCATGCGCTTGCTCTTGACGCGCGGCAGGTCGATGGGGTCGCGCTCGTCTTGGGTGTCGCCGTAGAGCGCCTCGTAGTCCGCCACATTGTCGAAG